>CAWCJX010000019.1:0-76047 GCA_963795865.1 uncultured Alphaproteobacteria bacterium
GGATGGTGATGCCCATAGGTGGCTTCGAGCTGCTGCACCGTCATGCCCAGGAAGCCGGCCGCGTCCCACAAGTTGACACCTCCCTGCATCAGCCATGTAGCGCAGGTGTGCCGCAGGATGTGCGGTGTCACGTCGGCACCGAGCCCAGCGGCCTCCACAGCCGCTGCAAAACCCTTGCGCACGCTGTCCACCGGCTTCCCATTCCACTCGACCACGGTCTTCCTGGCGAGGCCATGGGCGGCCCAGCGGCGCATGTGGGCAAGCAAGCGCGGCGGCAGCTTGACCGGCGGCTGCCGCTTCTTGGTCTGCCGGCGGCCGACGGCGCGGCGATAGAATACGCCCTGTTCGAGGTCGACATGGCCGCGACCCACCGTCGGCATCAGCGCCGCACCACAGATCGCCGCCGACCGCGTGCCGGTATAGAGGCCGACAAGAATAAATCGGGCGACGTGGCGGCCGACCGCCCGCAGCGTGGCCTTGTCCCGCATGACCTGCCGGGCCCGCCAGGCGGCCCAAAGCAGTCGAGCCGCTTCTGACCGGGTGAGCCATCGCTCGCGTGCATCGGCGCGCGGTGGGAGCACGACCGACACGATCTCCGAGCACAAGCCTTCGCGGCGGTGATGATTGATCGCGGCGCGCAGATCTTCGAGCTCGCGCCGCGCCGCAGCCGCCGTCACCATGCGCGGCGCCGTTCCGGTCTTTTCCGGCCTTGCGGCCTTCCAGGCCTGTCGGGTGCGGTGCTCGACATAGGCTCGGCAGTTGGTGCCGTTTACCTCGGCGAGCGTCTTCTCCGCCCACCAAGCGTCAAGCGTTAGCACCCGCTGCCTCGTTTCGTCTTCGCGCGCATGCCGTGGAGCGATATCGGTCAGGTAGATCGCCAGGACGTCGGCGATCAGGATTTCAGAGGGATGACGGCCGCCGGCACGATTTGGCTTGTATTTGTCGGCGAGGTGCTCGCCAAGCGCGCGCTCGGCGCCGGCGCGATCTTGTGGAGGGCGGCCCGTGCTGATTTTGCGCGGTCCGTCTCGGATGACCCACACCGCCCGTTCTCGGAGCGTTCCGTCGGGGTTCCGCTTCTCGGGGCGGAGCCACAGGCGAGCGCCTTTCCCTGGACGCGACATAGTGCCCTCATTTCCTCGATCGCAGCGAGCGTGGTGCCCGCCGCGCGCTCAACAACGTCTCCGCATAAACCTCGGCGAATCGCCTCGAACTTTCAGCCCACGCTCTGCCCATTGCGGAGCACGGCGATAGAGTTTTCTCGCGCACGGATGCACGCGGGGGGCAGCAGCAGGCTGAAGACACGGGGGTGGGGGTGTCTCCGTCTATTAGTTTCCAGTGGTCATTTGACCATCGGCGTATCCCTGGACCACCGCTGCCCGTTTGGAGTGGGTCGGTTGGTGCCACCGCTCGGAATGGCCGTGCGGCGCGTCTACTGATAACTACCCACATGTATCGCGAGACCTCGAAACCGCAAGCCCTGCCCAGCAAAAGAACTGGATTACCGCGAGGTCAGGGGTCGACGCCGCTGGGTGCATCCTGGTGGCCGGTTCGAAGGTGGTGAAGGCATAGATCGTCGGCGATCAGGATTTCAGAGGGATGACGGCCGCGGGCACGGTTTGACTTGTATTTGTCGGCGTACTGCTCGCCAAGCGCGCGCTCGGCGCCCGCGCGATCTTCTGGAGGGCAGCCCGTGCTGATTTTGCTCGGCCCGTCTCGGATGACCCGGACGGCCCGCTCTCGGAGCGTGCCCTCGGGGTTCCGCTTCTCGGGTCCAAGCCAGGGACGGACACCTTTCCCTGGACGCGACATAGTGCCCTCATTTTCTCGATCGCGGCGAGCGTGGTGTAGTCTTTGCCCGCCGTGCGCTCAATGACAAGGCGTCCCCTCGCCGCTTCACGCCGTAATCCGCTGGCCGTCATCGAGCCGTCCGGGTACGCCAAAACCGCTGCCACGGCCAGGCGCAGCGGCGTATCATCGCCGACCTCGCTTCGCGCCGGCATGTGGCCAGGATTTCTCACGTCCGTCCGCCCCTTTTGCTATTTCATCGAGGGCGAACATTTCGACCGGGCAACCCCAAGGCCAGCCGGTGTCACATCGGTTTTCTTGAAGATAGAAGGAATGCGCATCGAAATCATCCAATTTAAATGCAACACTGCAATTTTGGCAGATTCCGCAGTTTTGTTGGTACAAACTCGCCTGAATTTATGGGATCAATCCGTACCTGATCGGATGTCCACATTTTGGAGCACGGAGTCGCAGGCGCGTTTCAAATCGGCGTCTGGTTGCCCGGAAACAGCCTCATATAGCAGACCCGTGACGACCCGGAATGCTAAATCCTTCGTCCCCGTGATTTTCCGGTCCGACAGTTCCCGCATTAGACCGAGAGCATGCCAAGCGCACAGGTGCTTGGCATGATCATAATTCGGATGAGACGCAAACCCGGGATCGACGGCGCGAGCGCAGACGTTGCGCAACCGTTTCAGTTCGGCGCCGAAGGAGTCCGCACGTGCGCGATATGCGAGTTCGATGTCCTCAATCGACTGCGTGACCTCCACCGACCCGCCATCCTCTGTAAGCGTCAGCGGCGGTAGAGGGTTAAACAAAAACCACGCCAGCGCGCCCGGAGCTGATGCCAGTAGCCTCTCGACCTCGCTGAGCGCACGGTCGAGCTTCTTGGCATGCGCCCAATTCCGCGCCCGGTCAAAAAGCTTCGCCTGCAGCGGAGCGAGCTTGAGGAGCACCTCTAGCTCATGATTCACGGCAGCCGTGATCGCAGCAACGGACTTGTGACTTTTCCACGGTCGCAGATGATCGACGATCTCCTCGACGATCTCATCCGCCCCGCGCCTGGAGGCCGTATCTTGTTTTCTGGACATAACTATCCTCGCAACCAAGGCGGGCCTCGCCGCCGCGAAGGCGCGCCGATAATGGATCGGAGAGAACCGCGCCGCCGCTGTATATTATACACAGGCCGCTCAGATCGAACCGACGATGCATGCGCCTGAGTCTGGACTGGAAGCGGACAGATAGAAGTAGGGCTCGAACTCGCGATGGTATGAGCCCGCCGTGGAAGTCAGACGTCGGTAGGTGATAATCGCTCTCCCGCCGGCTTCTGGCTCTTGGCCCTGATCGCCTTCAGAATCGCACGAGCGATCTTCTCGGCCCGGCCAAGGTCGACGTTGCCGATGATCGCCTCGGCGATGTTGTCGGGTTTGTCGTTCTTGAGATCGAGACCGAATAGGCTTCCCTGGTCCGGCTGTGCCGCCTCCAGCTCGGCGATGTACGCCTTGGCTGCATCCAGTTCGCGGGCGAGATCCTCATTGGTCTGTTCAAGCTTGGCGTAGGCCGACGGTCTTGCGCTTTGCGTCGGCGGCCGGCGGCGGGTTGAACACCGGGCAGTGCCTGATGATAGCGTCCGGCGACGCCCACTCAAATCGCTGCTTTTCGGTCAACGTGGCGCGCCATTTCTCGACGGCCTCCAACTCGTCCATCACCCGGAGTAGCTTGGAGACCAATGTTTTGTTGTAGAACCTCTCGCCGAACCCGTGCTGGTCGCGCAGATCGTTGAAGGCATTGCGGGTGCCGATCTGATCGGCCTTCTTGCGGAGCAACTGCAGGCCACGGCCCATCGTCACCCACTTATCGAAGGTGCGCCTCAAGGTGTCCGAGGCCAAACGCGCGGCATCGAGGATGCGGCGCTCATCGGGGGTGGTTTCGAATTCGACAATGTTGCGCCGATACTTCTCAACGGGCGACTTTTCCCTAACGTCTATCGCCGGCGGCGGAAGGCGGATGGCTTTCTCGGTACAGGGTGGAACCCTATAGGTGAAATGCTTGGTTTTCATGGCGTCCTCTTTCAAGCGCCGTAGTCAGGATGTATCTGGGATTTCAGTTGCGCGGCGCAACTTAAATGGACCAAAACAGAGACATTTATTTGCTGGGGCTGGAGGGCTGGTCATCGAAAACAGGCACCTGAGCCCCTGGGGTCGAGGACGGGAAAAGCGCCGTCCGTCCACGCTCGCCGGAGGGCATGGCGGCCTGTACGATATCAAGCCGCCCGCGCATCGGAATCATCCAATTTAATGCAACACTGCATTTTTGGCAGATTCCGCAGGTTTGTTGGTACAGACTCGCCTGAATTCATGGGATCGATCCGTACCCGATCGGAGCTCCACATTTTGGAGCACGGAGTTGCAGGCGCGTTTCAAATCGGCGTCCGGTTGGCCGGAAACAGCCTCATATAGCAGACCCGCGCGCTACCGAACCGGCGCCCGAAGCCACTGCGCATCAGTTTGACGGCGGCGGCGACAAAGGGATTGCAAAACCGTTTGCATTGTCCCAAATAGACCATATGCGGAGTTTTGCAAACCAACTCTACGCACTGCTGCACCCCCGGCCAACACTTCGGTGGCAACCGGGAAATGCAGCATGTCGAGAAGCCCCCAGCGAAGGTCCAAGGTAAGGGCGGACCACCGCCGACTGCTGCACATCCCGGGAAAAGGTTACCACGGTGGCAACAACCGGGAGAATTGCAGCAATGTCGAGAGAAACGAAATCCAGCGATAGGGGCGGCCGTCCGCACTGCCGGAAGCCGCGCCCCCACATCGGCATTGACGGCCACACCTTCGCTTATGTCGCGAGGGAAAAGCTGCGCCGAATGATTGCAGACGGCCTGTCGTCTCCGAAGGGCGGGAGGCGACGATGACGCGGCCGGTCCACCCGATCGCCGATCTGTTCCCGATGATGACCGACGAGGAACTGGCCAACCTCGCCGCGGATATCAAGGCGAACGGTCTTATTCACGCGATCGTCGTCGACAAAGACGGTGTCTAATCGACGGCCGCAATCGCGACAGGGCGTGCGAGATCGCCGGTATTGAGCCTGCGACTGCGCTATTCGAGGGTGACGACCCTCGGGCCTACGGAATTCAAGGTCGGGTGTGATCATTGGCTCCCGCTGTTGAACGAGCGCGATCAAGACAAAGCGTCGACGCATGTGAACAGCATGTTCGAGAAGCTGAGGAACAGTCGTGGCTCGCCGGAGCAAGCGGCTTGAGCGGCTCCTACAACAGTGCCCTTCACTCTGCCGCGACATCTGGTACGTCCTTTGCCGCCTCGGCGTCCATCCCGTACGGGTCCGGGTCTTAGTCCAGGTCGAGCGGTGCCGGCGCCGTCTGCATGTGCTCGATCAGCCCGAGCGGTAGGCCTAGCTCGGTGAGCTTCGCCTCCATCTCGGCTTCTGACATCACGTCTGGCACCTCCATGCCGACGTTGATGAAGTACGGCAGTACGCGGGCGAACAATGCCGCGGCCGTCTTCGGCTCATGCAGTGCCAGCCACTCGATGAAGCCCTGGACGCCACCGTGACCGTGCTTCCAGCCACCCCTCTTGCCAGCCCTCTGCATGTGACCGACCGCCTGAATGCCGAGCACGACCGCCTCGCGCAGATCGCCGCCGAAACGGTTCCGCTGCAATGGCCTGCAACGTCGTCGCGCCGCTCGCCTGTGCGTCGGTAATGATAGGCGCAAGCTCACTCGGCCGCGCATCGGCGCGCGCTGTACGGACCGCGCGGGCGGTGCGGGCGGCTTCGAGTTCACGCTCACTGATTGCCATGTCGGCTACCGCCAGAAATCCTTGAACCGGTCCGGCGCTAGCTCGGTGTACCGGACCGTGTGCTGAATGCTGAATGTTGCGATGGCCGAGATACGCTTGCAAGGACCGTGTGTCATGGCCGGCGTTGGCGAGGGCGAAGCCACGGCAAGGCCGCCCATGAGCCCTCGGCGCGAGGCCAGCCAAGCGAGGGCGGTTCCGAATTGGCGAGGCCGATCATTCGGCGTTGTGCGCTTCGTGATCACGGATCTCGGGCGACGGTCGGCGGATGATGGTGGTCGGTAGCCTCGACGGCTCGGCCGCTCCTACGAGGCCGCCGGAGCCGCACGTCATGGCCCAACGAGGCGAGCGGCTGCATAGCCGCCAAGGACGATCGGTCGCGAAGCCAACCGCTACCGTGAAGAAGGTTATCGCGATCGATGCCACCCGGTCCTCCGGGGGGGTTCGTCGGTGCGGCGCCGGTCGAGCCCATGCGCCGGAGGCCCAGCGCTCAATGACCGCCCAGCGCCGCCACGTCGCTCAGGTGCGGCTATTGGGCGGCCGCGATCCTGGCGGAGGTGAAGCTCAGCGGCTGGCCTTGCGTTTGCGATGGATTTGCTGGTGGGTTGCTTTGAATGGCGTCGCGCCGATGCTTTTTCGCTCCGAGTTGTCTGCTGTCCTCGTGCCGTCCGCCCGCACGTCGCCATAGTCACGATAGAGCTCCGCGAAGTCGCGGGAGAGTTCGTAACACACAGTGAGCTTGTGGGTCGGAAGATACCAGCGGGCATTGGGGTGGCCGCAGCTCTGCATTTCCAATGTGAACGGAGCCGGCCACACGAAGTCGTCCGCCGCGTGCTCGGCCACCGTCTCCAACAACCGGATCGAGCGCGCCACTTCCCGGGCGGTCGCAGTCCTGCCCTCGGCCGGGCCATAGACCACATCGATCTTGGTTTTCGGCTGATCGGGGGCGCGCCGATGCGGCTTGAGCACCAGATCCCAGGAATACGCGGCATTGCTGTAATCCCCGGCACAGCTGTCCTGACGCTCCTCCGGCAACTTGGTCTCCTTGGCGAGATCTTTGAACTTGTCCTCGTCGGAACCGACCACCAAGCATACGATTTCATAGGCGCGCTGCTGATCGAGGCCGTGTTCGTCATAATAGGCGACCTTGTCTCCTATCTTTCGGTCGCGACGGTCCTCCATGAACCAGCCCTCTGCCGCATCGGTCAGCACGCGACGCGAAAAATCGGAGCCCACCCTGATCAGCCTCAGGGCGGCAAAGGAATTGGCCGCGTCTTCCATCTTGCCCAGCACCGGCAGCCCCATTTGGGTGATGGCTGCATGAGCCAGTTCGTGAAGCAGCACGAACAGCATGTTGCCGGACACGAATTCCGCGAGCCCCTGAACATATTCTGGAGAAAGGTTCTTGAATTGCGGATTGCTTTCGCGAAGTGCACGGGCGGCCGCGTCGATCCTGGCCTGAAATGTTCCGGACGGAGCTGGTGATTGGGGCGAAACTTGCGACGGAACCGGTTGTGCAAACAACGGCCCCCGCCGGACATAAGCGCGAAAAGCAGAATAAGGGGCCGCCATGACGGCCGAGGCAACACAATACCAGGGGCGGACATGGCTGACACCTCCGAATAGCATATATGGGCGAATGTTGATCACCTCAAGGAAGCGTAACGCGAGCCCCTTTCTCTGGTTCGGGCGACAACTCGGAATTCACGGATGTGTAAAAAACGATCGGCGTGCGATACCGTTGCCCCTTGTTGCCCTGGTGCCACAGTGGAGGCGGAGGCCCAAATAGCTACCCGGCTCGGTCAGCCGTGGTGCACGACACGCATCTAACGCGGTGGCGCATGGGGCTATCGACCGGCAAACCTTCGCTCGGCCTATCGCGACGGAATCGCACCGACGCTGCGGCGCAGCTTCACCGGATTTCGGGTCGTCAGAACGCTCTGAGTTCGACCCGATGTTGCCACCGCCGGGGAACGCCGTAGACCCTTGACGGCGGGCTGCGACTTCCCTCCGGTTGGGCCTGTGGCGGCGGCCACCGTTGAGAAATTCTGTTACGTTCCCGGCGCCCATGATTCCATTGCGCTCGCACGCCGCCGTGGGATGCCGAGACATAATGTGAGATACCCTGCACCCGCTGCATAGGCGGGGCATCTGCTTGATCCCCGAGAGGCCGAGCAATACGCGGTCACGATCTCGGCATTGGGATCGATCCGGACGCCGCTCCGATCCATCGCCCTTGGACGACCGACTTCATCATGCCACCCAGGCGAGTCATCGTCGGAGCATCCACCCCTAACGCAAAGGTGGTGCGCAAGTCGCTGATCCAGGTGTTCACGCGCGTGGCGCCGGGGCCAGTTGGTCCGCGTCGAGCTTCCCGTGCCGATCCCCCCTCACCCCTTGTGGCTCTGGCGCGGTCGCCCGAGTTGGCGGCCGGTTGTTGGGGTGGTGCGGACACCGCGCACCTCTTTCGGAGGCGAGGGAAATTGGTGTAAGGTTCAATCACGAACTGCCAACGGGATGTGCCGAAGTCTTGTCAATTAACGGCAGCGTCGGTGCCCACGGCGGGTCAGCCTTCCTCAAAAATCACGAGGCTTTATCACCGGCCTACAGGCACACAAGGTAACATTGGGGAGGAGACCAACATGCGCGGTCGCTTTTCAGGCTCAATAACAACGGGCGCCATTGTTGTGGCGGGCGTTGGCGCCGTGATTTCAGTGTGCATCACGCCGGCGTGCGCTCAAGCTCCAGAGGCTTCTGCCATAGCGGCAGCCTCAACACTGAAAACGCCTTGGGGCGAACCGGACTTGCAGGGCATTTGGACCGATGAATTTGATACTCCCTTACAGCGCTCCGCCGAGTATGAGAACCAGGAATTTCTCACCCAGGCACGACGAGCCGAATTGGATAAAGAGCGAAGGGCGCTGCTCGACCGCGACGAGCGTGGGGAGCGCGGGACGGAGGCCGACGTCGCCGGCGCTTACAGTTTCGCGGTGTTCCTATCCACGAAGCACACTGGGGCGCGCACGTCGCTGATTGTCGATCCACCCAATGGCCGGATTCCGCCGCTGACGCCGGAGGCTCAAAAGGCGGCCGCCGCCGATCGCAAATCGCGACGCGCGGAACCTCCACCTCGCTACAACACGATTGATCTTGGGCGCATCAAGCTCGATGGTCCGGAGGACGGCGCATTGGCGGACCGCTGTTTGACTGGCGGGCTGCCCGAATTTGGAACCCCGTTTGGCGGCAGCTTCCGCCGGATCGTCCAGACCCCCAGCGGCATCTCGATGTTCTACGACGTGGGCCAGGGGCAGGGATGGCAGCGAAACATCGTCATGAACGGCAGCCCGCATTTGCCGGCCAACATCCGCCAATGGTATGGCGACTCGCGCGGCCATTGGGAGGGCAATACGCTCGTCATCGACGTGACAAACTTCAGCCCGAAAACTGATTTTCATGAGGCCAATACGCAATATCCGGGATGCAGCTATCACCACTTTACTGGCTTCCAATCGCGGGCGAGCCTCTGCGCCTCTGTTATTTCTGCCGCACTCATTTTCGCGGCCAACTCATCCCGAAGTTCTACTGCCCCCTCTGCGCCGTTTGCTGCCGCCAAGTTTAACCACTGGTGAGCGATGACGAAGTTTTGTGGCACACCCTGACCCTTGACATACATTTCGCCGAGAAGCCGCTGGGCGTCTGAATTGCCGCTGTCGGCCGCCCATAAATACCAACCTGCCGCGGTCGCGTAATCTTGGGGAACGCCTCGACCGTTGGCGTATAACCTGCCGAGATACAATTCCGCCCTGGCGTTTCTTCGATCCGCCGCCGCTCGATACCAGATGATACCGGCCGCGTAATCCTGCGCTACGCCTTTGCCGCGTTCGTACATGTAGCCGAGATTCGATTGGGCATCGGAATTCCCTTTGTTGGCCGCCTTTCTGTACCAACTCAGCGCGGTCACGTAATCTTGCGGGACGCCTTTGCCTTTCTCATACATTTCCGCAAGATTATTCTGAGCCCTGGCGTCACCTTGGTCGGCTGCCTTTCGATACAAACTCATCGCTGTTGTGTAATCTCGCGGCACGCCTTGCCCTTTGTCGTAGAGTAAGGCCAGATTGAACTGGGCGTCGGAATTGCCCCGATCGGCGGCCCTTCGATACCAATTCATCGCAAGTGTCCGTGCTTCCTCGATCTGCGCCGGGGTCATCTTTTGAGCGAACGACTCCCGAATTTCTGCATCAAATTCGTTTCCTTGGCCCGCAGCCAAGTTGAACCATTGGAGAGCGATGACCGGGTCCTGAGAAACACCTTTGCCTTCCTCATACATGATTCCGAGAAGACGCTGGGCGCGATCGTCGCCTCCATCAGCCGCCTTTCGGTACCAGCTTACAGCGGTTTCGTAATCCTGGGGGACGCCAGTCCCTTCTCTGTACATGTCGCCAAGAATATTTTGAGCATAGGCACTCCCCTCGTCGGCCGCCTTTCGGTACCAACTCATCGCAATCACGTAATCTTGTTCGACACCTTTGCCTTCTTCATACATCTTCCCAAGATGGTTCTGACCGACGTGGCTCCCCTGGTCGGCCGCCTTTCGGTACCAACTCAGCGCTGTCGCATAATCCTGCGGGACGCCCTCGCTTCTTTCATACATCTCCCCCAGATTGTTCTGAGCCACAATGTTACCTTGGTCGGCCGCCTTTCGGTACCAACTCACCGCAGCCGCGTAGTCCTGCTGAACACCTTTGCCTTTCTCATACATCTCCCCAAGATTATTCTGAGCTCTGGCATCACCTTGGTCGGCCGCCTTTCGGTACCAGGTCGCCGCGATCGCATATAGCTGCGGAACGTCGTCGTCGCCGAGTTCGTATGCCATTCCAAGCTTGTTTTGAGCGGCGGCATCGCCCTGCTCGGCAAGAGCGCGCAAGCGTTCAAAGGCGATGGCAAAGTCGCCGCGTTGAGCCGCGTTCCGACCTTTTTCCACAGGATCCGGGTCTACTAACCCAACGAAGCTCGCGGCACGCCGAAACGTGAGCATAGTCTTGACGCGCAAGTCCGGAACGTAAGCGATCGCGAGCGCTATCACGATAGCGCTGACGAGCGTGGCGATGGCTGGTTTAAAGGTACGGTTCACCGGCCTCCCTCCCTGAGCGCGATATCATCGCTCAACGCGGTCACAGATGGAAGCTTCGGCAGAATGCCCAAATTGTGCCGCCGAAAGCTTGCGTACCTACATTGGATGATATCCGCGTCGTGCAGTACAGCAATTTTGGCGGCCAATGTCCGGATGGGGTCGAAGAGCGAACCTGCTCCCGCAGGAGCAGGCGGCACGGACGAGGTCGTGGACGGCTTCCGCGACCATGGCGCCGCGTGGCGTGACGTCAATCGCGGCCCCGTCAGCCCCGGCCATTGTGAAGGGCTTCGGATGACGGCCCTTCGAGACGTTTGAATCCCGGCGGAAGATTGCCGCGTTGTTGCGGACCATGAGAACCGTTGTGAGGGCTTCTCGACTATCTGATGCTCTGTGAAGAGCTGAAAGTGAAATAAACATTGCTGCGGTCGTTGGGCCTGCGTGAAAATTCAAACGTTTTTCTCGCATTTTGGAAGCGGCTTGCGGTCGTCCGAAGTCCCGACGTGCTCAGCGCGGAATTGGGGCGGGCCGCCAACGCATTTCTCTGCACGCCATGCGACCTATTTCGCGACATGGCGCGTCTTCACCACCACCAGCCCTGTCGCCGCTGGTACTGGCTGCCCTGCCGCTGATCGTAGTACTGGCCGCCGAGCCAGCGCGTAAATCCGTAGTAGCCCCCGGCGTTACCGCGCGCGACGCGTACATCGGTCGGGGCCCGGCGCATCGCGAGGCCGCCCTGTGGCTGGTTGTGCAGCGCCACCACAAACTCCGTGTGATAGTTAGTCTCGCGGTTCAGCGGCTCGTCCGAGATGATGAGGGAGGATCGCGGCAATGCGGTGGGCGCGATGCGATCGAGCACATCTTGCGGGATGCTGATGCGGTCGAGCGCAGCCTGGGCGTTGTCCCCGCTGTCGATCGTGACCGCGGTCCAGCGCAGGCCTCGGTCGGTACGCGCCACCGCCGTGAACACATGCGTGCCGATCGGCTTATCCTGGTCACGGATCGTAACCGGGACCTCCAGGGTCGCCTCGAAGCCGTGCCGCACATAGAGCCGCTGCGTCGTGCGGCTGATGAAGACCGAGACCGGCTCGAGCACAAGCTTTGCCTCGCGTGCTGCCTTAGCGGCGTCCGCTTGCCTGGCCTCGGCCGCCTTAGCGGCATCTTGGGCCGCCGCCGCCGCGTCGAGCTTCGACTTCGCGTTCGCCTCGACAGTGTCCAACTGGGTCTGCAGCTCGGCGACCTTGGCGGCGGCCTTCTGCTTCAGTTCCTCGGCCCGCGCCTCGGCTTGGTCCGTCTTGGCAGCGGCGAGCACCTTCTCGGCGAGCGCAAGGGCGGCGTCGGCGTCAGTCTTGAGCCCTTTCAGCTTGCGCAGCGACGCCATGAGCGGCGCCGCCTCGCGTGCCGCTACTGCGGCGGCGCTCTTCGCCTCAAGGGCCATCTTGGTGGCCTCGTGGGCCTCGCGGGAGAGCGTTTCGGCCCGCGCCGGGGCCGCCGCGATGGCCTCCGACTTCGGCATGAACAGCGCCGGATTGGAAAACTCGACCGGCTCCGCGTCGTTCGGCGCGATGATGACGCGCATGCCGATCGATACCTTGTCGAACAGCTTCTCCGCAAAATCATAAGGCATGCGCACGCAGCCGTGCGAGGCTGCATATCCGGGCAGCGGACCGCCGTGCAGCGCGATGCCCGACCATGTGATGCGCAGCATGTTCGGCATCCATGCATCGTCATAGAGGTTCGAGTGGTGGTCCTTGTCCTTCTGCACGACGCTGAAGACCCCGGCTGGCGTCTCGCGTCCCGTAGTCCCGCTCGATACTGGCGCGCGCAGGATCCAGCCCTCGGCGTCGTAGATGGTCACGTGCTGGCTCTTGATCGACACGATCGCCATGAGCGGCTCACCTGCGTCACGCGGGGCCGCCGCCTCGGTGGAGTGCGCGGGACGCGCCTGACGGACCACGGCGTCGGCGGGCGGCGCAGCGGTCAGAGCCGCCGTAGCCGCGAGCGTCACAATGGCAGGAAGCCGCCATCGCCGGATCGCCTCGGTGGATTGCACCGTCGTGGATTGATTTGTCATGCCATGCCCCAGTTTAATGCCCCCCGGCGGGCTCTTCCGATCGGCGCACCTCGGTGAGGGGCTTGGGGGAAAAGTAACGCCAACTCAGTCCTAAAGAATTCTAAAAACCAAAGCATTGTTCGATGGTGAAAGTGGGAGATCAACGCTCCCGCATGCTTTTTTCACAAGTGTTGCAGATTCGGCACGGTCCTAAAGCTCAGTAGAAGGTCTACAATGCTGCCCAGTTACTCTTCGTCCCGCGCTTTAGTCCGCAGCTATTCAAGTCGATGGGAGGTCGGATTTTCATGCCGACGCCGACACCGAGATCGCGCGCAATGGGCCGAAGCGGGTACTGCTCACCGTGCGGCCGGACGGAAGAGTCGAGTCGTGCCGAACCACCGCAGCCACGCGGGCCTGCAGCATCGACGGCACGTCGATGACGACGACATCAACCGGCGACCGCCCAGCATCGCCAAGGTCAGCAGGTAGTGCGGCATGCAAGGGCGTCGTCTTCTGGGAGGATTGTACGGCTTCCACAGGGCGTCACGGACCAGCGGCGTCCCTTTGCGAGAAAACACCCGGCCCGTCGCGGTCCGGTTGCACCGTCTGCCATTGCGGCAGCGCCAACGACGTCTCTTGACCACTGGGGCGCCTCCTCCCGCATTCGATACAGGGTCGCCTGGTCCCCCCGAACGCGCGGGCAACACGATGTTGGAGTCGAGCTCGATGCTGCCGTCGTCGAGGAACCGGGTGAGCCGTCCCAGTGGTTCAAGAGGATCGTGCCGGGACGAGGACGCCGCCGTGCTGTTCGCTCAGGCATTTGGTTGCTCCGAGCATCAGCTTGACTTCGATCATCTGGCCATCGCGATACGTGGTGAGATGAACGATCGTACTCGGCGCTATCGCGGAAATCATCGTGGCAAAATCGCTGGCACGCACGACGGGCGCGCCATTGATCGAGGTGATCACGTCGCCCGCCTGAATTCCCGCCTGGTCAGCGGGACTTCCGGGTTGAGGCTGGTCAAAAATTGCACCGTAAGTCTCGGCCATGCCGAGACTGTCGGCAAATGCGGGCGTCATCGGACTGACCTGAACACCAATCCACCCGCACCACGGCGGCCCCTGCTGCATGTCCTGGTCCGTCGGTCCGCGCGGTTGCGTTTGGCCGCTCAGGACGAAACCGCAGATGAGGACAATCGCAGAGATCCTGACGCGCATGTACATTTCCCATCCGTTCTAAGGTCGTTCTGAAACACTCGCGGCAAAGTTCGTGCCAAACGTGATACTATGATGCCCACAACGCGGAGTTGGAAGCCTGCTCCGCGGCGGAGGTGGCCTCGTGGCGCGGTCGAGCGCATCGAAGACGGCAGGTCGGCGCCCAGACCACCGCCTCGCTTTCCAAGGTGAATGACTGCGCCTGGAGTTTGGCGGCAGCCCATCGAATATGGCGATCCCGCCCTCGCCGGCGACCACCGCTCACCGTCCAGAGCATCAGGACGCACCCGTCGCGCAATCCGCGACGCAGGTCGCCACCGCCAAAGCACCGATCATCATCCGCGGTCGGTTCATAACCGGCCCCTGACGCCTACAGGTCGCGATTGTAGTACCCCAGCCGATAGTCCCCCGGCTGGGGTCTTCGGGTAGGGCCCGGTGCGCGCCCCTTCGCTATCCGCGCCGGCGGGTGTATTCTCGGCCCGCGCGTTACCCCCATGGGAGAACAAACATGAGCACAATGCGGATTTTGACGGCTGTCGCCTTTGCGACGGTATTCGCGGTTTCCACCGCCTCGGCGCAGCAGGCCCAGCGCGTCGCCGGCACTATCGACAAGGTCGAGGGCAATACCCTGTACATCAAATCGGCCAGCGGCCCGGTGAGCCTGACGCTCGCCGACAATGCGCTAATCGTCGCCCGGGTGAAGGCGTCCGCCGCCGACATCAAGCCGGGCGACTATGTTGCTACCGGCGGGATTCCGCAGCCCGACGGCACCCAGAAGGCAGTCGAGCTACGCATCTTCCCCGAGAGCATGCGCGGCAACGGCGAGGGACATCGGCCGGGGTGGCCGGGCGCCCCCAACGGCACGATGACCAACGGCGGGGTCGGCCAGACCGTCAGCAGCGTCGACGGCCCCGTTCTCACCGTGAAACTCAAGGACGGCGACAAGAAGATCATCGTCGGGCCGAGCGTGCCCGTCTCGCGCTTAGAGGTCGCCAACAAGAGCGAACTCAAGCCCGGCGTCGCCGTCGCGGCTGCCGCAGCCACCAAGAAGCCTGACGGTACCTTCACCGCCGCCCGCATCGACTTTGGCCGCGGCGACGTCGTGCCCTGAGCGGCCGGCCCCCTAAGGTTTCGAGCGGAAATTACGGCCCGGATCGACGCAGACGTCGGTCCGGGTGGGGCCTCCGGCTTAAGCCTTCTTTGGCGACCGGCCATAAGCCTTGGGCGACCGGGCATAAGCCTTGGCGCAGGCGCCGCCCGTCAACGTGGCCCTTTCAGTGTCGCTCAGGCGGTCAGCCTTCAGGAAGGGCTCGACGGCCTGCTTGTAGTCGACGACAGCGAACGCGCGCATCCAGTCGGTGCCCCACAGGCAGCGGTCGAAACCCCAGGCTTCGAACACGTGAGCGAGGGGGTCCCAGATATCCTTGAACGGGTACGGCTCCCGGGACAGCGTGCAGGCGCCGGTGACCTTGATCACTGCGTTTTTGCGCTTGGCGAGTTCCAGCACCTTGGGGAGGGCGCTTTGGCATGCGTTCCGTGTAGCAGCGCCGGCCCGGCCGCAGCCAGCGCCGCCCCGGAATGCACGACTACAACGAGAGCGAGAAGTAGGGTGCCCAGCTGAGCGTGCTCACATCTTGCGAAAAAACCGCCGCCGAGCCTGGCCGGCGGAGACAGGTATTCCTCAGTAATACCGATCCCAGATCGGTTCGAATTGAATCCGACCCTGGCGAACGTTGTTTGGATAGTGGCGACGATACTGACGCCGTCGGAAAAAACTTCTCCTCGCCGCCCGAGACCGAAGCGGCCGCTGCGGGGCGGATCAGACGGTTCAATGTCGTTTCTGGTTCTACATCGCATTCGTTCGGCGGTAGAATGACGGTGCGCGTAGCTTTCGAACGAGGGGGCGCCCTTAAGACATGGAGGCAGATGTGAGCGAAGACTCGAAGCCGAACGAAACAACTCAAGAGACCGCGGTGTCCCGTCGTGAATTCGGTGCTGTGTCACTGGCCGCCGGATTGGCGGTCGTGGCAGGCGCTGGGGCTGCGGAGGCCGCGGAACGCCCACTCACCGAAACCGAGGTCACGGTCAAAACGCCAGATGGAAATAGCGATGCGGCATTCATTCATCCAACGACAGGGACTTTTCCTGGCGTGCTCATTTGGCCGGATGCCTTCGGGCTACGTCCCGCAATGCGCCAAATCGGTCGGCGGATCGCATCGGAGGGCTACGCAGTGCTCGTCCCCAATCCGTTTTACCGAACCGCGAAAGCGCCGGTATTCGATAACCCCTCCGCCTTCGACTTTAGCAATCCAGCGGACACAGCGAAGCTGCCGCCGCTGACCGGTCCGCTCCAAGCCGCGGGCGCGGCAGAGAAGGACGCTGTCGCTTATGTGGCATTTCTCGATGCCCAAAAGGAAGTCGACAAGACGAAGAAGATCGGGACCCAAGGCTATTGCATGGGCGGCGCGCTGGTCGTGCGAACGGCTGCAGCGGCTGCCGATCGCATCGGCGCCGGAGCGTCCTTCCACGGCGGCGGCCTGGTGACCGACAATCCGAACAGCCCGCATCTGCTGGCACCGAAGATCAAGGCGCGGATGTATTTCGGGATCGCCGCGAACGACGACATTCGGCAACCCGACGCAAAGGACAAATTGAAGGTGGCGTTCGCCGCGGCAAATGTGCCGGCGGACATCGAAGTGTACGGAAGCCTGCATGGCTGGTGCGTGGCCGACATGCCGCTGCAAAACGGCAAGCCGATCTACGACATGGCCGACGCCGAGCGGGCCTGGGGCAAGTTGGTCACCTTGTACAAGACAGCGCTGGCCTGACGGGCTCGGTCGCAGAGCTGAAAAGCACGATAACGCCCCGTCCGGAGCACCCCGGACGGGTTGTCGCCCCGAGTTCGGTGTTCGGGCCGGCAAAATCCATCTGTCGGCCGGCTACTCGACGAACGTAACGCGCCGAACCTCGGGTGCGATCTCGCCGTGATGCGTCCCTTCGGCCGAGTGCGCGCCAGCCGGCAGCTGAAGCACCGTGGCATGCTGGCCGGCGCACAGCCGCGTCAGCAGGACCACTTGGCCGCTCGGAAATTCGAGCGCGTCGTGATGCTCATAGGGATTGTCAAGGTTGATCTGCCTGAAGCGCGCCACGTTCTCGCGCAGCTTCTTGTTTGGAAAGAATCCGAGCGCATGGTCGCATTCGACATTGTGGTCGAACACGAGCTCGGTCCCGGGAAGCAGACAGACCGCCACTCCGGGTTCTCCCACCGCCGTGAAGCCGCGGGTGATCGAGTTCACGAATTGGCTCGAAACGAGCTTGTCGCCGACTTTGGCCGGGCGGTTCGCTACGTGTTGCAGGCTGTAGTCGCACATGCTGGGATACTCCTGTTTTGGCCCCGGTTGAGAGCGGGCGCGCCGTGCCCTGCGATATTCGCGAGCGGGACGCTCCGCGGAACCAAACCGCGCGGAGGCAGTTCGTTCCTTCGATTGAAACGATTCTGGCGATTGGAACGATTCTGGACCGGCCCACGCTCGCGGGGTGTGCGCTCCCAACGTGTCATCGACACGGCCGCCGTCGATGGAACTTCGCTACCGAGACGGCGTTATTCGGCAAGGCGATGCTGTCTGATTTGAAGGTTGGAGGGCGATATGCCGGTCCTCTCGGGGTGGTGGTGCTGCCTGATGCTGACCCACGTCATTTGAGCACGACGCGCTATCCGAACTGTAAGTCGCATCCCGCTCGCGGAGGTTCGCGGCCTTGGCTCATTTCGATACCGGCGCTCAAGCGGTCTTCGACGCGCCGAAAGATCGTATGGGTGCCATTTTTGCTGTCGCCGCAACTGTTCAAGCGCCGGCAGCCACTGGAGGTGCCGATGGGGCAGCTCCGGCGCATCGGATGGCTGGTCCGCCTTGTGAGACTTCTCGTCCGCTTTCCTGCCGACGAGGTCGACGAGCGAACCGGCCGAACTCCGCGCGGCGGATACGCTCGTCGCCGCCGTCTGGTCGCGGACAACGATGCCGAGCTCGAGCCGGGTGGCGTCCGCAATCAGTTGAGACGCGGCGAGGTCGAAGCCTCCGCGCCCGGCAAGAACGAGCGCGGTGGCGGAGCGGCGAACGGCTTCGGGCTCGGCGGCGAACGTCTCCGCTCGTTGCTCGAGCTCGTATTCGAGGCTCTCCTTCACGAGCTGGATATACTCGGCGATCGCCTCGTTGAGTTCGTTGATCTGCTCGCGGCCGAGGACGCCGCGCTTCTGATCGTCCGAGGCAACGCGAAGCGCTGAGCGCGGCCCAGCCGGCCGGACCAAATCGGTTTGGCGTGAGGGTGGGCCTCAAGCTGTGCGTGCGCTGCTGGCGCGTCGAGCCCGGGTCTGCGCGGGCTTTCGACCGCGGGCAGTCGTCCTGGTCGCGTTCTCGCCGCCCATCGCGGGACTGCTTTCCCGCCGCCCGCGTGCGCCGACATGGGACTTGCCTTCCTTTTCCTGCTGGTAGGTGTCTCCGCGCGCTTCCTTTCGCTCGGACCTCGCAAGGTTACTCTCGTTGACCTTATCGCTTTCAAACTTCGAGGCGCCGGCCTCCTTGAGTGCAATGGCGATCGCCTGGCGGCGGCTCTTGACCTTGCCGCCCTTGCCGGCTGGCCCGCTCTTGAGCTCGCCGTGCGTGAACTCGTGCATGACGCGACCGGTGGTCTTGCGCTGGCGTGGTGTGCTTGCCATGGGGATATCCTCCGTTGCACAAATAATGCGACACTTCCGCTATCGTTCCTTCTCGCTCGGCGACCCGGCCCTGGAGCGGCACGATCACGCCGTCGAAAGCGGCTCCGCGATGCTTTCAAGCGGCCGCCGTTCCGCATCGATCCCGAATCTGAGCTCGGCCCCGGCCGCCAGCAGCATCAACACGGCCGCCACGGCGTAGCCGCCGGCGACCGCAGCGAGTGCGCCGGACCCAATCAGATATCCAAACAGCAGAGGCCCGGTCACTCCCCCGATGGCCGTCCCGAGCGCATAGAAGACCGCGATCGCGAGGGCGCGTGCTTCCAACGGAAAGATTTCGCTCACCGTCAGGTAAGCCGAGCTCGCCGCCGCGGAGGCGAAGAAGAAGATCACCATCCAGGCCATCGTCTGCGTCCATGGAGAAAATACGTCGAAGCCGAGCAGGATTGCAGTCGCAAGCAGCAGCAGTCCGGCCACCGCATAGGTAAAAGCGATCATCTTGCGGCGCCCGACCGTGTCGAACAGCGGCGCCAGCAGGACTGGGCCGAGAAAATTGCTTGCTGCGAGCGGCAGCAAATAGAGGCCCGTGGAATGCTCCGAAACACCGTGGAATGTGGTGAGCACCAGCCCATACGAAAAAAAGACGGCATTGAAGAGAAAGGCCTGCGCGGTCAACAAAGCCAGCGCGAGCAGGCTCCGTTCGCGGTATTTCCGCAGCATGGCCGACAGGATCAGTCCCAGCCCGAAGCTCTTGCGCGCATACACTTCCAGGTAGTCTCTGGGTCGACCAAAGATCGACGCCGCTATCGGCCCGAACGCGTTGCTCGATATCGTCCATGGCCGCGTCGGCTTGTCCCTTCCACCCATGAGTTACCAGCCAACGGGGGCTTTCCGGCACGAAGCCGCGCAGCAGGAGAATGCCCAGGCCCAATACGCCGCCGATGGCGAACCCGAAGCGCCAGCCCCAGTCGACCGGCATGACGGTCGGGTCGAGAAACACCAGGGAGGCGCCGGAGCCTGCGACCGCACCGAGCCAAAAGCTGCCATTGACCATGAGATCGACGCGGCCGCGATAGTGTGCCGGTATGAATTCGTCGATGGCCGAATTGATGGCGGCATACTCGCCGCCGATCCCGACACCCGTGATCGCCCGGAATGTCGCAAAGCTCCAGAAATTCCAAGATGTGGCGGAGAGCAGCACGCCGGCCAGATAGACGATCAGCGTGACATAGAACACGAACCGCCGGCCGAACCGGTCGGTGAGCCAGCCGAAGATGAGCGCGCCGCACACGGCTCCAACCACGTAGGAGGTGGCGGCAGCTCCGATCTGCTGCGCGGACAAAGCCAACGTCTTCGGATCCTGCAGCACAGGCCCGATCGCCCCGACGATCGTGACCTCGAGGCCATCGAGGATCCATGTCACACCCAGGGCGACGACAATCAGGACGTGAAAGCGGCACCAGGGAAGTCGATCGAGACGCGCCGGAATATCGGTCCGGACGGCATCGCGGAAGACGAATTCGCCCCCCGACGGTTGCCGCGTCGTGTCGGTCTGGGCCGCAGCTGCCATGGAATCGTCCGGCTTTGATCCGGACTAACGCGACGCGCCCGCGCGGGTTCCGCACAAGGATTTAGGATGGTCGCTCGCGGGCATTCGGCTCCAGTATCGATCCAGGCCAGAACGATCGCGCCGAATTGTTCCTCCGTGCGGTGCCGGGCCTACGCCCGTCGCCCGGATGCCACGCCCATCCCGACCGGCACACGTCGATCGTGGCCGAATCCAAAGCGTAGACCGTGTTGGTCAACTCCAAGCCCAGGCTTGCGTCGGCATTAAGCGTCCTCGCCTGGACAATCAGCCGCCGAGCGGACTCCGCGTAGATGTGCCAGTCGCACGTCTCGTTGGCATCGGCCTGCGTCGATCGCCGCACCGTTTCGCGAAAGACGGTCTGGAGGTGAAACGGCATCCCGGTGCCTTCATAGGTCCGCGGGCCTCGAGGCTGCGCTCGGAACGCTCGAGCTGATCACGCCCGAAAAACGCAGGGCGGCGCCGGCGCTGGTAAAGGATGGGTGCCGGTATCGCTTGTTCAGAAGGCGCCATCTGCCTCCGGCGCCGAGTACACCTTACGCCCTCCCACATAAGTGGCCATCGGACGGAGCTTGAGGATCTCGTCCTCGGGGATGGTCATGAAATCACCGGAAAGGACCAGGAAATCTGCGAGCTTTCCGGGTTCGATGGAGCCCTTCATCTTCTCTTCCCAAGTCGCGAAGGCATTGTTGTAGGTGGCGATGCGCAGCGCCTCCTCGCGGGTGATTTTCTCTTGGGGTCCGAGCACTCTCCCGCCGCGGGTCCTGCGCGAGACGTAGTAATACAGCGGAACAAACGGGTTGTTGGAAGTCGCCGTGTCCGGATTCGGTCCCGCGTAATCGCTGCCGATGACGACCACCAGATGGTGATCGAGCATTTCCCTCACCGGCGTTTGACGTTCGGCCTGTTCCTGGCCCAGCGCCCGCACCGCGGCGTCGTAATTCCCGGCGTATCCCGCCATGTTCGTCGACACGATAACTCCTAACTTGGCGAGCCTATCCATCAGCGGCGGTGTAACATTGGGAATGTGCTCCACCACCCATCGTTTGTCGCGGATCGGGCTCTCGCGGTCGGCTGCTTCATAGGCCTGCAGAACCGCTTCGAGGGCTTCGTTGGTCGCGACGTGCGGCGCATGCCGCCACCCCAACCGGTTGAGCTCCAGCATAAGCGCCTTGTATTCTTGCGGCGTGGCGTTGCCTCCAGGGGGGTTTGGCTGCTCGCCGGCCGAATCGATGCGCAGCCAGTGATCGCCGAACCCAGGCGTCACGCCCTGCTGGCGCACCAAACCCGCCGGATCGTTGGCATCAGGAAGCTCCAGGCCCATGCTGACCCGTACGGTCAGTCGTCCTTGCCGCCACATCCGCACGAAGGCGCGCATGCCGGGCGGCCAATTCGACAGGTCGCGGGTGCTGGTGATGCCCAGCGCGCTTCGCTGCCTCTGCCCCGCCGCGATCATCTGGTCTTCTTCGTCCGACGTGGGGAGAGGCACCACCTTGTCGATCGCGTAGAGGCCGGCGGGAAAATCAGGGAGTTCCCCAGTCAGTTCCCCGCCGCTGTCCTTCGGGACCTCCCGGCCCATATAGGATTGCATATCCTTGGCAATCCCCGCCTTCTTCAGCGCGGCACTGTTCATCACGGCCGCCCCCCGGCGACCGCGCAGCGCCACAATGGGGACGTCGGTAGAGATTTGGTCGAGATCCTTCTTGGTGAGGGGTGCTCTCCATCCGACGCTTCCGAAAACGGTTTCACCCGTCCTCGCTTTGGCGAGCCCGTCCCGAAGTCGGCTGAGCACCTCCGCGGTGGAAGTGGCCCCGACCAGGTCGATACCGCGCATTACTTTTTCGCTGTTGTAGAGATGATCGTGGTTATCCGACAGGCCGGGGATGACCGCGGAGCCCCGAAGATCTACCAAACGAGTATTCTCGCCCGCGAGCGCTCGGATTGCAGCATTAGTCCCCACGGCGACATATAGCTCGCCCCTGACGGCAAACGCTTGCTGAATCGTAAAGTCTGAAATCGACCGTAATGATCCTGCCGTTGTAGAAGATCGTGTCAGGCGGAGCGTTGATGCCTTGCTGCGCGATCGAACTCTCTGCAACGAGCACGCTCAACAGCCCGAGCAACCCGGTGGCTAATGTTTTCATTTCCTGCCCCATGCTATTTGAGGTTGCGATGGCAGCTGTCGAATCCAGCGATGAAATCGCGCCATCGCAAGGTGATCCCCGGTCACGGATTTCAGTCATGGCGAGCCTACCGCAGTCCAGAGCGCATAGGAATGGTCTGTGCTGAGCCGGAATGTCCGAAATTTGTGACGGGTTTCGGATGCCGGCCGTGCCCGGCGATGCCGCGAACTCCGGCGGCCGGCATCCGAAAGCCTCCAGGAAAGAAACCCATCGGTTGTCTGTCGGCCGATCCCCGGCTCCGCCGCGCGCGATCCCGGCACGTGCCGAACGGCGGAGAACGCCCGTTGTCGCCGGCCGTCAGGTCAAGTCGACCGCATGGCGCTTGAGATCGGCAAGAGAGCAGCAGCTCAAAGCCGCCTCGTGAGTGGCGCGCAACACCACGCGGGGCGCTTGGCCGGCCTCGAGTGCTTCCTGCCAACGGGGCGCACATAAACACCAGCGATCGCCGGGTTTGAGGCCGGCAAAGCCGTGGTTCGGCAATGGCGTCGAGAGATCGTTGCCACGCGATTTGGAAAATTCGAGAAACTCGGCCGTGGTGACGACACAGACGG
This sequence comes from uncultured Alphaproteobacteria bacterium, assembly GCA_963795865.1. Classification (GTDB taxonomy): domain Bacteria; phylum Pseudomonadota; class Alphaproteobacteria; order Rhizobiales; family Xanthobacteraceae; genus JAJPKK01. Next base: position 23,033 of record CAWCJX010000019.1, read on the forward strand.
TGTGGCTGCCAACGTCTTCCAGCCCCGTGTTGCAACAACCATCCCGATAAAAGCCCGTCACCGGGCTGATCGAGCAGGCTACAAGGGGCTCGCCGAACACGTTGCGGGGTAGACTACGCCGTTCCTCGCCGCCGCTTCTGTCGTCCCTCAGCATTGCAGTGTCCTCGCTGGTGCCGCCAACGCCTCACCCGGCACGCGCACGGAAAAACAAGTCTCGAAGACAACATTAAGGGCGTGGCGATGCTGATCCTTCGGCCGATCCTTCGGCCGATGCTGAGCGTAGCTCCGCGGGCCCGGTTGCGATTTCGGCAATAAGCTTCTTCACCATGGCGTAGCCGAACGAATTGTAGTCCTCCGCCACCATCACGAACGAGCCTGGCCCCCCGATCACGTTGTCATGGTAGTATTTCTCGATGCCCCCGGGCGGATTGGTGTGCGCGGGATTTTGGGCGAATTGAATGTCGGTCAGAATGACAAGGCCGCTGACGACGATGCCCTGGGCGACCGCCTGATTGCGGAAAAGCCGAACGTCGCGACCGGAATTGTTGGTGCCGTCGCCCGATACATCGATGGCATGGCGTTCAGCCTCGAACGGCGCTCTGGCAATTTGGGTGGCCGCGAAGTCGATGGCGGAACCGATCGAGGTGCTATTGTAGAACGATCGCGGGGCCCTCGAGATCAGATCGCCGAGGTGGACCGCGGCATCAATTCCGTCGACGACGCTCCAATCGACCACGAGCTTCTGCTCGAACGGGCCGGACCAATCGATGAAGCAGATCGCGATCTTCTGGTGGGCACCGGATCTAATCGCGCTGAGCACCTGCGGATTGGATATTGCAGCTGCGTAACCCTCGCGCTGCATCGTGAACTTCGACTGATCCATGCTGCGCGACACATCCATGGCCAACGCTAAAAGCAGGTCGACTTGCTCGGCGGCGCGAGCAAACGTAATTTGGGTCGCGACCAGCGCAACCAATGGCAGCACGCATCTAAAGATCCATGTCACGCCTGTGCTCCCGATGTTGTCGACGCTAGCCGACAGCGCAGCGCACCGATGCATTTCGTCCCATCCTACCATAGATCAGGGCCGGGAACAGCAAGAGCCCCTGACGGCAGCTGACGGCCGAGTTTGAGGCAATCTTCGAGGCCGAAAGCCAGGGAGTGCTTCCCTACGATTTACCGCATCATTTCGACCCGACCGGGCGTAATCACTTATGCCCCTCGGCTACCGCTCGCGGCGATATCTGGAGCGACGCATGAGGCCAGTGGCGCCGTAGCGCACGACCGTGTGTGAGCTGAAATGCAGTAGCTTCATTCAGCTCAAAGCCCGCAGGTATCGGATCGGCCGGCCGGGCGCGATGGCCTCAGCTGCCGCGACGATGGCGTTGGCATCGATGCCGTAGTGCCAATAGAGATCGGCAAGAGAGCCGGTTTGCCCAAAGTGCTCGACGCCGAGCGGCCGCACGCGATGACCGGAGACTGCGCCGATCCAGGCGAGGGTCGCCGGATGCCCATCGAGAACCGTCACGATGCCGCTATCGGTCGGCACGTCGGCGAGCAGACATTCGATATGCGAGCGCGCATGTACGAGCCCGCGCTCACGGGCGCGCTGCGCGGCGGTCCAGCCGGCGTTGAGGCGATCCGCCGACGTGATGGCGAGGAGGCCCACGTCCCGGCGGTCCTCGGCCATCAGTCCGACGGCCTGGATTGCTTCGGGCGCGATCGCCCCGGTATAGGCAACGATGACCTGACAGTTCGGCCCCGGCTCGCGCAGCCAGTAGGCGCCGTCGACGATTGCCTGGCGCAGCTCGGGCGTCATCGCTCGCTTGATCTGCTCCACCGGACGGGTGGAGAGGCGCAGATAGACTGAGCCGCCGGTCTCGTCGCGCAGCCAGTTGCGTTCGGATGCCGCGCCGTCGCCATCCCTCTGGATGTAGTCGAACGCAAATTTCAAGATCGCCGCGAGTTCATCGACAAACGCCGGCTCGAAAGCAGCAAGCCCGTCCTGCGCCATTCCGATCAGCGGCTGGGCAATCGACTGATGCGCGCCACCCTCGGGCCCGAGCGTGATGCCGGACGGCGTCGCCACCACGATAAAGCGCGCGTCCTGGTAACAGGCGTAGTTGAGCGCATCGAGGCCGCGCGCAATGAACGGATCGTACAGCGTGCCGATCGGCAGAAGCCGCTCGCCGTTGATCGAATGCGATAGTCCCAGAGCCGAAAGCAGGACGAACAGATTCATCTCCGCAATGCCGAGTTCGACATGCTGACCCTTGGGCGAAAACTCCCAATTGAAGGTGGACGGGATGCGTTCGCTCCTGAAGGTGTCGGCCATCGTCTCGCGCGCAAACAATCCACGGCGGTTCACCCACGGGCCAAGGTTGGTGGATACCGTGACATCAGGCGATGTCGTGACGATGCGCTCCACAAAGGGGGTCTTCTCACGCGCCAGCTCGTTGAGCAGCGCGCCGAAGCCGAATTGCGTGGACATCGTCGGGTGGATGGTGACCGGCAACTCGCGAGGCACATCGAGCGGCGGCGCCTTCAGCCGGCGCGTGCCCTCCTTGGCGATCGGTACGCCGTCAAGAAAGGCCTGCAATCGATCCGGTGGCACCGACAGACCTTCGAACCGGCCCCACTCGTGTCCGGGCCGAATGTCCATTGCCGTGCGAAAGGTCTCCATCTGCGCCGGCGTCATCAGGCCGGCATGATTGTCCTTATGGCCGGCCATAGGCAGACCGAAGCCCTTGATGGTGTAGGCAATGAAGCAGGTCGGCCGGTCATGGTCGATAGTGTCGAACGCTTCGACGATCGACGGCAGATCGTGGCCGCCGAGGTTACTCATCAGCCGGGCCAACTCTTCGTCGGTTCGGCCGTCGATCAGCTTCCTAACCGCGCCCTGGTCGCCGATGTCCTCGAGCAACCGCTTGCGCCATGACGCGCCGCCCTGGAACAGCAGAGCCGAATAGAGTTGGTTCGGGCAAGTATCGATCCATTGGCGAAGGCGCTCGCCGCCCGGTTCGCAGAACGCCGCCTGCTGCAGGGAGCCGTATTTCAGGATCACGACGTCCCAGCCAAAATTCTTGAACAAGTGTTCGTAGCGCTCCCACAGACCCTCGCGCACCACCCCATCGAGGCTCTGCCGGTTGTAGTCGATGATCCACCAGCAGTTGCGCAGGCCCTGCTTCCAGCCTTCCAGCATGGCCTCGAAGATGTTGCCCTCGTCAAGCTCGGCGTCGCCGACCAGCGCGATCATGCGACCTTCCGGACGGCCAAGACCCCAGCCATGCGCCCGCACGTAATCCTGGACCAGCGACGAGAATAGCGTCTGCGCGACACCCAAGCCCACGGAGCCGGTGGAAAAATCGACGTCATCAGTGTCCTTGGTCCTGGAGGGATAGCTCTGCGCGCCCTTGTAACCGCGGAAATTCGCAAGCTTCTCCTGCGTCTGCCGGCCGAGCAGGTATTGGATGGCGTGGTAGTTCGGCGAGGCATGCGGCTTTACGGCGACGCGATCTTGCGGCCGCAGCATTCGGAAATAGAGCACAGTCATGATGGTCGCGAGCGAGGCAGAGGATGCCTGATGCCCGCCGACCTTGAGTCCGTCCGTGCTTTCGCGCAGATGGTTGGCGTAGTGAATCGTCCAACTTGCCAGCCACAGCATTTTCCGTTCGAGTTCGCCGAGCATGCGAAGTTCGTCCGGGGAAATCCTCTGCGTGCGGTTCGTCATCCCGTCTCTCATGCCCGGCTTTTTGCCGGGCATCCATGTCGTAGCAAGAATGGCGTGGACGGTAGCAGACGGTTGGTTTCGCAGGAAGCCGCGGGCGGGCTGGCGAAAAACGGCTCCGTCCTCGCGGCAAGCGGTGAGGGCTACCTGAACGTTTCCCAAAAATTGCAAAACGCACACCGGATTTCGGCATGGCGTCTGGCCGCTTCGCGCTTGACGCTGTTATTGTCACCGCACGTAAAAAGGGAAGACAGGGATCGCAAAGCGAATGCCGCAGACCAAGATTGCACCATATGGCTCGTGGAAATCGCCAATCACGTCCGACCTCATCGTGGCCGAAATTACGATGCTGTCGGACGTGCGCCTCGCCGGAGATGATATCTACTGGCTCGAAGGGCGGCCCCGGGAGCAAGGCCGCAATGTGATCGTCCGCGCCGGCCCGGACGGCGCCGCCGCGGACATCACGCCTGCCGGATTCAATGTCCGCACCCGCGCGCATGAATACGGCGGCGGTTCGTGGTTGGTGGCCGGCGGGACCTGGATCTTTTCCAATTTTGCCGATCAGCGCCTGTACCGCCAGCGCGCCGGCCAGTCTGACCCTGAACCTTTGACGCCCGCACCATTGAGCTCCAAACGCCATTTGCGCTACAGCGATGGCGTGCTCGACTGGCGGCGGCGGCGCTGGATCGGGGTGCGCGAAGACCACACGGGCGAAGGCGAACCCGTGAACACTATCGTGGCGATCGACCTCGACGAGCCTGGTACGTCGCCCGGCCGCGTGCTCGCGGGTGGACATGATTTCTTCAGCTCGGCGCGCCTGTCGCCGGACGCGAGCCGTATGGTGTGGCTTGCCTGGGACCATCCCAACATGCCGTGGAATGGGACCACGCTCTATCTCGCGGACATCGGCGCCGACGGCGCGCCTGCGGGCACACGTGCCATTGCGGGCGGCGTGACGGAATCGGTGTTCCAGCCCGAATGGTCGCCCGACGGCGATGAGGTCATCTTCGTTTCCGATCGCACCGGATGGTGGAATCTCTACGCTTACGAGCTTGCCACCGGGACGACGCGGCCGCTTTGCCCGATGCAGGCGGAGTTCGGCATGCCGCAATGGAATTTCGACATGTCGACGTACGCGTTCGCGGGAGCCCGGCGGATCGTATGCGTCTATACGAAGGCGGGGCTCGGGCACCTCGCCACATTGGATTTAGCGAGCGGATCCCTGCAGGCGATCGAGACGGGGTTCACCGAGTTCGGATCGGTACGCGCCGACGGCGACCGCGTCGTGTTTCGCGGCGGCGCCTCGGATCGGCCGACGTCCATCGTTACACTCGACCTGCTGTCCCGGCAGTATCGCATCCTCAAGCAGGCGACCGACTTGCTCGATCGCACCGAACTGCGCATTGCCGATTACGTTACCAAGGTCGAGCCGGTGGAATTCCCGACCACCGGAGGCAAGACCGCGTTCGGATTGTTCTATCCGCCGCGCAATCCCGACTACGCCGGCGGTGCGGACGAGCGGCCGCCGCTGCTCGTCAAATGTCACGGCGGCCCTACCTCGTCGGCGTCGAGCACGCTCAACCTGGGGACGCAGTTCTGGACCAGCCGCGGCATCGCGGTGCTCGACGTCAACTACGGCGGCAGCACGGGGTTCGGGCGCGCATATCGCGAGCGGCTCAAACTCAATTGGGGCGTCGTCGATGTGGACGACTGCGTGAACGGCGCCAAATTCCTGGCGCAGCAGGGATTGGTGGACTTAAGCCGCGTCGTCATCAGCGGCGGCAGCGCCGGCGGCTACACCACGCTCGCGGCACTCACCTTCCGCGACTTCTTCCAAGGCGGGGCGAGCTATTACGGCGTGAGCGATGCGGCAGCGCTTGCCCGCGACACCCACAAATTCGAGTCGCGCTATCTCGATTGGCTGATCGGGCCTTATCCGGAAGAGGAGGCGCGCTATCGCGAGCGTTCGCCGGCCTATCACGCCGATCGGCTGTCGAAGCCGGTAATCTTCTTCCAGGGCTCCGAGGATGCCGTGGTGCCGCCAAACCAGACCGAGGTGATGGTCGAGGCGTTGCGGCGCAACGGAAACGCCGTCGGCTATTTCCTGTTCGTGGGCGAGCAGCACGGTTTCCGGCAGGCCGCCAACATCAAACGCTGCCTCGATGCCGAACTCATGTTCTATGCGGTCGAGGTGTTCCGTAGCGGACTGACGTTCTGAGATCGTGGGAGGCCCGCCGCGCAGAATAAGCCCGTCACCTTTCCAATCATGGCGAGGTCGTTGCTCGTAGCCTCAGAGCGCGCGGGGGCGCCGTTGACGCACCAGCGACCTCGCTACGCTGTTGTCTGCGGCAAATAATCCTCTCTGGATGTTCCCCGAGGGGATCGGCGCGATCGCCCTGACGAGTGGCATATGAGGACGCACCGGCGGCGCCCTGGCCCGGAAACCGCATGCGGCGGGCTCCAGTGGTCGCCGGACGGTCGTATTGGCGCCCAGCCACGGTACAGCGTCCTCAATCGCGCGCAATGGATTACGCGCCCGGACGGGCCGGGCACGACGCGGGAAAAACGCCTCCTGACCCGGTGTGCCGCAGCCAGCATCGGCAAAACCCTAATGGAGACACACCACCGCGTTTTCTGGTGGGCGGCAGTTTGGGATCGGCCGTGGCCCCACCTGGGACCGGCGCTGGCCCTGGTCCTTTTGGAGATCGACGATGTGGTTTCAGGTTCTCGTTCTGACGACCGCGACGGCGATTTTCGCCGCTGAGGTGCGCTGGCCGATGCGGTGCTGACCATTCGTGGCCGGAGGCCCGACCTCGTGGTCCGCCTCGCAAAGCGAATGCCGGACGGCCCCGTGAGACGGACGGGGCACCTGAGCCGGAATGGATGATGCGATGTTCGAGGCAACCGTCGTGGTGATGCGTTCGCGGTGCGCACGCGGCCGCTACGTATTTCTGCTTATGGGCAGATGCGTAAGCACAACACCTGAATTTCCCAACCAGCCGGTGAGACCTATTCGTGGCTTATGAACTATCGGGGGGATGGTCATGGTCCCGAAGCGGCTTTCGATTGCAATCGCCATCAGCATCTGCATCGTTTCCGGCTTGGCCTGGTCGGACCTCGAGACGTTTGCAGCCGCGCCAGCATCCGAGACGAAGATCGATTTTGATCAAGTCTTTGCCGATGCAACACGGCAGGGCGAGTTCAACCCATCAATTCACGACGGGCTTCGCCGCGTCGGCTGGAATTTCATTATGACGGCGACAGAACGCGGTTCCCAATCCCTTGCTGCTGGATACGTCAACCGGGCCGGTAAGAGCGATCGCTTGCCGAACTTCAAGTCCGCTCTACCGGAAGCTGCGCTGCTCCCCTACTGCGAGCCAGTGGCATCCCCGTTCGCCGATCCGATTTTGGGCCGCATTGTTGGCCGCTGTGCCGCATAGTGCCAGCGTCTCTCGCGCCGGCTGCTCCCGCCAGTTCGGCTGGGCATCAGGCCGACAAGGTACGATTGGGAGAGGCGAGCGCAAGCGAACCGCTTCGGAAGTGTCGAAATGCGATTAGACGATGCCAAAACCGGGGGCTGACCCATCTTCCGGGACAAGCTTGGGGATGCAATGGGACTGCCCAGGCGGCATCCGGCACGCGGTCGGCGCGAAGCTCAATCTGGCTCTTGCGCGGAACGTGAGAACCTGGCCGGCGATGTCAAGGAAAAAGGCGCAGGGCCGCCGGCCGCGCGTCGAAATCGCTGACTTCCGCCCGGCAAATAGCGCGGCAAAACGGACGTTTGGGTTATCGCCCGGTCCGTCCAGCTTTGACGCCGGTCACCACGAACGCTTATAGAGAAATGGGGCCGTGCCGAAGTCATCAGGGTGAAACGGCAGAGCTCGTGCCGTTGGCGAGTAGGCCATCCGAAGCAATCAGGGTGCCCGATCGATGGCTTACAGGCAACTTTGACCCAGGTCCAATAAATTGGCTTCGGTGAGGAGTTTTGAAATGAAGAATTTCCCCGCGGTCACGCCATCGAGGTTCAGGCAACCACGAGAGGCGCTCAAACCGTCTGGGTTCGCGATCGAGGCGGCCGAGCGTTGGGCCTTGGAACGAGCGGCGCATATTTCGGTGGAACGATTCCGCCTCACCTCGTTCTGGTACATCGACTATGTTCGGCAACAAGTCCCGGGCGAAAGAAAGACGCGCTATACAATGCGGCTGGCGCAGTCCCATAATTATGGAGTTGCGTGCGGTCTTTCTGTGCCGCTCCCGGGGTCGGATTTTGATCTGGTCGGAGAGGATAGCAGGGAGGTCATCAGGGCCCGTCGATACCGCGACGACATCGATCGTGCGGCACTCGTGGATCTCATCATCGGGCACGTTTCGTCGGCGCCGAGCTACGAGGTGACCCTCAGTGAAACGCTGCCCGAGAAATATGCGCTCAGGTCGCGCCTGTTTGCAGATGAGGCAGAAAACGCTCTTCAGCGAAAGGGCTCTAGTGAGCGCAAGTGGAGCCACCCTCGTATACACGTCATCGGCGCTACCGCCGGGATGGTCGGTGCGCTTATTGCGCGCGGGTTCGAAGTTTCGGCGACCGACATGGAACCGGATGTGGTGGGCCAAGAGCTCGGCGGCGTGAGGGTTCGTGGCGATACCGCGAATTCGGAACTTATCAAGCAGGCTGATCTCGCAATCATCACCGGAATGACCCTTCCGAATCGTACCCTTCCGAGCATCATGGAAATGGCGAGGGAGCACAACACATCGACAATGATATGGGCGATCACGGGCAGGAATTTCGGACACTATTACATGGAACAAGGTGCCGACTGCGTCATTTCCGATCCCTCGCCCTTCCTTTTATTGCCCGGTCCGGCCAGGATAGGCATCTGTCGCAGGGAACACTGACTTGATCCATCGGGCTCGGCGGTTGCTGTCAGGCATACAAGATCACTCGCGACGGTATGATGATAGGTGGCGAGGATGGGAAGTGGGTCCATCTCGCAATGCCGGGCGGAGCGCGGCTTCGAGGTCCGTTCTCTTAAATATCGATGAGTATCATATCATATTAATTCGTTGCGAAACCCGAGGCGCTTGACGCTTCGCCCCCAGTCAATTTCTTTGACGAGCCTTAATTCCACATTGAAATGATCGCCGGCATGATTTTTGATCAACTCGACCAGGGAGCCACGCTTATCATCGGCCAAATCGCCACACCCGGACATTTCTATAATTATGGTGTCTAAAGTCGTTTGTCTGATACGATATTCATCAAACTGGGTGACGCTAAATAAATCTTTGGCTCTAATATAAAACGGCGTCAGCTCGCCATTGGAATGTTTGAGTAGATTTTTACTTCCACCCAGAACATTTGTGATTGTAACGCCGTCATGGCCGCACTTACAGGCATCCGTCAGAACTCCCAGATCACCGATATCATAACGGATAAATGGGGTCGCGTATGAGTGTAAATGCGTTACGAGAATGCGATGAAGCACACCACCGCCAATATCAACACTATTGTTCTTATCGACCTCGACAATAACGTTGCTGTGCGCGACATGATAGTGATATGGATAATATTCGCATTCCCAGCCAATAAGGCTAACCTCTTCGGATGAGTAGGCGCCTCTCACTGGTATTTGTCTTATACCGAATGCTTTCCGCAAATCTGCACTTATTTCTCCGCCAACCGGAATGACCAGTTCAATCTCGGCGCGCTCGAGAAATTCGAGGTGATCCTTTTGAAAAAGAACCTCAAGAAAACTTGGTGGACTCAATAAGTAGCCAACGGGGTGCTTCAATAATTCTTTGAACAACAGATCTCGATTCAGTTTCCAATAATTTATATGCTTGTTAATTCCACCTTTAAATAAAAGACTCAATGGCCCAAGCCAGGTTTCCGTTACCCCGACTGTAAACGAGTTCGTCACGTCGGTCTGTAAATGTTCGCCTTCTTCACGAGAGGAACTGCGCAACCTCGTTCTATTGCGATCCAAATCTCGCCCCTCCATCAGATATTGGGCAAGCGACCTCACCTGACTATAGTCGCTGTTCATATGAGAAATGAAGAATTGAACAGGCGTTCCCGATGAACCTGACGTCGAATGCGTCGTCACGCCGAATCCATCGGCTTGTCGAAGTAGAGAACCTTCGCTTTTGACTTGGTTGACGACGTCGCTCCTCGTAAGAACTGGTAAGTCCAGTAAATCTACATCGCTTATCTTTCTTGTTCCAATGCGCTTTCGCCAGAATGGGGACCGCTCGTGGGCATGCTTCAACAGATGTCTAAGCTGTGCTTTTTGCCAGTTTTCGCGCGCCTTTCGTTTGCCGGTTTCGATCGCAATGACATCGATGATCGCCGACAAGAATTGTTTAGGCTCCGAATTGATGAAGGTCATCGGTTTTTCACTGAATGCGCTACTCCTAAAAGGTAGTTGTGAAAAGTCAAATTTCATTTTTGTCGCCGTTAGATGATCGGAATTGTCGTGGTCGCTGTCCTCGCCGCCGGTGTGTTGGGAGTGCCGCGTCGGCGGCCGGCCCTTGCGGCGCGCCAGACCGGCCGCCAATCCCAGCAATCGATCGGTAGGCGCCCTCCGTCCAGCGATATTCGATCACCACATCCGGCCCTCGGCGAAGCTCAATTCGTCCATCGCAAAACGCTGCCAATGACCTAGCATTTCCGCTGTTCTTGGGCGACCCCGCGCTTAGATAGCCGTCCACCGCCGGCATTAAAGCTCATCTTCGATGCTTCGGTGATCGCCGTGCCGAGCAGATCGTCTGACACGATTGGCGAGCCCATGCTGAGCCCGATCATGATCGAACGCCTTGTGATGCGGTGTGAGGGTTAAACAGCGTTCAGCAGGAGAACGGCGTCAACATCGCCGGCCGCGACGGCGGTCAGGTCCTCGACGGCACCAACACCAGGCTGCGCCTCGGCATTGCGCCCTGCCTCGAAGTGCTGGTCGACGTCCCCAGCCGTTTCGACGCCCTGTGCGGGCGGAATCCGGCGTCACCAATGTCGTGTTTGCAATCAATGGCAGATCAGCCCGTCGCCCGGAATAATCGAGCTCTCCGCCACATTCGGCGCCGGGCTGCCCTCCGGCACCAAGGTGATCGCCGGTCCGGGGGTGCGGCCTTACGTGCGGTTTCCGTGGTCCTGGAGCGGGGCGGCGGCTGGGGCCTCAGCGGCATGTCGACCAATTTCATCGCCCCCGCCGACCCCGTCAGCAAGCTCTCGACCGAGACGACCTTCGTGATCGAATGCGAGATCGGCAAGCGGGCCTTCCTGTTCGTCGAATGTCTCGGCGATTACCCATCCATCGCGCCCCGAGCTATCTCTTCAATTCCGGCGGGGCTACCGGATCGCCGGCACCCGGCAGATCGATTTCCACCTCGAGATCGGCCTCAACGACAGTGCGCCGGCCTGTGTCTACGGCGTCGGCTATTCGTTCTGCTTCGACCGGCCGTTCTGACCGCCGGGCCGGGCCGACGGCGTCGAACCAGATGGATCGCGGCCTGCACCCCCTGCTATAAGCGGCCCAAGCGCGGCCACTCGAGGCCGCGACGCCAGGGGAGACGCCATGGAGACGACCAGACGCCAAGTGCTCGCCGGCGGCGCCGCCGCTGCGGCCACGCTCGCCCACAGCCCGGCCTTCGGCGGCTGGGAGCCGAGCGAGCGCTATCCCGACCCCGCCATCACCGCGCTCGACCCGAGCTTTCTCAAATACCGCGTGTTCAATGCGAGCATCGAGCGGCTCGCCACCGGCATGCGCTGGAGCGAGGGGCCGGTATGGTTCGGCGACGCCCGCTGCGTGCTGTGGAGCGACATCCCCAACAACCGCATGATGCGCTGGGACGAGGACGACCGGCCGCGCCAGCGTATTCCGCAGCCCCTCCAATTATTCCAACGGCAATACCCGCGACCGCCAGGGCCGGCTCGTCACCTGCGAGCACGACGCCCGGCGCGTCACCCGCACCGAATATGACGGCACCATCACGGTGCTGATCGACAAGTTCGACGGCAAGCCGCTCAACTCGCCCAACGACGTCGTCGTCAAGTCCGACGACTCGATCTGGTTCTCCGATCCGACCCCCGGCATCGCCGGCAATTACGAGGGCCACCTCGCCGCCCAGGAACTGCCGACCAACGTGTACCGGCTCGATCCCCGCAGACCGGGCGCGCCACCGTGGTGGTCGGCGACATCAGGCCGAACGGGCTGTGCTTCTCGCCCGACGAGCGGCAGATGTACATCGTCGACTTCGGCGCGTCGCCGCGCGTGATCCGCGTCTATGACGTGGTCGACGACGGCACCAGGCTCGCCAACGGCCGCGCCTTCGTCACCTGCGAGGCCGGCGAGACGCCGGACGGCTTCCGCTGCGACGTCGACGGCAATCTGTGGTGCGGCTGGGGCACCGCGCCGGCGCTCGACGGCGTCGTCGTGTTCAATCCGCAAGGCAAGCGGATCGGCAAGATCGCGCTGCCCGAGCGCAGCGCCAATCTCTGCTTCGGCGGCGTCAAGCGCAATCGCCTGTTCATGGCGGCGAGCCACTCGCTCTATTCGCTCTACGTGAACACCCAGGGCGCGGTCGGCGGCTGACCACATGCGGCTGCCCGGCATTCCGGTCCGAGTCATTGCGGGGCGCGCGGCTTCCACGACCGCGTCATAAAGTGCCTGCAGCTCGCCGCAGGTATTTACGTACCGGACGGCGCGAAGAATTCTACTTTGCATGGGGTTGTTTTTCGAAAAACGAACCGGCGCGCGAGCCTCTGACGCAGTAGTACTCCGCGCGAACCCGGAATCCAGGCGGATGTGACGTGGCAAGACCGTCCGGAATTCGTGGGCGGCACCGGCGCGGAACGACAAGCTTGAAGTGCTGCTCAACGAATCGGGAATTCCATCATGAACACTTCCATCATCAACACTTCCGTTATGCACACATGGCGAGTTGCTGTGGCGGTCGCGGGCCTGGTCGCGGGCGTGTCGTCCGGACTGGCGCAGGACCGCACCCAAGGCCGGTCCATGGTGATCTCCCAATACGGAATCGTGGCGGCGGAGCACCCGATCGCGGCGCGGGCGGGCACCGCCATGCTGGAGAGCGGCGGCAATGCGATCGACGCCGCGGTCGCCGCCAATGCCGCCATGGGCCTGGTGGCGCCGATGATGAGCGGGATCGGCGGCGATCTGTTTGCGATCGTCTACGACGCCAAGTCGAAGAAGGCATACGGCCTCGATGCCTCGGGCTGGGCGCCCAAGGCGCTGACGCCCGAGTTCCTCATCGCCAGGAACATCCGCTACATGCCCTATACCGGGATTCATTCCGCGACGGTTCCCGGTGCGGTCGCCGGCTGGGATGCGATGCTGCGGCGGTTCGGCAACAAGACGTTCGCCGACGTGCTCGCCCCGGCGATCGCCTATGCCAAGGCCGGCTTCCCCGTCACCGAGATCTTCGGCGACGACTGGGACGGCAGCGCCGACGATTTGCTGAGCAATGCCGAAGCGGCGAGGGTCTTTCTGCCCAGCCGGCGCGTGCCGCAGGTCGGAGAAATCTTCCGCAATCCCGACCTTGCCGGTTCCCTGGAAGCGATCGCACAAGGCGGCAGCGACGCCTTCTACAAGGGCGCGATCGCCCGGCGCATCCTCGACACCTCGGCCAAGCTCGGCGGCACCATGGCGGCGGACGATCTCGCCGATTTCGCGGCCGAATGGGTCGAGCCGATCACGACGGATTATCGCGGCTGGACGGTCTACGAGATGCCGCCCGAGCGAGCAGGGCATTGCGGCGCTGATGATGCTCAACATCATGAGCGCGGCCCCGATCAAGCAATGGGGGCCCAATTCGGTGCGCGGCCCTGCACATGGAGATCGAGGCCAAGAAGCTCGCCTATGCCGACATGATCCGGTATGTCGGCGACCCCCGCTTCGCCAAGGTGCCGGTGAAGGGGATGATCTCGGCCGAATATGGCCGCGAGCGCGGCAAGCTCATCGATCCGGCCAAGGCCAATTGCGCGGTCGGCCCCGGCACCCCGCCCTACATGGGTTCGGACACCACCTATCTTTCCACCGTCGATCGCGACGGCAACATGGTGTCGCTGATCCAGAGCAATTTCGGCCTGTTCGGCTCCGCGGTCGGCGTCGAAGGCGGCGGCTTCGTCCTGCATAACCGCGGCGCGCTGTTCAACCTCGAGCTCGGCCACCCCAATCAGCTCGCGGGCCGCAAGCGTCCCCTGCATACGATCATCCCGGCGCTGATGACCCGGGGCGATGTCCGCATCGCCTTCGGCATCATGGGGGGGTTCAACCAAGCCCAGGCTCATGCCCAGTTCGTCTCGAACGTTGTCGATCACGCCATGAACATCCAGGCCGCCATGGAAGCGCCGCGCTTCTCCAAGGCGAGCTTTTCCGGATGCGACCTCTACATCGAATTGCGGGTGCCGGCTTCGGTGCGCGACGGCCTCGCCAAGCTCGGCCATCAGCTGCGGGTGGTGGGCGACTTCTCCCAGGCGGTCGGCGGCGGCCAGGCGGTGATGCGCGACGCCGCCGGCATCAATTACGGCGCCTCCGATCCGCGCAAGGACGGCCAGGCGATCGCGGAAATGCCGGCGCTGCGGTAGCTCGCAGGGGCAATCCAGGCGATCGCCGCGGCGGATGAACCGCCGACCGGCTGGAGGTCCTGCTGGCGCAATTCCGCGATCATGCCGGCGGATTGCAGCGCGCGCCGGTCTCCAACTTTGAACCAATCCGGTCGACAGTTAGTTCGAATTTTGCGCCTCGCGGTAACCCGCCGTTAACGGTAACGCCGCGCCTACGCCGCGCATGACACGGCGGTAACAAACCGTCCACCTTGTCAAACATATAAATTTCGACCGGATGGGGCAGCCGAAAGCGGCACGGCCGCCATCGAGATCGAGGTATCGAGATGAGCGATCGGCCGGCCCGAAGCAGCGACTGCGAAGTGATGGTGATCGGCGCCGGCCCCTATGGCCTGGCGGTCGCGGCTCATCTCAAGGCGCACGACGTCGCAACACGGGTGTTCGGCGATCCGATGTCGTTCTGGCGGCGTCACATGCCGAAAGGCATGAGGCTGCGCTCGCCATGGAACGCGACGCACATCGCCGATCCCTACGCGACGCTGACGCTCGACACCTATATATCGCAGCACGGCCTGCCGCGGCGCGAGCCGATGAACCTCGAATGCTTCGTCGGCTACGGCACTTGGTTCCAGGGCTGCGCCGTCCCCGACATCGACCGGCGCATGGTGGATCGGGTGGAAACCGCCGGCGCCGGCTTCCGGGCGGTATTGTCGGACGGCGACGCGGTCTACGCCGACCGCGTGGTGGTCGCCACCGGGCTTGGGCGCCAGCAGTTCCGCCCCCCGGCCTTCGCCGACGTGCCTGCGGCTTTTGCGAGCCATACCGGCGATCACGACGACCTCGCTGCGTTCCGTGGCCGGCGTGTCGCCGTCGTCGGGCGCGGCCAGAGCGCCTGCGAGTTGGCGGTGCTTCTGCGCGAGGCCGGCGCCGACGTGGAACTCATCTGTCGCGGCGACATCCATTGGCTCGGCAGCCGGCCGCGAGCGCGCCGCCGTCGGATGGCTGTCCGAACGGCTCGCCTCACCCTCGGGAGTGGGACCCTTTCCGCTCAACTGGATCGCTGAGATGCCCGACGCCGCCAGCTTGATGCCCGCCGCACTGCGCATGCGCTTCAACGCGAGATGCCTGCGCCCCGGCGCCGCCGGCTGGCTGCGATCGCGATTCGACGGCGTGCGCGTGCTCGCGGGCGAGCACATCCATGCCGCGGTCGTGACCGGAGAGCGGATCGCACTGATGCTCGACCACGGCTCGGCGGTGTTCGATCACGTGCTGCTCGGTACCGGTTATCGGATCGACATTGCGAAGCTCGGAATCCTCGGCCCCGACCTGTTGCGCAAGGTCGCGTGCCGCGATGGCGCGCCCGCGCTCGCCGCCGGATTCGAATCCACCGTGCCGGGCTTGCATTTCGTCGGCGCCAGCGCCGTTGCGAGCTACGGCCCGCTGATGCGTTTTATCGCCGGCACCACCTTCGCGGCGCGGGAACTCACGGAAAGCCTGCTGGAACATCGCAGGTACCCGACCCCGTCGCATGAGACGGCAAGCGGACGAAACGTACCCCGCGCGATGCAGCCGATACCGCGGTCCTAGAGAAGGCTCGCCATGGCAACGCCCCCATCAGGTGGACCGGCGCGAACCGGCAGCGCTGAGGGCGGAGCACCTGGCGCCGTGGTCCTCGGCGGCGCCCATGGCAGCCTCGCGGTCGTGCGAAGCCTCGGACGCCGCGGCATCCCCGTATGGTTCGTAACCGACGATCACCCCATCGCCAAGTACTCCCGTTACGCCGCGCGCAGCCTGACCTGGGCGGGACCCGGCGACAAGGGAGCGGCCCAATGGCTGGTCGACCTCGCCGCCTGCCATCACCTCGATGGCTGGGTACTCTTTCCTGGCGGCGATGCCGAGGCGCAGCTGGTGGCGCAGCATCACGATGTGCTCGGGCAGGCGTTCGCTCTCACCACGCCGCCCTGGGCGGTGGCGCGTTTCGCCTGCGACAAGCGCCTCACCCATCTCCATGCCGATTCGGTGGGGGTCGATTCGCCGTTGAGCTGGTTTCCGGCCCATCGCAAGGACATTGCCGCACTCGATTGCGGCTTTCCGGTCATCCTCAAGCCGACCTCCCATGCCGGGCGCAACCGTTTCACGATGGCAAAGGCATGGCGCGTCGGCGACCGCGCCACGCTGCTCGCCCGCTACGACGAGGCGGTGGCACTGGTCGGGCGCGACGCGGTGATGGTGCAGGATTTGATTCCCGGTGGCGGCGACGCCCAATTTTCCTACGCGGCGGTATGGGATCGCGGCAAGCCCATCGCCTCGCTGGTGGCACGTCGCACGCGCCAGTACCCGGTCGATTTCGGCTTCACCAGCACCTTCGTCGAAACCATCGAGCATGGCGAGGTGGAGGCGCAGGCGTTCCGGTTTCTTGCCGATCTCCGGTTTTCCGGCATGGCGGAACTCGAATTCAAGCACGATGCTCGCGACGGCCGCACCAAGCTGCTCGACGCCAATCCGCGGCCGTGGACCTGGATCGGGCTCGGCGCCGCGGCAGGCGTCGATTTTCCCTGGATCCAATGGCGGCTTGCCAGGGGCGAAGCCGTCTCCCGCTTGCGCGGCCGCACCGGCTGCGCCTGGACCCACGCCTCCCGCGATGCGGTGGCGGCGGTCCGATCCATAGTCGGCGACACGCTCGGCGTCGCCGACTATGCGCGTTCGCTGTTGCGCCCGCTCACCTTCGCGGCGTTCGCGGCGGATGATCCGTGGCCCGCCGTCGTCGACCTGCCGATCTCGGCCGGCCGGGTCCTGACGCGACGATTGGGATTGGGACAGCGCGGTCGAGGAGGCGTTGCACGCAACCGGCCAGCCCCCTCGGTCTAGCGCTGACATCAGGGCGTGCTACACTCCCCCGGGCGACAAAAAAGGGGGAGTCCGACTTCCTATGAGCAGATTTCGAATTCTCGCCGTCCCGGCGACGATGCTGGCGGCCAGCGCCGCCCTGGCGACGATGCTGGCGTCAAACGCGGCCCTGTCGCGTCCGTTCTCCGATCCGCGTTCCGCGCGCTTCGATGCCGTCGATTCCGATCCGCAATTCGCCGCCACGCCCGCCGACCCGGCGTGCACCGAGACGAGGCTCGTGTCGACCGGCGGGCCGGCCCCGCACAACCCGCATACCCTGGTGGTGCGCTGGACCGGCTTTTCCAATTTCGAGCTCGCCTACCGCGACAAGATCATCCTGCTCGACGCCTTCATCGATCGCGGCAGCAACTATCCCCCGCTCGGCTTTGCCGCGGCAGACGTGAAGCGGGCGGACGCCATCGTCATCGGGCACGGCCATTTCGACCACATGTCGGACGCGGCCTCGATCGCGCTGCGCACCGGGGCGCTGGTGGTCGGGGCGCCGGTGACGGCGGAAAAGCTCGCCAGCCAATCGGTCCCCCAGGCGCAAATCCGCACCGTCACGGGAAAGGGCGAGGAGGTCCTCCAGTTCGACGGTTTCACCATCGAGCCGATCCTGGCACGCCATGGCCAGCCGGACCGCCACATCACCGAGGTGATGGAAGGCGCGCTCAACTCGCTGGCGCCCAAGCTCACCCCGGCGCAGGAGGCGGAAGAGCGAGCGATCCGCGCGCGCGGCACGTCCGATCCGCGCATCATCCGGGAAGGCACCATCGCCTATCTGATCACTCTCGATGACGGTTTCCGCATCATCTATCGCGACAGCGGCGGCCACGTCACCGAGCAGGAAAAAGCCGTGATGCAGCGCGTCGGCGGCGTCGATCTCGCGCTCGTCGCGGTGTCGGCCGATTTCATCCCGGCGCTGACCGCGCAGCAGGCGCTGGAGCACATGCAGACCTACCATCCCGACGTCTACATGCCGGCCCATCACGACGCCGCCTTCGCCGGCCATGCGCCCCTGTGGCGCGCCACCGAACCGGTATTCCAGGCCCTCAAGGACGCCAATCCCAAGCTCGTCACGGTGTCGCGCAATTACCGCGAGCCGGTGTGCTTCAATACCGAGTTCAACCTGTCGCACAGCGGCCGGCACTGACGATGCCGACGGACGAAGCCAGGCTCGGAGAGCTCAAGCACCGGCTCTCCGAGATCGCCGATCTCGGCTCGGCCGGCGCCGTGCTGGGCTGGGATCAGGCGACCTACATGCCGGCCGGCGGCGCCGCGGCGCGGGCGAGGCAGGGCGCCACCCTGAGCCGGCTCGCCCACGAGAAGGCGGTCGATCCCGCGCTCGGCAAGCTCATCGATTCGCTCGCCCCCTATGCCGCCTCCCTGCCCTACGACTCCGACGCGGCGAGCCTGGTCAGGGTGGCGAAACGCGACTTCGAGAAGGCGATCAAGGTGCCGCCCGACTATGTGGCGCGCGCCAGCGCCGCCGGCTCGGCGTCATACGACGCCTGGACGCGGGCGCGGCCGGCCGACGACTTCGCGACGATGGCGCCGTACCTGGAGCGGACCATCGCACTCAGCCGGGAATATGCGGGCTTCTTCGCGCCCTATGCGCATATTGCCGATCCCTTGATCGACGGCGCCGACGAAGGGATGACCGTCGCATCGGTCCGCACCCTGTTTGCCGCGTTGCGGCGCGAACTGGTGCCGATCGTACATGCGATCGCCGCCCAGCCGGCAGCCGACGAGACCGCCCTCCGCGGGTCGTTCGACGAGCCGGCACAGATCGCATTCGGCCGCTCGGTGGTCGAGCGGATCGGCTATGATTTCGACCGCGGCCGGCTCGACAAGACCCATCATCCGTTCTCGACCCGGTTCTCCACCGGGGACGTCCGCATCACCACGAGGGTCGATCCCAACGATATCGGCCAGGCTCTGTTCTCGACCATCCACGAGGCCGGCCACGCGCTTTACGAGCAGGGCGTCGCCGCCGGGCTCGACGGCAGCCCGCTCGGCAGCGGGGCGTCGGCGGGCGTGCACGAGAGCCAGTCGCGGCTGTGGGAAAACGTGGTCGGCCGCGGCCGCGGCTTCTGGGAGCATTTCTTCCCGGTGCTGCAGGAAACCTTCCCGGACCCGTTCCGCGGCGTGACGCTCGAGATGTTCTATCGCGCCATCAACAGGGTCGAGCGGTCCCTGATCCGCACCGATGCCGACGAGGTGACCTACAATCTCCACATCATGATGCGCTTCGATCTCGAGGTGGATCTGCTGGAAGGCCGGTTGCGGGTCGAGGACCTGCCGCGAGGCGTGGCGCGCGCGGATGGAGGCCGATCTCGGCATCGTGCCGTCCGACGATCGCGACGGCTGCCTGCAGGACGTGCACTGGTATGGCGGCAGCCTCGGCGGCGGATTCCAGGGCTATACCATCGGCAATATTCTCAGCGCCCAGTTCCATGCCGCCGCGGTGAAGGACCACCCGGAAATCCCGCGCGAGATCGCGGCCGGCCGGTTCGATACCCTGCACGCCTGGCTCACCGACAGGCTCTACCGTCACGGCCGCAAATTCACGCCGGACGAACTCGTGATGCGGGCTACCGGCGCGCCCATGAGCATTGCGCCCTATCTCGCCTATCTGCGCGGCAAGTACGGCGAATTCTACCGCCTGCCGGAGCCGCCGCCGCAGCCGCTGTCTGCCGGCTAGGTTGGTGCTATTCCGCAATTGCATGACCCGCAGGAACCACGCGCGGAGCCGATGAGGCCGCGCGATTTCATCGTTATGCTCGATTCCTGGGCCGGATTTTTCGTCCCGGCCGGCACCCAGAAGGATATCTCACCCGCCTCAATGCCGAGCTGCGCAGGATCGTCGACGACCCCAAGGTGAAGGGGCAGATCGCCAATATCGGGTTCGAAGCGTTCTCCAGCACGCCCGAGGAACTCGGCGAATCCGTCAAGGCGCAGCTCGCCAAATCGGCGAAGATGATCAAGGACGCCGGCATCGAGCCGGAACGAGCGATCACCTCGAAGTTGAGCCGGCACCGCCTTAACGCATGCCGAAACCACGCCGCCGGGCGCCTACAGCGCGAGGCTCCGCCTTGTCCGCTGCGGCCAGCGCGCAAGGTCGAGGCCGTGGGTGGCGAACAGGGCAAGCGCGAGCCGGTCCATGCCGAACGCCACGCAGGCGGTGTGGGCAACCTCGCCGTCTTCGGTGTGCAGGCCCCAGGTCGAGGCGAAGTGATCGCGGTGGCAATTGAAGCTCATGCAGGCGGTGGGCTGGGCGGCCGAGCGGACCGCAATGAGCATCTCGAATTTCAAGGACTGCTCGACCTGGCTTTGCGCGATCAGCTTTGCGGCGCGGCCGAAAAACGGATCGCTCGCCGGGGCGATCCGGTATGGCAGCGCAAGCGCGTCTGCGATTGCCTGGGCGCGCGCCAGCCAGCGGCTGCGGAAGTCGAAGGCCTGCCGCGGCGAGCCCATGCAGACGAATTCGCGCATGCGGAAGGCCTGAAACCGGTCGATCTCGTGGGTCGCTTCGCGGCGGAAGCAGTAGGATTCCACGTCGAATTTGAGTGCGCCCGCCGGCACCGCGCCGCGCGCGGCCGCGAGCGGATAAAGCGGGTAGCATGCCGCCGGCGTCAGCACGAGATCGGTCGCGCGCAGCGCGTCGGTCCAATCCTCGCCGCCGTTGAAGCGCCCGACGGCGGCATGGATTTCCGCCTCGTCGCCCTGCAGGCCGCAGACGCAGCCCAAAAGATGCGGGAATCCGTGGAGATAGCCCGACTTCTCGACTTGATGGCGGTTCATCACCGGCGCAAACCGCAGCACCTCCGTGTCCGCTTCGCGATGCGCCGTAATCAGCGTCGACAGCGCCTCGATGGCGGTTTCGAACAGCGCCGTGCGGGCATGGACGCCATTGCTGCCGGTCGGCGCGAACAGCGCACGGCCGAGCGCTTCGAGGCGGTCTTCGGCGGTGTCGGTGCGCGCGGTGTCCGCATCGGATTTCGAACGCAAGCATCGGGGACCTCGCAACCAAGGGCTGGATGGAATCGTTAGTCCCGCAGCGACGACGGAACTTCGAGCAGCAGCGGCGCCGCCGCGGCATTGGCGAGGATGCGGTCATTGCTGATCATGATCGATGCGGACAGGACATCGCGCAGCGGGCGCGAAATGCTGAACTCGCCGTCGTTGCGATAGCCCGCGAGCCCGCATGCCTGCAGGGCGCTCATGACGGTCGCGAGCGCGGTTTCCGAGGCGTTGACCTTGAGCAGGTTCATCGCCGTCTGAAAGGCGAGCGAGTTCGAGTTCCTCCGGCCGTTCCGCGACCGCCTCGTATCGCGCGAGCGCCGCGGAGACGAGCGCGCGGAGGGCCTGCAGCGACGCGGCGGCACGGGTCAGATGGGCCGCGCCCGGAGGCGACTGGCCGCCGCCGTGCCGCGCCTTGCGCAGGAAGGCCTGGGCCCGTTGGACCGCACCGGCGGCGATGCCGGACCACACGCCGCTCCAGGTGAGATGCGCGATCGGCACCATCGAACGGGCGTGGATTTCCTGATAGGGCGCCGGCAGGACCTGCTCGGGATCGCCCGATCCGGTGAGGGCGAAGCCGGCGCTGCAGGTGCCGCGCATGCCGAGCGCATCCCAGCCGGACCGCCGCTCCAGCCGACAATCCTGCTTCAGGAGCGCCACCACAACCTGATCCGAGGCCGCGCCGTCCGGCGAGCGGCGCGCGGTCGTCAGGATCGCGTCGGCCTCCGCGCCATAGGACATGACGGTCGCATTCTTTTCGAGCGACATGCGCCCGCCCGACACCCGAACCGCACAGGCGCTGGCGCGCAGGTCGCCGCCGCCGATCCCCTCGGTGGTCGACGAAGCCAGCAGCAGTTGCTCGGCGCTCAGGCGCCGCAGCATCCGCTGATGCCAGGCACTGTCGCGGGCGTGGCGCACCAGGATCGCCACCATGATCTGGTGCATGGCGAACACCATGGCGCTGGAGCCGCAGGCCCGGCCGAGCGCATAGCAGATGTCGACGATGTCGGACACGCTGGCGCCTTCGCCGCCGAGTTCGACCGGAACCAGCAGGCTCAAGAGCCGTTCGCAGCGCGCGGCATCGATCGCTTCGTGGGGAAACCTCGCGTCACGGTCGACCGCATCGGCGTGAGCGGCGGCGGCCGTCGAAACCGCTTCGGCGCGCAGCTTGAAGTCTCCGGGCGAGCGAAGGATCGGCGGCGAGGCCTGCGCCGTCATGAGTTTCGCTGTTGCCGTGGTCATCGTGCCTTTCCGCTCGCGCTTCGAGGACGGGTCAATGCCGGGCCGCCGACCGTGTCGGGCGGCTGTGTTGGACGGCCGGTCGTCCATTGGCCTGCAGATTGGCGAGCGGGCGCAGAATTGGCAAGCAACCCATCGGACTTTCTCCAAACGATGGTTATCGTCTTAAATATTTATGTTGAGTTGAGGCTACATCTGGTGATCTCGTCAATGAATTTGATGGACATGGATGCGTTGCGGTCACCACTATATTTAATGATTAATAAAATATCAATCAATTGATCATGGACGGGGTGCGGCAAGTCCGCGAATGGCAAGCGAACTCGTAAGCGGAATCGCTCGGATATTAACCCAATGCCGATCAATTTGTTGCGATCCCCGGGCAAAGCTCGTACTCATAGGCGGTATCGGGCAACCCGGCGTCGATATCCGTCCGGGTCCGCCGGCATCGCAAATCGGGTCGTCGCCATGCTGTTTCGCCCTGCCTTCGAACCGGAAGCCAAGATCGCGGACGTGGTCCATCGATTGCTGCAGGACCGTTCGGTCGACCGCGCGTTCGCATTCCAGGACAATCTGCGCGACGTCGGCCTGACGTCCCTCGACATGACCAACCTCGTGCTGTCGGTCGAAGCCGAATTCGCGATCCGGATTCCCGACCGCGCGATCACGCCGGCGAATTTCACGTCGGTGGCGACGATCGGCCGCCTGGTCGCCAGCCTGTCGAGTGCGGACGGCGCGACGACGCCGGTGGCGAACGTCGCGACGGGATGTTGACCGGAGACGGCCTCAGCTCGGATTTTCCAGGCTGAACGTCTGGGATTCGTCATCGTAGGCGAAGGCTTCCGCATAGCGGGCCCACGCCACCACCGCGCGCAATGTGTGCTCCGCGGACTCCGTGATCATGTGGTCCTCGAGTTCATCGAGGAACCGGCTTTTCGGCGCCACGTGGTTGGCACGCTCCTGCAGCACCCGGCGGATGTGGGCGGCAAGCGGCACGTAGGCGAGCAGCTGGCGCTGGAACAGCCGCTTGCGATCGTCGATCGCCGCATCGGCGAATTGCCGGCCAGCATCGGTCAGGCGGATGTCGCCGCCTTCGATCTCGGCGAAGCGCAGCATCTGCAGCGTCTCGGCGACCGGAAACAGGTCGTCGACCTCCATGTGAAGCGAGCTCGCTATCAGCGGAAGGTCGGCCTTGCCGTTATAGGGCGGACCGGCCACCGCCTCGATCAGCCCGGACACGAGATTTGCCGACACCCGCGGCAGGACGCTGTCGATGCCGCGCTCAGGAGGCGGCGCGGTGCGCGGCGCTGCGGCCGGCCGCGCCGTCATCGCCACATAGATCCGCTCGACGAGTTCGCGGAACCGCAGATCGAGCCGGTTGCGCGGCTGCGGCAGGTCGACCTTGATCTCCTCGATGATGTGGCCGGGATTGCGCGAAAATAGGAGGATGCGGTCGCTCATCAGCACCGCCTCCTCGATGTTGTGGGTGACCAGGATCACCCCTTTGATGGGCAGGCGACGGTCGCTCCACAGCTCGAGGAAATCGGTGCGCAGGTTCTCGGCGGTCAGCACGTCGAGCGCCGAGAACGGCTCGTCCATCAACAGGACGCTGGGGTGCACCACGAGCGCGCGGGCAAAGCCGACACGCTGGCGCATGCCGCCCGACAGCTCGCGCGGATAGGCCAATTCGTAGCCGTCGAGACCGATCAGGTCGATTGCGGCGAGCGCGCGCTGCCTGATCTCGGCGTCCGGCACATGCAGCGCCTCCAGGCCGAGCTCGACGTTCTCCAGCACCGTCAGCCAGGGGAACAGCGCGAACGACTGGAACACCATGGAGATCCCCGGCGCCGGGCCGGCGATCGGCTGACCCAGATAGCGCAGCGTGCCCGCGGTCGGACGGGCGAGTCCCGCGACCAGACGGAGCAGGGTCGACTTGCCCGAACCCGACCGTCCCAGCAGGGCGACGATCTCGCCTTCCGCCAGTTCGAGATTGATGTCGTCGAGAACCAGGAGCTGGCCGCCATCGGGCCGCGGGAACGCCTGGCGGACGGAGTCGATTTCGAGCAGGCCGGCTGCGCTCATGATGGTTGCCTCGTCATCCCAGCCGAAACTTGCGTTCGGCGTACCAGTAGAGCGGGCGCCAGAACGCCCGGTTGATCATGACCACGAAGGCGCTCATCACCACGATACCGAGCACGATGCGGTGGAAATCGCCCGCTTCGGTCGCCACCGCGATATAGGCGCCGAGCCCGTTGGCCTCCAGGCGCACATCTCCCCACGATGCAACCTCGGCGACGATGCTGGCGTTCCACGAGCCGCCTGAGGCGGTGATGGCGCCGGTCACGTAATAGGGAAACACCGCGGGCAGGCCGATCTTGCGCCACCACAGCCAGCCATGGACCTGCAGATTGGTGCCGACGTCGCGCAGCTCCGCGGGGATCGCCGCGGCGCCAGCGATGACGTTGAAGAGAATGTACCACTGGGTCCCCAGGATCATCAGAGGGCTGAGCCAGATATCGGGATTGAGCCGGAACGCCACGATCGCCGAGACCGCGATGGGGAACAGCAGGTTCGCCGGAAACGCCGCCAGGAACTGCGCGACCGGCTGGACGATATTGGAAAGGTGCGGCCGGATGCCGATCGCGACCCCGATCGGCACCCAGACAACGCTCGCAACCGCGATGAGCACGATCACCCGCGTGAGGGTGGCAAAGCCGAGCAGCACCGCCTTGCCAACCTCGGCGAGATTGACGCCCTCGGCGATGAAGCTGCCGATCTGCCAGATCGCGATCAGCGCCACGGCAACGATCGCGCCCGCCCACAGCCGGGCGGGCCAGCGACCGTCCCGATCGGGTCGCGCAACCCTCGGCTTGGGGTTGCGAAGCCGCCGGTGGAACGAGCGCCGCCACACCAGCGACAGCTGGTCGCCGAGATGTTCGACCACACCCGACCGGCGCAACACGTTGAGCACCCAGGATTTGGGCGGCAGCGCGCCGGCCTCCTGCTCGAAGCGGAACCGGTCCGACCACGCCACCAGCGGCCGGAACAGCAACTGGTCATAGAGGAGGATCACCACCAGCATGGTGCCGATCGCCCAGCCGACCGCGACCAGGCTGCGTTGCTCGATCGCGAGCGCGATGTAGGACCCGACGCCCGGCAGCGTAATGGTCGTGTTGCCGACGCTGATCGCCTCGGAGGCGACGACGAAGAACCAGCTCCCGGACATCGACAGCATCATGTTGAAGATGAGCTGCGGCATGGCGAACGGCACGTCGAGCCGCCAGAACCGCATCCAGGGCGACAACTGGAACATGGCCGACGCTTCGGCCAGCTCGGTCGGCACCGTGCGCAGCGACTGGTAGAAGCTGAACGCCATGTTCCAGGCCTGGCTGGTGAAGATCGCAAACACGGCAGCGAATTCGGCCCCCAGCACCCGGCCGGGCACGAGCGACATGAAGAACACCACCGTGACCGAGATGAAGCCGAGGATCGGAACCGACTGCAGGATGTCCAGTAGCGGCACCAGCAGCAGCTCGGCATGCTTGTTCTTGGCGGCGAGCGTCGCATAGGTGAAGGTGAAGACGAGCGACAGCAGGAGCGCCGCCAACATGCGCAGCGTGGTGCGTGCGGCATATTCGGGCAGATTGGCGGGATCGAGCGAGATCGGGGTCATCTGCAGGTCGGTGAGCGGCGCCAGCAGGTGGCGGCTCGCTTCGGCCAGGAAAACCATGACGCCGAGCACCAGCAGCACCGCCAGCAGATCCCAGCGGGTGACGGTCAGCCGGCGTTCTGCGACCGAGATCGGAAGTGTCGCAGCCATCGTCTCGCGCTCCGCCAATCCAAGGGGCTGGTTACAGCGCTGCTTCGCACCGCGAACGCCGGCGCGCAAGCGGCAACGTCGTCATGGACTCGTCATTTTTGCCCGCCCTATAGTCGCGGACGTGACGCAGCCCGTGCTCCCGCAAGGTCGCCGGACTTGTGCGGCAAGGAGGCCGTCGATGATCTTTCGTCAGCTGTTCGACAGCGTTTCGGGGACCTACAGCTATCTCATCGCCAGCCGGCGCGGCGCCGAGGCGCTGATCATCGATCCCGTGCTGGAGAAGGTGGAGCGCTACATCCAGCTCCTGACCGAGCTCGACCTACGGCTGGTAAAGGCCATCGACACCCACCTCCATGCCGATCACATTACCGGGCTCGGAGCGTTGCGGGACCGTACCCACTGCATCACCGTGATGGGCGAGCAGACCAAGGCCGACGTGGTATCGATGCGCGTGGCCGACGGCGAAATGCTCGAAATCGAGGGCACCGGCCTCAACGTCATCTACACGCCCGGCCACACCGACAATTCCTACAGCTTCGCCATGGGCGACCGCGTTTTCACCGGCGACACCCTGCTGATTCGCGGCACCGGCCGCACCGATTTCCAGAACGGCGACCCTCGCGCCCAGTACGAATCGATCTTCGGCCGCCTGCTCAAGCTGCCGGACGAAACGCTGGTCTATCCCGCCCACGACTACAAGGGCGACACCGTCTCGACCATCGGTGAGGAACGGGCGTTCAACCCGCGCCTGCAGGTGAAATCGATCGACGAATATGTCGACCTCATGAACAACCTCAAGCTGGCCAATCCCAAGATGATGGACGTGGCCATTCCCGCCAATATCAAGGTGGGGCTGGCCCAGGAGGAGATCGCGCGACACGGCTGGGCGCTGACCCCGGCCCAGGCGAAGCAGGCGATCGGCCGGGGCGATACCGCATTGATCGACCTGCGGGAGCGGCGCGAACGCGAACGCCATGGCATCATCCCCGGCTCGATCCACACGCCGTATGGAGATCTCGTGGCGAGCATCGGTCACGGCGGTGTGCTCCATGCGCTCGCTTCCGCCGGCAAGCGCCTGGTGTTTTATTGCGCATTCGGCGAGCGCTCCGCCATGGCGGTCCGCGCGGCGCAGGACGCCGGCCTCCCCGCCAGCCACATCGAAGGCGGCCTCGATGCCTGGAAGAAAGCCGCCGGAAGCGTCGAGCCGGCGGGCGAGAGGGAACGGGCCTGAGCGGCGGAATTGCACCTGCGCATCGCAGCAGGCCTGGGACGATGACGTCTCAGTTCGACTTCGGCGGCGTGAGTTCGACCGACAGCGTTCCCACCAGCGCCCGGCCGCACAGGTTCGACTGCAGCCCCGCCGGATTGTTGCCCCGGCCCCCGACGCCGCCCGGCGCGGCCGCGATGTCGCCGGCCAAGGCAAAGCAGCTCTCTTTGCTCAAATTGGTGTCGTGGTAGCTCAGGTCGAATCCGACGTTGCCGGATTTGAAAGCGGTGCCGAGGCGCCAATGCCCATAGGACGGCAGCGCAACGCCCTGCGAGGTGGCACCGAAGCTTTGATGTCCGAATTCGGCGGCCAGCGACCAGGAGAGCTCTGTGCCTTTCGCGAGCCTGAACTTCGCCACATCGAACTTCAATGCTCCGGACCCATAGGCGCCCCACGCGCCGGAATTCCATGCGTTCGGCGAATAGGTGACGGTGCCCCCGAGGGTGAACCGTCCCAGGAACGCCCGCTCCGCACTGATGCCGTATTGCCAATAACTCGTCGCGCTGCTACCCGCCGGCGGCGTCTCCCCCGGGTAGTAGAAGTACTCCGCGGCGAAATCGAATTTGATGCCGGCCCATTCGGGGCGGACGCCGCCGGTAAAGGTCAGTTCGGCCGCCGGGTCGGTCGGCAGCCTGACGCCGTAGATTTCGGAGCCGACATAGAAGCCGCTGCGCTGAACCTCGACGGAGCCGGAAACCGACGGGTCGCGTTTGGACAGGCTGATGCCGCGGTAGATATAATCCGACTGCAACAGGCCGCCGACCTTGGATTCAAACGTGTCGGAATCGCTCCTGGATTCGGACTCCTGGTCAATCGCCTTGTCGGACTCGCCGCCATGTGCCGGCACCAGCAGTGCCACCAGCGCCATCGCAGGCCACGAAATTCCCCTCGACCACATCGCCGCCCCCCGGGCTCTGTGAAGCCGGATAATCATTGAATGCAAATCATCGCCTATTATGGATTCAATTCACAGTCACGCAGCGCCGAAAATCACAACCAAAGTCACCCCGCAAGCGCAGACTTGCGATCTCTGTCCGGTCTTGACGGCGGAGTCCGCGGCCGGCCCGACCTAGTCCGCTCTTGCCGCCGCTGGCGGTGCGACGCGCATGTGGCGTCATCGATCGGGGTGGCCGCGGCAGACGACGCAAGGACGTGCCAGATCGAGGTTGCGCGCCGCATGATCTGAGCCCATCGAAGGCATGGCGAAGCCTTGTGGATGCGAGGTCGATATGTTGTTCTGGCAGCTCCAAGGCGAGCGAGAAGAACGATTGCATGAGGGTCCCACCGTCGGCGTGGAAGCTCGTCGAGCAGCATGAAGACGGCACTCGGGTGGAGAGAGCTTTAGGGAACGCGCATGAACTTCGTCGACATGATCATGTATTATGGGCACTCGAACCCGGAGAAGCAGGCCATCATCCTGGTCGACCGCGTGGTGAGCTACCGCATGCTGGCCTCCGGCATCCGTTCCGTGGAAACCGCCGTCATCGAAGCCGGTCTGGACAGGCACCACATCGTCGCAATCCGCGTCGACAACCAGACCCGCCACCTCATCGTGGTGAGCGCGCTCTACCGTTTGGGCATCGTCTCCGTTTCCGTGACGGACCACATGGACCTCGCCAAGGCGGGCGTGAAAGTCGATGCGCTCATCAGCGACAAGAACCAGCCTCTGCCGGACATGGGCCGCCTCATCGTCCTCGGCGATGACTGGTTCCAGCGGCGACCGAATGTCGCGCGTCCCGGCGGCTTTGCCAGCGACGACGCACTCGCCAGAATCGTCATGTCGTCGGGAACGACCGCGGCTCCCAAGGCCATCGGAATGAGCGGTCGCGTCATCGAGGATCGCATCGTCACCGGCCGCCGCACGCTTGCCCTCGCCCCCTGGGATCGGATGATGTGCCTGCCCGTGCTCACCAGCAGCCTCGGTTTCGGCTCGGCGCTGCAGGCGCTGGCTTACGGCCATTCTCTCGTCTTTGCCGAGACCGCACTGCACACGCTGCAAATGATCGCCCTCTATGGCGTCGATCTGCTGGTTTCGAATCCCCAGCATCTCGGGGCCATGGTCGACACTCATCGCCAGACGCCGATCCCGACGCCGTCGCTCAAACTGATCAAGTTCGGCGGCAGTCCCATTTCGCCGCATCTGGTCCCCGAGGTCCGCGCGCGCTTCTGCAAGGACATCCTGTGCGTCTACAGCTCGACCGAATCGGGCCCGGTGGCATACGGGCATATCGAGCGCATCCTGGAGCAACCGGGATCGACCGGGCAGCTCGCACCGTGGGTCGATGTGGAAGTGGTGGGGCCCAATGAGGAGCCGCTGCCGCCGGGCGTCGAAGGGCGTCTCAGGGTCCGCAGCCAGTGGCAGGGCTATGATCTCGCGGTTGGACCTCAGGCCGCAGCACAGTGGATGTATCCGGGTGACATCGGCAAGATCGACGAAGCAGGCATGCTCACCCTCGTCGGGCGCGTCGCCGATGCCATCGCCTTTGAAGGGGCCTTCGTGTCGCCCGAGCAGATCGAGCGCGAATTGGGCGGCTACCCCGGCATTACTGACGCCGCCGTAATCGGCATGCCCCAGGCGGACGGCCGTCAGCAGATGTGGCTCGGAGTGACGGCATCCGGCGCAACCAACGAACAGGCGATCAAGGATTTCCTGCTGTCGAAAAACCCGCGCTGGAAGATCGCCCGTGTCAAAGTGCTCGACCGGATCAGGCGCAATGAAATGGGAAAAATCGTCAGAGCCCGCATTCGCGAGAAGCTGCTCGCGAACTGAGACAGCTCCAATAAAAAAGCCGGGCTGGCGAGCCCGGCTTTTCCGCGTCCATCGGACTGTTTCAGAACTTGTAGTTCAGGCCAAGCCGGCCAATCGCCGCGGTCGTCTTGGCTTGGTAGCCGAAGCTGCACCCGCTCACGTTCGAAGAAATGGATTTCGTGCCGAAATCCACATAAAGGGCTTCGAGCTTGACGGTGAAGTGATCGGTCAGAGCATGCTCGACGCCGCCGCCGAAGGTCCAGCCGGTGCGCGTTCCGGAGAAACCCTGTCTGCAGCCGGACGCAGAAGTTGGGAGCGGATGCCGTATTCGTAACGTCGCCCCAGGCAAGACCGCCCGTGATGTACAGCAGGGTGTGATCGGATGCCCATCCCAAACGACCGCGCACCGTTCCGAGATTCGAGATGTTGGCGATGCCGTTACCGCCAGCGAAATTGAAATTGGCGCTGTTACCGGTTTGCGCGCTGGCCATGCTGTAGTCGGCCTCGATGCCGATCACCCATTGGCCGGTCTGGAAATTGTAACCGACGGTCCCGCCGGCGAGAACACCGCTGCCTCTGTTGGTGTCGCTAGTTCCGGGAACGCCAGGATCGGAGGTTGAATAAGTATTCTCCGACGAAAGCCCGATGCCGCCGGCTGACGCTCCAAGGTAGAAGCCGGTCCAGCTGAACGGAGCGGCATAACTACCGGCGCCTTCATGGGAAGAGACATGTCCGCCGCCGACGCATTGAACGCCAACGCGACCGTCGCGACGGAAGAAAGAAGCCAAGTTCTAGCCTTCATTTTTTACCCCCAATAAGGTCCAAGACCGGACCGAATGCCCAAGCCTTAGTCAAATTATATCGAGGGATTGCCAATGTATGTAGTTTTTCGGTCACAATGGAGAAAAATCGATTCTATTATGATTAGCAATGTCTTAGCAGCTCGGATATATGACTATTGCAATGCTTGATTGCATTTCGCAATATACTAAACCTCAATACCCGTCAACAAGACTACCGCCACCACCGAAAGGAAATCGGCGGCCCGCCTGCGGGCCCCGCCGGACGACGTGTCGGGTTGTTCGCGATCTGCGACAAGCCCCTGGCCCATCGGTGTATTCGCTGACTTCATGTTCAACTTGGGCATCGCGCCTGGACGACCTCAAAACGTTCGAACTGGCGCTTCTAAGGATCACCCCGCCTCAATCGCGAATTATAATTCCTCCAGGTCAATTCCGATTAAAAAATAGGAGCTACTGATGATTTTTTCGGCAGCAGGAGCCCGCCGACGACAGAGCCAATAAAAAGCCCGCGGTCATTGACATCAAGTCAATGAAATCGCAGGCTTTTCTGGTTGCGGGGATAGGATTTGAACCTATGACCTTCAGGTTATGAGCCTGACGAGCTACCGGGCTGCTCCACCCCGCGGAAATCGTGAACGCGGGCTGTCCGCGACGTCGCGTATGTAGCAACCGAGGTGGCAGATGGGAAGACCGGTTCGCCGGAAACTGTCATAATGTTTTGATCTTTCACGAATGGCTGCATGGCGCGCAAATTCGACCCCCTCCAAGACCCGGCAACGCGTGCCCTTGCCGCGCTGCTGCGCGACATCGTCGCGAGCGCCCGCAAGCCGCTCGATGCGCAGGACATCACCGACGCGGTGGCGATCCACGACTTCCGCAAGGCGTTCAAGCGCTGGCGCGCGCTGATGCGCCTGATCGGCCCCGTCATCGGCGAGGAGGCGGAGGCGCTGCGGGTCGAGGCGCGCGACATCGCGCGCGAAATGGCGTCGGCGCGCGACGGCCAGGCGGCGCTGGAGGCGCTCGCCGACCTCGGCGAGGAGATCCCCGGCCTCTCGCCGCGCTCGCGCGCGACCATCCAGGGCAGGCTGTCGCAACTCGGAGCCAGTGCCGAGGCGGCCATCCTCACGCCGGCGCTGAAGCTGCGCATCCGGGACCTCCTCGATCGCGCGGCCGCCGCGGTGGGCCGTTGGCCGACCGAGCGGTTCGACTGCGACGAGGCTACGCGCCAGCTTACCGCGACCTACCGCAGGGTCCGCGACAGCGAACCCGAAGATTGGGCGGTGGCGCCGGCGGAGCACCTGCACCGGCTGCGCCAGCGCATTGTCGAGCACCGCTACCAGATGGAATTGATGGAGTCGGCTTGGCCGAAACTTATCCAGGTCTGGATCTCCGAATCGCAACGGCTGCGCGACCGGCTCGGCGCCCACCAGGATCTGCACGTGCTGGCACGGCTTACCGGGCCGCATCAGCCGCTCGCCCATTGGCGCTCCCGGCTGACGGCGCCGATCGCGCACCGTCAGGCTGCCCATGTGGCGGCGGCACAGCGGCTCGCCGGCCGGCTGTTCGCCGAAAGGCCCAAGGCGTTTCGCGATCGCCTCGCAGCCTTGTGGAAGAACCGCATCGAGGCGCCGCATTGAGGCGCTCAGACCATGCCCAGTCGTTTCGGATTGGGCCGGCCCGAGCGAGTTTCGTCGTGGGCACTCCGTCGCCGGGAACTCTATAGCCTCACCTCGCCGGAGACGATCTTGTCATAGAGCGCGCCATTGAGCCGCACGAAGGCGTGCTCCCGCGGGTCGTCGAAGAAGATCGCATCGTCGGTTTTTGCGGGATCGAAGCCCTGCGCAGCGAGGTCGAGCTTCTTCTGCTTGAAGGTGGCCGTAACCTCGATGGTGTCGCGGATGCGCACGAACAATGGCCGGGCGTAGTCGGGCAGCCGCGCCGCCAGATAGGCCCGCAGCGCCGCGAGGTCGAGGTCGCGGTCGCACACGATCGCCGCCATGCCGGTGCGGCCCTCGCAGCCCGCGACCTCAACGCCATATACATTGGCCTCGTGAACCCCCGGAAAGCCGGTGATGGTCTCGGAGACCTCGGTAGTCGACACGTTCTCGCCCTTCCAGCGGAACGTGTCGCCGATGCGGTCGATGAAATAGAAATAGCCGTCGGCATCCTGGCGCATGAGGTCGCCGGAGCGGAACCAGGCGTCGCCCGCCGCGAAGACGTCGTGCAGGATCTTGTGCGCGTTTTCCGCGGCGTCCGCATAGCCCTCGAACCGCATGTTGGCCTTCGCCGGATCCCTGAGTATCTGGCCAATCGCTTCGCCGGCCTCGCCGGTAGGCGCCGGCTCGCAGAATCCCTGCGTATTGCGAATCGCCGCGCCGGTCTCGACGTCGAAGCGGACGATTTCGATCGGAAACCGATGCTTGAGGAACCACGGCACGCGGCCGACCGCGCCCGGCCTACCGTCGAAGTTGAACAGGTTCACGTTGCCTTCGGTCGCCGCATAGAATTCCAGGATCCGCGGAATCGCGAATCGCGCCTGAAACCGCTGCCAGACGTCGGGACGCAGCCCGTTGCCGCAGGCGAGCCGCAGCCGGTGCGCCCGCTCGCGCGGATGCGGCGGGGCTTCCGCGAGATAGCGGCACAATTCGCCGATATATTGGAACAGCGTGCAGTCATGGGCGACAATGTCGTCCCAGAATTCGCGCGCCGAGAACTTTTCACGGATGAAGACCGAGCCCCCGGCGATCAGCGCCGCCCCGATCGCCACCACGCCGCCGGCGGTATGATGCATCGGCAGGCAGTCATACATGCGGTCGTCCGGCGCGCGTGTCCATCACCCCGGCGAAGCCGTAGGCCGCGAGCATCAGCCGGTAGTGATTGATGTTGGCCGCCTTCGGCATTCCCGTAGTGCCGGAGGTGTAGATGAACACCGCCTTGTCCTCGATGGTGAGCGCCGGCCGTTCCGCGGCCGCGAGCGGACCGCCGTCGAGCGCCGCGACCGCCCGGTCGATGCGGGGATGCCCGCCGGTCTGCGGGCCGCCTTCGCCATGAATCCAGATCCGCGCGGCGGTCTTGCGGAACGGCTCGGTCGAAGCGAGCGCGCCGGCGAGTTCAGCGGCGGCGATCACGTGGCGGGGCGCAACGATGTCGATGCAATAGGCGAGCGAAGCGCTGGCGAGGTTCGTGTTCAGGAGCGCGACGGTGGTGCCGGCGCGCGTCAGCCCGAGCCAGATCGCGTAGTATTCCGGCCGGTTCGGCATCAGCAGGGCCACCACGTCGTCCTTGCCGAGCCCCTGTGCCAGCGCCCAGCGGGAGTAGCGCAGCGAGCGTTCCGCCAATGCGCGATAGCTGAAGGTCTCGCGATCCGACAGCAGGGCCGGCTTGTCGCCGTGCCGCACCGCGAGCTCGTCGATCACCGCGGGAAAGATACGGGTCGGGTTGCGCACGATCGGCGCGGTGCGGCGCAGCGTCCGCAAGGCGCCGCGGAGATAGACGATATCGCTCCGCAATCGCTCGAACACCCTGCGCTCCCGATGCGCTGCGAGTTCTGCCGACGATGATCGCACCATCACGGAGTTGGCGCACAGAGGCAAGCCCGTTCGGAGCACGTTCGGTTCAGCGGTCGATGCCTCCGAACGGCACCAGCGGATTGTCGGCGATCGCGGCGCGATCGGCGCGATCGGGCGCGGCGGCGCCGACAAAGGCGTCGAACAGTTCGCTGATGGTGCGGGGATCGATGTCGCGAACGATGAAGACGATGCGAGTGCGCTGGTCGCCATCGGGCCAGGCCGGAAGTCGCGCCGGCGGATGCATGAGGTGCTGGACGGCGTGGACCACCATCGGCGTCTGCGGGGTCTCGGCGATTCTTCACCACCCCCTTCATGCGCAGCAGCTTGGGCCCGTGCATCGAGCGCACCAGGTCGAGGAACATCTCGAAGGCGCTCGCGGGTATGGCGGCCTCGGTGGACAGACAGAAGGCGCGGATGTGGGCGTCGTGCCGGTTGGGGTCGTGTCGATGCGCGGCGCCATGGTCAGCCGGCAGGAGCCCCTTGGCTGCGGCCTGGGCGTCCGCATAGGCTTCGGCGGCGAGCCAGCGGCGCACATCGGGGGTCTTGGTCGCTGGATCAAACAGGCCGCAATCGAACAGGCGCGCGGCGACGGCCTCCCCCGCGGCTGCGTCGAGGATGGGCGCCGCCGGATTGAGCGCGCGCAGCCGCCGCATCAGGATGGCAAGTGCGGGGGCGTGGGGTTCGCCGACGAGGTCGGTCTTGGTCAGCACGATGCGGTCGGCGACCGCCGCCTGCTTGACCGCCTCCGCATGCGCCTCGAGGGTCGCGGCGCCGTTGATGGCATCGACCACCGCGATGACGCCGTCGAGCCGGTAGCGCATGACCAGATAGGGATGCACCATCGTGGTGTGCAGCACCGGGGCCGGATCGGCGAGGCCGGTGGTCTCGATGATCACCCGGGAGAATGCGGCACGGCCATTGTCGAGATTGCGGGTGAGCCGCTCCAGCGCCTCGACGAGATCGCCGCGCAGGTGCAGCACAGGCATCCCGTTGACAGCAGCACGACCCCTTCGTCGACCTGTTCCACCAGCAGGTGATCGAGGCCGATCTCGCCGAACTCGTTGATGATCACGGCGGTATCGGCGAGCGCGGGGTCCCGCAGCAGGCGATTGAGGAGGGAAGTCTTGCCGGCGCCGAGAAAGCCGGTCAGCACGCTCAGTGGAACAGGCGGGCCGGGCGCTCGCGCAGCGGGCGCAACGGTCATTGCGCCTCGGTTCGCGGTGCCGAAGGCGCCGGCGGTACAACCGGTTTCGGCTTGACGGCAGCAACCGCCGGCTTGGGCTTTGCCGGCTTCGGCGCGTCGGCGGCGATGGTCGGCTTGAGTTCCGGCGTTCCCGCCGGCTTCGGCTTCGCCGCGGCACCGGCGGGCTTGGGCTGGAGTGCCGCCGTCGGCTTCGGCTTGTCGGCGGCGGCCGGCTTCGCCGCCGCCGGCTTTGCGGTCGCGGTGTC
Source organism: uncultured Alphaproteobacteria bacterium (assembly GCA_963795865.1). Taxonomy (GTDB): domain Bacteria; phylum Pseudomonadota; class Alphaproteobacteria; order Rhizobiales; family Xanthobacteraceae; genus JAJPKK01. The sequence continues at coordinate 59,144 of CAWCJX010000019.1, forward strand.
GGACGGCCATGGCTTGAGGGACGGCGCAGCGGTGCCGGCAGGTTCGGTCGGCGGGACGGCGCGACCGCCGCATGGGCGACGGGCTTTGTTGCCGGCGGCTTTGCTGCAGCCGCCGCGGGCGTCGGCTTGCCGGCCACCGCCGCGGCAACGGGCTTGCGCTTGGCGGGTTCGATCGTCGCCATAGCCGCGGACGGGGATCCCGGCTGGTGGGGCGGACCGACATGGACGTCGATCGGCGGCGAGGCAAGCCCGGAAGTCAGCAGCGCGGACGCCTTGGGCGTCGGGCTGCGCAGGCTGGAGAGCAGGAACGAACGCTGGCCGCCGGGATTGTCGGCGCCTGTAGCGGCGGAATCGTCGTCGTCATCGACGCCCGGACGGTGGTGGTGCTTGCCGCAGATTTCCTCGCGCAGATTGGGCGGGTCGGTGGCAATCGGCACCAGCGCATTCACGCTGCCGAGCGAGGGCGTCAGCCACGACAGCGGATTCGACGCAAAGCCGCGCTCGAACATTTGCGCCGCTCTGCCGGTGCGCGCCGCCGAAGATGGTGCTCCCAGCACCACCGCGATGAGCCGCTTGTCGCCGCGGGTCGCGGTCGCCACGATATTGAAGCCGGAGGCGCAGATGAAGCCGGTTTTCATTCCGTCGGCGCCAGGATAGGCATCGAGCAACCGGTTGGTGTTGCTCATGATGCGCTTGCCGAACCGGATCGCCCCGATATGCCAGTAGCCGTCATATTCCGGGAATTCGCGGATCAAGGCCCGCGCCAGAATGGCGAGATCGCGGGCCGACGTGATCTGTTCGTCGGCGGGCAGGCCGTTGGGATTGACATAGCTCGTCTGGGTCATGCCCAGGCGCTGCGCATTGGCATTCATTTCGCTGGAGAATTTCTCGATGGAGCCGGAAACGCCTTCGGCCAGCACCACCGCCATGTCGTTGGCCGAGTGCACCAGCATCATCTTCAAGGCGTTGTCCACGGTGACCTGGGTGCCGACCTTGAAGCCCATCTTGGAGGGCTCCTGGGCTGCCGCATTCGGCCCGTAGGTGAATACGGTATCGAGGGTAATGCGCTGCTCGCGCACCGCCCGAAAGGTCACATAGGTGGTCATCAACTTGGTGACGGAGGCCGGATACCACGGATAGGTGGCGTTCTCGCCCTCCAGGACCTTGCCGGTGTCGACGTCGACGAGCAGGCGCGCCTCGGCCCGGGCCTCGCCCGCATGAAGCCCGGATGCGATCAGGATAACGGATGCCAGGGCGACGAGAGTTTTTTGCATAGCTGCCACGATATACGGTCCAATGTCTCGTATTCAGGAGGCGGGAATAGCAATTTTTGAAGCGAACCCCCGGCGGCTTTTACCCCATTTTCGACGTCCAAGGCAAAGGTACTGACGCCGATCGACAGCGGGCCTATGATTCCCCCCAAACGCGACGAAGAAGCGCTCATAAAGCGACCAAAGTTCGGCAAAGGAGAGTTCTCATGACCGCCTGCATCATCGGCTGGGCCCATACCCCGTTCGGCCGGCTCGATACCGAGACGGTGGAAAGCCTGATCGTGCGCGCGACGACCGCCGCCATGGAGGATGCCGGCATCGCCCCGGGCGAGGTGGATGAAATCCTGCTCGGGCATTTCAATGCCGGGTTCTCGCCCCAGGATTTCACCGCATCTCTGGTCCTGCAGGCCGCGCCGGACCTGCGCTTCAAGCGGGCCACGCGGGTGGAGAATGCCTGCGCCACCGGCTCGGCCGCGGTCCATCACGGCCTGCGCGCCATCAAGGCGGGGGCGGCGCGGATCGTGCTCGTGGTCGGGGCCGAACAGATGACGACCACCCCGCCGGCCGAGATCGGCCGCAACCTGCTCAAGGCGTCCTACGTGCGCGAGGAAGCCGACATCCAGGGCGGCTTCGCCGGCATTTTCGGCCAGATCGCCGGCCGCTATTTCCAGAAATACGGCGACCAGTCCGATGCGCTGGCGCTGATCGCGGCCAAGAACCACAAGAACGGCGTCGGCAATCCCTATGCGCAGATGCGCAAGGATCTCGGCTTTGCATTCTGCCGCACCGAAAGCGAAAGGAATCCGTTCGTGGCCGGCCCGCTCAAGCGCACCGACTGCTCGCTGGTGTCCGACGGCGCCGCCGCCCTGGTGCTCGCCGACGTCGAAACCGCGCTTGCCATGCCAAAGGCGGTCGTATTCCGCGCCGCCGCCCATGTGCAGGATTTCCTGCCGATGTCGAAGCGCGACATTCTCAAATTCGAGGGCTGCGGTGAGGCTTGGCGACGCGCGCTCGGCGCCGCCGGTATCACGCTTGGCGACCTTTCCTTCGTCGAGACCCATGATTGCTTCACCATCGCCGAACTCATCGAATACGAGGCCATGGGCCTCGTTCCCGAGGGCGAAGGGGCGCGCGCGATTACCGAGGGCCTGACGCTCAAGGACGGCCCGCTGCCGGTCAACCCGTCCGGCGGCCTCAAGTCCAAGGGCCACCCGATCGGCGCCACCGGCGTTTCCATGCATGCCCTGGCGGCGATGCAATTATGCGAACAGGCCGGCGACATGCAGGTGCGCGACGCCACCGTCGGCGGGCTCTTCAATATGGGCGGCGCCGCCGTCGCAAATTACGTCAGCATTCTCGAGCGGATCAGGTAGGGCTGCTGCGCCGCCGCCCAAGTGGGCTTCGTCCGAACGCGCTCGACGGAAGGAACGTCGCCGGCGCGGCCGGATCGGCCTGCCAGTGCAACTACTCCGCCGGTCCCAGTACGATCGCCGGCTCATGATCGGTCGGCGGAGCATGCGCCGCCGCTGCGGCCTGCACCGTTTGAAAACCGGGGAAGCTCAGTCCCGGGCCCAGCCGCCGGCGACCGGCCCGCAACGCAAGCTGTGCCGCGCGCGCATCGGCCGCAACTCGCAGGAGCCCGGGAAATTGGCGCGGTTGGCGGATGACTGACTTCAGCACCGCCAGGATGTCAGGCGTCCCATCCGGACGCAGATTGACCAGCGCGGCCGGCGGCAGCGTCCGATGCGCCGGATCGATGATGACCCGACAGGCCGCAAACGGCAGGCCGTGGGCTTCCGCCGCGGCTGCCGCGATGTGGGATTCCATGTCCACCGCGATGCTTGATGTGGCATTGCGCAGCCGCCGCTTGTCGCCGGGCTCCACCACCGGGGCGTCGACGCCCGCGATGTCGGCGTGAACGGCACAGTCGAGCGCCCGCAACAGCCGCCGTGCCCAATCGCGATCGGTCGGATATCGCTTGTGGGCCGCGACAACGCCCGATGCCACCACCCAGGCGCCGGGAGCGAGGTCGGGAGCGAGCCCTCCGGCGATGCCGAAACTGATGATGCCGCTGCAGCCGCGACCGATCGCCTCCTCCAGGGCCGTTTGCAGATTGGGGATGTGGCCGTGCAGGACCGCGACCCCCGGCCCCGCGGCGATCCGCGATTCGAAGGCGAGGCAGGTCACGGCGAGGGTCGGCCACGTCGCAGGGCTGAACCCCGCATTGGCGACGGCCGCGCCGCCGGCGCGTTGCGGTGCCGGCCCGACGCCGGACGCACGAATACGATCGGTTCGCCCCGATGGCGCGGAAGAAAAATTCATGGAAAGCCCGTCGTCCCCAACCGTCACACGGTTCCAGTCCAAAAGTCCAAGCGACGCAATGCCGTGAATCCACCATTCTCCGAATCTAGCATGATCCGATTCGCCGACTCGACGACCACGCGGCGAAATCCGTGGATAGGTTCCGCAGCCTTGCCCGCCGGCATCCCCAACGCCGTCGCGGGAACCGTTCAAACCCGCGTCGATGCCGGTATGATGGCACCAGGTCGTTCATTGATCAATTATTCAGCACCTCCCCCACCTTTGACATCCCGCGTCGGTCGCACCTCACAAGAACGGAAACACGAAAGGCCACGTCCCGCAGCGCAAGCTGCCGTCGCCGCCGCAATAGCCCTCACCGACGTGACAGCACCCGACCGCCACCGGCGAGCAGTAATAAACTTGGTAGGTGGGGCCGCAATGGTCGGCGCAGACGAAGTTTCCGCGATAGAAGCCGCAGTGATTCTGGTACCGCCGCGGCAACAGCGGAAGCGCCTGCCACGAATAGGTGAACTGCACCACCCCCTCCGGCGGCGGCGCCGGCGAATAGGGAGCGGGGACAGCCGGCCGATCGGCAGCCGCCGCGCCGGCAGCAAGGGCACAGACCAGAACTCCAGCGAGAAGCGGTGCCCACATCACCGATTTCATCATGCCCCCCTCACTCGCAGGCTGCACGACCGGCGCACTTCCCGGCTTCCATGGACATTTTTAGAACCGGCTACAGGCTCCCCACCACTGGCATTTGTCCCATTTCCCAGCGCTCCGACGCAGGCCGCGAAACGTCTCGCGTAAACCAGGCCGAATCGCTGCATGTCACCGGCCGGACTCATTCGAGTCCTCCGAGAGCGGCGCAACCATTTGGGCATGATGACGGACACGCTTGGCCGGCGCGGGCGAACCCTGGCCGGCGTTCGGCAACGGCACTCGCCGTCATTCCGACGCGTGCAACCCGATCAAGCATGTCGCCCCCTTGCGAATACAGGCTCCACTTTAATTTGATTTTAAGGGGAGCGTCAGACTTTGGGGCGGTCAATGAAGGCGTCCAGAGCCGATTTTCCACCAACGTGGCGATTTTGCAACGCTTGTTCGCCCTCCGCTCCAATTGGCGTGGCCGGTAGTGAGGCGAACCGACAGGCGCCACCGATTCGCGACGATCCCGCTGCTGATTTGCGCAAGCCATCGCTCCTTCGATGCCTGGCGCGCCGGACTGCCTGATGTCAGACCCCCAGAAGGGCGGCGGCGCGGTCGCAGCTTTCCTCGCGCTCCATCATCGCCTGCAGGCCGACCAGGGTATAGTAGTCCGGAAGGGACATCAGGGCATCGCCGACCTCCGCAAGCGAGTTCTGACGCTTGAGGCCGGCTGCCACGTGGCGAACGGCATATGCGGCGGCAAACAGCGCCACCGAGGGAAAGCTCACGGTGGCGACGCCGGCCTGCTCGAGTTCCAAGAGGCTGCGGTGGTTCGGCCCGGCCGCCTGGGAAATGGTGGCGAAATGCGGCCCCGGCACCTCGGCAATCACACGCTTGATGTCGGCGATGGCGTCGATGCCCTGGGGCTTGGCCGCATCGGCGCCGGCCGCCATGAACAGGCGGCAGCGCGCGATGGCGGCATCGACGCCCTCGACTCCGGCGGCGTCGGTGCGCGCGACGATGAGCATGTCGGCATCGCGCCGCGCGTCGAGCGCGGCCTTGACCCGGGCCAGCATCTGCTCGACCGGGACGATCTGCTTGCCCGGCAGGTAACCGCAGCGGTTCGGAAACACCTGGTCGCTGAAGAACAGCCCGGCGACGCCGGCCGCTTCGAACGCCCGCACCATCTCGCGGACATTGTGGACGCCGCCGAAGCCGGTGTCGCCGTCGACATAGACCGGAATGTTCACCGCCGCACAGATGCGGGCGTAATGGTCGGCATAGTCGCGTACATTGCACTGGCCCATGTCCGCCTGCCCCATCATGCTGCCGATCGCGGCATAGCCGCCGGCAATGATGGCGTCGAAGCCCTCGGCCTCCATGATCTTCGCCGAGAGCGCATCATAGGCTCCGGGCATCGGCACCAGGCGGCCGCGCGCGATCAATTCCCGGAACCGCTTCCTGGTGCTCATGGTGGTCCTTTCGACCCGCTGTGGTCCTGGCTGGATCGGGCCATCGCTTCAGCGCCGGCTGTCGACCGCGGTCTGGTGCCACGGCCGCTCGAAGCGGGCGCGCTGTTCGAAGGCGGCGATCTCGGCGTCATGCTTGAGGGTCAGGCCGATGTCGTCGAGGCCTTCGAGCAGTCGGGTACGATCGGCCGCAGGAATTTCGAAGCCGATGTCCGGCCCGCCAGGGCCGCCGATCCGCTGCGCCACGAGATCGACGGTGAAGGGCATGGCGCCGTCGGCGGCGACGACGCGGGCGGCGAGAGCCGTCGGCTTCGGCGTCGCGCGAGTTCCACCGGCAGCACGCCGTTCTGCAGGCAGTTTTCGCGATAGATGTCGGCGAAGCTCCTGGCGACGATGCAGCCGATGCCGACCGCGCGCATTGCCCACACCGCGCTCTCGCGCGAGGAGCCGCAGCCGAAATTGCGCCCGGTCACCAGGATGGCGGGCCGGCAGAATTGCGGCCGGTTGAGAACGAAATCGGGGTCCGGGCTGCCGTCGGGCCGCTGGCGCGCGGCCATGAACAAGAGCTGCGGCGTAGTCGGGTTCGAGGCTGCGCGCGATCTGGATCGGCGTGATCTCGTCGGTGTTGATGTCGTCGCGCAACAGCGGCGCGGCGATCCCGGTAACGATCGTGAACGGCGCCATCACGCCGACTCTCGCCAGGCAGCGCACGTCGACGATGCGGCCGGTGACCGCCGCCGCCGCGGCCATCGCCGGGCCGACCAGATGGGTGCGCACATCGGCGCCCTGGCGGTTCTCGAAATTGCGGTTGGTGGTCGACACGCAGCGCTCCCGCGGCTGGCCGCGGTCGCCATTGCCTCCTGCGCACATGGAGCAGCCGGATTCGCCCCAGATGAAACCGGCATCGCGAAACACGCGGTCGAGCCCCGCCGCTTCGGCGTGGCGCTTCACCGTGGTCGAGCCCGGCACCACCATGGCGAGGACACCCGTGGCGACGCGGCGACCCCGCGACCACCGCGGCGGCGGCGGCGAGGTCCGGCAGGCGGGCATTGGTGCAGGAGCCGATGAAGACGCGATCGACCTTCAGCCCTGCGATCGGTATCACCCGGCGAAAGCCCCATGTAGTCGAGCGCCCGCTGCATCGCCGCCCGGCGCTCCGGCGCCGCGCTCCGCTGGATCGGGAATCCGGCCGGTGACCGCAATCACCTGGCTCGGGTCGGTGCCCCATGTGATCTGCGGCTCGAGGTCATTGGCAATCGATGGCGATGTCGCGGTCGAACGGCCGCCTCCGGGTCGCTCGCAAGCTGCCGCCAGGACGGCGAGCGCGCGGTCCCACAACTCCCCCTGCGGCGCCCAGGGGCGGCCGCTGATCCAGGAGAAGGTGGTGTCGTCGGGGGCGACGAAGCCGGAGCGGGCGCCCATTTCGATGGCGAGGTTGCACAGCGTCAGCCGGCTTTCGACCGCCATGGCGCGCACCGCCCCGCCGGCATATTCGACCGCATGGCCGCGACCGCCGGCGACGCCGAGCTCGGCGATGATGCGCAGCGCCACGTCCTTGGCGCCGACGTGATCGGCGAGCCTGCCGTCGAGCCGGATGCGCATGCGCTGCGGCCGCTTGGTGGCGAGCACCTGGGTCGCCAGCACATGCTCGAGCTCGGTGGTGCCGACCGCGAACGCGAGCGCGCCGAGGCCGCCGACCGTGCAGGCATGGCTGTCGGGAACCGCATGGGTCGCGCCCGGCAGCACCATGCCCAATTCCGGCGCGACGACGTGGGAAATGCCCTGCTCGGGATCGCCGAGATCGAAGATGCGGATGCCGTTGCGGCGGCTGCCCTCGCGCATGGCGCGCAGGAAGGCCGCACCGTCGGGATTGGTGCTGTCGTCGCGCCCCGTCTTGGTTGCGATGGTGTGATCCTGCATGGAAAAGGTGAGATCGGGCCGCCGCACCGGCCGGTTCGCCTGGGCGAGCTTGCGGAAGGCGTGGGGACCGTGCAGGTCATGCAGCACGTGGCGGTCGATATAGATGAGGTCGCGGCCATCGGCGCGGCGCGCCACGAGATGGGAATCCCAGATCTTGTCGAACAGGGTCTGTGGCATGGCAAATTCCGGTATTGCGGCGCCGGCGGACTCGAACACTTGGTGCGGGAGGAGTCAAATGCGGCGCCGGACCTTCCGGAGGAAGGCGGTGCGCGCGCAAGCGCGCACCTCGAGACGACGGAGGGTGCGATGAAAGGCGGCGTCTTGGCCGGGCGGAGCGGGGGCAAGTTTCGCGGCGGCAAGTTTCGATGCGCTTGACTTCGATGCGCTGACTTTGATGCGCTTGGCAACGGCGCCCGAGATGGGCATTCTACCCCGCAAAATATCGCTCGCCGGGGAATGACGGTCGAAGCGATGGGAGGAAGCGTGATGCAATACCAAGGTTCGATCGGAACGATTGCGCTGACGGCGGCGGCCTTGTGCATGCCGATCGCCGCGGCGCAAGCGTTCGACGACGCGATGTACCCCGCCATGACCGGCCGGTGGGCCAGGGTCGCGGTCGCCGGCGAGGCCGGCCTGCCGCCGTTCGATCCGGCCAAGCCCCCGGGGCGCGGCCAACAGGCCCCGCTGACCTCCGAATACCAGGCGAAGTTCGAGGCCGCCCTAGCGGAGCGCGCCGCCCTTGGGCTCGGCGATGTCGTTTCGGCGACCTGCCTGGCGCCCGGCATGCCGATGATGATGCAGGCCTATGAGCCCATGCAGATCACCGTCCTGCCGGAGACCACCTACATCCTGATCGACCATATCCACGAAAGCCATCGACGTATATTCACCGACGGACGCGAATGGCCCAAGACGGTGACGCCGACCTTCACCGGCTATACCATCGGCACGTGGATCAAGGGCGCGAACGGCCGCTACGAAGTGCTGGAAGCCGAAACCCGCCACCTGAAGGGACCGCGCGTGTTCGACGCCAGCGGCATCCCCTTGCACGAGGACAACGAGACCGTCGTCAAGGAGCGCATCTACCTCGACAAGGCGGATCGAGACCTTCTGCATGACGAAATCACCGTGATCGACCATGCCCTGACGCGGCCCTGGACGGTGGTGAAGAGCTACCGGCGCGACCTGGATCCGCTGGCGGAGTGGCCCGAATATGTCTGCGCGGAGCGAAATCCATTCGTCCGGATCGGGAACGAACTCTACAAGTTGGGCGAAGACGGCCACCTGATGCCGACCAGGACCAACCAGTCGCCGCCGGACACGCGATATTTCAACCCACCGAAGAAGTGACGGACGGGCCGCCCGTTTTGGCCCTGGACCACAGACCGAGAGGCACCCATGCTTTACCGAGGCTCGATAGCCGCCGCCGCGCTGGCAGCGTCGCTGTGCATGACATATTCCGGCGCGTTCGCGTTCGACGAATCGAAATATCCGGATTGGAAGGGCGGATGGCGCCGCGTCGGCGTTCCCGGCATCGTCGGCCAGCCGTCCTACGACCCGACAAAACTTCCAGGCCCGGCCCAACAGGCCCCGTTGACGGCGGAGTATCAGGCCATCTTCGAGGCCAACGTCAAGGACCAGGAGCTCGGCGGACAGGGCATCGATCCGACCTATACGTGCCTTTCGCCCGGCATGCCGCGGGTGATGACCACGTTCTCGCCGTTCGAAATTGTCGTCACGCCGCAGATGACCAATTTCCTGATCCAGCACATCCACGATTCGCGGCGGATTTTCACCGACGGGCGCGACTGGCCGAACAAGATCGAGCCCACCTTCGTCGGCTATTCGATCGGCCGATGGATCGATACCGACGGCGACGGCCGCTACGACGTGCTGGAGATCGAAACGCGGGGATTGAAGGGTCCCCGAACCTACGACCCGGCCGGCATTCCGTTGGCCTTCGACAATCAAAGCATTTTCAAGGAGCGGATTTACTCCGACAAATCGGACCCGAACATCCTCTATGACGAGATCACGACGATCGACAATGCGTTGACACGGCCGTGGTCGGTCACCAAGACCTATGCACGAGTGCCGGTCAAACCGGGGGAATGGATCGAGGAAGTCTGTGCCGAGGGCAATGGCGACATCGAAATCGACAAGCAGGGCTACTTTCTGAGTGGGGACGGCTACCTGATGCCCACCAAGAAAGGCCAGGCGCCGCCGGACCTTCGACATTTCAAGCCAACCCGAGCCATGACGGCCGGGCTGATCGCGTCAACCGGCTGACTTACGACTTAGTGAAGCGATACGGCGATTGTCCAATCAGGTGGCGAGCATCTGTTGGGGTCGCACCACCAAGGAGGACCATGATGTTTTACCGAACCTCGATCGGCGCGGTGGCGCTGACGGCGGCGCTGATGGCGGCGATTTGCGGCGCCGCGGCGTTCGACGAGACCAAATATCCGGATTGGAGCGGCCAATGGAAGCGGCCCCGCGGCCTCGCCACCCAGTGGGACCAGGACAAGCCGGCCGGTCTCGGGCAGCAGGCGCCGCTGACGCCGGAGTATCAGGCGCAGGCTCGAGGCCAGCATCGCCGACCAGGAGAACGGCGGCCAGGGCCTCGACACCCGCTACAAGTGCATGACCAACGGCATGCCGCGGGTGATGGCGGCGATCTTTCCGCATCGAGTTCGTCATCCTGCCCAACCTCACCTACGTGAATTTCGAGGCGTTCATGCCGCGCCGCATCTACACCGACGGGCGCGACTTCCCGACGAACGAAGAGCCGAGCTTCATGGGCTACTCGATCGGCAAGTGGCTCGATACCGACAATGACGGCCGCTTCGACACCCTCGAGGTCGAGACCCGCAACTTCAAGGGGCCGCGCACGGTGGAATTCAGCGGCATTCCGCTGCACGACGACAACGAGACCGTGGTCAAGGAGCGGATCTCTCTCGACAAGGCCGACCCCGACATCATGCACAACGTGATCACCATCATCGACCACGCCTTCACGCGTCCGTGGACCGTGGACAAGCGCTACCGCCGCGATCCGCAACGTCATCTGGTACGAGGACAATTGCAACGAGAACAACCACCACATCGTCATCGGCAAGGAAAACTACTTCGTGAGCGGGGACGGCTATCTGATGCCGACGCGAAAGGACCAGGCCGCCGCCGGACCTGCGCTACTTCAAGAAGGCCGCCGGCAAGTGACGACGCGCAGGACGACGCACGACAATCACGGAGACGATCCAAAGCATGTCGAGACATGATGTGACAAGAGGCATGACGGATGACCGGTGGCAGCATGGACGATAATCCGTCCGGCCATCGGTGTTGCGCCGTCGCACCGCAGGAGGACGATCATGCTCGACCGATACATGACCGGCGCCGTGGCGCTCGCCACCGCCGTGCTGGTGACGCTGTCAGGCGCGGCGGCGTTCGACGAGGCCAAGTATCCGGATTGGAGCGGCCAGTGGAAGCGGCCGCAGGGGGTCGGCACCCAATGGGATCAGACGCAAGCCGGCCGGCCTCGGCCAGAAGGCGCCGCTGACGCCGGAATACCAGGCGATTCTGGAGGCGAGCATCAAGGACCAGGCGAATGGCGGCCAGGGCAGCGACCCCCATGTCAGCTGCATCACCAACGGCATGCCGCGGGTCATGACCGCCACCTTCCCGATCGAATTCGTGGTGCTGCCGGCGATCACCTACGTCCATTTCGAAGCCTTCATGCCGCGCCGCATCTACACCGACGGCCGCCAGTTCCCGACCGGCGAGGAGCCGAGCTATCTCGGCTACTCGATCGGCAAGTGGCTCGATGACGGACGGCGACGGCCGCTTCGACACCCTCGAGGTCGAGACCCGCAACTTCAAGGGCCCGCGCACCTACGAGAACAGCGGCCTGCTGCTCCACCGCGACAATCAATCGATCGTCAAGGAGCGCATCTTTCTCGACAAGGCGAACCCGGATCTCCTGCACGACGAGATCACGGTGATCGACCACGCGCTCACCCGGCCGTGGACCGTCGACAAGACCTATCGCCGCGACCGCAACGTGCTGTGGGTCGAGGACAATTGCTCGGAGAACAACAACCACGTGGTGGTCGGCAAGGAGAACTATTTTCTCAGCGCGGACGGTTTCCTGATGCCCACCAAGATGGGCCAGCAGCCGCCGGATCTGCGCTACTTCAAGCCGGCGCAGAAGTAGCGCCTCGCGTCGCGCGACCGGCCGAGGATGCCGAGCACCACCCGCGCCGTCCGCGACATCGGCGCCCAGGCGGGTGGAGCTGTTCCGGCCGGGAGCGGCCGTCGCCACCTGGGACAAAACCACCCCGTGCGAGCAGAATGCCGCCGCCGTCGGATCCGTCTCGGAGCGACCCTGCGCCCAAAGCGAGGCCGCCGGGACGCACCCGGCGATGGCGGCATGAGGTTTGTTTGTGACGCTCAGAGCGGCCTGATCTCGACCTTGCGGAACATGACGGCGACGCCGCCATATTCGAGCGCGATGGCGCCGCGGGGAACTTCAAGGGGCCGCGGACCGCCGAGCGGCTTCCGCCCACCCCAACGAGCCGTGATAGGACGAATTCGGTGATCTCGTACGAGATCACGGTTGGCCGTCATGAGACTGTCGCGGCCTTGGACGTCGTAGACCATGCGCCGGAACCGCAAGCTCCATGGCTGGGAGGCGCGGTGACAACAGCACGTTCACGGCAAGGTACTCGCGCCGGTGACTTGATGCCGGTCGAGCAGCGGCCGATATGATTCACGCGAATGTGGATCGGCACCGACGAACGCGCCCGAGCTTTTATTGCACTGCCATAGCGGAGCTGGAGACCCGGAAGACGGTTGCCCTGCGGCCGCGTTGCGCGTCGCGCGCCCCGGAATGACAACGTCGATAAGGATCGGCTGCGCGTGACGATGGCCGGCAGATTCGGCAAAGAAAAAGGCCCCGAACGCCGGGGCCAGGTTGGGAGGAAACCCCTACATGAGCCTGAAAAGTGTAACCGATTCGACCAGCACATTGGGTTGCAAATGTGTCACGTCCCGCACAAATATGTGGAAATTGGTTACAGCGGGCGAAAACATAGTTTCCCTTTGAAATTCGGCGATTTCCTGCCGATTTGTCGATGTAAACGCGGAGACGCGATGCGCGCTGTTTCGCCGCAATTGCTGTGATCACAATCGGCCGTCGGGCGGGATTCGCGCGAATCGCTGGAGCCGTGAACCGGAACGTGAACACGCGGGAGAGTGGCGGTCCGTGCCCAGATGCGGTGGGCGGCTGACGCCGCCCACTACCGCGGCGACGCGGCGCCGCCTGCACGGCACGAACGCAGTGGCTATGCGCCGCCCTGTACCATCGTGAAGCCGGTCATGCGGGCGAAGTAGACGACGCCGATCCAGAACAGGAGCGACAGCGCGCCTGCGACCCTGGCGGCGACCGGGGGCGTCGTGCGATCCCACTTCGTCACGCTCTTCGACGTGATCAGCTGGAACACCAGCATGTTCACGAAGGCGAGCCCCATGCAGACGAATTTCAGCCGGAAATCGGCATTCTCGAAATACCCCGAGGGGCGGCTCAGGATGAGGATCGAGCCGCACGCGGCCGCTGCGAAAAACGCGCCCCACGTCCACGGCAGGAGCTCGCGCGCGAGCTCGGAATAAGAGCGCTTGGTCGACGCGAGGCCGAGCAGCCGCAGATCGATGATCGCGATAGTTCCGAATACCATCGAGATGGCGAAGATGTGCACGACCTCGAGTGCCGGAAATGCCCAGGTGGATTCCGCGATCCACAGCGAGATCGACGATTGTCCGAGCGTCTCGAGATAACGTTCCAAACCCACGACGTCCTCCCTTGGCTATTGTTCTCTTCGAGGCTGCTAGTGCTGCACCGTGTAGGCGATCCACCGTCCCCAGACGACGACGGCGCACCACGCGGCGAGCGCAACGACGGCAAGCGTCGTATGAACCGTGCGCGCACCTCCCTTGTCAGCCCAGGCTTCCTCGTGCGTGTTGACCGAATGCGAGAACCAGATGGTGAACGCGAGCGCGACCGCGAGGAACAGCATCTTCATCTGGAATTCGAAGCTCGGCAGCGAGCGCTCGGGCTCGCCGACGATCAGCACGGCTCCGGTCAGCGCCATGACGACGACGCAGGCGTAGATCCACGGCACGAAGCGGCGTGAAGCGTCGGCCACCGTGCCTGATTTGGTGTAGCCGAGAATGCGGAATTCGATCATCACGACGGAGGAAAAGACGAGCGCGACGCAGATGATGTGGATCGTCTGCATCAGCGGGATCAGCCACAGGGTTTTCTGAACCACCATGCTCGCCGACGTACCTGCGAGCCATTGTGCGAAAGCGGTCATGCGGCCTCCCGGCGTTTTTTGATTATCGTTGACGAAGGCCCCGGGTCCCCGAAGGGCACCGGGGCCTTGTTCCGGGCGACGGCGGTTACCCCCGTAAACGCAGAAGTCCAGAGACGCTCCTACAATGAAGGTTCCGCCGCGGCAGCCTTTGATGCAGATCAAAGACCGTCATGAACGCCGGGCAAAGCCGGCATGCCGGGGAGACGGCATCGCGACGACAGAAGCGCCGCCACGACTTTCGCGGTCGTCCGCGAAGCGTTGAGCCGCGAAGCGCTGAGTCCGTCGGCTTGGAAAGCGTAAGACGCGCCGTGAGCGGAGCACGCAAGTGGGCTCGTCACGCTCGGCGCCAACAAAAATAGCGCGGATACCGGTCAAGCCGGTATCCGCCACGTCCGCAGAGAAGTCCTAAGGAAACGAGGACTAGTTCTGGGCAGGCGTAGGCGGCGGCGGGGCGCCGCGGCCCAGAACGTTCCCGTCGGGCAGCGTCACTTCCATGAACTGGCCGCCGTTCGTCCCGTCCTTGAGCGGATGGATCATCAGCTTGACGGGCATGCCGGGGGTCAGCGTCTTGGGACGCCAGCCCTGCCGGGCGAGACCGCCGGGGCCGTTCATTTCAATGGCCCATTCCTGGGGCTGTCCGTCCTTCATGACGGTCAGCATGATCCAGGCATGGGGGTTGGTCCACTGGAACTCCTTTACCGAGCCTTGGAGCTCCGTGGTCTTGGTGGCATCGAACATCGCGAAGGAATGATGGGCCAAAGCAGGGACCACATACATCGCGGCGATACCCGCGAGCATTGCGAGTTTCATGGGCGTCTCCAGGTTTCTCTGCCGGCTTTTCTTTCGAGAAGACCAACTCAGCATTCCATGACACGGAACCGGAGTAAAGCGGGTTTGCGAGCCGAATGGGCCAAAACACCCCAAAACGGGCGAGCCAGCGGGTCCAGCAGACCTCGCGCCCGCCCGTTTGGGGAACCCGCCGTCTAGATCACATAGATGCGGTCGGGGAGCTCGTCCCGGCTGTCGACGGTGCGGGGGAAGTGGGTCGCGAGCACGCTCCCGCAGACGTCGATCGCTGAGATGAAGCCGTCAGCGATGCGCCCCTGCCCGCATTCTGCGACCAGCGTGTCGACGGCGCCCTGCCAGTGCGCGTGCGGGACCTTCGCGGCGATGCCGACGTCGGCAATGATGCGGGCATAGTGCTCGGCGAGCGAAACGAAGATCAGGATGCCGTTGCGGTCCTTCTTGCGGGCGATGCCGCGGATCGAGAACTGCTCGACTGCGACCCGATGGGCGAGCGTGCGGCGAGCGCGGCGGGGCAGCAGCGCGACCCGGATCTGCGGCAGGCACAGCACCAGGGCGAGCACGATGAAGGTGATCACCTGCAGCACCAGGATGCTGCGGACGGGCAGCGCGGTGGCCGCCATCAGCACCCAGGGCACGGCGAGAGCGGCAACGGTGGCAATGAGGATCGGCAGTCCGATGGCATCCGACGAGCTCTCGGCGAGCACGCAGACGATCTCGCCGGAGGTCCGGGTCTCGGCCGCGCGGATCGCCGCGGAGATGCGTTCGCGGTCGTGCTCGGAAATCGACATCACCAGCTCCCCGAGGCGCCGCCGCCTCCCGACGAGCCGCCGCCCCCGGACCAGCCGCCTCCGCCACCTCCGCCCGACCAGCCGCCGCCCCCGAATAGCCGCCGCGCGAGCCGCCGGAGCTGACCGCGATGTTGGCGAGAAGGTTGAAGAAGAACCAGCGGAATCCCGGCGATACGATGAGCAACACGATGAGCACGAGGAGGAGGCCGAGCAGAATGTAGTCGCCGGCGTCGGATGCCGGATCGTGGTCGAGCCGCAATGACGGCTTCTGCTGCCATTCCGAGGCGTCGGTGGTGAGCACCGTGATGATGTCGTCGACGCCGCGGGTGACGCCGTCGCCGTAATCGCCGGCCTTGAAGCGCGGTGCGATGGCGTTGGTGATGATGACCTTCGACAGCGCGTCGGTCAGCGTGCCCTCGAGGCCGTAGCCGACCTCGATGCGCACGCGCCGTTCCTTCGGCGCGACGAGCAGCAGGACGCCGTTGTTCTTGTCCTTCTGGCCGAGCTTCCAGGCGCGGAACAGCTCGTTGGCATAGGGCTCGATCTCCTCGCCGTCGAGCGAGGAGACGGTGGCGACTACGAGCTGGATGCCGGACTTCATCTCGAGTTCGGCGAGCTTGAGGTCGAGGTCGACGCGCTTCGCCGGCGGAATGACGTTCGCCTGATCGACGATGCGCCCGGTCAACGCCGGGAAGTTCGGCGCCCCCCATGCGACCACCCACGCGCAGGCGATGAATGCGAGCGCAAGACCCACCGATGCGATCAACGTTCCGGCGGAACGTGGAACGCCTCTTGCGGCGAACGCCGAAGAGCGGGTCATGTCGGCGCCTTTGCCCGGCGAGAGGCGGTTAGAAGTTCACTTCTAGAACTTCGCTTTCAGAATTTCACTTGGGGCGGCGTCTGGGCATTGTCGCTCGCGGTGAACTCCGCCATCGGCTTGTTGCCGCGGAACACGGTCGACGCCCACAGCAGACCCGGGAAGGTCTTGAGCTCGGTGTTGTAGACCCGCACCGCCTCGATGTAGTCGCGCCGCGCCACCGTTATCCGGTTCTCGGTGCCCTCGAGCTGCGACTGCAGGGCGAGGAAGTTCTGGTTCGACTTGAGGTCCGGGTAATTCTCGCTGACCGCGAGCAGCCGGCCGAGCGCGCCGGACAGCTGGTTCTGGGCGTCCTGGAACTGCTTGAGCTTTTCCGGATCGGTGAGCTGGGAGGCATCGACCTTGACCTGGGTCGCCTTGGCGCGGGCTTCGACGACGGCGGTGAGCACGTCCTTCTCCTGCTTGGCATAGCCCTGCACGGTGGCGACGAGGTTCGGGATCAGGTCGGCGCG
>CAWCJX010000020.1:0-167988 GCA_963795865.1 uncultured Alphaproteobacteria bacterium
GCACCAGTCCAAGAGACTTCTCTTGTCTCTTGTCGCGGCGGCAGCTTACTGATTTTGCGAGACATTTCGGCCTGCCTCAATACAAAAGGGCAGCACAGATGGCGTTTCGCATGGCCAAGCTGGACCGCAAGAACACAGGGGCCTACACGGCCGCAAGGTCATCCCCGAGGATGTCCGGGACGAGTACCGCGCGCTGTACGGCAGCGGCCCGCCGGGGCTGCCGCGAGGTGGTATCGATAGTTCTAGCCGAGAACGGGTGCTTCAGAATGTCGGCAGCGCTCTCCCGATCTAACCTTTTGGATCTTGGCCCGGGGGACGAAAGCGCCGACGGTCGCAGGATCGAAGGCTAACGTCATAGTCGGGCTTTCACGCGGCCATAATTCCCTGATCCACGCCCTCGACCCACTTGCGCGCGCCTGCATCGCGGGCGGCCCGTATGTACCTGGGGCTGATTGGGAATCTCGGACAACAGCACTTTCGGGCAAGCGAACTGGAGTACGTTATAAACGCTTGATTCTACTGGCGCGCCCGAGGGGATTCGAACCTCTGACCTTTGCCTTCGGAGGGGGCTCTAGCACACTGATTTAATTGATGAATTTAACGATTTCAGGAATCTAGCATCGCTAGATGTCGCTGTAAATCGTTGAGTGTCGCTGCCTGCTGTGCCAGATTTGTGCCCAAGTAGTGGCGCTTGCACATCGCACGAAGATCCGTCGCGAAGTCCGGGCGTGCGGCCATGACCCTCAGTTAGGCTCGGAGCAGCAGTCCTACACCCGGTGCAGTCGAAGCCGGCCTTACGGCAGGTGTCGCCAAACCGGATTATAATCGCTCTCGAAATGTTGGCTAAAAGGAGAGGACCTATGAAGGGCAATCGTTTAATCAATTTTGCATTGGCGGCGGTGACTTTGCTGTGGGGAATCCCGCATGCATTCAAGCCAGCGGCCGTTCAGGCCGCATCTTTGGAAGCTCCCCATTGGGGAGAAGGGGGTGTGCCTCAATTCCAAATAGACCCCAACTGGCCCAAGATTCCGTCAAAGTGGAAGGTGGGGTTTGGCTCTGCCGTTGTCGGCGACAACAAGGGCAACGTATGGATCCTTAGTCGCCCGCGCAGGCTTCCCAAAGAGGATCAAGCATCCGCCGCGCCGCCCGTCATGGAATTCGACCAAGCGGGGAATTTCATTCAGGGTTGGGGAGGCCAAAGCGGCCCGGGGTATCAATGGCCATCGAACGAGCATGGACTCTTCGTGGATGACAATGGATTTGTTTGGATTGAGGGGAATGCGGATGGCAAATCGAACAACCCCGCCGATCTTCCGAACGACAACCAAATTCTGAAGTTTACCAACGACGGTAAATTCGTGATGGCCATTGGCCAGAGTGGCCAAACGGGCAGCAACAGCACCCATATCCTCAAGGGTGCAACAGATATTTTCGTCAATACTAAAAATAACGAAGTCTATGTCTCTGATGGCTACGGGAATAGCCGCATCATCGTGTTCAACGCAAATACGGGAGAGTTCATTCGCATGTGGGGCGCGTATGGCCACACACCGCTCGATATGGACCGGCGCCCAGCACGCGCTGCCCTTAAGCAAGACCCGTGGACCGCCGTTTCAGAAGTTCTGCAGCAGTTCGGATCACCTATGCATGACGTAAAAGTTTCAAACGATCAGCTATTGTATGTCGCTGATCGTGGAAACAAACGCGTCCAAGTGTTTACACCCGACGGCAAATTCCTCACAGAACAGTTTGTAGGCCCCGATTTGGCAGATCTCCAGGTAAGAGGGCTCGCTTTTTCACCTGACCCTGGCCAGCGGTTTTTATATGTCGGAGGAACGCCTGACGCCTGGATCCTAAACCGCAGGACGCTTGAGATCCTCGGCACGGTCAAGACCGTTCCCAAAGCGGCCCGGTGGGTCAGACGGGCACTTCCAACATCGGACACCTTCTCGGCGTCGACACCAACGGGAATCTGTACACCGCCGCGAGAACTTAGCACAGTCTTCGGGAAAACCCAGGGTGCCTATAAGTACAAGTTGACTGGATACTCACCCACTATTCCATGTTGCCAAGCACCCAGGAACATTTCCGCTGCGGCGGGAAGCACTGGAGCGACTGACGCGACTGACGCACCATAGCATCGCCAAACATCCGGCGGCTCCGATTTGGGGTCGCCGGACTGCGAAATCAGTTACGCATGAAACCGCCACGACATGGACATCCGGCCAGCCGTCGGGTCGTCAACTCTTGAGCGAAATCCTCTCAAGACGACGGCGGACCTGATGCCGGCATGGGAAGCGGCAGCGCGGCTCGCCGGTGGGTCGAAGCCTTCGGGCAGCGGTTGGTTTGCTATTGCCGGTGCGGCAGGCGCAAGCTCGAGCGCACGGTGCGGGCATGATGAAAATTGCGGTTATCCGCCAAGGGGTCCGAATCCACCCGCACCTGCGGCTAATGAATTGAAAAGCAAAGATAGTCCCACATCTCTCGACCGCACCAATACAAGCGGTTCGCTCGATTGCGGGTGCTCGCAACTGCCGACCCATGCGATCCTACTGCCGCTGCAGCACCAGATTGTAATGGGTGAAGGCCGGCTTGACGAAGGACGGCACGGCGCGCTCCACGAATCCCAGACGATCGGCCGCGGCTATGTTGGGAAACACGCGGAAATATTCCAGGCTCACCGGCGCGAGCCGGTAGGGGGCGAAATGGTGGATGAGGGCGGTGGGCACGGTGATGCGCTCGTGCCCCCAGGTGTGCCCCATGTGGTGGATGATGGTCCTGGTGCCCCGCAGCTTGAAGAGAAAGGCCTGCAGCAGCGGGTTCCAGCCGTTCGCCTCGGAGAAGACGACATGGCCGCCCGGGGCGACCAGCCGCGCCAGCTTGGCGACCACGTCGGCGCGCGGCTCCAGGTGATGAAAGCTCTGCTCCAGGAAGATGATGTCGAACGGCCTTGCCTCGTCGGTGTCGAGCACCGAGGTGCGGCGGAATTCGCAGCGCAGCCGCTCCCCGGATGCCTGCTGGAGCAAAGCGAGCCGCGCCTTGGCGACCGCCTGGAGATCTGGGTCGATGTCGATCCCGGTCACGTCGCCGCCCTGGATCGAAGCCCACAGGGATTCGGTGCCGCAGCCGCAGCCGACCTCGAGCACCCGCGGCGCCGTGCGGGCGCGGATCAGCTCCACCAGCTCGCAGCTCTGGCGCGCATAATAGCGCCGCACATACGGCCCGAAGTGCTTGCGGTAGCTGCGATAGTAGTGGTCGAACGTGGTCTGCTCGGCGGCCGGCAGCACGGCATTCGACAGCCAATAGGCGAGAAAGTCGTCGATTGCGCCGTTGCGGAATTCCGCCGGGGACAGCATCGCTAGCCTTCCATCATTCGCCAGTCGCGAGCGCCGCAACCGGCGCGGCTTCTCGGTAGCCTCTGGCCGGTCGGCTGGCAAGGCGCCGGCCGCGACGGTCTCCAGCCGCGGCAAGGGAAAGTTGAAAACGATTCGCGGCGCCTGTCTTCGTCTGCACAGAAGCGCCGAGTTGTCCCCTCATTTTCGCCGGGACGGCGGTGTTCGCTGGCGCCGCACAACATATGGGGAGTTGTGATGATTGGCGTAAATGAGTGCGAACAGGAGGCCGGGAGCTGTCTGCGCCTGGCGGAAAAGGAAACCGATCCCGCCGTGAAGATGCTGCTGCGAAGCATGGCGCGAAGCTGGCTGGGGCTGGCCGATCAGTTTCCGCTGGCGGTGCTGAGCGGCGAAGGGGCGGGGGTGTCGATCCAGGGGCCGGGCTTCTGAGGCGGCGGGACGACGATACCGCGTCGCCGCAAATCGCTCGCGGCTGGATCCTTCCGGATGTATCCAGGGGACCGCGCGAGGCCGGGTGAGCCTTCGCGCCCGGGTCCTCTCATGCGCCTGACATTCGTCACGGTCGACGTGTTCACCGATCGCCAGTTCGGCGGCAATCCGCTCGCCGTGGTGGTCGATGGCGCCGGCCTGTCGTCGCGGCAGATGCAGGCGATCGCCGCCGAGTTCAACCTCGCCGAGACCACCTTCGTGCTGCCGCCGCAGGACGCCGCGCACACCGCGCAGGTGCGCATCTTCACGCCCCGCGCCGAGATGCCGTTCGCCGGCCACCCCAATGTCGGTACCGCCTTCGTGCTGGCACGGGAAGGCCGCTGCCATGGCCGGCCGGTCGGCGGCGAAACCATGGTGTTCGAGGAAGCGGCGGGGCTGGTGCGGATGCAACTGATCAGGCAGGGCGCGGCCGTCGTGGGGGCGAGCCTTGCAGCGCCGCAAGCCCTCGTGGTCGGCGACGCCGTGGCGCCGGAGATCGTGGCGCAGGCCTGCGCGATCGAAGCCGGCGACATCGAGACGGCAAATCACCAGCCCTGCATCGCGAGCTGCGGGGTTCCCTTGATCTTTGCCGAGTTGAAGGAGCGCCGTGCGCTCGCGGCGGCGCAGCCGCGCGCCGACGTCTTTGCCCGCCATTTGCCGCGGGAGCGGGTGACCGGCATTCACCTTTATGTCCAGGCCGCGGAGGCGGGCGTCGACATCCAATGCCGCATGTTCGCGCCGCTGCACGGCATCCCCGAGGACCCCGCCACCGGAGCCGCCAATGTCGCCCTGATCGGCCTGATCGCGAAGCTGCGGCCGGAGCCGCACCTGAGCCTCGCAAAAAAGATCGCGCAGGGCGTCGACATGGGCCGCCCGAGCCTGCTCGAGGCGTGCGCCGAGAAGACCGCCGGCGTGGTCACCGCGACCTCCATCGGCGGCACCTGCGTCCCGGTGATGCGCGGCACGCTCGACCTCGCTTGAGGGCGGCGATCTCGGGTCAACGAGCACCGCGGTGCGGCAGCTCTTTATGCCGGTGTCGCAATATCGACACCGGGCGGATGACCGAAACCGAGCATCAAATAGGCGTATCCCATATTCCGTCTTTCAAACCGCCTGGAAAGGTGTTACCCTTACCTCGCACTCGTGGCTGCTCAGTGAATATCAAATTAAAGCGGAGTCAGGTTTATTACCGGACGAAGTGCCTAGTTTTGATGTTTCAATTCAGGTGCAATATGATGAACACCCCCGTATCTCAGCCGGCAACTGCCCAAGACGAGGGATATAACTCCGCTATGATTGTCGGCGATAGGCGCTTTATTGATCAGTTGGACCAAATTCGTAAGCTGAAGTCCTTTCTTTTCGAAGAGAAAGCCAAGTTCAATCCCGAGCAGCTTCAATCCATTGATTTGGGTGATCTGAATAATATTGTGTTCAAGGAGAACGCGCGCGCTCCATCCGTAAAGGAATGGCAGCTTCTCGACGAGAAACTCACGGCACTGGTGTCATACCTCAATGATGACCTCAGAACCAGGATCAGAATACGAGAGTTGGGGTCTTTTTTCGGCCGAATGCCGATCTTGTTTCTCATGCTTACCGTGGTATCCATGATGTGCTATTTGCTCCTCGATCGTGCTTTTTCAGACCAGACATCACTTATATACAATGCGTTATATTTGACTACGATTATCGCCTGGACCTTGTCACAGGGCGGCCTCGGTGCCTGCGCCTATCTGGCGACCCGGGTTGCGGTCAAGAACTATGAGGCCGCGGCTCCCTCGACAGGTGCTACATTGGTCTCGACAGGTGTTGCAGCCGCGTTGATTGATCCGTCCGAGGTAACCGACAGAAATGTCCTTCAAACGCGGGTCATATTGGGTCCGTTATTCGCATTCCTTGTTGGCCTTCCGTTGTCTGTAAGGTCGCTCGAGAAACTCATTAAGGTTTTTTATCCGAGCGGTGGTACCGAGTTGAGTACATCGGACTTCGCAATCATTCTCGTGCCATTTTTGCTCGGTTTCAGCACCAACTTGGTGCTGGTTATCCTCGATCGAGCCATCATCAGCATCCGCACATTTTTTGGATTGCCGTCTGCGAAATAGGACGCTCATCGAATCGGAGAGGGGATGACGTGATCCGGCGACTACGTTATGAGGTGCGCGGATTCTGAGCGGCCATCGCGTTTGGATTGCAGGTACCGCGCACAACCACGACTTGGGCTTGACGACTGTTCCTGTTATGTTCTTATCTTGCATGCGCCTGCGAGACTATCCCTACATCATCGTCCGCTTCGCTTGCCGGCATTGCCCGCGCCTGGGCCGCTACCGGGTGGCGGTGCTTGCCGAGCGCTTCGGCGCCGATGTGGACATGGAGGACGTGCTGGAGGCGGTGTCGTCGTCGTGCCGCGGCCGTACCGGTGAGCGGGGCATGACCTGTGGCGCCTATTTTCCGGACCTGCCGCCGGAACAGCCGCCGGACCTGCCGCGATCGCTGCTGCCGCGGGAACGGCTTAAAATCATCAGGGGCGGGCGGGGGTGATGGCATTTGGTTCCGCCAGGGCTCTCCGCAGCATTTGCGCGAAAATTTCACGTGTGCTATCTTAGATTGTTAATTTCATTCATTGCGAATGGAGGTCGTTATGTCTGCGCAAGGTAGTCAACCGAGTCAGCTTCCGCGTTCTGCGCCAGAATTGGTAGTCGTGCTCAAGCCGGGATCACCGGTTCACCGGACATTGACGGAGGGTCCAGCGACCGCGGCGGCGGCGGCGGCGAGCCAAAGCGTGTTGGACATCCAGTCGATATTGGCCAAATCCGGCGCCGCCATGCATCCCATGTTTGCAGCGCCTGAGGGAAACCCATCGATTCAAAGTGAAATGACCGCGACCCGTGGCAGTGGAGGCGATGACCTATCGCGGTATTTTCACATTGCTGCCCCTGAAAGCCAACTCGATGGTCTCGCAAACGAGCTGCGCACGCACCCATCGGTCGATGCCGCGTATGTCAAACCGCCCGCCGAACCCCCGGTCATGGCGATTTCAAGGTCGCGTACCATGCATATCGGGCTGTCCGTCCCCCCTTCGCATGCCCCCGCTGCTGCTTCCCCCGATTGGACCCACGGCCAAATATATCTCGATGCCGCGCCGGCAGGGGTTGATGCGCGGTTTGCCTGGACCAAGCCGGGCGAACTTGGGGAGGGCGTCCAAATCATCGATTGTGAATGGAATTGGAATTTGCAGCATGAGGATCTGCGCCTCAACAAGCGGGGTGTCCTCGTCGGGTCAGCCGGCGGTGACGATGATCACGGTACCGCCGTGTGGGGAGAAATCGGCGGTGACCGGAACTTGTTCGGTGTAACGGGAATTGCCGCCAAAGCATCTCTGGGGGCGGCATCCTTTGCGAATTCTCCGACAGCCCAGGTGATCATGGGAGCCGCAAACAATTTGAGGGCGGGAGATATCGTCCTGCTTGAAATTCATCGCTCGGGTCCTGCCGGCAACGGACAAGGCCAGTTCGGCTATATCGGGGTGGAATGGTGGCCAGACGATCTGGCGGCAATCCGCTATGCGGTTGCGCGGGGCATCATCGTCGTGGAAGCAGCGGGCAATGGCTCGCAGAATTTGGATGATCCGATCTACAATGCCCGTCCTGCGGATTTTCCGGCGACTTGGACCAATCCCTTCAACCCCGCCAACCCCACTTCCGGGGCCGTGTTGGTCGGAGCAGGCAATCCCCCCAAGGGAACCCATGGCCGTGATGAACATCCGTCGTGGAAGGAGCCTTATGTTGATCGTGCGCGCTGCGGATTTTCGAACTACGGCCGCCGGATCGATTGTCAGGGTTGGGGCTGGGAGGTTACATCGACAGGCTATGGGGACCTCCCGAACGGAGGTGAGAGAAATAAGTGGTACACAAACGAATTCAGTGGGACGTCCAGCGCATCGCCAATCATCACGGGAACCCTGGCGTGCCTTCAAGGAATTCAAAAGGCGGCCGGCCGACCTCTGCTGACGCCGGCCCAAGCGATCAAGCTGCTGCGCACCTCAGGCTCTCCGCAGCAAGATGCCCCCAGTCGCCCGGCCAGCCAGCGCATAGGCAACCGCCCCGATCTCAAGCGGTTGATCGCTGCCGTGGAGGCAGTGGCTTAGCTCGTCTGGGGATGAATTGCGGCGGCGACTTTCCGGACCTGCTGCCGGGCCTGCCGCGTCGCTGCCGCCGCGGGAACATCTCAAGGTCATCAGGCACGGGCGATGGCATGGCGCCGCCGCCTTGATGGCGCACGGATGTTGGTGCAAGTTGCCGCCCTCAATCGACACCGGCGCAGGATCTTTCCATGTATGTCGCGGCAGGCAGGCGGCTGACTCATCGCGGGGCAAAGCAGATGGCGGCGACGGCGGTCGCCAAGGCCGAGCAGGCCGGGATCGCCATCACCGTCGCCGTCGCTGACGCCGGCGGCCACCTGATGGTGCTGGAGCGCATGGATGGCGGGCGTTTCCACACCGTGCATTCCTCGACCACCAAGGCGGTGTGCGCCGCCTCCAACAAGCGTCCGACCACGGCGCGGGGTGCACAGGGCCAGCCGCTCGACGTCGCCCATGCGATCGGTCTCGCGCTGGCGGCGGGGCCGGAACGCTGGACCGCCATGGAAGGCGGCTTCCCCGTGATCGTCGAGGGCGAATGCATCGGCGGCATCGGAGTGAGCGGCGGCGATTGGGAGACCGATGCGCGCATCGCCCGCGAGGCGATCTCTTCCATCGACGCCACCTGGTCGCTCGACACTAAGTCCTCAGTTTCATAAATACGCTGACGTATCTCGAACCAATACAACGCACACTCGTTCAACAATATCACGGCCGCGAAGGAAGCGGACGGCTCAGTCACGGTTCAGTTTGGCGGCTGTGACGGCAAGGTCGTTAACTGCCTGCCTATTACGCCGGGCTGGAACTATACAGTTCGCCTCTATCGTCCGCGTGCCGAAATCTTGGATGGAAAATGGACCTTTCCGCGGGCCGAGCCGATCAATTGAGGCTGGCGCTGCACCATGCTTGCAACCCACTTTTTTTAACGGTTGTGGTATCCTCCCGGCATGAGCAATCGACCGCGATCTCCGGCCGGGCCGCCAATGACCCTCGGCAACATGCGCGCCAACGGCGTGCGGTCGCTCGCGGAATGCTCGGTGCGGAGTGCCGATCGGTGGCCCGACGCCTGCCGGTGCCGAAGGCGAGCTGTCGGCACCGTGAGGTGATCGTGGGGACACCGGCCGAGCCGAAGGACAGGCCGAAATAGGCCCAGGACCGGCCGCGCCAGCCCCGCCCGTGCGGTTTTCAACGTGAGGGGGTTATGCCTCGGGCGCATCGGCGAGGCTGCCGGCTGCCCCGGTATGGTGACGCCCGCAGATTGGGCTCGTACGCTGTTGCGCCTGTGAGTAGAAAACGGCTATCTTCCTTGCCAGTCACGGGGAGGGGAGATCATGCGACATGCTGTACTGGTGGGGCCATAGCTGGGAGACAATCCCAGAGGACAACGACATGCGTATCATGGCATTTGTACTCGTTGCTGCGCTGGCAGCTTGCTTCGTGAACCCGGTCGCAGCCGCGCAAGGTCGAGTTAATTATTATCGCGGAAACCCAGATCGAGGCCCTTACCCTGTTTCTCGCTTTTGTGAAAGATCAGGGTCATGTTGGCGTAGCGGTTATCAAAAAATCCAGCATCGCAAATAACCACGGGCAGTTCGGTTGGATTGGGATGGGCTTTCATCCGTCCCATTTTTTTGAGAGGAGCCATGGATTATCAAGTCACCATCCATCAGGAATTGCTTGGCGACACTACATTCGTGAAGGCATCGGGCCGGGGCGCGACGTCGGGCGCTCCAAATGCTCGCCGGGTCACCGCTCGGTGCCACCGAAGCAATCATGCTCGCGTACGGCCTCACGAACGCGATGCTTGACGCCTTGGTGTGGGACGGCTGGCGACGGCGGAACAGTGGGAAATGCGGGCGGGCATGTCAGGAGGACTACGCGACCTTCGCCGACCGAGCATCGGTGATCGTGCTGACATCGGCGCTCGGGCTCCTGGTTGCGGTGCAGGCGCTGTCCCGGGCATTCGGCTATCGCAAGGCGATCGCGGACGAGGCGGAAAACGCATGAACGTTGCCGTGACGAAATCGAACGCCGAAGCCGCCGTGACCGCCCCGCTGCGCGTCGCCGTGGTCGGCATCGGCTGGTGGTCGGATGTGCTGGCCGACGCCATCGAGCGCTCGAACCAGATCGAGGTCGCCGCCTGCTTCACCCGATCGGAGGAAAAGCGTGCCGCCTTTGCGGCGAAATACGGCTGCCGCGCCGCGCCGAGCTACGAGGATATCCTCGCCGACGATTCGATCGCGGCGATCGTCAACACCACCCCCAACAACGTGCATCTCGAAACCACGCGGATGGCGGCGCAGGCCGGCAAGCACGTGTTCCTCGACAAGCCGATCGCCAACACCGTCGCCGAGGGCCGCGAAATCTCCCGGGTCTGCGAGGCCGCGGGCGTTGTGCTCGCGCTCGGCTATCAGCGTCGGCGCGAAAACCATTTCCGCTGGATCAAGGCGGAGATCGATGCCGGCCGGTTCGGCCGCTTGGTACAGGCGGAATGCAATATCAGCCGCGACCGTCTCGGCAAGATCGATCTTTCGTCGTGGCGCTACCAGGCGGCGGGGATGCCCGGCGGCGTCATGCTGCAGATCGGCATCCATTACGTCGACGTGCTGGAGATGCTGCTGGGGCCGGTGAAACGCGTGGCCGGCATGGCGGCGCAACTGGTGCTGCCCGGCGACAATCCCGACGTGGCGAGCCTGATGCTCGAGCACGAGGGCGGCGCGATCTCCAATCTCACCGCCTCCTACGCCTCGGCATCGGAATATTACATGATGAACGTCTACGGCAAGGAAGCCAGCGCCTATTACGACCTGTTCAACGGCCTGCGCTGCCTGCGCCGCGGCGACAAGGAACCGGAGGCGGTGGCGGTGGAAGCCAACGACACCATCCGCGAGGAGCTCGAGGAATTCGTCGCCTGCGTGCGCAATGGCAGCAAGCCCGAGACCGACGGCTGGTGGGCGTCGCGCAATCTCGCGGTGATCGTGGCCGGCATCCGCAGCGCGCGCGAAGGCCGCGTGATCGATGTCGATGCGGTCATCGACGGGGGCGAGTGAGTTCGCATCCCTAGAAGAGGCGCTCGGTTTTCGCCGTCTTGCTCGCCGTCCCGGCGATCTGATCGCCGCCCAGATGCCGGCAACGCCGCGATGGGCTCGACCTACGATCCTGTCGTTCTCGCGGCCCGTGGGGTGCGCGGCCTCGCCCTTCGATCTCGACAAGGCGCGAAGCTGGTACGAAAGAGCCAAGGAGATGGGCTCGCCCGAAGGGCCGCGTCGCCTGGAGGTGCTGGCGAACCGGTAAGCCGCGCCGAAGCCGCCCGTGTCGGGCTGCGGGGAGCGGCGCGCTCCGGGCTGAGCTGGGTTGAGCCGATCCGGGGTTGACTTGGCGGTCGCTCTTGCGACCAAATCGGGTGCCGGGTGTGATCAATTCCGCGAGGCGCAACCTCATGAACAGCCGCACCTGCAATGCCGGCGGTCCAGGCACCGGCCGAGCCATCGCCTTCTCGGCCGCGCTTGCGGCCGCCGCGACCTGCGCCGCGCCGCGGGCATCGGCAGATGATGCCGCGGCCTGCGCCGAGGTCAGCTACCTCAAGGAGGTCGCCATCCCGGCCTGCACGCGGCTGATCCAATCCGGAAATCTTCACGGCGTCGATCTCGCCCGCGCCTATTCGTACCGCGGCCGCGCGCGCCTGTGGGCATCGAATCCGAACGATTTCGATCCCGCCATGGCGGATCATGACGAGGCGGTGCGTCTCGCGCCCGACCTTTCCTCCGTCTATGTCAATCGCGCATTGGGATGGGTGAGGCTCGGGAAGCGCGAGCCGGCCGGGGAGGATGTCGAAAAGGCCATTGCCCTCGACCCCGGCAATGCCCAAGCCTATTTCACCCGCGCAGAAATGAACCGCTATACGCCCGAACGGCGTGAGCAGGTGATCGCCGACTACGGCAAGGCGATCGCACTCCAGCCGGACTAT
The DNA here is from genome assembly GCA_963795865.1 of uncultured Alphaproteobacteria bacterium. Lineage (GTDB taxonomy): Bacteria > Pseudomonadota > Alphaproteobacteria > Rhizobiales > Xanthobacteraceae > JAJPKK01. The sequence continues at coordinate 11,921 of CAWCJX010000020.1, forward strand.
CTCGATGCCCATTTCGCGCAGGCGACAATGCTTTCCGACCGGGATTTCGGGCGGGCAATCGACGGCTACAGCCGAATCATCGCGTTGAAGCCGGATTGGCAGGACGGCACTGCCTATCAGGCGCGCGCCGCGGCCTATGCGGCCGCAGGCGACGATCGCCTTGCCCTGGCCGATCGCACCGAGGCCATTCGCCTGAAACCGGGTCGGGGCGCCTATGTCGATCGCGGCTTCGTCTACCTGCGGCTCCTCGACTACGATCATGCGGCCGCGGATTTCCAGGCGGCGCTTCAAAACGGGGAGCATCCAGGCGCCCATACCGGGCTTGCCGCCGTCTATCGGGCGAGGGGCGACTTCGGCCGCGCGCTCGCGGAAGTGAACGCGGCCATGCGCATTGCCCCTGGGCTGGCCGGTCTTCTGGTCGAGCGCGCCAGCACCTATCTTGCCATGGGTAACACGGCGGAGGCCCTGGTCGACATCGATGCATCGCTGCGCCCATTCCCCCGGGATCCGGGCGCCCATCTGGTCAAAGCGCGCATCTACGAAGCCATGGGGCGCAAGGACGACGCGATCACGGAATTCCGTGAGGTGCGAGACTTGCTGACATCGGCCAGGACCGCCTACGATCGGCGGACGCTCGCCGACAGCCTTGGCGGCCTCGATCGCCTGGGCAAGACGCCCTGAGCGCTCAGTAGGCGTATCACGCTCTTGCTATTGGGAACCGGCGCGGCCGGTTGCAACGACTGGCGGTGCGGCCTGTTGCGCAACTGCGCTGCGGTTCGCAATGTTGCGAGATTGGGTTGCGAGCGAGCCCTCAGGCCATGATCGGCCGCGGAAACCTCAGCCGGAATTTGAGGCCGGGCGCGTTGTCCGACATCTCGATGTCGGCGCCGTGAAGGCGGGCAACCGCGGCAACGAGGCTCAGGCCGAGTCCGTTTCCGGGGGTTCGACGGCTTCGTTCAAGCCGATAAAATCGCTTGAAGACATTTTGCAATTCGGTGGCGGGAATTCCCGGCCCGTCGTCGGAAACCGAAATTGCGGCGCCGTCACCGCCCTGAGTGACCTCGACCGTCACCGCGCCGGCTTCGCGACCATGCTTGATGGCGTTGTCGACGAGATTGGCGGCCGCGTCGAACAGGAGGTCGCGGTCGCCCGAGACGAGTGCCACCGCAACCCCGGCCGCATCGAGATGCATGCCCTTGTCTTCCGCAGCGGCGTCGAAAAGTTCCACCACCTCATTTGCGATCTCGGCCAGGTTGACGACGCGGAACGCCGCTGTGCGATCGGTCGCCTCGATTTGCGAGATTCGCGTGAGCGAAGAAAACATGCCGAGGACACCATCGAGGTCCGCAATGGTATCGGAGATCAGCGACAGGTCGTTATGACCGTCGCGCGGCCTGCCAATTGCCTTCTCCAGCCGGCCCCGCATGCGGGTCAGAGGCGTCCGCAGATCGTGAGCCACATTGTCGGTCGCCTGCTTCACCTCGCCCATCAACAATTCGATGCGATCCAGCATCAGATTGAGGTTGGCGGCGAGTCGGTCCCATTCGTCCCGGGACCCCCGCAGCGGGATGCGCTTGCCCAGCCCGCCTTGCATGATGGATCGGCTGGTGGCGTTGATGGCTTCGATCCGTCCCACCGTGCGTCGGGTGACGTAAAGGCTGGCAACTCCGGCAAGAACGAATATCAGGAGAATGCCCAAGGCGAGGGCGGCTTTGATCCTTGCCACGAACTCGTCGAGATCCTCGATGTCCCTTCCCACCAGGAGATGGTAGCCGTCGGGGAGCGTTGCGAAGGTCGCTCGCAGAAGCGGCCGCTCCGCCTCGTCCGGCTTCCACTCCTGGGCGCTGAAGGTGCCCCAGCCCGCAGATTCCCGGAGGGACGTTGGCCAGGCCGTGAGATTGCCAGCAACGGGCGCGTATGAGGGGTCGGCGAGCAGATAGAGCCCGCCATTGAAGTGTTGGTCGGCAAGCCGTCGCTCGATCGCGGCGATCAGAGCGCCACGGCCGGCGCCGTCAAAGGCGGTCTGCAGGATCGCCTGCTCGGCCGCGATGACGCGATCGGAACGGCCGCGCACATAGGTGGCGGTCGACCAATAGACGTAGCCGAACAGCGCAATCACCGCAGCGCCGAAAATTCCAATCGAGATCAGCGCCAGCTTGAGGGTGGACGACCGTAGGGTCTCAGCAAGGAGCACGGACACAGAACCCGACACCGCGCACGGTGTGAATGAGCGGATAGGCCTGGCTGTCATCGACCTTACGGCGGACCCGCCCGACATAGACGTCGATGATGTTGGTAGTGGGGTCGAAATGGAGATCCCAGACATGCTGCAACAGCATAGCGCGGGGCACCACCTGGCCCTGGTTGCGCACTAGATATTCGAGCACCTGGAATTCCCGCGGCAGCAACTCGATTTCGCGGCCGAGCCGGCTCACCGTCCGGGACACGAGGTCCATCTTGAGATCGCCGACGCGCAGCACCGTCTCCTGCATGACGGTGGCGCTGCGCCGCGCGAGCGCCTCCACGCGCGCCAGCATTTCCGCGAAGGCAAACGGCTTGACCAGATAGTCGTCGCCGCCGGCGCGCAAACCGCGCACGCGATCATCGATCTCGCCGAGCGCGCTGATGATCAGGGCGGGCGTGGTGATCCCGTCTTCCCGCAGGCGCCGGATGATCGCTATGCCATCGATGCCGGGAAGCATGCGATCGATCGTCATCACCGCATAGTCGGCGGATCGCCCGCGGCTGAGCGCTTCGTTGCCGTCGACCGCGAGATCGACCTGATAGCCGCTGGTCGCGAGGGACTCCACGAGTTGTTCGGCGGTCTCCGCATCGTCCTCGACGACGAGAATGCGGCGCCTCGCTTGTGCCGTCACTGGGTATTCTCCGGACCAAAATCATTCAGCCTGGCAATCCTAGCATCATCGGGAAAATGGGAAACTGACTAATTCGTCACGAACTGACGCATTAGTAATTTGTGTATTTCGGCGCAGACCCTTATTGCGATTCTGGCGTGCTCCAGCGCCGGTCTGAAGGGACGAGTTCGTATCACTCGCAAGCGGCGCAGGGAGCGATCTTCGAATGCAGCGTGGATGGGCGACATTCGGTTCGGCTGCGATGCATATCGCAGCAGATGGAGGAGCACCATGGTGCGTAAGATGATCTTTGTGTTGGCGGCGGCAGCGGTCATGGCCGTCGCTTCGGCGTCGAGCACGGCGCTCGCACGCGGCGGCGGGGGCGGTCACGGCGGCGGGTCCCGCGGCGGTGGTCATGGCGGCGGGTTCGGTGGCGGCGGGTTTGGCCGCGCGGCCGTGGCGCATCCCGGCGGATACGGAGGTTTCGCTGCGGTCCAGCCGATGGGCCGGTTTGGATACGGGCACGGGGTCTATGTCCGGCACGGATTCGCTCGACGCCGGTTCGCGGTCGTCGGGGTCGGCTACCCCTACGGATATTACAGCGACTGCTACGTGCGGGTTTGGACGGGTTGGGGATGGAGCTGGAGATACGTCTGCTACTAAAAGGGCCTCTCAGGCCTTCCGGCTCCCTCCCCCATGTGTGGTCTCCGTTCGGGGGAGGGCCGGGGGGCCGGGGTGGGGGTCGATTTGCCCCTTGATCCCCACCCCGGGCCGCCTTGTTTCAAGGAGCGGACCAGGCGGCCCGTCGCGCTCAGCCCTCGTGGTTCATCGCGCCGGGAATGTTGCGCAGCAGTGCCGCTTCGCGCAGATCGAGTTCGCGTTCGATGTGGCGGCGGGCTTCGTCGATCAACTCGCCGCGCTCGAGCTGGCCGAAGATGTGCTTGCGCTCGGTATCGATGAGCAGCCCTTCGATCTCGTCGTGAAGCGCGACCGGCGCGCTTTGCCCCGCCTCGGCTTCAAGCAGTTCGGAGCGATTGAGCCGTGCCAAATGGCGCGCGCGCAGGCGCTCGACCAGCGGCGCCGGCAGGTTACGCTCGCCGGCGAGCTGGTCGAGCCGCCGCAGCACCGCGTCGATCGCCGAGCGGCGCGCGGCGATCTCGGCGTCGCGCTCCTCTTTCTGCTCGGCCTCGACGATCCTGCCGAGGCCGAGCCAGCGCAGCACCAGCGGGAGCGCGAGGCCCTGGCCGACCAAAGTGATGAGAATGACCCAGAAGGTCAGCAGCAGGATCAGGTCGCGGTGGGGGAACGGCATGCCGGACGCGGTTGTCAGCGGCAGCGCCAGCGCGGCGGCGAGCGAGACGATCCCGCGGACGCCGAAGAAGGACACCAGAAAGGGCCGCTGCCAGATCGGATAGGGATCGGCGCGGCGCACCGACGGAAGCAGCAATCGCGGCAGATACAGCGAGGGAAAGACCCACATGAAGCGCGCGGCGATTACCGCCACCGTGGTCACCAGTGCCGCCACGGCGAACTCGCCGGCGGTCACCTGGTCGATCCGGTCGAGGAGCGGCCGCGCTTCCAGGCCGGTCAACAGGAACAGCCCGCCTTCCAGCAGATAGATGAAGAGGTCCCAGAAGAAGATTCCCTGCAGCCGCGTGTGGCTGGGAATGAGCAGCGGTCCGTTCCAGCTTATGTAGAGGCCGCACACCACGGTGGCGAGCACGCCGGAGCCGCCGAGCGCCTGCGGCGGCCAGTAGGCCGCGAACGGCGTCAGCAGGGAAAGGATGATCTCGACCCGCGGGTCGCGCGCCCATCGGCGCAGCCGCAGGCTGGCAAATCCGACTGCGAGCCCGAATGCGATCTCGAAGGCGATGATGGCGACGAAGACGAGAACGGCGGAGCCGAACGAAAACGTGCCGAACGCGACGGCGGCGACGGCGAAGCGATAAAGGATCAGGGCCGTTGCGTCATTGGCGAGGCCCTCGCCCTCGATGACGACCATGGTCCGCCGCGGCAGGCCGAGCCGGCGGGCGATCGCGAGCGGGGCGACCTCGTCGGGCGGCGAGATGATCGCGCCGAGCACGAAGCCGACCGACCAGTCCCAGCCGAGCAGGTAATGCACGACCGCGGCGACCGCCACCGTGGTGAACGTCACGCCGCCGAAGGCGAGCAGGCTGATGGAACGGATGTTGTAGCGGAACTCGCGCCAGCTCATGGCGACGCCGGCGGAATAGATCAGCGGCGGCACCACCAGCAGAAGCACGAGCTCTGGCGACAGCTCGACCCGCGGCAGCCCCGGCATCACCGAGAGGACGAGCCCGACGAGGACCAGCAGAATGGCCGCCGGAATCCTGGTGCGGTTTGCCGCGATCGCGACCGCCGCCACCGTCACGAGAATGAAAATCAGGATGGAATAGGTCTGCATGGCCTTACCGGGACGCGCGAAGTCGGAGGGCAGTCGAGCAAAGGCCGCCACGCCGGCCCGACCGACTTGGGTCGTGACAGGGAACCGCCCGGGCGTTTCATGCCGCCGTGCTGGTGCTTGAGTCGCCGGTCGATCGGCGGGGCGGCGCAGCGGAAGAGTCTGTGCCCGACCATGAGCACTCCGGCCGGGTTAGCCGCCGGCGAGCCGCCTGCCCGGCGTCAGAACCTGTAGCTCACCGCCGCTCGGATCTCCTGGACGTCGAAACCGGTCCACGAATAGCCCGAAGGGATATTCGGGAAACGCGGTGCCGTCCCCACGGCGGAGACGTCATTGAAGCGGTGGAACAGGTATTCGCCGCGCAGCAGCCAGCGGTCCCATGTGGCGAACTCGACGCCGCCCCCCACGACATAGCCGGATTGCGCCTGGAAGAAGCTCACCGCGCTGGCATAGCCGCCGGGGGCGGAATTGCCGCCGGCATAGCTTGCCCCGGCCCAGGCCGCGCCGGCGGTGAAATAGATCAGCGTCGCGGGGGTCACGAGATAGCCGGCGCGCCCGCGCGCCGTGCTCAGCCACTCCAATGTCCGTATTTCCTGGGTGAATGAGCCGGCGATTGAGGCATTGGTCCCAAACGTCGTCCAGGTCGACAGCGTGTTTGAACTGGCGTGCGCGCCGGTAAAATCCGCCTCGATGCCGGCGACCCAGGCCGGCGCCAGCTGCACATCGATGCCGGCCTGGAATCCGGCGACGACGCCGCCGGTGCCGAGATTGCCCGACGCACCATTGGCGCCGAACAGCGCTGCCGAAGGCAGCGGCGTCCACGCCGCGTCGCCGGCGGCCCAGAGACCGCCCGCATTGATGCCGCCGTACAACCCGGTCCACATGGATTCCGGCGACAGCAAGGGCCTGGCGCCGAAGTCGGCGGCATCGGCGCGCTGTGCCGCACCGATGGGGAAAAAGCCAAGACTTGCGATCGCCATCAGCGATCCAACCACAGCCTTATTCATCCCAAAACCTCTTCGGGCCACCGTCGCTGCCACGTGTTGCCGGCGGAGCGATATCGGCGAATTCCCCTCGCATTCGCGCCGCCCGTGATCGAGTTTCGGGCAGCTTCAAGGGAAAGGCAACAGCTTCGAAGCGGCGGTTGGGTGCGGCGGGGATTGGTCGTGGTCCCGGGAGTGCCGGCGCCTCAATCGCCGTTCTTGAAAGGGCGGCTCAGAAACGGCGAACCGGCGAGACCGTATCGCCAGGGGCGCTCGACCGCCTTGGAAATGCCGATTCGAGGACCGGCGACGAGTTCCACCGCTTCGGCGCGAACATAAAGCGCGAAGGGAGCACGGTCGAGCCGCAGGCCGTTATGAGCTTGCGTTACGGCCAGCGCCTGGCACAGCCGACCGGGTCCCGAACACAGCAGCCGTTCGACGGAAGTGCCACGGCGCCGCCCCATCGCCGCGAGGCCGGTGACGGGCTGCAGGGCGCGGATCAGTACGGCGCTGGCGCTGCCTTCGCCCTCGCACACGAAGTTGAGGCACCAATGGAGGCCGTAGGAGCGGTAGACGTAGGCATATCCGGGCGGCCCGAACATGACGGCATTGCGATCGGTGCGGCCGTGATGGCTGTGCGCGGCGGGATCGGTGTGGTGATAGGCCTCGACCTCGACAATCACTCCGCCGACGCCGCGGACAAGCAATGTGGCGCCGATGAGATCGGGTGCGACTTCATGGACACTGCGGTCAAAGAAGGCTTGGGTCAGCTTTTCCCGGGCAGCGTGCATTGGGGCAACATCTGTGGTTTGTTCGCAACAAATTCACAACATTTGGCATATTTTCCAGCGCGAGACCGACCTGCCCCTATTCCGCCACAGCGCTGCATGATCTCGATACCGCGTGGAGTGGCCGCGGGCCCACACGGGCGGATCGGTGTTCCCGGGATCCGGTAAGGCATGAATTTATGGACGCCAAGACCAGCCTGAAAAGCAAGCTTCCCAGCCGGCATGTGACCGAAGGCCCGGAACGGGCACCGCACCGATCTTATTATTATGCGATGGGGCTGACCACCGAGCAGATACATCAGCCTTTCGTCGGCGTAGCGACGTGCTGGAACGAGGCGGCTCCCTGCAACATATCGCTAATGCGACAGGCCCAGGCGGCAAAAAAGGGAGTGGCGGCGAGCGGCGGCACGGCGCGGGAATTCTGCACCATCACGGTGACCGATGGCATCGCCATGGGCCATGAGGGCATGAAGTCGTCATTGCCGTCCCGAGAGGTCATCGCGGATTCGGTCGAGCTGACCGTGCGCGGCCACGGCTATGACGCGCTGGTCGGGCTCGCCGGTTGCGACAAATCGCTGCCGGGCATGATGATGGCGATGTGCCGGCTCAACGTGCCTTCCATCTTCATTTACGGCGGATCGATCCTGCCCGGCACGTTCAAGGGCAAGCCGGTGACCGTGCAGGACGTGTTCGAGGCGGTCGGCAAGCACTCGGTCGGCCAGATGTCCGATGACGATCTCGAAACCCTCGAGCAGAATGCCTGCCCGTCGGCCGGCGCCTGCGGGGCCCAGTTCACCGCCAACACCATGGCGACGGTGTCCGAGGCGATCGGGCTCGCTTTGCCTTATTCCGCCGGCGCTCCCGCGCCTTATGAGTTTCGCGACAAGTTCTGCATGGTCGCCGGCGAGCAGGTGATGGAGCTCATCAGGAGCAACCTGCGCCCCCGCGCCATCGTCACCCGCAAGGCTCTCGAAAACGCCGCCGCGGTGGTCGCCGCCTCCGGGGGATCGACCAATGCGGCCCTTCATTTGCCCGCCATCGCCCATGAATGCGGGATCGCGTTCGATCTGTTCGATGTCGCTGATGTCTTCAAGAGGACGCCCTACATCGCGGATTTGAAACCGAGCGGCCGTTATGTCGCCAAAGACTTGTTCGAGGCTGGCGGGGTTCCCTTGCTCATGAAGACCCTGCTGGATCATGGTTTTCTGCATGGAGATTGCATGACCGTGACCGGCCGCAGCATCGCCGAGAACATGAAGCGTGTGGCGTGGAACGACGAACAGGACGTGGTCCGACCGGCCGACCGGCCCCTGCTAGCCACCGGGGGCGTTGTCGGGCTTGCCGGCAATCTCGCACCCGAAGGGGCGATCGTCAAAGTCGCCGGCATGGAGAACCCGAAATTTACCGGTCCGGCGCGATGCTTCGACGGAGAGGAAGCCTGCTTCGACGCCGTCAAGAATCGCAAATACAGGGAAGGCGAGGTTTTGGTGATCCGTTACGAAGGCCCCAAGGGCGGCCCAGGCATGCGCGAGATGCTCGCCACCACCGCCGCGCTGTACGGCCAGGGCATGGGCAACAAGGTGGCGCTGATCACCGATGGCCGGTTCTCCGGCGCGACCCGCGGCCTGTGCGTCGGACATGTCGGCCCGGAGGCGGCGGTGGGCGGTCCGATCGCCCATCTGCGCGACGGCGACATCATCATGATCGATGCCGACCAGGGCACGCTCGAGGTCCGGCTCGAACCGGCCGAACTCGACCGGCGACGGGCGACGTGGCAGCCGCGCGACTCCGCGTTTACCTCCGGTTACATCTGGAAATACGCCCAGCAGGTCGGGCCGGCGCGCCACGGCGCCGTCACCCATCCGGGCGGGGCAGCCGAGAAGTCGTGCTATGCGGATATCTGACCACATCCTGCCCGTTGCATTGTTCGCCGCCGGGCTCGGGCTCGCTTCGGCCTACGCCTTCGACGGCACCCGCACGCCGGGCGACATCGCGCCGGCGGTCGGCGAAGAGGTGTTGCCGCGAGCGGGGGCGGGCGCTGGCGCCCTCCAGGCGCCAATTCCGCAGGGCGGCCCGACGTCGTTCGAAGCCTTCCAGTCCGGGACCCGGGCGTTGCGCGCCGGCGACACCAAGGCCGGCGTCAGCGCGCTCGAATACGCTGCCGCCAACGGCCTGACGGTGGCGCAATGGAAGCTCGGCCGCATGTATGCCGACGGCGACGGCGTCAAGCAGGACGACCTGCGGGCGTTCGAATATTTTCGCGGCGTCGCCGATGCCCATGCCGAAGAGACTCCCGGCACGCCGCAGGCGCGGTTCGTCGCCAACGCCTTCGTGGCGCTCGGCAATTACTACCTCGAAGGGATTCCCGACACGGCGGTCAAGGCGGACACCGAACGCGCCCGCGAGATGTTCGCCTATGCGGCGTCCTATTTCGGCGATCCCGACGCCCAGTACCGCCTCGGCCGCATGTATCTCGACGGCCATGGCGGATTGAAGGAACCCAAGCAGGCGGCCCGCTGGCTCACGCTGGCAGCCCGCAAAGGGCAGTACCAGGCCCAGGCGGTGCTTGGCGCCATGCTGTTCAAGGGCGAATACATGGCGCGCCAGCCCGCCCGCGGATTGATGTGGCTGACGCTCGCGCGCGATGGCGCGCCGGCCCAGGAGGCCTGGATCGGCGATCTTTATGCCGCTGCGATGAAACAGGCGACCAATGAGGAGCGGGCTGCGGCGTTCGTGCAACTGGAGCGCTGGCTCAAGGGCCGGCGGGAATGACGCGGCTTTACGCTATTGCGAGGTCCACCCATACCGGCACGTGATCGGACGGCTTCTCCCAGCCGCGCACATGCTTGTCGATGCCGCTCGCGGTGAGGCGGTCGGCGGCCTGCGGCGACAGCATGACATGATCGATGCGGATGCCCCGGTTCTTCTGCCACGCACCGGCCTGATAGTCCCAGAAAGAATAGACCCCGGCGGCGTCGGTGGTGGCGCGGACCGCATCGGTAAGCCCGAGGTTTGCGAAGGCATGAAACCGTTCCCGGGTTTGCGGCAGGAACAGCGCATCGCCGGCCCAGGCGGCGGGATCGTAGGCGTCGGCCGCCGCGGGGATGACGTTGTAGTCGCCGGCGAGGACGAGCGGTTCCTCGTGCCGCAGCCGTTCTGCCGCATAGCGACTTAGCCGGTCTATCCAACGCAGCTTGTAAGGATATTTTTCGGTTTGCGGCGGGTTGCCATTGGGCAGATAGATCGACGCGACGCGCACCACGCCGGAGCGGGTGGATATCACCGCTTCGATGAACCGGGCATGGTCGTCGGCGTCTTCACCGGGCAGCCGCGGCGTCACGTCGTCGAACGGCAGCTTGGAAAGGATCGCGACGCCATTGAAGGTTTTCTGTCCGTGCACGGCTACGTTGTATCCGAGTGATTCAAACAACTCGCGCGGGAATGCGTCATCGACGCACTTGGTCTCCTGAAGGCACACGATGTCCGGCTCCCGTTCCCGCAGCCAGGCGACCGCACTGTCGCCCCGCTGCTTGATGGAATTGACGTTCCAGGTCGCGATTCGCATGGGGACCGCCCAGAATTGGTGAATCCAAGAATGGCGAGCATGCCGTGTTCCAGTGGTGCTGGAAAGTGACAGGCCGGTTAATTTTCGATGGCAAAAGGATGCTCCGAGGGTCGCCGGAGCCTGAAACGCAATGGAAATTTACGCGATCGTAATTTGGCAAAGTTTGCGGCAACGGGTAAGGTGACAGATGGCCGAACTTCGGCACGCTCGCAGATGGGGTCGGGCGAATGCAGCAATCTTAGTCGAGGCGGGGGCCAAAAAAGCTGAGCAGGGCGGGATAATGACCAAGGGCAAGGCGGTGTTCGGCTTGGTGGTGTTGCTGGCCCTGGCGGGCGGTGCGGCACGCTCAGGGATGCTCGGCAATCCGGACGAATTGGCGAAGTGGTTTCCTCCGCTCAAATGGTTCGCGGGCGAGCCGCCGCCCAGCCCCAGCAGGCGGGCCCGCGTGCGGTTGCGGTCGAGGTCGCCACCGCCGTCAAGAAGAAGACCCCCGTTCTCCTGGAAGCGCTCGGCAATGTTACCACGATCGCCAGCGTCGCCGTCAAGACCCGGATCGACAACGAAATCGTCGGCATCCACTTCACCGACGGCGCCTTCGTCAAAAAGGGCGATCTCCTGGTGACCTTGGATCCGCGCACGTTGCAGGCCCAGATCGCGCAGGCCGAGGCCAATGTGGCCCGCGACCAGGCCCAATTGGAAATGGCGGAGCGCGATTTCCGCCGCTACACCGAACTGGTCGGCAAGGGCGCGACGCCGCAGCTCAATGTCGACAATGCGAGGACCGCAAGGCGATACCTTCCGAGCCGCCATCAAGGCGGATAATGCGGCGCTGGAAAACCTCAAGGTCCAGTTGAGCTTTTGCTTCATCCGTGCCGCGATCAGCGGGCGGATCAGCCAGGCCTCCGTCAAGATCGGCAATTTCGCCCGCTCCGCCGACACCGTCCCGATCGCCACCATCAACCAGATGGCGCCCGTCTACGTGACGATGATGGTGCCGCAGCGCAGCCTGCCCGATCTGCGGATCGCAATGGCGGAGAGCGATACCTCCGTTCGAAGCCATCATCCCCGGCGAAACGCGCCGCGCCCGCGGCACCATCGCAATGATCGAAAATGCCGTCGACCCCACCACCGGCATGGCGACCGTGCGCGCCATCATGCCGAACGAGGACGAACTGTTGTGGCCGGGAACGCTGGTGACCTCCCAGGTGACGCTGCGAACCGAAAATGCGGTCGTCGTGCCGACGCTCGCGGTGCAGGTCAGCCAGCAGGGCAATTACGTGTTCGTGGTAAAGGATAACGTCGCGACGGTCACGCCGGTCAAGGTCGCTCGGCTGCTCGGCGCCGAGACCGTCATCGAATCCGGTCTCAATGAAGGCGATGTCGTGGTCACGGACGGACACCTGTTGTTGACCAACGGGGCGCGGGTGACGGTGCGCCAGCGCAAGGCAGGGGCATGAGGTGAATATTTCCGAAGCCTGCATTCGCCGTCCGGTGATGACGACGCTGCTCACGGCGTCGCTGATCGTCTTCGGGATCTTCGGTTACCGGCTGCTGTCGGTCGCGGCGCTGCCGGCGGTCGATTTTCCCACCATCCAGATCACCGCCACCTTGCCCGGCGCGAGCCCGGAAACCATGGGCGCGTCGGTCGCCGGCCCGATCGAGCGGCAGCTCTCGACCATCGCCGGCATCACCTCGATCACCTCGACGTCGTCGCTCGGCCTCGCCAGCATCATCATCCAGTTCGACCTCAACCGCAACATCGACGGCGCTGCGCTCGACGTGCAGACCGCGCTCACCGTGGCGGCGCGGAAGCTGCCGGTCGAAATGACGATCCCGCCGTCGTTCCGCAAGGTCAATCCGGGCGATTCGCCCATCATCATGTTCAGCCTCATGTCGTCGACGCTGCCGTTGTCGAAGGTCGACGACTATGGCGAGATCACGCTGGCACAGCAGATTTCGCAGCTGCCCGGCATCGCCCAGGTTCTGGTGTTCGGGGCGCAGAAATTCGCCGTGCGGGTGCAGGTCGATCCGATCGCCGCGGCGTCTCACGGCATCTCGCTCGAAGACGTCCACAGCGTCGTCGCCAAGACCAATTCGAACACTCCGGTCGGCACCATCTCCGGAGTGAAGCAGAACACCATCCTCACGGCGACCGCGGCGATGCTCACCGCTGCGGAATACGGCGACGTGATCGTGGCCTATCGCAACGGCGTTCCGATCAAGCTCAACGAAATCGCCAACGTGGTCGATGACGTCGAAAACATATATACGGCCAATCTGTTCAACGACGAACGATCGATCGTGCTGGCGATCTACAAGCAGCCGGACGCCAACACGGTGAAGATCGTCGACGCCATCAATGACCGGCTGCCCACATTCCGCGCCCAGATTCCGGCGTCGGTCAAGATGGAACTGCTCGCCGATCGCTCGCTGTCGATCCGGGAATCGGTCGAGGACGTTCAGGTGACGCTCGGCATCGCCATCGGGCTGGTCATCGCTGGTGATCTTCCTGTTCCTGCGTTCGGCGGCCGCTACCGTCATTCCCGCGCTCGCGGTGCCGATCTCGCTGATCGCGACCTTCGCGGCGATGTATGGGTTCGGCTATTCGATCAACAACATGACGCTGCTGGCGCTGACGCTGTCGGTCGGGTTCGTGGTCGACGATGCCATCGTCATGCTGGAGAACATCGTCCGCCACATCGAAGGCGGCATGCGAGCCGTTCGAGGCGGCGCTCAAGGGCTCGAAGGAGATCGGCTTCACCATCGTTTCAATCACCTTCTCGCTTGATCGCGGTGTTCATCCCGGTGCTGCTGATGGGCGGCATGGTGGGACGGGTGTTCCGCGAGTTCGCCGTCACCATCACGGTCACCATTCTGCTGTCGGGTTTCGTGTCGCTTGACCCTGACACCGATGCTGTGCGCGCGGGTGCTCAAGCATGAGGGCGAAAACAAGAACATCGTGCTGCGCATTTTCGACGCGATGTTCAAGGCGTGGCTGCGCGGCTACGAAGTCACGCTCGATGTCGTGCTGAAATACCGTTTCAGCATGGTATTCGTCATGCTGGCGACGCTGGCCGGAACCGTATGGCTCTATATCGTCATCCCGAAAGGCTTCTTTCCGGTCGAGGACACCGGCTTCATCAATGCCACACCGAGGGGCCGTCGGATATTTCCTTCAAGGCGATGTACGACCGGCAGCTGCAGGTCGCGCAACATCCTGCGCGAGGATCCGGCGGTGCGATTACATCAATTCCACGGTGGGCGCCGGCGGCCCGAATCCGACCAACAATTACGGGCGCTTGTTCGTTGCCCTCAAGCCGCGCAGCGAGCGCACGGAAGAACTCGACCGCCGTGATCCAGCGGCTGCGCGCCAAGACCAATGCCGTCACCGGGATGGCGACCTATTTCCAGAACGTGCAGAACATCAACATCACCGGCCGCATTTCCAAGAGCGAGTTCCAGTATACGCTGCAGTCGAGCGACACCGAGACGCTCTACCGCGTCGGGCCGGAAATGCTCGCAAAGATCCAGAAGCTGCCGGGTCTGCGCGACGTGACCGGAGACCTCTATGTCAAAAACCCGCAGATGACGATGCAGATCGACCGCAAAGCCGCCGCGGTGTACGGCGTGTCGATCGATCAGGTGCGCCAGGAACTGTACGATTGCTTCGGCTCGCGGCAGGTGGCGACGATCTATACCGCCATCAACGATTACAGGTGATCCAGGAGTGCGACCCGAAAATCCAGGCCGATCCGACCGGCCTCAGCAAGGTCTATCTGAAGACCAATCTCAACGGGCAGTCGACCGCTGGCGTGGCACCAGCCATGGGCTCGGGAGTCAACGGCGCCACGGCGCCGACCGGGCCGGTGATTCCGCTGTCGGCGGTCACCAAGCTGGTGCCGACGGTCGGCGCGCTGCTGGTCAATCACCAGGGCCAGCAGCCCTCGATGACGATCTCTTTCAATCTGGCGCCGGGCTACGCGCTCGGCGCCGCGGTCGACGCCATCCGGCAGATCGAGCGAGGAGACGCACCTGCCGGCCTCGATCGTGTACCGGCTTCCAGGGCGCCGCGCAGGTGTTCCAGGATTCGCTGAAAGGGCAGGGCGTGCTGGTGCTGGCGGCGATCTTTGCCTCTTTCGTCGTGCTGGGCATCCTCTACGAGAGCTTCATCCATCCCGATCACCATCATCTCCGGCCTGCCGTCGGCCGGTGTCGGCGCGCTCCTCGTGCTGATGATGTTCAAGATGGACCTTTCGGTCATCGCCATGATCGGCATCGTGATGCTGGTCGGCATCGTGAAGAAGAACGCCATCATGATGATCGATTTCGCGGTCGCAGCGGCGCGCCGTCGGCCTCGATGCCGAGGAGGCGATCCGCGAGGCGTGCCTGTTGCGCTTCCGGCCGATCATGATGACGAGCTTCGCGGCGATCTTCGGCGCGCTGCCGATCGCGCTCGGCGCCGGCGCCGGGGCCGAGCTGCGCCAGCCGCTGGGCGTTGCCGTGGTCGGCGGCCTGCTGGTGTCGCAGGTGCTCACGCTCTACATCACCCCGGTGATCTACATCTATCTCGACAAGCTCGACCGCGTGCTCAAGCGCCGCCTCAATCCGCCGGTCGATCTGCGCGAGCCCCACGAGCCCATGGGGCCGCACGCGATCGCCGCAGAATGATAGGGATTGTGGAGATTGCTCGATCGTGCCGAAGGGCGGGATGGCAGCCGCCGCGGCGACCGAACAATGCTGTTACGCCTGCACCAGCGCGCGTTGCGGCGTCGGTCCGTTGAACCGGCCGGAGAGAGGGCTGTCGCTACTGCGGCGCGGAGTCACAGCGAAAAGCTGGTGCCGCAGCCGCAGGACGAGGTCGCCACGGGATTGTTGATCTTGAACGACGCCCCGATCAGGTCGTCGACGAAATCGATCTCGGCTCCCGTCATGAATTGCACTGAGACGGGATCGATCAGCACGGTGGCGCCGTCGCGGCTGAGCACGAGGTCGTCCTCGGCCCTGGCGTGGTCGAAATCGAACTTGTATTGAAAGCCGGAGCAGCCGCCGCCTTCGACGCTCACCCGCAACATGGCGCCCGCCGGTTCGCCCTTCAGGATCTCGCCGATCCGCCGCGCCGCCCGTTCTGTCAAATTGACCGAATTCGCCATGGACGCCCGTCCTCTTTGCAGTCGCCCTGCGGTCCGCAACGACTTTCGCACCACCCGCCCGCCTGCCAGCCTAGCGGCGACGCTGCCGGTTGATAGTTATGTGCGATGCCGCAAGAGGTCAACGGCAAGCGGGGTGACAGGATGGCGGTGAGCGGCGGCCGTCCGCGCGCGCCCTATGCCGCCGACCCCGCGGCGAGCCGCGGGCGTCTCCACGCAGAGCCGCCGAGCGCCACCCGCAGCGATTTCCGCCGCGATTGCGATCGGATCATCCATTCCGCGGCGTTCCGCCGGCTTGCCCACAAGACGCAGGTGTTCGTCTACCATGAAGGCGATCACTATCGCACCCGCCTCACCCACTCCCTCGAAGTGACCCAGATCGCGCGCTCGCTGGCGCGGGCGCTCGGCCTCGACGAGGATCTCGCGGAAGCCTGCGCGCTGGCCCATGATCTCGGCCATCCGCCGTTCGGCCATTCCGGCGAGCGCGCGCTCGATTCGTGCCTCGCCGCGCAGGGCGGTTTCGATCACAATGCCCAGACCCTGTCGGTGGTCACGCGCCTGGAGCGCCGCTATGCCGGCTTCGACGGCCTCAACCTCACCTGGGAAACGCTCGAAGGCCTCGTCAAGCACAACGGGCCGCTGATCGGCGCCTCCGGCCGGCCGGCGTGGCGCGGCGCGGCTCGCCCCGGAGATCGTCGAATACAATGCGCGCCAGGATCTTGGCGCTCGACCGGTTTCCGAGCGCCGAGGCTCAGGCCGGCGCCATCGCCGACGACATCGCCTATGATGCCCACGACATCGACGACGGGCTGCGCGCCGGCATGTTCTCCCTCGAAGATCTGCGCGCGGTGCCTCTCATCAGCGAAATCCTCGCGGACATCGCAGCGCGCCACCCCCGCATCGAGATGGCCCGGCAGGTCCATGAACTGGTGCGGCGGCTGATCACCCGCATGATCGAGGATGTGATCGCCCGTTCGAGGGGCTGATCGCGGCCTGCTCGCCCCGGCTGCGCCGACGACATCCGCCGCGCCGGCGGCGCCGGTGGTCGCGTTTTCGCCGGCGATGGCGGCGGCGGACCGGACCATCAAGGACTTCCTGTTCCCGCGCATGTATCGCCATCCCCGCATCATCCGGATCATGGGCGACGCCGAGGCGGTGGTGCGGTCCCTGTTCGAGCGCTACCAGCGCGATCCGCGGCGAGCTGCCGTGGCGCCGCCAGGCGGCATCGTCGGACACTTCGGTGCCGGCGCCGCGAGATCGCCGATTTCATCGCCGGGATGACCGATCGTTACGCGCTTTCCGAGCACATGCGGCTTTTTGACTCGACCCCGGAATTGCGTTAGGCCGCGCCGCCACGCACCCGAAAAATGGGTCCACATGAACGTCTTCTCCGTCTTCACCGCGCATGTCCAGCTCGGCCGTGGAAGCCCTTGCGGCGGCAGGCGTTTTCGCCGCTCCGCCGGACCTCTCGCGGATCGTGGTCGAGCCGCCGCGGGAGGCCGGCCATGGCGACCTCGCGACCAATGCCGCGATGGTCGCTCGCCAAGGATGCCGGCCTCAAGCCGCGCGAACTCGCCGAGCGGATCGCCGCGGAGCTGGGCAAGCGGACGGAGATCACCGCCGTCGAAGTGGCGGGGCCCGGGCTTCATCAACCTGACGCTCGATCCCGGGCGTGTGGCGCGATGCGCTGCGTGCCGCGATCCTCGCCGGGCCGGACTTCGGCAGGAGCGACCTCGGCAAGGGCGAGCCGGTCAATGTCGAATACGTCTCGGCCAATCCGACCGGGCCGATGCATGTCGGCCATTGCCGCGGCGCCGTGTTCGGCGATGCGCTCGCGAATCTGCTGGCGTTCACCGGCTTACGCGGTGACGCGCGAGTACTACATCAACGACGCCGGCGCCCAGGTCGACGTGCTCGCCCGCTCCGCCTATCTGCGCTACCGCGAGGCGCTGGGCGAGGACATCGGTCCGATTCCGGACGGACTCTATCCGGGCGATTATCTCAAGCCGGTCGGCGCGGCGCTGGCCGCGGAGTATGGCCGCAGGCTCAATCAGATGCCGGAAGAGGATTGGCTGCCGATCGTGCGCGCCAAGGCGATCGACATGATGATGGCCGAGATCCGGCAGGACCTCGCCGCCCTCAACGTGCACCACGACGTTTTCTTCTCCGAGCGCTCGCTGATCGAGGGACCGCAGGACGAGGTCGCCGCGACGATCGCGACGCTGCGCGCGAAGGGGAAGGTCTACGAGGGCCGCCTGCCGCCGCCCAAGGGCGCGCCGGTCGAGGACTGGGAGGATCGCGAGCAGACGCTGTTCCGCGCCACCGACTTCGGCGACGACGTCGACCGGCCGCTGATGAAATCGGACGGCAGCTACACCTACTTCGCCTCCGACATCGCCTACCACAAGTCGAAGGTCGATCGCGGCTTCCGCAATCTCATCGACGTCTGGGGCGCCGATCACGGCGGCTACATCAAGCGGATGAAGGCGGCGGTGGCGGCGGTGAGCGGCGGCACCGCCGAGCTCGACGTCAAGGTGATCCAGCTGGTGAAGCTGTTGCGGGCCGGCGAGCCGGTCAAAATGTCGAAGCGGTCAGGCGACTTCGTCACGTTGCGTGAAGTGGTGGACGAGGTCGGCCGCGACGCGGTGCGGTTCATGATGCTCTACCGCAAGAACGATGCGGTGCTCGACTTCGACCTCGTCAAGGTCAAGGAGCAGTCGCGCGACAATCCGGTGTTCTACGTCCAGTACGGCCACGCGCGCGGCCAGTCGATCTTCCGCAATGCCCGCGAGGTGGTGCCCGGGCCTTCGGCCGACGGCGCGGACGCGCGCGCGGCAATGCTGGCGGCTGCGACTCTCGGCCGGCTCGACGATCCCGCCGAAATTGCGCTGATGCGCCGGATCGCCCTCTACCCCCGGCTCGTCGAGGCCGCCGCAAGCGCCCACGAGCCGCATCGGGTCGCTTTTTATCTTTATGAACTGGCGAGCGAATTCCATGCTCACTGGACCAGGGGAAAGGATTTGCCACATTTACGCTTCATTATCCAGAATGATCCAGAAATGACCATGGCTCGTCTCGCGCTGGTGCAGGGCGTTGTCACGGTGCTGGCTTCCGGGCTTGGTTTGCTCGGGTGTCGGCGCTCCCGATGAGATGAGGTGAGCCCGGCGTCGCCGGTCGCGATCAAGTCCGCGATTGACGGGGCGTCATCGCGCAGCTCATGGCTGGCGCCGAACGAGGTTGCGATAGCAGAATGTCCGACGGCTCATTCCCTCGACCGCCGCGCGCCTATCCTCGCCGCATGCGCAAGATGGCTCGGATCGACACGCACCGTCCACCGATCCGTTGTTGGAACTCGCCCGCCTGATCGGGCAGAGCGACCCGTTCGGCCCGCCGCCGGCGCGCAGTGGCGATTCGCCGCGCGGTTATCCCGACCTGCCGACCCGTGGGCCGATGGCGCGGCCACCATCGCGGGAAATCGCGCCGCCCCCGCGCCCCGGCAGATCGTTACGAGGGTGAGCGGGAGCGCCGGGAGCCGCAGGCGCGGACCCACCCGTTCCCCTCGCTCCAGACCTTTCCGAGCCGCCCTGCGCACGATGTTCACGGCGATGACCGCTATTCCGGGCCGGTCGCACCGGATGCCCCGCCGGCGGCGCAGGAGCGCCGGGAGCCGCAGGCGCGCGCCTACCCGTTGCCCTCGCACCAGACCTTTCCGAGCCGCCGTGTGCCCGATGATCGCGGCGATGACCGCTATTTCGAGCCGGTCGCACCGGATGCCCCGCCGGCGGCGCCCGAGAGGTTCGAATTTCCTGCCCTTGGCCGCGTGGAGCCCGATCGGGCCCCAGATCCCTATCCTCACCACGCGGATGAAGCCTATCCCACCGTCCCCGATCAGAATTATCCGGCGGAACCGGAGCCGGCCCATGAGGAACCGGCATCATTACCCGTATCTCGGCGGTGCGCGGCAGGAACCGGCGCGCCAGGAGGTTGCCGCCTACCCGCCGCAAGAGGCGGAGTATGAGGGCCAATATGTCGATGCCGAAGGCAATCGGTACGGCGAATATGAATATGCCGACGGTGAAGAGGGCCTCTATGAGGACGAACCCGGCGGCAGGCGGCGCAACACGATCAAGATCGCACTCGCGTTGGTTGGGAGTCCTCGTGCTCGGAAGCGCCGCCGCGCTCGGTTATCGCGCTGTATTCAGCACCGGCTCCGGGGGCCCGCCGCCATTGATCCGGGCAGACAACTCGCCGACCAAGGTCATGACGCCGGCCTCCGTCGACGCCGGCGCGAAGCCGATCAACGATCGGCTCGGCAATGGATCGGGCGAACGCATGGTATCGCGCGAGGAGCAACCGATCGACCTCAGGGATGCGACCCGCAATGCCAATGGCGGCCTGGTGGTCCCGATGTCGGGGGCGCCGGCGTCGCGCCGTATCCGAGCCCTGCCGCGGGCGGCTGCTGCGGCACCGGCGGGCGCGGCTTCCTCCGAGCCGAAGCGGGTGCGCACCGTCACCATCCACTCCGACGCGGTGGCTCCGCCGCCCCCGGGAGCCGCGCCGGCAGCACCGGCGCCTCCCGCCCGCCCGGCCGCCCGTCCGGCGCCCCAGGCGGCCGCTCCGATCCAGTCGGCGGCCCCGCCGCCGACGCCTCAACCTCAGCCATCCGTGGCGGCCGTCGACACGACACGCCCGCCGGCGCCCGCCCGCGCAGCGCCTCGCGCCAGCGAAAGCGGTTGGGTGGTCCAGCTTTCCGCCCAGAAGACCGAGGCAGAGGCGCAGGCGGCGTTCCGGACGGCGCAAGCGAAGTATTCCGTGCTCGGCGGCTATCAGCCGCTGATTCGCAAGAAGGACCGCGGGGAGCGCGGCGTGTTTTATGGGGCGCAGGTCGGTCCGTTCCCGCACGAAGAAGCCAACCAACTGTGCGACAGCCTCAAAAGCGCCGGCAGCGACTGCTTCGTCATAAAGAATTGACGCCGCAGATGATGGCCGGCGGCGCGCGACGCCGGAAGAAACGCTGCAACGAAGGTCACCAGTTCTTCAAGGAGCGCGAATCGTGGCGTGTTCACGCGACCCAAATACGGTCCGTTGCCGCGCGATGAAGCCAATCAGTTGTGCGAAAGCCTCAAAGGTGCCGGTGGCAGCTGCTTCATCCAGAAGGAATTGAGGCCGGCGCGCTTGCCCTCGCCATGGCCGCAGGCTAAGCCGCGCCCATGGCGCCGCGGGCATTCATTACGGGACTGGCGGGCACGGCGATCTCGCCGGACGAGCGGTCGTTCCTGCGCGAGGCCGCGCCGTGGGGCCTCATCCTGTTCAAGCGCAATGTCGTCGATCCCGCACAGGTGCGCGCGCTGACCGACGAATTCCGGTCGATCTGCGGCCGCGACGACGCCCCGGTGCTGGTCGATCAGGAGGGCGGCCGGGTGCAGCGGCTGGGCCCGCCGCATTGGCCGGCCTATCCGGCCGGCGCGGTTTATGCCCGCGCTCTATGACCGCGATCGCGTCGCTCGGCCTGCGGGCGGCGCAGCTCGGCGCCCGCCTGATCGCCGCCGATCTCGCCGCGGTCGGCATCACCGTCGATTGCCTGCCGCTCGCCGACGTGCCCGGTCGCCGGCGCCGACCGGGTGATCGGCGATCGCGCCTACGGCGATACGCCCGGACCAGGTCGCCGGCGATCGCCGCCGCGGTGGCGGAGGGGCTTGCGAGCGGCGGCGTGCTGCCGGTGCTCAAGCACCTGCCGGGCCATGGCCGCGCCACCGCCGACAGCCATCGAGCGGCTGCCGGTCGTCGACGCCGACCGCGCGACCCTGGAAGCGACCGATTTCGCCGCGTTCCGGCCGCTCGCGGCGCTGCCGCTGGGCATGACGGCCCATGTCGTATTCACAGCCCTCGATCCGGGACTTCCTGCCACCACCTCGGCGGTTATCATTCACGAGGTGATTCGGAACTTGATCGGATTTGCCGGAGCGCTGATGAGCGACGACCTCTCGATGGGCGCGTTGACGGGCTCGATTGCGGAGCGGACCCGCCAGTCGCCTCGCGGCCGGCTGCGATCTCGTGCTCCATTGCAACGGGGCTTTGAGCGAGATGGAAGCGGTCGCGGCCGCAATGTCCGGAACTCGGCGGGCGCTGACGCGCTGACGCGCACCGGCGCGCGCGCTCGCTTGCCGCCGGCCGCCGGACGGCATCGATCTCGACGCGGCGCGGGCGGAATTCGCGGCGCTGGTCGCCGGCAGCCGGATCGGTGACGGCGATGACGAGCGAGCATGATCTGCCGACTGGGGCCGCCGTTCGCCGAGGATGCCGTCGCCGACCGCGGCAGCGACGAGCCGACGCTGATCGTCGATGTCGGCGGCTTCGAGGGCCCGCTCGATCTGCTGCTCACGCTGGCGCGCCAGCAGAAGGTCGACCTCGCGAAGATCTCGATCCTGGCGCTGGCCGACCAGTATCTCGCCTTCATCGAGCAGGCGCGGCGCACGCGGCTCGAGCTTGCCGCCGACTATCTCGTGATGGCGGCGTGGCTCGCCTATCTCAAGTCGCGCATGCTGCTGCCCGAGCCGGTCGCCCCGGAGGGCATGAGCGCCGCCGACATGGCGAAGGCGCTGGCGCTGCGCCTGAAGCGCCTCGAGGCGATCCGCGAAGCCGGCGACGCGGCTGTTCGAGCGGCCGCTGCTCGGCCGCGACGTGTTCGGGCGCGGCGATCCGCAGCCGATCGCCGAGATCAAGCGGCCGGAATGGTCGGCGACCCTTTACGACCTGCTGTCGGCCTATGCGGCGGAGCGGCAGCGCCGCGCGCTGGCGCGGGTGCGCTTCGCCAAGCGGACCGTATGGTCGCTTGCCGATGCGCGCACCATGCTGGAACGGCTGATCGGGGCGAGCGCAGCGACTGGAGCCGCCTCGACGAATATCTCATCGCCTACGCCGTGGAGCCGGACGATGCGGTGCGACCGCGCTCGCCTCCTCGCTCGCGGCGACGCTCGAACTGGTGCGCGAAGGTGCCATGGAAGTTCATCAGTCGGCCGCATTCGCGCCGATCTATCTGCGCAAGCGGGTCGCGGCGAACGGCGACGAGGCCGGTGCAGGCGTGCCGCCGTGAGACGAAGACGAGCGTGCAGGTGATCGACGTGGTCAGAGCGGAAGGATGCGTTGATGGCGGTGTTGGCCGAGCTGCGGGTCGAGACCTTCGAAGAGGACAAGTCGAGGAGCCGGATATGGCCATCGAGGCGCGGCCGGAGGAGCTTGCGGCTGCTCGAGGCGCTGCTGTTCGCTGCCGCCGAGCCGCTCGACGAAAAGACGCTCGGCAAGCGCCTGCCGCCCGATGTGCCGACGTGCATGCGAGCCTGCGGCGGCTGCAGATCGAATACGCGCCGCGCGGCGTCAACCTGGTCCATGTCGGCAACAAATGGGCGTTCCGCACCGCCAACGATCTCTCCTGGCTCCTCACCCATGAGGCGATCGAGCCGAAGAAGCTGTCGCGCGCCGCGATCGAGACGCTCGCCATCATCGCCTATCACCAGCCGGTGACCCGTGCCGAGATCGAGGAGATCCGCGGCGTCGCCGCCGCCAAGGGCACCGTCGACGTGCTGCTCGAGACCGGCTGGATCCGGCCGCGCGGCCGCCGCAAGGCGCCGGGCCGGCCGCTGACCTACGGGACGACGGCGGAATTCCTGTCCCATTTCGGGCTGGAGGCGGTCGGCGACCTGCCGGGCCTCGACGAGCTCAAGGGCTCCGGCCTGTTCGACGGCACCCTGCCGGCCGGGTTCAGCGTTCCCGAACCGTCCGACGATCCGGCGCTGCGCGACAACGAGGAGCCGCTGGAGCCCGGCGATCTCGATCTCGGCCTCGCCCCGCGCCCCGACGCCGCGGAGGAGTGAAGCCTCGCGCCGGCACGGTGGCATCACCGCGTCGGGGGCGGGAAGCCGGGCGCCGACCGGGCACGGCGGCGCACATGCGGCGAAAGCGGATCGCCCGAAGTCCTTGTTTTTGCCGTCCGCGAGGCCTAGGTTCAGGTCAAATCAAGAGGCGAGGCCCCGCCTGCGCGGCCCGTCGCTGCGGAGGGTTCTACCGATGGGTTCCATGAGTATGTGGCATTGGATCGTAGTGATCGGTGTCGTGCTGCTGCTGTTCGGCCGCGGCAAGATTTCCGAGCTGATGGGTGATGTCGCGCAGGGCATCAAGGCCTTCAAGAAGGGCATGTCCGACGACGATACCGCCAAGATCGAGCCGTCCAAGACCGAGCCGGTCAAGACGCTCGATCATCAGCAGCCCGAAAGCGCCGCCGGCCGCCGCGGCGAAGAGCCGGGCGCAAGTCTAAGCCGTCGCCGCGGCCAGGCGCTGCGCGATCGGGCGCGATCCGAGACATGGGTGCATGGCAGGACGTTCGCCGGCAGCGGCGGGCGGCCTTCGGAGTTTGAGGCGCGATGTTCGACATCGGTTGGAGCGAGCTCGTCGTCATCGGCGTCGTCGCGCTCATCGTGATCGGGCCGAAGGAGCTGCCTGCCGTCCTGCGCACCGTCGGGCAGTGGACGACCAAGATCCGGCGCATGGCCGGCGAGTTTCAGAGCCAGTTCCAGGAAGCGATGCGCGAAGCCGAGATGGCCGACCTCAAGAAGCAGGTCGACGAGCTCGACGACGCCGCGAAGGGCATCGCCACCGATTTCGACCCGCTCGACCTGAACGAGGCGACCAAATGGGAGCCGAAGACGACACTTCCGCGTCGGACGAGGCTGACCGGCTCGAATCCGCTTCCCCGCCTGCGGCGGCGCCGGAGACGTCGGATGCCGCAGCGCCCGCCGAGCCTGTCGCATCAGGCGCGCCGCAACCGTCGTCCGAGGCAA
Source organism: uncultured Alphaproteobacteria bacterium (assembly GCA_963795865.1). GTDB lineage: Bacteria > Pseudomonadota > Alphaproteobacteria > Rhizobiales > Xanthobacteraceae > JAJPKK01. The sequence continues at coordinate 36,515 of CAWCJX010000020.1, forward strand.
GTGCGGCCGCGAGTGCCGCCGCCGGCCGCCGATGCCGGGTCGACCGCCGAGCCTGCCGCGGTGCCGCTGGCCGAAGGGAGCGGGCGGGCATGACCCACGAGGACATCGAAGCAACCAAGGCGCCGCTGATCGAGCACCTGATCGAGCTGCGCTCGCGGCTGATCAAGGCGCTGGTCGCCTTCGCGGTGATGTTCATCCTCTGCTTCTTCTTCGCCAAGCAGATCTACAACGTCCTGATGTGGCCCTTCGTGTTCGTCGCCGGACCGGAGAATTCGAAGTTCATCTATACGGCGCTGCTCGAATATTTCGTCACCCAGCTCAAGCTCGCGATGTTCGGCGCGGCGTTCCTGTCGTTCCCGGTGATCGCCGCGCAGCTCTACATGTTCGTCGCGCCGGGCCTCTATCGCCATGAGCGTCAGGCGTTCCTGCCTTATCTGATCGCGACGCCGTTCTTCTTCGCGCTCGGCTCGATGGTGGTCTATTTCGTGGTGATGCCGATGCTGGTGCGGTTCTCGATCGGCATGCAGCAGGCGCCGACGCCGAGGCAGGCCGAGATCGCACTGCTGCCCAAGGTCGGCGAATATCTGTCGCTGATGATGAGCCTGATCCTCGCCTTCGGCGTCGCCTTCCAGCTGCCGGTGATCCTGACATTGCTCGGCCGGGTCGGCATCGTCACCTCCGAGCAGCTGCGCTCCAAGCGCCGCTATTTCATCGTCGTCGCCTTCATCATCGCTGCGGTGCTCACGCCGCCCGACGTGCTCAGCCAAATGTCCCTTGCAGTCCCGCTGCTGCTTCTCTACGAGGGGTCGGTGTGGTCGGTGCGCATGGTCGAGGGCAAGGCGAAGGCGCAGGCCGCCAGCGCGGCGAAGCCGGCCGAGTAAGCCTTGATTCATCGGTTCCGATATCGCTGATTTATGCCCGGCCTTGCGCCTGGGCATCCCGAGCAATGGGGCGACCCATTCCAACCGGATCATGATGGCCGGGACGAAGCCGGCCGTGACGGGAGAACACGGCTGTCATGCACGACATCAAATGGATTCGCGACAACTCCGATGCTTTCGATCGCGGTCTGCGCGCGGCGCGGACTTGCGCCCGAAGCGGCGCGGCTCGATTGCGCATCGACGAGCGCCGCCGCGCCAGCATCGGCAAGCTCGAGCAGGTGCAGGCGCGCCGCAACGCCGCCTCGAAGGAAATCGGCGAAGCGAAGAAGGCGAAGGACGAAGCCGGCGCCCGGGCGCTGATGGCGGAGGTGGCCGACCTCAAGAACGCGCATTCCGGCGCTGGAGGCCGATGAGAAGCAGGCATCCAGCGAGCTCGAGGAGGCGCTGTCGCGCATCCCCAATCTGCCGGCCGACGACGTACCCGACGGCGTCGACGAGCGCGGCAATGTCGAGCACCACAAATTCGGGGCGAAGCGCGAATTACGCATTCGCTCCCAAGCAGCATTTCGAGCTCGGCGAAGCGCTGGGACAGATGGATTTCGAGATCGCGGCGAAGCTGTCCGGCTCGCGCTTCGTGGTGCTCAAGAAGGGCCTCGCCCGGCTCGAGCGGGCGCTCGGCCAGTTCATGCTCGACCTGCACACCGACCGAGCACGGCTACGTCGAAGTCGCTCCGCCGCTCCTGGTGCAGGACGAGGTCATGTACGGCACCGCGCAGCTGCCGAAGTTCGCTTACGATCAGTTCATGACCGCGCGCAACCTGGTCCAGTACCTCGAGGCGATCGATCAGGACGTCGAGCAATTGACGCTTCAGCCGCGCGCCAATGCGGAGCTGGCGCTGGCTTCCGGCGACGCCTTGCCGGCGCGCGCGCTCGACCGCAGCCTGTGGCTCATCCCCACCGCCGAGGTGCCGCTGACCAATCTGGTCCGCGAATCCGATCGTCGAGGAGGCCGAGCTGCCGCTGCGGTTCACCGCGTGCACGCCGTGCTTTCGCGCCGAGGCGGGCGCCGCGGGCAAGGACACCCGCGGCATGATCCGCCAGCACCAGTTCACCAAGGTGGAGCTCGTCTCCATCACCACGCCGGAGCAGAGCCGCAACGAGCACGAGCGCATGCTCTCCTGCGCCGAGGAGGTGCTGCGGCGCCTCGACCTGCATTACCGCGTCGTGACCCTGTGCACCGGCGACATGGGTTTCGCCGTCGCAGAAGACCTACGACATCGAAGTCTGGCTGCCCGGCCAGAACATGTATCGCGAAATTTCGTCCTGCTCGGTGTGCGGCGACTTCCAGGCCCGCCGCATGGGCGCGCGCTACCGCGCCAAGGAAGGCCGCCACGTCCATCCCGTCCACACGCTCAACGGCTCGGGCGTCGCGGTCGGCCGGGCGCTGATCGCGGTGATGGAGACCTATCAGCAGGCCGACGGCTCGATCGCGGTGCCCGACGCACTGCAGTCATATATGGGCGGCATCAAATCGATCGCCGCCAAATGAATCGCAGCGATTGAATTGCGACGGTTCGCTCGCCGCGCATGAATCGCAACAGGTGGTCGCGGCAAGCATATTCGGGTGGCGATGCGCATTCTCATCACCAATGACGACGGCGTGCATGCCCGCGGCCTGGAGGTCCTCGAGGAGATCGCCCGCGTCCTGTCCGACGACATCTGGGTGGTGGCGCCGGAGACCGACCAGTCCGGCGTATCGCATTCGCTCTCGCTCAACGATCCGCTGCGGCTGCGCGAGATCGGGCCGCGCCACTTCGCGGTCAAGGGCACGCCCACCGATTGCGTGATCATCGGCATCCGGCACGTCATTCCCGACGGCAGGCCGGACCTGGTGCTGTCCGGCGTCAATCGCGGCCGCAACGCCGCCGAGGACGTCACCTATTCCGGCACCGTCGCCGGCGCCATCGAGGGCACGGTGCTCGGCATTCCCTCTTTCGCCCTGTCTCAGGCCTATGCCGCGGCGACCCGGAAGGATCCCCATTGGGATACCGCGCGCAAGTTCGCGCCCGATCTCATCCGCCGCGTGCTCGCCGACGGCATGCCGCGCGACGTCTTCGTCAACATCAATTTTCCCGACTGTCCGCCCGAGCAGGTCAGGGGCGTCGCCGTCACCTGCCAGGGCAAGCGGGACCAGGAGCTGTTGCGCATCGAGCCGCGCTATGATGGGCGCGGCAATCCGTATTACTGGATCGCCTTCGAACGCAACCGGCCGCTGTCCGACCGCGACGGCACCGATCTGTCGGCGCTGGCCGACAACCGGATCGCGGTCACGCCGTTGCGTCTCGATATGACCGACGAGCCGTTCATGACCCGGCTCGCGGAGATTCTGGGGTAGCGACCGCGACCTCGAACTGCCCAAATGGGGGACAGTTCACCCCTGCCGAACTCATGCAGATGGCGGCGATCTGCCCACACGGTCGCGACTGTTCGCGTCGCGCCGCTCCAGGAGAAACGCAGTTGGCTGCGCCCTCGACCGCCGAACCGCATATGGGCCGGATGCAGTTCCTGCTCGACCTGCGCCGCCGCGGCATCATGGATGCCGATGTGCTGCGGGCCATGGACGAGGTGCCGCGCGAGCAGTTCGTCGCGCCGAACCAGGTCAAATCGGCCTATTCCGATCGCGCGATGCCGATTTCCTGCGGCCAGACCATCAGCCAGCCCTACGTCGTCGCCTACATGACCGAACAGCTCGATGCCGAACCGCAGCATCGGGTTCTCGAAATCGGAACCGGCTCGGGCTACCAGGCGGCGGTGCTATCGCGGCTGGTGAAGCATGTGACCAGCATCGAGCGTTACCGCACCCTGGCCGAAAGCGCGCGCAAGCGGCTCGCGGCTCTCGGCTACGACAATGTCGACGTCATCGTCGGCGACGGTCTCGCCGGCGCGCCCGAGCGGGCCCCGTTCGATCGCATCATCGTCACCGCCGCCGCGGAGCAAATCCCGGAAGCCCTGCTCGAGCAACTGGTCGGTCGGCGGAACATGATACTGCCGCTGGGCCGGCATGGCGGCAGCCAGTCCCTGGTCAGGCTCACCCGCACCGCGGACGGCTTCGCCCGCGACGATTTGATCGGGGTGCGCTTCGTGCCGCTGCTGCCCGGGAAGGCACGCGAACTTTAAGATTTCGGCACCGCGAAGCTCCGGGCACGCTCGTCATCGCAGAGCGGCACGCGCGACCAGGTGCGGGTGTTTCCGGGCCGCTCTGGAGGATGTCCTCGAAATCAAGGACTTCCAGCCACTTCCCGACTAACCTTAACCCACCCTTGCCAATTTAAAGAGATGTTTACCTCGGCGGTGTTAACTGCCGGGCGTGTGGTGTGGGGTATGCGTGTGGGTACAATTATGTCGCAAAATGCAGGGTGGAGTGCGTCTCGGGCGTTGCGTTGGGGGAGTTTGACAGCGGTTGCCGTCGTTGCCGCGGCATGCAGCTCGGAAACCACCCGTTTTAACGAAGGTTATGGCTACCCCGGCGGTCCGGCTGCGGGCCAGCCCGCGCCGATGCAGCCGGCGCCAGTGGGGCAGATCGAGCGCCAGCCGCTGCCGCAATATCAGGCGCCGCAGTATCAGCCCGCGCAGTATCAGGCGCCGCCGCCGGTGGCCGACGTGACCGGCACGGTGCCTTCCGCGAGCGGCGGCCATTGGGACTGGGAGGGCGGTACGCCCGTCGTGGTCGCCCCCGGCGAAACGATCGCCAGCATGTCGCACCGCTACAAAGTGCCCACCCAGGCCATCATGCAGGCCAACCGGATCACCGACCCCGCGACGATTCAGCCGGGCCAGCGTCTGGTGATCCCGCGCTATGTCAATCATGGCGGGCCGGCCAAGCTCGCCCATGCCGCGCTGCCCCGCACCGCATCGGTGCAGCCGGCCGTTGCGGCGGCCCCGTCCGGTCCGGGCGAGCACGTGGTGGCGTCCGGCGAGACGCTGAGCCTGATCGCGCATCGCCACCGTATCAGCATTCGCGAGCTGACTGCGGCCAACGGCATCACCCCGGAGACGCCCCTCAAGATCGGAATGAAGCTGACCATTCCGGCGAAGCCGGTCCAGGTCGCCAAGAACGCGTCGGGGGCGCCAGCGGCGGCCCCGGCGGCGAAGACGCAGCAGGTGGCGCAGATGAAGCCCGGGCCCACCCTGCAATCGATCAAGAGCACCGAGCCCGCGGCCAGCGCGCGGATCGCGACGCCGGTGCAATCCGACGATTCGAGTCCGGCCGCAGCCGCTGGCATGCCGTCGTTCCGCTGGCCGCTGCGCGGCCGTGTCGTCACCAATTTCGGCGCCAAGACCAGCGGCGGCGCCAATGACGGCATCGATCTGGCGGTGCCCGAGGGTACCGCCATCCGCGCCGCCGACGATGGCGTCGTCGCCTATGCCGGCAACGAGCTCAAGGGCTACGGCAATCTCGTGCTGGTTCGCCACGCCAACGGCTTCGTCACCGCCTACGCCAATGCCAGCGAGCTGAACGTGAAGCGCAACGACCAGGTCCACCGCGGCCAGGTGATCGCGAAATCGGGACAGACCGGAACGGCGCCGACGCCGCAGCTTCATTTCGAAATCCGCAAGAACTCCGCTCCGGTCGATCCGATGCAATACCTGCCCTCGGACAAGACCGCATCGGCTCCGCTGTAAGGGGATCGATGCCATTGTTCGCGGCGGACCTTGCGGTCACGCGTGATGTGCGCCGGCGAGCAGGTGCGGATTTGGGTCAATCATGGCGCCGGCGGGCGGATCGGTGATCAGCGTGCCCCCGGTGCCGTCCGAGGTGGCGCTGAAATTCGCCGCCGTGTATTGGCCGAGCAAAGTCAGCGTCTCGACCGCCGCGCCGCTGCTCACGGTCAGCGTGCCGCTGGCATTGGCGCCGGAGGTGAGTTGCGACCAGGAGAGCTTGGTCGTACCGCTGGTGAAGCCGAGGCTGCGCAGGTCGATGTCGTCGCCGAGATGGAAGCCGGAGATGGTGCCGCCGAACGCCACCAGGGAGTCGAGCTGCAGGATGCCGCCGCTGGCGAAGGTCACGTTGCCGCCATTGGCGCCGCTGGTCACTTCCAGGGTGCCGCCGCTGATGGTGGTACCCACGGCCGTTCCGCCGGACACGAGGTAGTCGAGGCCACCGCTGTCGACAGTCATGTTGCTGGCCACGGCGCCGGCCTCCACGATCTGTTCGCCGGCGCTGATGATGGTGCCACCCGAGACGGTGCCGTAGTCGTACTGGGTGCCGTGGCTGATGGTGCCGCTGCGGTCGATGCCGAACACCGCCTCCAGCCCGCCGCTGCCGATGATGGCCGCGCTCGCGGTGCCCCCGGCCACCACGTATTCCTCGCCGCCGCCCGAGGCGGTGAGCCCGCTCGCCACCGCGCCGGCTTCCACGATCTGCTCGCCGCCGGTGCCCAATGCGGTGCCGCCGACGGCAATGCGGTAGTCGTATTGCACGCCGCCCGACAGCGTGGTGCCGCTCGCGGTGCCGAACACCGTCTCGATGCCGCCGGAGAGGACCTTGGCCCCGCTGGCGATGCCGCCCAACACGATGTAGTCCTGCCCGCCGCTCGATACCGTCGTCCCGCTCACCACCCCGAACAACACCTGCAGGCCGCTGGTGATGGTGGCATTGGTCTCGGTCCCGCCGGAGTAGACGTATTCGACCCCGCCGCTGGAGATCGTGGTCCCGCTCGCGGTCCCGAACACCACATAGGTGCCGCCAATGACCTTGGTGCCGCTCGCCGCGCCGCCGGACAGGATATAGTCCTGGCTGCCGCTCGACACCGTGGTGCCGTTCGCGGTCCCGAACACCACGTCGAGCCCGCCGCTGGCGATGATGGTGCCGCTCGCCTTGCCGTAGACTGTCTGCTGGCCGCTGACGGTGTCGCCGCTCACGGTGCCGCCGACCAGCACGTTGAGGATGCCGCCTCTGTCCACGACATTGGCGCTCCCCGACCCGCCGCTCTCCACCACCGCGGCGCCGCCGCCGCTCACCACGGTTCCGCTGGCAAGGCCGCCTGACAGCACGAACTCGGAGCCGCCGCTGGACACCATCGTGCCGCTTGCAGTTCCATAGACCAGCTGCCGGCCGCCGCTGCTGATGGTCGCGCTCACGGAATTGGCGCCAGCCGCGACGTATTCCTCGCCGCCATTGCTGACGGTGGTACCGCTCGCGGTGCCGCCGCTATAGAGAACCTCGAGGCCGCCGCTCACCCTGGTCCCGACGGTCAAACCGTAATCGTTCAACGTGCCGGCGGTGCTTATGACAGTGCCGCTGGCCGTGCCGCCGGCCGACACGTTCGCGATACCGCTGCCGTCGAGGGTCGCGCTGACTGAACGGCCACCGGACGATACGACCAAGGTGCCGCCGCTGCTGACGAAGCCTCCGCTCGCCGTGCCGCCGCTCTCGACCACCTGCGATCCCGCGAAAATGGTAACGCCGCTGGCGAGGCCATAATCGTACTGCGCTCCGCCCGAAACCTGCGCCCCGAGGTCGGTGCCGCCACCATAGACATACTCGGTCCCACCGATCAAAATAAGAGCGCCGCTCGCGGTCCCCCCGGAAGAAACGCTCTGCCAGCCGCCGCTGCTCACCGTCGCGCCGCTCGCCAGGCCGAAGTCGGCCTGCGTACCGCCGCTGCCGATGGCGGCGCCGCTGTCGGTGCCGCCGCCGCTGACGATCTCCGAGCCGCCGCTGCTCAGCGTCGTGTAGAGGGCGGTTCCGCCGGCGAGGACGGCGAGCGTCCCGCTATCGATGACGGTGACGCTGGTGCTGGTCACCGCGGCCGACACGAAGTCGGTCCCGCTGCTGACGATCGTCCCGCTCGAGGCGACGAGGTAGATCAGCGGATAGAATGCGAAGACGGCCGCCGGCCGGGGCGTAGTCGGTGACGACGAACTGTTCACCGTTGAAATTCTGTGACGGAGCGAATTGGAAGTCGTAATTTATGAAGTTGAGCGACACTTGCAGCACGTTGCCCGACAGCAGCGTGACGCGTGGGGAATACGTTCTCCACCTGGGAGAGACCGATCGAAGTCGCCGGGGGCGAAGCCGCTGATCACGGCGCCCGGCATGGTGGCGTCGTCGACCTGCAGGAAGCCGCCGCTGCCGGCGAAGGTGACGGTATCGCCGCTGCCCAACGCGCCGCCGTCCGCGATCTCCAGGGTTCCGCCGCCGCTGATGACGAAGTTGACGCCCGAGCCGCCGGGACCGATGAACGCGCTGCCGCCGTTACCGATACTCGTGCCGATGGCTTCGCCATAAACATTCTGAATGCCGCCATTGTCGACGGTCGCGTTCGTTGCCGTGCCGCCGGCATAGACGTATTGGTCGCCACCGGCATTGACGGTCGCTCCACTGTCCTTGCCGTACACGACCTCGAGTCCGCCGAGCACAGTCCTGCTCGCCGTGCCGAACACGTCCTGCTCGCCGCCCGATGCGACGGTCGTGCCGACCGCAGTGCCGCCCGACGCGACGACCTGGACCGTTGCAAAACCCGCCGACCCGCCGCTGGAGGTCACGCCGGACGCGACCGAGGTGATCTGGTCATAGCCGACGAGCGTGCCGCCGAGGCCCGTCGCCGGATCGTTGATGCCGTCGGGCGACAGATGGAACGATCCGCCCGATACCGAACCGAAACTCAGGAGATACTGACTTCCGCCCGCGCTCACCGTCAGCATCCCGGACGAGAACGTAACGGTGTCGCTGGGGGAGAAACCCACGCCCGGAAGATCGATCGTGTCGCCGAGCGCAAAGCCGCTGATCACGCCGGTGGGCATCGACCCTTCAACGCCCCCATTGGCGTCGCCGATCAGCAGCTTGCCGCCCTGACCCGCGAAGGTGAGCGTTCCGCTCAACAAAGTCCCGTCACCGATCTCCAGTTCCCCGGCGCCGCTGATTTTCGCGCTGATGGCCGTACCGAAGAAAACCTCCTCGATGCCGCCGCTGCCGACCGTTGTGGCGATGGCAGTGCCCCCCAAAATTTCCTGGACGCCGCCACTGCTCACCACCGTGCCGCTGGCGATACCATAGACAAACTGGGAGCCGCCGTTGCTGATGGTCGTCGCGTTGGCCGTGCCGCCGCCAGAGACCCACTGCAACCAGTCGTCGGTGGTATTGATGGCGGTGCCGCCGGAAACGACATATTCCGTCGCACCAATCGCGACGGTCGTCGCACTGGCCATGCCGCCGACATACTGAACGCCGCTGACGGTCGTGCTGATCGCCGTGCCGTAGTCGCCCTGCGTGCCGTCGCTGGCCACCAAGGTGCCGCTGGCGCTACCGCCGGCGAACACGTATTGAATGCCGTGGTCGATCGTCCCGCCCCCGGACGCCGTGCCCCCGGAAAAGACGAGCTGCAGCCCGCCGCTGTCGATCACGGTGTTGCTGGCGGTGCCGGAGACATCCTGCTCGCCGCGGCTGGCGACTGTGATGCCGAGCGTCCTGCCGAGGACGAGCTGCGCCTGTCCCAGGGTTACCGACGTGTTGGAAGCGGAACTCCCCGACGCGACGGAGGTGACGCTCACCAGATCGATGGCGGTGGCGAACGGCGCCTCGAATTCGATATCGCCGACAGCAATGGGCACGACGTCGAACGATATTCCGGAATAGCTCTGTGTCCCGAGATTGAACGTGTACGTGCTGCCGTCGAGGACCGCGCTCAGCACGGTTCCGGAAAGAGTCGCGGTATCGCCCGCCGAAAAGGCGACCGGGGTGTATCCATCAATGGGACGTAGCGTCGAACCAGAAGGCATCGCCTGCGGCCAGGCCGCTGATGACATTGGTCGGTGCGGCGCCCGGAGCGAATTCTATGGTGCCGCCGGAGCCGGAAAAAACGATCGCACCGCTTCCGAAGGAACCGTTGCCGAGCTCCAGCGTGCCGCCGCTGATGACGATGCCGCTTGCGATGCCGCCGGCAGCGATCTCCTCGAAGCCGCCGGAATCGATGGTCGTGGAGATCGCCGTGTTGGCGCCGTAATAGCCCGAGGCGTAGACGTACTGTGTGCCGCCGCTCGCGATCGTCGTGCCGCTTGCCGTGGCGCTGCCGTAGAAATCATAGCCGACGTACTGCGTGCCGCCGCTATTGATCGTCGTGGTGCTGGCGGTGCCGCCGTAACCGATTTCCTGGAGGCCGCCGTTGATCGTCGTACTGACGGCGCTGTTGGAGACGACCTGCGTCCCGCCGCTGTTGATGGTCGTGCTGGTGGCGGAGTCGTAGTCGTTCTGAAGGCCGCCGCTGTTGATCGTCGTGCTGATGGCCACGGCGCCGGCCACGGCAAACACATCCTGCAGGCCGCCGTTGATGACCGTGGCGCTCGCCGTGCCGCCGCCGTAGACGTACTCGCTGGCGTCGCTTCCGACGGTCGTGCTGATCGCCGTGCCGCCGGACGAGACGGTCAGCAGGGCGGAAACCCGTTCAGCGTCGTCGAAAGGGCAACGCCGTAGACTGTCTGCTCGCCGCCGCTCAACACCGACATGGACGCCGTGCCGCCGGCGCTGATGACGCCACTGCCGCCGCTGTCGATGGTCGTGCCGACGGCGGTACCGCCCGACGATACGATTTGACTGGCTTCGGTAGGGAACGTGCCGCCGGAGACCACCGTGCCGCTGGTGACGCCGCGGGAGTTGACGAACTCGATGCCTCCTAGGAGCACCGTCGTCGCAGTGGCGGTCGCGCCCGATTGCACCTCGTCCGTGCCGCCGGACAACACCAGCAGATTCGATACGACGCCCGAAGAGACGATCGCCGTGCCGCCGCTCACCACCGGCTGCTGATTGAAGGTGATGAAGGTGCCGCTGGCGGCCGAGAACAGCGTAAATACGCTGCCGCCGTAATTGGCCAGGGGGTCGAGGTGCAGATCGTAAGAGCTTCCGTTGGCGCTGACGAGCAGGACGTTGCCGGATAGCAATTGAACGGTGTTGCCGCTGTGGAAGGTAATCCCCTTCAGCTCGATTACGTTGTCGGGCGCGAAGCCGCTGATCACGTCGCCGCTGCTGCTGAATTGCGAAGCGTTGTCGATCTCGAGAATGTTGCCGACGCCGGAGATCGTGACCGCCGCGGCGTTGCTGAACTCGACGGGGCCGCCGCCCGTGATGATCACCGAGCCGTTGCCCGATATGGTTCCCGAAACGCCGCCGCCGCCCGAAAAGGTGATCGTTCCGCTGTTGGTGATCGCCCCGGACAAGGTGCCGCCGCTCACCACGAGCGCGCCGCCGGCCTCGACGATCGGGCCGACGACCGTGCCGCCGGCCAACACGTCCACGACACCCCCGCTCAGGACGACGATGCCGCTGCTCGTCTCGCCCAAGGTGACACCCCAGACGTAACCGGAGCCGATCTCCAAGGTGGCGCCGCCGCTGAACACGCTGGCGGTCCCCGATCAGGAGGCGCCACCGAACAGCTCCAGGGTGGCGCCGCTGTCGACCGTGACGTTGCCGGCAGTACCGCCGGAGGCCACTGCGAGGGTGATGCCGCTGCTGACCACGAAGCCGCTGAGGATGTAGCCGGAGCCGACTTCGAGGGTGCCGCCGGAACTGATCGTCGTGGTGCCCGAGACGGCCCCGCTGAAGAGCTCCACCGTGGCGCCGCTGCTGACGACGGTGCCGTTCACGACGGCGCCGAAGAGCTGCTCCAGGGTGGTGCCGCTGCCGACCTTGGTGTTGCTGGCGGTGCCGCCGGAGGCGACTTCGAGGGTAATGCCGCCGCTCAAGGCGTAGCCGCTGGCGCTGTAGCCGGAGCCGATTTCGAGGATGCCGCCGGCGTTGATCGCCGTGGTGCCCGAAACGCCGCCGCCGAGGAATTCCAGCGTGCCGCCGCTCGACACCGTGGTGGTGCCGCTCGCAGTGCCGCCGGAGGCCACCTCCAGAACGGTGCCGCTGCCGACGGTGTAATTGCTGACCGCATAGCCGGCGGCAATCTCCAGCGTGCCCCCGGCGCCGAGGACGGTTCCGCTCGCGACGGCACCGCTGAACAGCTCCAAAGTGCCTTGGCCGCTGACCATGGCGCCGATGGCGGTGCCGCCCGACAGGACATTCACCAAGCCTGCGCTGGCGATCGTGTTGCTGGCAGTGCCACCGGAGGAGACGACCTCCGTGCCGGAGGTGTACACAAAGGTCGATACGGCCACGCCGCCGGAAGAGATCGCTTCGATGCCGATGTCGAGAGTGACGTCAATCGTGGAACCGCCGGAAGTGACCGCCTCCTCGCCGCCGTACACATCGGTCCGGATGGCCGTGCCGCCGTAGGAGACAAACTCCATGCCGCCACTGTCGATAGTCGTGGTCGAGGCCGTGCCGCCCGAGGAGATGAATTCCGTGCCGCCGCTGTAGAGCGTGGCATCATAGGCGAAGCCGCCGGACGAGACGTTCACGACGCCGCCGCCGCTGACATTTGGCGCCCAGGCCGTGCCGCCGTAAGAAACCACCTCCTTGCCGCCGCTGCTGATCTGCGCGTAGTAGGCGATGCCGCCGGAGCTGACGAACTCGGTGCCGCCACCCTCTATCGTCGTGTCCTCAGTCGTGCCGCTGCCGATGATATATTGGAAACCGCCGCTGCTGATCGTCGTGCTGACCGCCTGCCATCGACGAAGACGTTTCAGTGCCGCCGCTGCTGACCGTCGTAGCGGTCGTCGAGCCGCCGGAGAGGACATTATCGGCGCCGCCGCTGCCGGACCGTCGTAGCGGTCGCCAAGCCGCCGGATGCGACTTCGAGGGTAACGCCGCCGCTGAATGCGTAGCCGCTGGCGGTGTAGCCGGAGCCGATTTCGAGGATGCCGCCGGAGTTGATCGTCGTGGTGCCCGAAACGCCGCCGCCGAGGAATTCCAGCGTGCCACCGCTCGACACCGTGGTCGTGCCGCTCGCGGTGCCGCCGGAGGCCACCTCCAGAACGGTCCCGCTGGCGACGGCGTAATTGCTGACCGCATAGCCGGCAGCAATCTCCAGCGTGCCGCCGGCGCCGACGACGGTTCCGTTCGTGACGGCGCCGCCGAACAGTTCCAGTGTGCCGCTGCTGCCGACCTTGGTGCCGATCGCGGAGCCGCCCGAGGCGACATTGACGGTACCGGCCTGGTCCACCGTATTGCTGACGGTTCCCCCGGACGAAACATTGACCGTGCCGCCGCTGACCGTCGCGCCGACCGCCACGCCACCGGCGAAGACATTCTCAGAGCCGCCGCCACTGACCGTCGCGCCGATCGCCGAGCCGCCGGCGGAGACATTCTCGGAGCCGCCGCTGATGATCGTCGTGCCGACTGCCGAGCCACCCGATGAGATATTGATGATGCCGCCGCTGTCCTGCGTAGTGCTGATGATGCCGCCGGACGAAACATTGAGCGTCCCGCCGCTGAGGACGACCCACCCGCTATCGGTCTGGCCGGAGGTTACGCCGGAGGTCTGTCCGCTGGTGACCGACGTGGTCATGGCACTCTCCGCTTTGCCTTGCCGTGGACGCTAGCGATCCGGTGGCGCCTGTCAGGAACGCGATCCAATTCGTCGAGCGGCATCTCAAATGTCCCCCGGTGAGGGCTGCAATAAAACATCGTTCATGCCTTTGCGGAGGGGGCACCGGCTTTCAATGGCCATCCAAGGTGCAAATGGAATTTGTCGGCGGGGCAGGGGCTGGCGTTTGTCGCGCGGAGTTGAACCGATGGAGCGGGCGGCAGCGGCGGCCGGATGCGTCGGGAATTGGGCCCGCATCGGAAATGCCGGGATCCGGGAGCAGCTTGGAAGTCCGTATGAATCTCAACATCTGTTGAACACCCTTCAGGCCGTGTCGCACCCGGATAAGTTGAATGGTACTATCGACCGCGACGCTTTATCAACCCTCGGAATTCTGCGTCCGCACTTGGCGTTCGAGGCATGCGCAGGATGCGATCGAGCGGCCGGGTGCGACGCATGCCGGCCCTTCGGCTTGGCGTTGCGATTCGCCCCTTTGCGTCGTCACCCGCCGCATCGTTCACCACAACCTCACCCCGAGTCCTGCCGGCGAGGTCCTGCACATATTGCCAGGCGACGCGGCCCGAGCGCGAGCCGCGGGTGGTCGCCCATTCGAGCGCCTCGCGGCGCAGCGTTGCCGGCGTCTGACCGGCACGCGGTAATGGGCGACATAGCCCTCGACCATGGCGAGGAACTCGTCCTGGCTGCAGCGGTGGAACCCGAGCCACAGGCCGAAGCGGTCGGACAGCGAGACCTTCTCCTCCACCGCCTCGCCGGGATTGATCGCGCTGGAGCGCTCGTTCTCGATCATGTCGCGCGACAGCAGGTGCCGCCGGTTGGAGGTGGCGTAGAGGATGACGTTGTCGGGCCGGCCCTCGATGCCGCCTTCGAGCACCGCTTTGAGCGATTTGTAGGAGGTGTCCTCGGCGTCGAAGGAGAGGTCGTCGCAGAACACCAGGAATCGGCAGCGGCGCGGCGCGCAGCAGCGCCATCAGGTCGGGCAGGCTCTCGATGTCCTCGCGGTGGATTTCGACGAGCTTCAGCAGGCCCGGCGTCCTTGCCCGAGCCCGGCATTGACGGCGGCATGGGCGGCCTTGACCAGCGACGACTTGCCCATGCCGCGCGCGCCCCACAACAGCGCGTTGTTGGCCGGCAGCCCGCGCGCGAACCGCTCGGTGTTTTCCACCAGGATGTCGCGCATGCGGTCGATGCCCTTGAGAAGCGACATGTCGACGCGGTTGACGCGCGGCACCGGAGCGAGCCGGCGCGCATCGGGATACCAGATGAACGCGTCGGCGACGCTGAAATCGGGCGCTTTGGGCGGCGCCGGTGCGAGCCGTTCCAGTGCCGTCGCAATGCGTTGGAGAACGTCGCCATCGGGGACGGCGGTGGAGGACTTGTCGGGTGCGGCCATCGAACTGCCTTTTTGGGTCGCTCCCCATAGCGGGGCAGGGCGCTGACCGCAAGGCGCTCCCGCACTGCAAAAATCGACGGATGATGCTCATTTGAGGCGGGCCGACAGGCGGCCGGCCGCCGACATTGCAATCGGGCCGACTGCCGGTATAGTCCGCGCGACTTCGGAGCTGGCAACGGTTTCGCGACCGCCCGGCGCGGCAGCCAGTCCGATCGCAGTGCAGCGCAGTCCGGTCAAGGAGAGTTTTCACATGGGCTTTGGTGCCGGCGGCAGCGACCTCATGACCAATCTGGGCGGCTGCTGCCTTTTGTTCTGATTTTTGTCATTATGTATTTCCTGATCCTGCGGCCGCAGCAGAAGCGGGCGAAGCAGCACCAGGAAATGGTGAAGAACCTGCGCCGCGGCGATAACGTCATCACCTCGGGCGGACTGGTCGGCAAGGTCACCAAGGTGGTGGATGACGATCAGGTCGAGGTCGAGATCGCCGACGGAGTGCGAGTGCGGCAGGTCAAGAGCATGATCGCGGATGTCCGCGTCAAAGGCGAGCCGGTGAAGGATGACAGCGCCGCGGGCTGAGGCCCGGCGCGGAATGGTTGGAACAGCATGTTGTATTTCGCGCGATGGAAGGTAGTGGCCATTCTGGCTGACGGCGATGTTGGTGTGCGGCTTCACCGTGCCCGAATTTCTTCCCCGAGCAGGTGGTCAAGAGCTGGCCGGCATGGACGCAGCGGCGGCTGGTGCTCGGCCTCGACCTGCAGGGCGGCTCCCAGATCCTGCTCGAGGTCGATCTCAGCGACGTCCGCAAGCAGCGTCTCGATTCGCTGCGCGACGACGTGCGCCGCACCCTGCGCGACGCCCGCATCAACTGGTCCACCCCTCCGATCGTGCGCGGCAGCAGCGTCGAGGTCAGGTTGCGCGAGGGGGCCGACTTCCCGGCCGCGCTCGCCAAGCTTCGCGAGCTGTCGCAGCCGCTCGGCGGCGTGCTGCAGGGCAATGGCCAGCGCACCCTCGAGGTCGCCGATGCCGGCGGCGGCCTGATCCGGCTGACGCCGATCGGACGCCGCGATGACCGAGCGCATCCGCCAGACCGTCGAGCAGTCCATCCCGATCATCGAAAAGCGCATCAACGAACTCGGCCTGGTCGAGCCGACGATCCAGCGCCAGGGCTCCGACCGCATCCTGGTGCAGGTGCCGGGCCTCGGCGATCCGCGGCGGCTCCTGGAACTGCTCGGGCAGACCGCCAAGCTCGAATTCCGCATGGTCGACAATACCGTCAGCCCGCAGGAGGCGCTGCAGGGACGGGCGCCGCCGGATTCGGAGGTCCTGTTCGAGACCGAGGGCGGCCAGCAGGTTCCGATCCTCGTCTACAAGCAGGCGCTGGTTGAAGGCGCCGACCTCACCGATGCCCAGGCCGGTTTCGACCAGCGCACCAGCGAGCCGATCGTGTCGTTCCGCTTCAACACCAGCGGCGCCCGCAAATTCGCCACCGCGACCCAGGAGAATGTCGGCCGTCCCTTCGCCATCGTGCTCGACAACAAGGTGATATCGGCGCCGGTCATCCGCGAGCCGATCCTCGGCGGCTCCGGCCAGATTTCCGGCAACTTCACGGTCGAAACCGCGAACAACCTCGCGATCCTGCTGCGCGGCGGCGCGCTGCCGGCCAAGCTCACCGTCATCGAGCAACGGGTCGTCGGTCCCGGCCTCGGCGAGGATTCGATCAGGGCCGGCGTGCATGCCTCCATCGCCGGCGCCATCCTCGTGGTCGTGTTCATGCTGGCGACCTACGGGCTGTTCGGGCTGTTCGCCAACGTCGCGGTCGCCATCAATGTGGGAATGATCATCGGCATCCTGTCGTTCCTCAGTGCGACGCTGACGCTGCCCGGCATCGCCGGCATCGTGCTCACCGTCGGCATCGCGGTGGACTCCAACGTGCTGATCTACGAGCGCATCCGCGAGGAGGTGCGCAACGGCCGCACCCCGATCTCCGCCATCGACGCCGGCTTCACCCGGGCGCTGGCGACCATCCTCGACTCCAACATCACGACCTTCATCGCCGCCGCGGTGCTGTTCTTCATCGGGACCGGCCCGGTGCGCGGCTTCGCGGTGACGCTCGGGGTCGGGATCCTCACGACCCTGTTCACCGCTTTCACCCTGACGCGTCTGATCGTGGCCACCTGGGTGCGCATGCAGCGCCCGCAGACCGTGCCGATCTGATCGCCGCCCCGTTTAGAGAAGCGAGACCAAAGTGCATCTGCTTCGTATCGTACCCGACAACACCAAGTTCGACTTCATCCGCTTCCGGCGGTTCAGCTTCCCGATGTCCGCGCTGCTGTCGCTCGTCGCCATCACGCTCTATTTCACCCATGGCCTGAATTTCGGCATCGATTTCAGCGGCGGCACGCTGATCGAGGTGCAGAACAAGGCCGGCCCGGTCGACATCGCCAAGATGCGCATGACCGTCTCCGGGCTCGGTCTCGGCGAGGTCCAACTCCAGGAATACGGCAGCCCGGACACCGTGCTGATCCGCGTCGCGCAGCAGCCCGGCGGCGAACAGGCCCAGCAGCAGGTCGAGGTGAAGGTGCGCGCCGCGTTGGGCGATGCCGTCGACTATCGCCGCATCGACGTGGTGGGGCCGCGCGTTTCGGGCGAGTTCCTCCATTTGGGCATCGTCGGCATCATGGTCGCCATCGGCGCCATCCTGATCTACCTGTGGTTCCGGTTCGAGTGGCAGTTCGCCCTCGGCGCCATGATCGCGAACGTGCACGACATCGTGCTGACGCTCGGCTTCATGTCGATTACCCAGATCGACTTCGATCTCACCAGTATCGCCGCGCTGCTCACCATTCTCGGCTATTCGCTCAACGACACCGTCGTCATCTACGACCGCATCCGCGAAATGCTGCGGCGCTACAAGAAGATGCCGATGACGGACCTGCTCAACACCTCGATCAATTCGACGCTGTCGCGCTCCGTCATCACCCACGTGACGGTGTCGCTCGCCCTGCTGGCCCTGCTCCTGTTCGGCGGCCAGGCGATCCACAGCTTCACCGCGACGATGATGTTCGGCGTCGTGCTGGTCGGCACTTACACGTCGGTGTTCATCGCTTCGCCGATCCTGATCTATCTCGGCGTCGGCACCGGTCGCCAGAACGCCCCCGACGCGCCTGAGGAGAAGGAGCCGGCCGTGGTCGAGCCGCCGACGGCCCGCAAGGCGCCCGCGGTGGCCGCGCGAGTTCGCCGCTGACGGCGTTGTCGCAACCGCCTCCCCATCTGCCGCGGCCGGCGCCGATCGAGGTATACGGCCGGGGCGGGTTCCGGTTTGCCGACATGTCCCACCGCGGCTCGATCCTGTGCCTGCCGCGCGGCATCTGGCCGAGCGACGTGAGGACGGCCGGCGACATCGATCTCGCCGCCGTGTCGCTCGCGCTGGCGCAGGACGCCGCGATCGATCACTTCCTGGTCGGGACCGGCGAGGCAATGGTCGCTCTGCCGACCGCGTTGCGTGACGCCTTCCGGACCCGCCGCATCGTGCTGGAGGCGATGTCCACGGGGGCTGCGGTGCGGACCTACAATATCCTGCTCGGCGAGCGGCGGCGGATCGGCGCGCTCCTGATTGCGGTGGAGTAGCGCGCAGAGCAAGGTAGCCTGCATGAGCGAAGCGACATGCGGGACAAAGCCGCGAGACGCCGCATCAGCCGAACCGTTGCTCCCGGAATTCGCTTTCGCTCATCCAGGCTACAGGCTGTGAGATACGGGTTCGCCCATGCAGGACGCCTATGCCCATTGCGAAGCCGTGGTGCGGGCGCACGACAAGGATCGGTTTCTCGCCGCCCTGTTCGCACCTGCGGACCTGCGCCGGCATCTCCATGCCCTCTATGCCTTCGACGGCGAGATCGCCCGGGTGCGCGAGGCGGCGCGCGAGGTATTGCCAGGTGAGATCCGCCTGCAATGGTGGCGCGACGCGCTGGGCGACGAAGCGCGCGGCGAGGTCAATGCCAATCCGGTCGCCGCGGCGCTGCTCGATACCATCGCGCAATGCGGCCTCCCGCGCGAGCCGCTGCTCGGCCTGATCGATGCCCACAGCTTCGATCTCTACGACGAGCCGATGGCGAGCCTCGCCGATCTCGATTCCTATGGACGCGACACCGAAGCTGCGGTGATGACGTTGGGCGCAAGGGTTCTGGCCGGTGGCGAGAATCCCGGCACGGCCGCTGCCGCCGCGGCTGCGGCCATCGCCTGCACGATCGCGCACCGCCTGCGCAGTTTTCCCTACGACGTTTCGCGGCGCCAGATGTTCGTGCCGCTGGAACTGCTGGAGAGCCACGGCGTCCCGCGCGAGGAGGTAGAAGCCCGCCGCAATACGCCGCGACTGCGGGCGGCGCTCGCGGAACTGCGGGCCCGCGCGCGGGTGGCGTTCGCGCAATTCCGCGGTGCCGCGGGCGAGATTCCCGACAGCTGCGCGCCGGCCCTTCTCGCGGTCGCGGTGGTCCCCGCCCTGCTCGCAAAGCTCGAGCGGGCCGCGGGCGATCCATTCACGCCGGTGGAGCTGCCGCAATGGCGGCGGCAATGGGCGATTTGGCGCGCGGCGCGCCGGTGGCCGGCGCTGTGATCGCGCTCACAGCACGAACCGGTCGCGCATGTTGCGGCGAGCATTCAGGATCTCGTCGACGATGCGCCGTTCGGCTTGCGAGGTGATCAGGGGGTCGATGCTGTCGACCTGGTTGGTGGCGACGAGCTGGAGGATGTCCAAGCGCACCCGGCCGTCGGCGGCGCGGGGCAGGGCGGAGACGACCTGGATGAATTGCGGCGCGTTGTCCCGGCCGATCGCCGCGGCGACGAACGCCTGCAATTTCTCCTCGGTGACCGCCGCCCTGGTCTCGACGAATGCGTAGAGCGCAGTTCCGGCCAGCCGATCCGGATAGACCAGCACCGCGGCATCCTGCACCTCCGGATGGGACGACAGGGCAGCGGCAATGGCCGGCGCGCCGAACAGATTCTTGCGGTGGGCGACGATGCGTTCGACCAGCCGGGCTTCGTCCGGTGACGTCAGCAGCGGCTCGATCATGTCGACCTGGTTGGTGCTGATCAGCCGCAGCACGTCCCGCCGCACCGTGCCTTCCGGCCGGCGCGGCAAAGCGTCGACCAGCTGGGTGAATTCAGGCAACCGGTCGGCGCCCAGCGTGCGGGTCAGGGCTTCGCGCAGGGCGTCCTCGTCCACGCGGCCGTCGGCTTCGACGAAGGCATAAAGCCCGATGCCGCGCTGGCGGTCGGGAAAATCGAGCACGGCGACGTCGCGCACGCCGGCGAGCGCCCGTGCCGCGGTCTCGATCGCCGGCGCGTCATGGGCCATGCGCTTGCCGCCGCCTTCGGAATCGATGAAGCCGAGCAGGCCGCGGGTGACCAGCATGTAGACCTTCTTGCCGGTCGCCATCCAGATCCTGGTCGGCAGGCTCTTGCGCGCCAGCACGCGCTTTTCCATGGCGGTCAGCGCGTCCGGCACGTAGCGCCGCTTGTGCTTGAGGAAATGGCGCAGGTCTTCATAGGCCGCGATGCGGAACAGCCAGTTGCGGCGGCGAAATGCCGAAGCGAGCTGGAAGTCCAGGAGATAGGCGCGTCCATCCGGGCTGCGCAGCCAGTTCTGCTCCTTGGCGAGGTCGTTGTGGGAGATGCGCAGGCGATGCACCGTGCGCAGCGCCGCGCGCGCGGAGCGGAAATAGGCGAGATCGCCGAACGGACGCGCGATCTTCAGCGCGCTGCCGGGGATGTAGCCGCGCACCAGGCGGTTGCGGTCGGCATAGAGCAGGGGCGGCGCGACGCCCAGTCCGGTGACCGCCGCAAGCGCGCGGCGCTCCCGATTGAAGAGGTGGATCGCGAGCGGCCGCGACCACCACGGCACCTGGTCGAGCCGCCGCAACACGCCGGCAAGCTCGCCGGCATCGCTGCGGAAGGTGCCGCGCTCCACCGTGGAGAAGACGTCGCGCTTGAGCACGACCGCGGTCTGCCACCGCCCGGCGAATTCATCGGATCGCGCTCCGCCCTTCATCCCGCTCGGCGGCCCTTCATCGCAGGTGCGGCTCCGGCAGGCCGGCGGGCTGTTCGGCCGGCACCAGGCCGGCGGCGGCCGCCTCGGCGGCGACGGGAACGCCGGCGTTCCAGCGCTCGAGATCGCCGAGCGCGCGTGCCGTGAGGGCGCGCCGCTTGGCCATGGTCTTCTCGGTGCCGCGCAGCCGCGTGCCGTCCGAGCCGCGGCTCGGCGAATGCGCCGAGCGGCGGGAACAGCCCGAAATTGACGTTCATCGGCTGGAACGACCGCGGCCCGGCGTCGATCGTTTCCACATGCCCGCCGGTGATGTGGGCGAGCAGGGCGCCATGGGCGGTGGTCGGCGGCGGCGCATCCAATGCTTCGCCGCGCCGCTCGGCGGCGGCGAAGCGTCCCGCGAGCAGCCCGATCGCGGCGGATTCCACATAGCCCTCGCAGCCGGTGATCTGCCCGGCAAAGCGCAGGCGCGGCAAATTCTTCAGGCGCAACGCGCCGTCGAGCAGCTTCGGCGAATTGAGGAACGTATTGCGGTGCAGGCCGCCGAGCCGCGCGAATTCCGCGTGTTCGAGGCCGGGGATCATCCGGAACACCCGCGTCTGTTCGGCATGCTTGAGCTTGGTCTGGAAGCCGACGATGTTGAACAGGGTGCCGAGCCGGTTGTCCTGGCGCAACTGGACGACCGCATGAGGCTTCTGCCCGGGCTGGTGGGCGTTGGTCAATCCCACCGGCTTCATCGGGCCCCAGCGCAGCGTGTCGCGGCCGCGCTCGGCCATGATCTCGATCGGCAGGCAGCCGTCGAAATAGGGCGCGCTTCTCCCAGTCGTGGAACGACACCCGGTCGCCGGCGAGCAGGGCGTCGAGGAAGCGGTCGTAGTGGTCGCGATCGAGCGGGCAATTGATGTAGTCGGCGCCGGTGCCGCCGGGGCCGACATTGTCGTAGCGGGATTGGAACCAGGCCACCGACATGTCGATGCTGTCGCGATAGACGATCGGCGCGATGGCGTCGAAGAAGGCGAGCGCGGTCTCCCCGGTGACGGCGCCGATCGCGGCGGCAAGGCCGGGCGAGGTCAGCGGACCGGTGGCGACGATGACGCTGTCCCATTCGGCCGGCGGCAACTCCGCGATCTCGCCGCGGGAAACCCGGACCAGGGGATGCGACTCCAGCGCCGCGCCGACGGCCTGCGAAAAGCCGTCGCGATCGACCGCGAGCGCGCCGCCGGCCGGCACCTGGTTGGCGTCGGCCGCGCGCATGACCAGGGAGCCGAGCCGGCGCATCTCCTCGTGGAGCAGGCCGACCGCATTGTGCTCGCGGTCGTCGGAGCGGAACGAGTTCGAGCACACCAGTTCGGCGAGGCCGTCGGTCTTGTGGACCGCGGTGCTCCGCAGCGGGCGCATCTCGTGCAACACCACGGGAACGCCGCGGGAGGCGATCTGCCAGGCGGCCTCGCTCCCGGCCAGTCCGCCGCCGATGATATGGATGGGTTGCATCGGACCCGTGGATATTGGAAAAATGATCGGAGTCAACCGCCAAACACCCCGTCAATGACGCCGTCGTCCCGTTGGGACCACCCCGGAGGAACCGCCATGAGGAACACCCTGCTCGTTCTCGCCAGCGCGATCGGCGCCGCTTTGTCGTCGCCGGCGGCGCAGGCGCTGGAACTGAAGGTGCTGTCCGCAGGCGCCTTCCAATCCACCGTGGCGGCGCTCGGCCCCGAATACGAGAAAGCCAGCGGAAACAAGCTCATCATCGCCGCCGACACCGTCGGCGCCCTGGTCAAGCGGGTCGAGGCCGGGGAAGCCTTCGACGCCATCGTCATGACCCCCGAGGCCATCGACGCGCTCGCGGCCAAGGGCAAGATCGCGCCGTTCAGCCGCACCAATCTGGCAAGGGTGGGCGTCGGCGTCATGGTGAGGGAGGGCGCGCCGAAACCGGACATTGCCACCGTCGATGCTTTCAAGAAGGCGGTGCTCGACGCCAAGTCGGTGTCCTACATCGATCCCGCCAGCGGCGGTTCCAGCGGCATCTATGTCGCCAAGCTGCTGCAGCGCCTCGGCATCGCCGACCAGGTGAAGCCCAAGGAGAAGCTCAAGCAGGGCGGCTATGTCGCCGATTTGATCTCGTCCGGCCAGTCCGAGCTCGGCATCCATCAGATCAGCGAGATCGTGCCGGCCAAGGGCGTCACCCTGGTTGGGCCGCTGCCCGCGGATATCCAGAACTACACGGTCTATGCCGCCGGCGTCGGTCCCGGCACCAAATATCCGGACGAGGCGAAGAAGCTGATCGCGGTGCTGTCCGGCCCGTCCGCGCAGGCCTTGTTCAAGTCCAAGGGCATGGAGCCGGCCGGGCCCTGATCTCCGCGCATCGGCCGGCGGCTGCTGCCGCTGCCACGAGTCCGTCGTCATTGCCGGCTAGTCGCTGGGCGAACCCGGTGACGAGGAGATCGACATGCCTGCTCTCACGCTCTATCACATCGCCCCCTCCCGTTCTTCGACCGTGCTGTGGATGCTGGAGGAGATCGGCGAGCCCTACGGCATCCATCTGCTGAGCATGAAGAAGGGCGACAACCGCGAGCGCCCCTATCTCGACATCAATCCGATGGGCAAGGTGCCCGCGCTCAAGCATGGCGACGTGGTGATCACGGAGGCGGCGGCGATCTGTTGCTATCTCGCCGATGCGTTTCCTGCCGCGGGACTCGGTGTTCCGATCGGCGATCCCAGGCGCGGGCCTTATCTCAAATGGCTGTTCTTCGGGCCGGCCGTGCTGGAAGCCGCGATCATCGACCGCGCCTTTCCGCGCGCGGGCGAGCCGCCGCGGGCCGCGCTCGGCTACGGCGATTTCGACACCGCGATGAACGTCGTTGCCGATGCGCTGACGCCGGGGCCGTTCCTCTTGGGCGACACGTTCACCGCGGCCGATGTCGTCATCGGCGCCGGGTTGCGCTGGGGGACGGCGTTCAAGCTGATCCCCGAGCGCAAGGAATTCACCGACTACATCGCCCGCTTCGCCGACCGCCCGGCGGCCATCCGCGCCAAGGCGAAAGACGAGCAACTCGCCAAGGCATGACGGCGGAATAGCCGCTTCCCATGTGCGAAGAAGCACCGGGCACGCAGGTGGAGCCGGCGTTTTGCTGCGTAGAGACTACAGCCGCCGCACGCGATCCGGCTCGCCCTGCAGCTCGCTCTCCTCGACCTGCGCGAGGGCGGCGGCGAGCGCCGGCAAAATCTTCTCGACGCCATCGACGGCGATGTAGGCGAGGCGCCTTCCGCCCGGCAGGAAGGCAGCGCCGCGCAGGTGCTCGAACACGGTGATCAGCGGGTCCCAGAATCCGGCGACATTGGCGAGCAGGATCGGCTTGCGATGGCGGCCGAGCTGCGCCCAGGTCAGCTGCTCGACGAGCTCTTCCACGGTGCCGATGCCGCCGGGCAACGCCACGAAGGCATCGGCGCGCTCGAACATCAGCCGCTTGCGCTCATGCATGTCGGCGGTGACGATGATCTCGTCGGCGTCCCGGAACAGGCGCTCCTGCGCCTTCAGGAACTCCGGTATGATCCCGGTGATCTCGCCGCCATGGTCGTGGACCGCGCGCGCGAGCGTTCCCATCAGGCCGGTCGAGCCGCAGCCGTAGATCAGCCGGATTCTGTTTTCTGCGAGGACTTGGCCGAATTGCCTGGCGGCGGCGGTGTAGACCGGATCGTTGCCTGAACTGGAGCCGCAATACACGCAGATTCGCTTGATTTTGCTCATTGGAAATCATTTGGCACCGGGCGCGCCCCTGGCGTCAAGCGCACGGCCGCCCGGCGCATTCGCGCCGGCGCCATGCGCAGGAGACATGAGGATCGATCGCGCGGACGGATGAATGTTCCGGCAAAACTGCCTATATGATGAACCGGTTGACGGCCGTGCGGTCCGTCGGATACGGACCGGCCATGAGCGAATTCGTGCGAACCCCCCAGATGATGAAACGCGAGGTCTCCGCCGACGGCGGGACGTTATGGCGCACGCTCTATCAGCTGTGGCCGTACATGTGGCCGTCGGACCGGCCCGACCTCAAAGCGCGGGTGATCATCGCGCTGGGGCTGCTGCTGCTGGCGAAGCTCGCCACCATCGCGGTACCGTTCACCTTCAAATGGGCGACCGACGCGCTGGTGCAGGACACCAGCGGCGCCAAGCCGACCACGCTTGGGTGCTGGCGGTGCCGCTGCTGATGACCGCGGCCTATGGCGGCACCCGCATCCTGATGGCGGTGTTGACCCAGGCCCGCGACGGGTTGTTCGCCAAGGTCGCCATGAATGCGGTGCGCCGGCTCGCGATCCTCACCTTCGAGCACATGCACCAGCTGTCGCTGCGCTTTCATCTCGAGCGCAAGACCGGCGGGCTCGACCCGCGTGCTCGAGCGCGGACGCAACGGCATCGAGACCATCGTGCGGATGGTGATCCTGCAGCTCGTCCCGACCATCGTCGAAGTGCTGATGATCTCCGGCGTGCTGCTCTATCAGTTCGACTGGCGCTACGTGGTGGTCATCTTCATCACCGTCGCGCTGTACATGTGGTACACCTATCTCGCGACCGAGTGGCGGATCGGCATCCGCCGCAAGATGAACGAGAGCGACACCGACGCCAACACCAAGGCGATCGATTCGCTGCTCAATTACGAGACCGTCAAGTATTTCAGCGCCGAGCAGCGCGAGACCCTCCGCTACGACCGCTCGATGGCGCGCTACGAGCAGGCGAGCGTGCAGGCCTACGTCTCGCTCGCCGTCCTCAATGCCGGGCAGGCCGCCGATCTTCACCGTCGGCCTCACCGTCACGATGGGGTTGTGCGTCTATGGCATCAAGGCCGGGACCCACTCGATCGGCGACTTCGTCATGATCAACGCCATGATGATCCAGCTCTACCAGCCGCTGAACTTCATGGGCATGGTCTATCGCGAGATCAAGCAGGCGGTGATCGACATCGAGTCCATGTTCGCGATCCTGGACCGCGATTCCGAGATCAAGGACCGTCCGGGCGCCCTGCCGCTGACGATCACCAGCGGCGCGATCCGTTTCGAGGACGTGCGGTTCGCCTACGAGCCGGCGCGGCCGATCCTCAAGGGAATTTCGTTCGAGGTTCCGGCCGGGCGCACCGTGGCGATCGTCGGCCCGTCCGGCGCCGGAAAGTCGACCATCTCGCGGCTGCTGTTCCGTTTCTACGAAGTGACCGGCGGCCGCATCACCATCGACGGGCAGGACATCCGGGAGGTCACCCAGAGTTCGCTGCGCGACGCCATCGGCATGGTTCCCGCAGGACACCGTGCTGTTCAACGACACCGTGCGCTACAACATCCGCTACGGCCGCTGGGACGCGAGCGATGCCGAGGTCGAAGCCGCCGCAGCGCACGCCCAGATCGACGGCTTCATCCGCTCGGCGCCGAAGGGCTACGACACCGAGGTGGGCGAACGCGGCCTCAAGCTGTCGGGCGGCGAGAAGCAGCGCGTCGCCATCGCCCGCACCATCCTCAAGGGGCCGCCGATCCTGCTGCTGGACGAGGCCACCTCGGCGCTCGACAGCCACACCGAGAAGGACATCCAGGATGCCCTCGACCGCATCTCCAGGAACCGCACCTCCCTGGTGATCGCCCACCGGCTCTCGACCATCATCGACGCCGACGAGATCCTGGTGCTCGACAACGGCATCATCGTCGAGCGCGGCACCCACCAGGGGCTGTTGGCGACCGGCGGCCTTTATGCCAGCATGTGGAACCGGCAGCGCGAAGCCGAGCAGGCGCGCGAGACCCTCGCCCGGGTGGGCGATGACGACGTCGCTCCCGACCGGACGCCGCCGCCGCTCGGCAAAGCCGCGCAGAGTGTCGGCGCGGAGATCGCCGCCGCCGATGCCGCGGAGTGAGCATGTCGATCGTCGCCTCGATCCGTTCCCAGCTCGTCCCGGTCAGTCAGGAAGGCTATCCCTTTATCGCGACATTCGCGATCGGGAGCCTGATCCTGATGTGGCTGTGGTCGCCGCTCGGCTGGCTCGGCTTCATCGCCACGCTGTGGTGCGTCTATTTCTTCCGCGATCCGCCGCGGGTGACCCCGCTGCGCGAAGGTCTCGTCATCTCGCCGGCGGACGGGCGGGTGAGCCGGGTCGTGAACGCGGTTCCGCCGGCAGAGCTCGCGCTCGGTGACCGGGCGGTGGCGCGCATCTCGATCTTCATGAGCGTGTTCGACTGCCACGTGAACCGCAGTCCCGTGACCGGCCGGATCGAGCGCATGGCCTACCGGGCCGGCCTGTTCATCAATGCTGATCTCGACAAGGCGAGCGACGACAACGAGCGCAACTGCTTCCTGATCAAGACCGCGAGCGGCGCCCGCATCGGCGTGGTGCAGATCGCCGGCCTCGTCGCGCGGCGCATCGTGCCGTTCGTGCGCGAGGGCACCGCCATCGGCGCCGGGGAGCGGATCGGCATGATCCGGTTCGGCTCCCGGGTGGATGTCTATCTGGCCGACGGCGGGCGGCCGCTGGTGGCCGAGGGCCAGATCGCCGTCGCCGGAGAAACCATCATCGCCGATCTGCACGGGGGCGACCCCGGCCGCAGTTACCGGGTGGGGTAGGACGCCACCGCACGCCTGCATGGGAGCGCGGGCCCGGGGATGCGCACGCGAAAGGCGCCAGATGCGAGCCGCCAGAGCATGGCGCCGCGCCGATCCGGAGTATATGTTGAGGCCATGACCAATACTCCGATCTCACCCTTCAAGCGTCGCCAGGGGCTACGGCAACGGCGTTTTCGCGCCATTCCCGTGCGCACCCTGGTGCCGAACCTGATCACGCTGCTGGCGCTGTGCGCCGGGCTCACCGCGATCCGCCTCGCGACCGAAGGCAAGCTCGAATGGGCGCTGGGCGCGATTGTGTTTGCCGCGGTGCTCGACGGCCTCGACGGCAGGGTGGCGCGGCTGCTCAAGGGCACCTCGCGGTTCGGCGCCGAGCTCGACAGCCTCGCCGATTTCGTCAATTTCGGCGTCGCTCCCGGCTTGACGCTGTACTTCTGGAGCCTTCATGAGCTCAAGTCGGCCGGGTGGATCGCCGCCATGATATTCGCGATCGCGGCCGGGCTGCGCCTCGCCCGCTTCAACGTGATGATCGACGACCCCAACCGCCCGGCTTGGGCGGCGAACTTTTTCGTCGGCATGCCGGCGCCCGCCGGCGCCATCACCGTGCTGCTGCCGGTCTACATGCATTTCCTCGGCGTCCCACAGCTCGCCATCATTCCGCCGGTGACGTTCGTCTACACCCTCGCGATCGCCTTCCTGATGGTGTCGCGGCTGCCGGTCTATTCGGGCAAGAAGCTCGGCACGAGGGTGCCGCCGGACTTGGTGCTGCTGGTCTTTGTCGGCATCGTGCTGTTTTTCGCGGTGCTGATCAGCTATCCCTGGGAGGTCCTGTCGATCGGCACCGTGCTTTACTTGGCGAGCCTGCCGTTCGGGTTTCTGTCCTATCGTGAATATGCCCGCCGCGACGCGGGCGCGCTGCCGGTCGACGCGGTCGAGCCCAGTGCGAGCCCGGACCGGCCGCCATCGGTGGTGCCGTTCGAAGCCGGCGCCGGCGACAGCGAGCGGCCGACCCGCCACTGAATCCGGATCGCCCGATGCCGCGCACCCAAAAAATCATCCGCCCCGGCGACACCAGCGCTGGCGAAGTCATCGACACGCTGCTGCTCAAATTCGCCGACCGCGCCAAGCAGCATGGATTCGTGTTCGGCGGCAAGGGCACCTGCGTCGAGCTCGATTTCCCGGTCCCGACGCTGTTGCGCACCGATGATCGCCTGGTGCTCGACGACGGCTGTCTCGTCGAGGTGGTCGCCGACGCCGAGCCGGTGCTGGAGGTCCGCGAGAAGGATTTCGCCAGGGCGGCGAGCCTGTTGCTGGCGCTGGGCAACCGCCACGTTCCCGTCCAGATCCTCGCCAATCGCCTGCGCGTGCTCGCGGACCCCGCGACTGCGCTGCTGCTCGATGAACGAGGCTTCAAGCCGGCCGCGGTGATGGCGCCATTCGAGCCCGATGACGGCGGCGCGCATGAGCATGATCATGCCCACGCCCACGCCCATGCCCATGGTCACGACCATGAGCATAATCACGAGCACCATCACGGCCATGATCACGGTCACGGGCAGCATGATGGCCATGGTCACGATCATGACCATGACCATGACCATGACCACTCCGGCCATGGCCACGCGCATGATCATCGCGATCACGACGCGGGCGATCAACACGGACATCGGCACGACGAGACCTGAACCGGGGCTCTTCGATCGTGGTGCGCTGTCGCACCGCCTTGGCGCGCCCTCTGCGGGCGCCCGCCGTCGCGGACACGCGGAATTTGGCTCCCGCCTCAACTCTATTGATGCTCCATCGCGCCCCACGCAGGAATTTACGGAAATCAGCCGAGGTGGTCCCTTCGGCGAGGTCGGTTTCAACCTTTGAAAGAGAATTCTTGCGGGAATGACACTGACATTTCCATCATAAACTAACTCGTTTGTTAGTTTTATAGTTCGATTAACAGCAGCGCTTCATAATCCTTGCGTCCAGCTCAAAGGTTTCGATACGTACCGGCCGACAACGAGTCCGGCCCCTCGTTGTCCCGTGACGCGCTGCACAACAGTAGGTTACAGAAATATGGCAAATATCAATTGACAGATCCCGAGCGCCGCAGTCTAAATATGGTCTTGCAGCGAAAATCGTCGAGTTAACACGGCCGGGGCGCGCGTTCACGCTCCCGGCGGCAGATATGCGACAATGCGTGCGTTCGCTGGCAAGTCTGATTGGCTTCCAATTGCCGAAGCTCCTTACGGCGAGGACCTGGAACTGTTCGTAACCGACCTTTACGACTCCTTCTACGGGCTCCGTTACCCGTGTCGGCGCACCGCGGAAGGCTGGGTAAGTTCGAGCCACGGAACCCCGCTGGCGGTTACGCCGGTGTTGTGGCGGCCGTACCGTCCGCCGTGTCACGGGCACCGCGTCCACGACCAGCCCGATGATGGTGCCGGCGACTGAATTGGGTCTCGCAGCCGCGTGGTCGATCGATGCCTGCGTCAACATTTTTCGCCACCGCGGCATCTCGATATTTAACGCCGGCTTCGCGTCGGTTTAAGGGATTTCAACAAAAATGCGAGGTGTCGGCGAGAACGCCGGGGCTCGTAGTACCGGTTGACGCATTCTCGTGGCCTTATCGAAAGTGCGGATATTCGATCTCGACAAAATGATCCGGCCGCAAAACGACAGGCATCCTGATAATGGAGCATGCAGCCCGAGTTTCATTCGTTTGGGCTGAATCGATTTTGGTTTCCTAAATCTGTTCTGTTTCGATACAACGTGCCGGCTGGATCGGCGGCCAGCGGTCGAAGACGTGAAACCGATGATCGCTTTTGCGCCGCACCCAACGGCACGTTTGAACGAGTATCAGCCTCGATTCCCGACGCTGGAACGCTTCACTCCCCAAGTCCGTAGCGCGCGAATTCCGCGGCGACGCCGGGATCGAGCGCTTTTGCCGCCGCGAGGTCGGCGCGGCCGCCTTCCAGATCGTTTTGATACCGCAGGCGGGCGAGGCCGCGGCCGTAGAGCGAGCCGGGATCGCGTGGATTGCGCGCCAGCGCCGCGTCGTAATCGGCGATCGCCTGCTGGAACCGGCCGAGCCTCAGATAGGTGAAGCCGCGGCTGTCGAGGGTGCCGGGATCATCGGGCGCAAGGCGCAAGGATTCGTTGCAGTCGGCAAGCGCGTCCTCGAGATCGCCGATCACCGCGCGATCCCAACAGCGGTTGTTCCAGGCCTTGGCGTTGCCCGGCTCGATGGCGATGAGCCGGCTGTAGTCGTCGGCGGCGCGATCGTAAAGGCCGGCCCGCTCGTGCGAGTCGCCCCGCTCGGCCAATGCCTCGGGGTTGTCTGGAACGAGTCGCAGCGCGGCGTCATAGTCCGTGAGAGCCGCGGCATAGTCCTTTTTCTGGTAATGGGCACGGCCGCGGCCCAAGTGAGCATCCGCATCGGTCGGATCGAGTTCGATGGCGTGGTCGAAATCCAACAGGGCGCGGTCGATCTCGCCCTTCTCCGTGAACGCGGTGGCGCGGTTGAAGAAGGCGACCGCGCGGTTCGGGTCGAGCGTGATGGCGATGTCATAGTCGGCGATGGCGCGATCGACCTCGCCCTGGACTGCGTGGAGATTGCCGCGAGCGATATGGACGGTCGCACCCTCCAAGCCGGCGATTTCGCCCGGCGCCAGGGCGTCGAGCAGGCGCGTGCAGGCGGCGATCGCCGCCTCGGGCGTCGGTGCGCTGCCGGAATTGATGCAAGCCTCGCGATCGATCGAAATTGCGGCGGGCTGCGCGAACGCGAGGACCGAAATCCCGGTTGGGACTGCAACCAGAAGTGCGGCGGCACAGCGTCGGTATGTATTCATCGTGAGTCCGCTTTCTCAGAGTTCCCGAGTGAACGCGGCCACCGACCGGGTCGGCCGGGCGCAGGCGTCCGACACATTATTTTGTCGATGCCGCACCGCCAAGCCTTTATATCCCCGGGCTTGAGGCGAAGACGGCATCGCCGGCGGCGACCGCTTGAAGGGCCGACAACTTGCTGCACATACCGGAGCGTCCCGCGGGCGCGGGAAGCGCAAGCGTGGTCTCAGATGACTGCCGCAGGCTCTACGATACCCGTCTGCCGAGCCTCTGACATCTCCCGCCGCGAACACGATTAGGCGCGTTGGGCCGCTTCGACACCCGATCCCACCATGATGTCGATGCCCCTGGTGTCGCGCAGGAAAAGTCCGCCGACCACCGTCGTCATCACCGCGACCGCTATGGGATACCATAGTCCGTTGTAGATGCTTCCGGTTGACGCCACGATGGCGGTCGCGAGCAAAGGCAACATACCACCGAACCAGCCGGCGCCGATGTGATAGGGCAAGGATATCGAGGTGTATCGGATCTTGGTCGGAAACAGTTCGACCAGGAACGCTGCAATCGGGCCGTACGCCATGGTGATGTAGATGACCATGATGACGAGGATCAATTCGGTCATCACCCAGTTGATCTCGGCAGAATTGGCGGCCTTGGGCGCAACTGCGCCGTCTTTGTCGCGTTGGAGGTTCGGATAGCCGGCATCGAGAAATGCCGCGTTCCATCTGGCGGCGTCAAAGCCGTCCACCGTGGCCGAGCCGATCTTCAAACTCACTTGGTCGCCGGAATTGGGCACGCTCTGCGTCTTGAACGACACGCCGAGCTTCGTGACAAGGTCCTGGGCGCGGTCGCAGTTGGAGAACTTGGTGAAGGGCGTCACGAATACGTGCAGCTCGCAGGTCGAACCATCGGCGGTGACTATTACCGGATTGCGGTCCGAGAACGCCTCGAGCTGCGGATTGGCATAGTGCGTCAGCGCCGCGAACAGCGGGAAGTAGGTCAGCGCTGCGATCAAACAGCCCAGGAGGATAAGCTTGAGACGCCCGATGCGATCGGACAGCCAGCCGAACACGATGAAGAATGGCGTGCCGATGATCAGCGAGGCCAGGATCAGGAGATAGGCCGACAAGTAGTCCAGTTTCAGCGTAATGGTGAGGAAGAACAGCGCATAGAACTGACCCGTATACCACACCGCGCTCGTTCCGGCGCAAGCACCGAGCAGCGCCAGCAGCACGTACTTGTTGTTGGGATAGCGAAGGAAGCTCTCGGTCAGCGGAGCTGTCGAGCCTTTGCCCTCTTCCTTCATCTTTTGGAAGATCGGGGATTCACTCAGCCTGAGCCGGATATAGACCGAGAACACCAGCAGGATGGCCGACACGAGGAACGGGATGCGCCAGCCCCACTCGGAAAACGCCCGCGCATCCATCAACTCCCGGCAGACGAGAATAACGACCAGCGATAGCGCCAAACCGACTGTTGCCGTCGTCTGAATCCAGCTCGTTGCATAGCCGCGTTCGCCGGGGCGTGCATGTTCGGCGACGTAGGTCACCGCGCCGCCATACTCACCTCCGACCGCCAAGCCCTGTAGCAGGCGCAGCGCCACCAGGAGCGCCGGCGAGAACCAGCCGAAGTTTGCAAACGTAGGCAGGAGGCCGACCAGGAAGGTTGATGTGCCCATCACCATGATGGTGACCAGGAACGTGTATTTGCGGCCGACGAGGTCGCCGAGCCGGCCGAAGATCAGCGCCCCGAACGGACGCACCAGAAAGCCGGCCGCGTAAGTGGCGAAAGCTGAAAGCAGCGCCGCGGTGTCGTTCCCGGAAGGAAAGAACAGTGAAGCGAAAAACGGCGCCAGAACGGCATAGAGGTAGAAATCGTAAAATTCGAAAACGCTGCCCAGCGACGACGCAAAGATGACGAATTTCTCGTCGCGCGTGATGCCGCCACCGGGCACCGCAGGAGTTCCGATTTGCGCCATGGCGGTCATGCATCTGCCTCCCAATGTCAACGAGCAGGCAATCGGCCTGAAAGGGCCGGCGGAATGGTCACATATCCTTGCCGGCTCTGCAATCGCGCGGTGCCGGTCGCCGCATCGACAAGTGAGGCTTTCGAGAAGCTCGTTGCGCCGGCACCGAGCGCTTGAAGTCAGGTTCGGCGCCGACAAGTCACGGCAACGCCGGAAATCCGGCCCCCGGCGGTCGGCGCGATCCAGTATTCTGCAACTCCGGTGCTGGGGCCAGCGCCATAGCGTCCGCTATCGAAGCAGACCCATCCTGGCCAATCGCCCTGACTGAAAGACCGCCCACCCCGTCTTTCGCAACACCGAGTTCGAGTTCCACTGCAACGAATTCGTCGAGGAATCCATGTACGGAAATCTTCGCAAGCAGCCGTTGGTCAAGCACCGGGAAGGTGATAACATCAGCTTATTACCTGCATGGTGCCGCTTGGCGATAGTTTCTATCAGTGGTGCGGCAGGATACGTGGGCGGGCGCCAATCCTCACTTGGGATGGCCGCCGCGGGAAGGGCGCCTGTCTTGGTTTTATGCGCGGCAGGGAGGCAACGATGAAGACGAAGCTTGCCATAGTGATCGGGATCATGGGTCTGGCGACGACGGGATGGTCCTCTTCGGCGTCGGCACACCACGCATTTGCTGCGGAGTTCGACGCCAACAAGCCGGTGAACTTCAAGGGGACGATCACCAAGATGGAATGGGTCAATCCCCACACTTGGTTGCATATCGACGTAAAGGCCGCCGACGGCAAGGTGGAAAACTGGGCCATCGAGGCGGGCACGCCGAATGTGCTGTTCCGGCGCGGATTTACCAAGGACTCGCTGCTGCCCGGCGCCGAAGTGGTGGTCGATGGCTACCAGTCGAAAGACGGGTCGCACCGCGCTAACGGCCGCGATCTCACCTTCCCCGACGGACGCAAGCTGTTTCTCGGCTCCTCTGGCACCGGCGCTCCGTACGAGTTGACGCCCGGCACTCAATAAGACAAACAGCCGGGAATGGGCGTCATCTGACCGCCTGCGTGCGGGATCGAAATCAGCAATCGGCGGAACGATACGACGTTCGACTTGGCTCTTCCGGGTATCCGGGCCGTCCACCTCCTCCGTCTCGGATTGGTGGCGGAGCCGTGTTGATCGTCTCGGCGTGGGCTTGAGCCAGCAGCTCCCGGCAGCGGCGGAGCCGTGGTTGCTTGCCAGCCTCGCCCTGATGTTCGCGTCGGAAACGCTTCTGTCCGAACAATCGAGAGAGGCAATTTGCTGATGCTACCCGGTCGCGAAGGAAGAAACGAAGGAGTTCTGGCTGCCTTGACAGGAGGGCAGCGGCACCTGCGAGAACCACAGGATGGCCGGTTTGGAGAGGAGACACATATGCAAAATCGGTTGGGATTTGCGAGTGCTATAGCGGCCATGATGTTATTGACCACCCTCGAATTGGGCGTGATTTCGACCGCAGGTGGGGCCGAGGCCTATAAGGCAGCGCATACCGCGGATGGCAGGCCGAATTTGAACGGTATTTGGCAGGCTCTCAACACGGCAAACTGGGACATCCAGGAACATGCGGCGCGACCGGGACAGGTGATCGCACTCGGCGCGGTCGGTGCAGTTCCTGCGGGGCTGGGCGTCGTGGAGGGCGACGAGATTCCGTATCTGCCGGCGGCAGCGGCAAAAAAGAAAGAGAATTTCGAAAATCGTTTGACCACTGACCCGGAAATCAAATGTTACTTGCCCGGCGTGCCGCGGGCCACATATATGCCCTATCCGTTTCAAATCGTTCAGAACTCCGCAGTACATTCTGATCGCTTATGAGTATGCGGGCGCCACACGCACGATATCCATGGATAAGGC
This sequence comes from uncultured Alphaproteobacteria bacterium, assembly GCA_963795865.1. Lineage (GTDB taxonomy): Bacteria > Pseudomonadota > Alphaproteobacteria > Rhizobiales > Xanthobacteraceae > JAJPKK01. Next base: position 71,587 of record CAWCJX010000020.1, read on the forward strand.
GCCCCCAAGCCCAGCCGATAGTTGGATGGGGCAATCGGTCGGACACTGGGAGGGGGATACTCTGGTCGTCGACGTGACGAGTTTGAACGACCAGACTTGGTTTGACAGGGCCGGTAATTTTCACAGCGACGCTTTGCATGTGGTCGAGCGTTACACTCCCCTGAGCCCTGATGCCCTCACCTACGAAGCCATTATCGAAGACCCAAAGGTGTTTTCGCGCCCCTGGAAGATGAGCATGCCCATCTATCGTCGGTTGGATAAGGGGGCTCAACTATTCGAATTCAAATGCGTGGAGTTCGTAGAGGAACTCATGTATGGGCATCTTCGCAAGCAGCCGAGCAAGTGAAAGGGAGGTTCATATGAGCCGTCGATTTCTCACTTCCAAGAATGTTCCGGCAATCGCGATCGTAGTCGCGCTGGCGGCGCCGGTACCCGTGGCGGGCCAGAACGGGGCTTCGCCGCGAACGGCGGACGGCCAGCCGGATTTGCAGGGGGTGTGGGACTTCCGGACCATTACCCCGCTGGAGCGACCCGTTGCGCTGGGAACGAAAGAGTTTTTTACCGAAGAGGAAGCGGCGAACTTTGAAAAAGAAGAAAATCGCCGCCAGGATCGTGATCAGATCGACCCGGAGGTTGGTGGCTTGCAGTACCCGGCGGGCGGCGTCGTCCCTTACAACGAGTTTTGGTACGACCGCGGCGACAAGATCGTGGGGACGAGGCGCACGTCGTTGATCGTGGATCCGCCCAATGGCCGGCTTCCTCCCATGACGGATGAGGGGAAGAAAAGAGCCGACCAGCGCGCGGCAGGGGAGCGCGAGACTCAGCTTGGGCGTCCGCGCGCGGATTCGTGGGAAGACCGACCCTTGCAGGAACGTTGCATTGTGGGGCTGAATGCCGGACCGCCAATGACTCCAGGCGCCTACAATAATGATTTTCAACTTTTCCAGACCCCCGGATACGTTGTCATTCTCAACGAAATGATCCACGACGCCCGCATTATCCCCTTGGATGGACGTCCCCATGGGCGCATTCGTCAGTGGAAGGGAGACTCGCGCGGCCACTGGGAGGGAAATACACTGGTTGTCGACACGACGAATTTCAAACGCGAAACCAGCCTGCCAAATTCCAGCGCGAACACCCACCTAGTCGAGCGATTCACGCGAACCGACGCTGACACACTTCTCTACGAGTTCACGGTCGAAGATCCAACGATGTGGACGAGACCATGGACAGCAGTGGTTCCGATGCGCAAGAGCAACGATCCCATCTACGAATACGCGTGTCACGAGGGGAATTACGCCATGGCTGGCATCCTTGCTGGAGCACGCGCCGCAGAGAAGGCCGCGGAAGAAGCCCCAAATAAGGGATCTAAGTAAGTCGCCGGACGGCAGCTTGTAGTCGATCTGCTGCTGCAGCGTTTCCTCAGGCCCTTTTACTCGGCCGCCCGATCGGGTTGGTCTTATGATCGATTGGTAGCCATCGGCCAGGACGCCGATTTCTATTCCTACGCTGGTATTCTCGAAGAGGAGGTCGTGATGTGCGGTGATAGCCAAGGGAAATGCGTATGGCCGCTATCAGGCATTGTGATTTTCACAGTAGCGGGAATCTCAGTGCTGGTGGCAGGGGCAGACAGGCTCAGCGCTCAGGCGCCGAATGGTTCGCCCGGACCGCTTGCGGGGACCTGTGGTGTGCCGCCCGCTTCGACCAATGCTCCGGGCAGCGCCGCAGGTCGTGGCCTTTCGATTTTTCAACCCGGGCAGTATCCGGTCAAGCTTCCCTCTGCTTCGCTGCTTGGTGCACGCAATGACCTCCCGAATCCATACCGCCCCGGGATGAGTTGGGGTCAATTGCCTGGAGGAAGAAGGTGGGGATCGACCGCGAGCGTGACTACTGCCCCCGACGGCACGATCTGGGTAGCGGACCGGTGCGGAAATTCCGGAGCTGGGGGGACGACGTGCGGCGGGCCAAGTGCGGATGTCAACCCAATCTTTCAATTCGATGCGAGCGGCAAGCTGCGGAGGGCCTTCGGGGCGGGGCTGTTTGTGAGCCCGCACAAGCTGGCTATAGATAAGGAGGGATATCTGTGGCTTGCGGACAACGGGGGACATCAGGTCTTCAAGCTCAGTCAGGACGGGAAGGTCTTGTTGACGCTTGGTAAAAAGGGAGTTGCCGGAGCGGGACTCGACGAGTTCGATGCGCCGACCGACGTTGCAATCGCGCCCAATGGAGACATCTTCGTCGCGGACGGTCACAGCGGTGGCGGCACGGGCACTGGCAACGCGCGGATAATGAAGTTCGACAAAGATGGGAAGTTCCTCAAGACATGGGGAAAGAAGGGGATGGGCCCGGGTGAATTCGATGTGATCCACACGCTGGCGCTCGATTCCCAAGGCAGGCTATTCGTCGGTGATCGTCAGAACAATCGCATCCAGATCTTCGACCAGGGCGGCGAGTTCATTGCTCAGTGGTTCCAGTTTGGCCGGCCAAGCGGCCTGTACATCGACAAGGACGACGTCCTTTATGTGGCCGACTCCGAGTCGAGGGACGGCCGAACCAATATCGGACAATTGACACTGCCGCAGACCGGTTATGGCTATAACCTGGGCGCGCAACGCGGCATTCGAATTCGGGAGCGCCAAGGATGGCTCCGTCAAATACTTCATTCCGGATTCGTGTCCGTATCCGTATCCGGGCGGGTCGAGTATGGCGGAAGGCGTCACGGCGGATTTTGAAGGCAACGTGTACGGTGCGGATTTCCTAGGGGATGTCCGAAAGTTTCTAAAAAAGTAGGGGAAACGGACGCGGACTCGACGTGCGGCGCGTTGGCGCGACTCGACGAGGCGCCAGTACTTACGTACCCATGCGAAGCGGCGCTTCTTCACAGCCGATGCTCCGGCTTGCGATCAATTTTTTATCATAAGCGTGTCCCGCCGTTCGCACCCTCCATCGTGCCCCAATGGTTGCAGCCGTCTTAGGTTCGCACGGCACACACATGTCAATGGCGGTCAATAGACTGCGCCGCCGGTTGGGACCGTCCGAAATGCGTGCTCGTGCGCATTGCATCTATGCATTGGCGCCGTTGCCGCGCTCACGTCGACGGGCAGCCCATCAATGTCGTTGATTGCCGTTCTCCACCGAACTACTTTGGCTCTCTGAAAAGACCCGCCTCGTCATGATAGAGCTTGCGCTGCGGTTCAAAGCCGATCCCGCGCGGGACGGCTCGGGGGACGCATGGAAAATCTCAAGTATCCAGACCTGCACGCACACCTCGCCGCCTTGGAACGGAATGGCCTTCTTTTCCGGGTGCAGCGACCGATCAACAAGGACACCGAGATGCACGCTCTCGTGCGTTGGCAGTTCCGCGGCGGTATTGCGGAATCGCAGCGCAAGGGATTCTTGTTCGAGAACGTCGTTGACAGCACGGGCCGCCGCTTTGATATTCCGGTGGCGGTGGGGATTCTCGCCTCCAATCGCGAAATCTACAGCGTCGGAATCGGCTGCGACGTCGATGACATCAAGAAAAAATGGGATCATGCCGAGCAGAACCATGTGGAGCCCGTGCTGATCGAGAACCCACCGTGCCAGGAAATCGTGGTGCAGGGCGAGGCGCTGAATCAGCCCGGAAAGGGCGTGGACGGGCTGCCGATTCCGATTTCGACTCCCGGCTTCGACAACGCGCCTTATGCCTCCTGCTCCATGTTCATCTCCAAGGACCCCGACTCCGGACGCCAGAACATCGGCAACTACCGGGCCATGGTCAAAAGTCCCACTCGGATGGGAATGAACCCCGAGATCGAACTGAATCAAGGTATCCACGAACACTGGCTGAAGTACAAAGCCCGCGGCGAGAAGAAGATGCCGGTTGCGCTTTTGCTCGGGGCACCGCCAGCAATCACCTTCGCCGCGGTCCATAAGCTGCCGAAGCATCTCGATGAGCTGGCGGTCGCAGGCGGCCTGGTCGGATCCCCGATCCGGGTCTGCAAGGCCAAAACGGTGGATCTGATCGTGCCGGCGGAAGCCGAGATCGTGATCGAGGGCTTTATCGACACCGAGTGGCTTGAGCCGGAGGGCAGCTTCGGCGAATCGCACGGCTACATGAACCTCAAGGAATACAACGCCTTCATGGACGTGACGGCCATCACGCGCCGCAAGGATGCCGTGCTGGTCTCGATCATCAGCCAGGTAACGCCGAGCGAAAGCAGCCTGATCAAGCGGGTGGCCTACGAACCAGCCTTTCTGCATCATCTGCGCCACCATCTGAACATCAGCGGCGTCACCCGCGTTTACATGCACGAACCGCTGACCAATCTGCGCAAGCTGATCGTGATCCAGCTGCGCACTGACACGCTCGAAGCGGAGGTCTGGCGCGCCCTTTACGGCGCCTCGGCCTTCTCCTCGGCGGTGGGCAAGATGATTATCGCTGTCAACGAGGACATCCACCCTGAAAATCTGGACATGCTGTTCTGGGCGATGTCTTACCGGATGCGTCCGCATCAGGATCTGCGAATCCTGGATCACAGGGATATGGGGCATGGCCCGCGCACCGGCGCGGACGACAACCATTACGAGGCCACCGACTCGGCGATGCTGATAAACGCGATGATCAAACGGCCCTTCCCGCCCATTTCCTTGCCGGCCAGACAGTTCATGGAAAACGCCAAGTTGATCTGGGAGGAGCTGGGGCTGCCGCCCCTGAAGCCGGAAATGCCCTGGTACGGCTATTCACTCGGTCAGTGGCCGGAGGAATTCGAGGTCGAAGCCGCGCGGGCAACGCGGAGCGAATACTGGACGACGGGTGAAGTGATGAAGCAGAGAAGGCGCAACGACAAGCGCTTGAACGATCCCTACCTCTCGCTCTGATCGGATTTCACCCATTCTGCATTGATGTCACTGTACTTTGATATTCGCCGCCCGGATCACCTTGGCCCAGGCGACGATATCGGCCTTGATCTGCATGCCGAGCGCCTCCGGCGTGCTGGCAACCGGGTCATATCCCAGCGCCACGAGCCGCTCCTGAATATCGGGCAGCGCCATCGCCTTTACGATCTCGCGGTTGAGCAAAGCGACGACATCCTTCGGAGTTCCCGCTGGGGCAACGAAGCCGACCCAGCTGTCGCCCTCTATTTCCGGGTAGCCGGCTTCCGTCATGGTGGCGACTTGCGGCAGCGCGCGCGAGCGCTGCTTGCTGGTGACGGCGATACCGCGCAGCTTGCCGTCCTGGATGTGCGGTGCGGCGGCAGTCGGCGTGGCGAAGCCGACCGGCGTGTGGCCGGCCACCACGGCGGCGATCGCCGGCGAACCGCCATTGAACGGCACGTGCACGATATCGAGGCCGAACGATGTGCGAAACTGCTCGCCGGCGAGGTGCGACTGCGTCCCGGTGCCAGCGGAAGAGTAGCTGTATCTGCCCGGATTTGCGCGAACGAGCGCGACCAATTCATCGACCGACTTTGCCGAAATCGTTGGATTGACAACCAGAATGGTGGTTGAGGTGGCGGCGAGCGAAATCGGATCGAAGTCTTTGATCGGATCGTAGGGCGTTTTCTCGAACAGTAGGGGATTTATCGCCAGGGCTGCGAAGGCGCCCAGCAAAGTGTAGCCGTCGGGCGGGGCCTTCGCGGCTTGGCCCATGCCGATATTCCCGGAGCCGCCGGGAAGATTCTCCACATAGAACTGCCTCCCGAGTTGTTCGCCCATTTTCGCGACGATCAGGCGCGTCAGAATATCGGTCACGCCGCCGGGCGCGTAGGCGACGATCACCCGTACCGGTCGCACAGGGTAATTCTGCGCGACCGCACGCCCCGCAACGAACGGTGCCGCGACCGCCACTCCCGCGAGCCACAGGAATTGACGTCGCCGCAGGTGCGTCATGGTTTGTCCTCTATACGATTGGTCGTAGCAGTTTTCGCACGCTTCAAGCGGTGTGAACAATGCCGTGCGACAACGATAGTAAGTTGGGAATGAAAGAAGTGAAATCGAAATATCGCCATCGGTAAGCCCGCTAATTCCCGCCGATTGGGCAGATGGGCGGTGTCATAAGCGCGCTGCTTCGCATGTGCGGATGTGCCGATGACTCCGGGACGCATCGGGCACTTGCGAGTCCACTCACCCCCCTCTTGGTTGGAACGCCGCAAGGGTGGAGATCGGGCCCGCGATGTCGGGGGCTGCTCGGAGGTTCGACCACGCCGCGCGCGTGCGATCCCTCACTTCATTCGACACGACGCCGGAACAGACACGGTCGAATTTCGCTTGGATTTCCTCGCGCGACATCGGCTTCGCTTCAACCGATTCCTTGACTAATTCATCCCCGGATTTCTTGCGCACAGTCATGCGCGACTGGCGTAGGCCGAACTTCGAATTTTCCACGACGGTGATCCTCTGCATAAGTTGCCGTACCGCCGGATCGTCAAGGAAACGCTTGGGCGAAAAGGAAGTGTGCCATATCTCGCCGTCGATCAGTGCCACGGCAACAGTGAACGGCATGCTGTGGTCGGCATTTTCACGGTTGCGGGGATCCCACTTGACCGGTTCCGCGATTTCCAGAGCGCCCAGATGGGACATCTCGATTTGAACTGATGCGATTTCGTCCACGTTGGTCCACGCCCTCACTTCCGGGATGACCGGCATGAGCGTCTGGGTATAGCCTTCGGTTGGAAAACGCTTGCTGTTGGCAAGCGTCGCTCCGGGTTCAGGAGGCGGGAGACGCAGTCCCTTGAAGGGACCGGTCACGAGTTGCCAGAGGCCGTCCCTGCCTTCGAACGGCTGGGCCGGCCCCGTCATTCCTTCGCGCGCAATCAAGGCGGAGAAAACGGCGTTGCGGACGGCCGCAGCCGTGGCGCAGCCCTTGGACATCGAGAGCGACCCGGTTCGGCTGACGCGCATGGGCACGCTCGGAACAATCGACAGCGACACGGCGTTCGCGAGTTGATCTTCATTGAGCCCCAGCAGCTTTCCACACGCCAGTGCCGTCGCCGCACCCACGCCCAAGCCCTGATCCCAGCCACGCCTCTGATAATCGCCGGTGGCGGCGGTAAGGGCTTGATTGATCTGATAAGCCAGAATGATCCCAATCATCACCTGAGTCCCGCTCGCGTGCAGCGCTTCTCCGATCGCGAGGACACCCGGGATCATGTCACTTGCATGGTCGTTGAAATCGGTGTGACGCACCATGCATGTGTTGGCGTAAGCCGCCAACTCAGGCGAGGTCGTCACGTCATAACCTAAGACGGTGCTCTTGAGGTCGCTCTGGGTCGATCGGGCCATCCGAAGGGAAATTCGGGCGGGCTCGGAATCAAAGCCGGTTATGAGCGCGGCGATCGAGTTGAGCATCGTGTTGTCGAACGCCTCGACGAGCCGATCAGTCAGATTCGATTCCGAGAAGGAGTGCACATAGGAAACTAGTTGACGCGTCGTGTCGTCCATCGGTCCGTTACCTGAGGACCGCGTGCCACTTATGGGCGTATTCCTCTCCACAGGCGCGCCAAAAGTAGATTCAGGGTGAGTGGTCAGGTCCTGTCCCAAAGCACTGGGAACCTGCATCGCAGTCACGACGGCGCCGGCGCCGATCTTGATGAGATCTCGGCGGCCCAGGTCACACGCCTCCGGGCCAGCAATGTTTTCATCGTTCATCTGTGGTGCTCCGTTCGCCTCTTTTGAGCCCGGCCCCGGTTGCCTGTCGATAAAGCTCCATCGTTTCAATTTTTTGATTGGCCCGGAGCGCACCTACAATATCATGGAACAGCCGGTCAAACGGGTCATATTTAATGGGCCCCTGCCAGAGCTGACGGGTCAAGCATCGCTTCGACCCCGGACACGCTGGCGTTCGTCTCTATTTGCTGAACCGATATGATTGTCAAAAAGGAGGGACGTCAGAAATGTACAGGATCGGTGCCACGGGATTTGGATTGGCGATCGCCCTTGTTTTCACGACCCCTGCCTTTGCGCAGTGTACGCACTGCGTCATCCAGACCAAGGTACCCTCCGCATCCGCGCCCGGCAAGTTTGACTACCGGGTGAGCTGCATCGTCGATATCAGCGGCGACGAGATAAACTCGGCTATCACGGCAGCGAGCGATGAAGAGGCGATCGAGGCCGTCAGACGCAAGGGCTGCTGACGGCGCACGCGCGCATGCGCGAGCCCGCAGTGCTCACGTGTGCGTCGGTCCGGCGACCGGCTCCAGTTCCTTGCGCTGGTTCCGCCGGCGGCTGCAGTCCTTCGAGCCATCGAATGATCGCTGTGTGGTCGGCGCCTGATCCTAGTCCGACGTCGGCTTCGTTCCACGCTGCGAGCGTCGCTGCAAGCATCGGCGAGACCAGTTGCAGGGCGGCTGCGAGTTTGGCGGCGAGTTCGACATTGCCGCGGATCATGCCGAGTGAGCGTCCTGACTGGAACCGTCGTGTGAGAACCTGATCCTCGATCATGCGGAGATTTTCCCGCCCGATGTCCTCGCCCATCCGAAGGATGGCGTCGGGCTCGAGTCCGAAGCGCCCGCCGAGCCTGATGGCTTCGGTCACGGCGATCAGCCCTGAGCCAAGCAGATAGTCCGCAATCGCCCCCAGCGCCTGCGGGGCGCCCGCCTCGCCAATGCGCTCGACCGTCCGCGCCAGCGTCTCCAGGATCGGGCGAACGCGCGCGAACGCGCCTTCCTCCGCGCCGACGCGCAGCGCAAGCGTGCCCTCCTTGGCCTGCGCGGGCGTGCCGAAGGCCGGCGCATCGACAAGCGCAATGCGGCGGCTCGCGAGCTCCTGTGCAATCGCGACGATCTCCAGCGGATCGGCGATGCCGAGATTGATTACGATGCCGCCGTCGCTAAACCCCTTGGCCAGGCTCTCCCAGCCGAAGCACACCTCGCGCAACTCGGCGGCCGTCGGCAACACCGTGATGACGACATCGCATGTCTGTGCCATCATCTTGGGCGAGCCCGTGAGCATTCCGCCGTAATCGTTGGTGAACTGGCGGGTCGAGATGTCGTTAACGTCGTAAAGTTGCAGAGTGTGGTACCCGTTCCACAGCAGCCGCAGCGCCACACGCGAGCCGAACGCACCGATCCCGATCACACCGACGCTCACGGTCGACATTTGCATCCTCCAAAGGCGACGGTGTCGTCAGATTCCGCTGATCTTGGCTGCCTCATCAAGCAGAAACAGGTCAGTCAACAGCGTGCGCACGTGCGTTGTAGCATTGAGGTTGTCGACGACTTGCGAGCCGATCGCGCGCTGTGCGAGCACGAAGCGGAATGCGGTCCTGGCGCGGACGGCATCGGCCTTCACGACTTCGAGGAACTCGCCGGTGGCGGCCGCCTGCACGGCCTCGGCGGGGATCGCGTCCATCGTTGCGGAGGCGATGGTGCCGAGCGCAGCCTCGGCCTGCATCAGGCGCTCACGGATGCCCGAACCCGGATCCTCGTCCTCGCGCCGGCAGCCTTGTGCGGCGTAGGCCAGCAGGAATTCGTAGGTTGCCTCGATGACATCGATGGCCTCGGCAAAAGTCTGAGGGCCCGCGACCATGGACGTCGTCCTCTCCGTTCCGCGATTGCCGACGCCGCGGCGGCAGCGTGATCAGTTCCGGCTCGATGCCTGCCAGCGGCTGGTGTCGCAGTGATCGACGTACTCTTTGCGGCTGATCGTGCCGCGGATCATGGAGCGCGTTAGCCACCATTCATCCGGCCGCAGCGCGAAGTAGATGTGGATCATCACCAGCGTCACCAACGCCATCGAGGCGAAGCCGTGGATCGAGTAGATCACGCCCCAGGTGTCGGCATCGAACCAATAGGGGTTGCGCCGCCAGAACGGCGTGTCGATCTTGAGCAGCATCAGCATCCCACTCGCGATGATCGACAGGACCAGCAACGCAACCGCGAGATGATAGAGCTTCTGCAGGATCTTGTACTTCCCCGGCTTGCCGGGGGCGGGTCCGCTGCCGCCAAGCGCCTCCCGCACGCTCCGCCAGCCGTTGCGGATATCGGCACCGTCTGGAATCATCGCGCGCCAGTCCTGCCAGACAAGCGCGCGCACGATGTGGACGAGCACGAGCAGAGCCAACGCGACGCCGGTCATCCAATGCAGGCTCACCCACTCGAATTTCCAGCCGACGATCGGAAGGAAGGCGCTGCCCATCAGCGTGAGCACGCACGCCGCCATCAGCGCATGATAGATGCGGTCGAGCAGGTGATGCCGACTGACGCGCTCCGAGGGCGCCTCTGCAACGGAGGCCGCCGGCGCGCCCGTCGCGGACGCGTTCATCAGTGCGCCGCCATCACTGCACGCGGCGGCGCCGGCCAGCGAGGGCCTTCACCACCGCATGCGCGATAATGAAGGCCAAGCCGACGGCGACGAACCACGGAAGCAAGTCCCACGAAGCGCCGATTATGACATCCGAATCGCCGTAGATGGATGTCGCGTAGCGGAACAGATGCATGATTTACGCCCGCGCATCCCGAACTGCGCGCGTCACCAGATTCGCCATCAGAGGGATCTTGAACTGGTTGTAGTTCAGCGGCTTTGCGCCGCGCGTGGCCGACGCGCCGGCAAGTTTTGCGATGTCCTCGCCCATCGGCTTGCCCTTCACGATCTGCTCGACCGCTGTGAGCCGGCGCGGCACGCAGCTCACGCCGCCGCAGGCGATGCGGGCGTCGTCGATCATCCCGTTCTTGACCGAGATCGCCGCGGCCACATTGACCAGCGGGAAGTCCCAGGTGTTGCGGTCGGCGACCTTCTCGAAATAGAAGTAGGCATTAGCGAAGGTCGTCGGGACTCGGATCGCGACCAGGATTTCTTCGGGCTTGGTCGAGGTCATGCGCGTGATGTCGATTTGCGGACCGATGAAGAACTCCTCGGCCGGAACCACGCGCTCGCCCTTGGAACTCCGGATCACGAACTTCGCGTCCAGCGCAACCAACGCCGGCGCCGTATCGGAGGGGCTCACAGCCACGCAGCGATCGGTGTCGAACAGCGCGTGCTCGCGGTTGACGCCTTCCGGCGTGTCAGCGAAGCAGGCGTTGCCGCCGGCCCGGTAGCACGGCAGCCCGTAGCGGTAGTACAGGCAGCGGGCGTCCTGCGATGCGTTGCCGCCAAGTGTGCCGTTGTTGCGGATTTGCGGACTTGCCACCTTCGCGGCGGCGTCGGCGAGCACGCGGTATTTCGCTTTGACGACCGGGTTGCGCTCGATCTCGGTGAGCGTAGTCAGCCCTCCGATCTCGAGGCCGTCCGCGGTTTCGCGGAAGCCTTTCATCTCCGCGATCCCGTTCAGGTCGATCACGGCCTTCGGCCTTTTGATGCGGTCCTTGAACCAAGACAGGCTGTCGTAGCCGCCCGCCATCTTCCACGCGTCCTTGCCGAAGCGGTCGAGGAGCGTGAAAGCGTCGCGAAGCTGCGTCGGCTGATACAGCTCGAATGCGGGCATCACATCTCTGATGATCATGGCGATGCTCCCTCAGACCGTGTTGATTTGCAGCGGCTTGTGCGCCTGCGGCCGCTTGTTGAGATGATTGAGGATCATGTCGAGCGAGACCGGCGTCCGGTTGAACAGGTGACCGCCGAGCGCGTCCGCGATTGCGGACGTGATGGCGGAGGCGCCGGAGCCCTGGACCGGCTCGCCGACGCCCTTCACGCCGACCGGATTCTGCGGGTCGGGCTTGTCCACCGCCCCCCAGGCAATCTGCGCCGGAACGTCGAGATAGGTCGGCGGCTTCGACTGCTCGATGCTCTGCGTGGTCGGGATGCCGAGCTTCGGGTCATAGACATGGCGTTCGAGATGGGCGAGGCCGATGCCCATCACGTTGCCGCCTTGGATTTGGTGACCGAGCCCCTGCGGGTGCAGCACAGTGCCGCAGTCCGCGACGCACAGCATTTCCTTGATCTCGATCTTGCCGGTCTCGGTATCGAGTTCGATCTCGGCAAAGCTCACCGTGAGACCCGGCGTAATACCGACGCGCGGGAGCTTGTCCTTTACGACGGCAATGAGGCCGGTGCCGGCGATCATTCCGACGCCGTGCGCGGTCACCGGGTTGATGTCCTTGGGGACGTCCTTGCCGGCATATTTGCCGCCGAGTTCCATCGCTTTCTGCGCAGCCTGCGCATAGGTGATCGACTTCGATGCGTCGGCTTTGCCGACGACCTTCTCGTTGCCGAGGTCGTAGTCTTCGGCCTTGCCGCCGAGCATCTGCGCGGCGATATCGAGGAGTTTTTCCTTCATGTCGATCGCCGCCACATACATGGTGCGCGACTGAGTCGATGCGGTGAGGCTGCCGGCCTGATTCGAGTTCCAAGGCAGCCCGCGGCGGGTGTCGCCACGTTCGATGATGGTGTTGTCCCAGCCATAGTTGAGTATCTCGGCCGCGACCCGCGCCGTCGCCGAATGGGAGAAGGTGCCGAGATTGCCGACGCCGGTGTGGACGTGCAGCTTGCCGTCCGGCGTGATCCGCAACAGGCCGTCGAATCCGTTCGAACCCGCCGAATGGTAGCCTTGCCCGATGCCTATGCCGGTCAGCTTGCTACCATTGCGTTGGCCGGAGCGCGCTTTCTTTTCGTCCCAGTTGAACATGACCGCGCCCTTGTCCAGCGCCTCCTTGATGAAGGCGGACGTGAGCGGGCCGCGATCCGAGCCGATCGTGCTGGACGACTCCGGCGCGTTGAGCTTGCGGATCGCAATCCGGTCGATGCCGAGCTCGCGCGCCGCCTTGTCGAGAATGGGCTCGAATGCCGGCACGAACTGGTTCTCCCCGGGACCGCGCTGCGGGCCCGTGGGCGGCGTATTGGTGAGCACCGGAACACCGCGATAGCGCATCGCCTCCGGCTGGTAGAGCATCGAGAGGCACACGCCGGCGGAGCGGAAATCGCCGGCGCCCTGGTGCGGGCCGGTTTCCTGCACGATGTACAGGTCGGCGGCTAGCAGCCTGCCATCGGCACGGAAGCCGAGCTTCATGCGGCCCTGGAAACTCGGCCGCGCGCTGCCGATCGCATATTCCTCGGCGCGCGAGATGCGATGCATCACCGGGCGGCCGATCTTCTTCGACAGCAGGGCGGCGATCGCCATGTTGGGATAGCCGGGGATCTTGCTGCCGAAGCCGCCGCCGCAGAACTCCGCGATGAAGACGAGGTCTTCCGGCGGAATGCCGATGAATCGCGCGATGTTGGGGACAGCCGCGGTGTGGCTCTGATTCGAGCCATGCAGGAAGCACTTGCCACCTTCCCAATAGGCGAAGGTCGTGCGCGGCTCCATGCTGTGGTGCGGATAGCCGCCAGCAACGAAGCTCTCGTCCATCACGAGCTTGGCTGCCTTGAAGCCGGCTTCGATGTCGCCGTAGGCCCATGTCTCGGCGGGCTTGCCCATCGGCAGCTTGTCATCGCCCGCCGCGGCGAAGTCGCCGGCTTCCCATTTTATCGTCTGCAGATTGATCTGGGCGGCGGCGACATTGCCGTTCGAGCGCGCGTTGGGACCGCCCGGAAACAGGCTCTCGAGCGGATCGATCACGTGCGGCAGCTGCTGAAAATCAATCTTGATCGCCTCGATCGCCTCTGCTGCTGCGGCCTCGCTTTCGGCCGCGACCGCGAGGATCGGGTGGCCGACATAGGTCACTTCGTCCTTGCTCAGGATCGGCGGCTGCGGCGGCGGAAACTGCGGCACGTCGTCGGCGGTGAGAATGCCGAGGAAGCCGGGCACCTTGGTCGCCGCCGAGGTGTCGATATTGCGAATGCGCGCATGCGGCATCGGGCTCGACAGCGTCTTGCAGAACGCCATGCGCTCAGCCCGGAAGTCCTCGGCGTACTTGGCGCGGCCTGTGACCTTGGCCACCACGTCCACGGGCGTGAAATCTTTTCCAATGAGTTTGTAAGCCATCTTCAGGCCTCCCGCGCTGCACGCATGACGGCCTTCAGATAGTGATCGTACGCCCCGCACCTACAGAGGTTGCCGGACATCGCAATGCGTGCTTCTTCGACCGTCGGTTTGGGATTGTGTTTAAGGAGCGCGACCGCGGATACGACCTGCCCGGAGGTACAGAATCCGCATTGCGGGCCGAGCTCTTGGACCATGGCGTTCTGCACCGGGTGCAGTTCGCCGTTCGGCCCTTCGATGCCTTCGATGGTGACGATGTTGCGTCCGCGGACCGCGTGGGTCAGGGTGGTGCAGGAGTAGCTCGCAATATCGTCGAGCATCACGGTGCAATTGCCGCATTCGGCATGATCGCAGCCGAGCTTCGTGCCGGTGAGGCCGAGCTTGTAGCGCAGAGTGTGGATCAGCGTTTCGTTCGGAAGAACGTCGACCGGCCGGTCGCGGCCGTTGACTTTGAGCGTCACCAGGCGAGCCACCGTGCCTGCGGCCTGCGCAAAAGCCGTGCCGCCGCGTCCCACGACCACATAGCCGGAAGCCGAGACGGCGACGCCTGAGGCGATGACCCCCTTGATGAATTCGCGCCGCGACGCGCGGACGCTCTGCGGTGTCGGCGAAACGGCGGAGTGCTCGCCGGCATCCCTGCGAATGGCGTCGCAAGGAGCTTGGTCGTGTTCTGACATCGTTGGACCTCCCTACCGGGGCGGACTTCTGTCGCCTTGCCACAGGACGGCTCGGCCTCGAGGGCCCGCCCAAACCCGCTTTGGAATGATACTAAATCAGAACGGAGGTCGGCGCGACCGGATTTTTCGGGGCAGGGATCGCTACCCTGCCTGTCTGACGAGCGCCCCCTCATGGGCGCAGCCGCTGGCGCTCGCGGATTTCGACCACCAGCCGGAAGGCAACCTCGCGTTCGGCATCGGTCATCGATTCAAGGGCTGCGTCGCGGCACAGCGTCGCGTCGCCATTGCCGTTGATCTCGGCAAGGTCGCACCAGGCATAAGCCCGCACATAGCTCTGCGCGACGCCGCGCCCGTAGTAGAACAGGATGCCGAGCATGAGCTGGCCTTCTGCCTGGCCTTGCTCTGCGGCCCGGCCAAGCCAGAGCGCGGCCTCGCGGTCGTCGGCCGGGACGCCCTGTCCGCGGTGGTACATGAAGCCGATGCCTGCTTCCGACCGCGGCTCCCCTCGTTCGGCAAGCGGGCGCCAAATCTCGAGTGCGATGGCGTAGTCCCCTAAGTTGAACGCCGATAGACCACGACTGAATTCGTCATCATCCCTCCCCGCGCGCGCGTATCCAGTGAAAAAGCTGGCGGCCGTCAACGCAATGAGCGCCGCCAACGCAAGCTGTTTTTTCATGAGCTGAGATTATCGCAGCAGACCGGGCGTGTACATTTGATAGTGGCATGGCGCCACAACCGCTGTGGCCGGAGGTGCCGCTGCAGGAGCCGTTGCCGCAAGACCAGGAGGATCATGGCTCGCATCCCGGAGACCTGCCCGTTCGGCGCGCACCGGGGCGAAGGGTGTCGTCGATCGCCTGAAAGAAAAGCTCGCCACCGGCGAGGTAAAGGTCTACTTCGCCAATGCATTCTTCGGGCTATGTTCCAGCGGAACACGGGTGTTGACCGCGCCATATGTCGCCCCAGACGAAACCGAAAGTCGTCGCCATGATCGTCGCTTCGGCGATCATCATGCAGCAGATCGACTCCACCGTGATCACCACGGCGTTGCCGCAGATGGCGATATCGCTGCACACCGATCCGGTGCGCCTCAGCGTGGCCGTCACCGCCTATCTGTTGAGCCTCGCGGTGTTCGTTCCGCTCAGCGGCTGGGCGGCGGATCGGTTCGGCGGTCGCACCATCTTCCGTGCCGCCATCGCGCTGTTCACGCTCGGCTCGATCCTGTGCGGGCTGAGCGGCAATGTGACCGAGCTGACCGCGGCCCGGGTGCTGCAAGGCCTTGGCGGCGCCATGATGGTGCCGGTCGGGAGGCTCGTGCTGTTCCGGAGCGTAGAGAAAGCGCAGCTCATCGCGACGATGGCGTATTTGCAGGTGCCGGCGCAGCTCGGCCCGGTGCTCGGGCCGCCGATCGGTGGCTTCATTACCACCTATTTTTCCTGGCGCTGGATTTTCCTGATCAACCTCCCGCTGGGCGTTCTCGGTATCGTGCTGGTGACGCTGTTCTTCGACAACCCGAAGGCGGAAACCCGGCGCCCGTTGGACTGGATTGGCTTTGTGCTCACCGGTGCCGCGCTGTTCTGCATCATGTACGGTATCGAGGCGATCGGCCGCGGGAGCGAATTCACGCAGATGATCGTGTTGCTGGTCCTCGGCGTCGTGCTGGGCACCCTCGCGCTACGGCACCTTTTGCGCTCCAACCATCCCTTGCTCGACCTTTCGGTGTTTCGCATCGCCACGTTTCGGGCGAGCATCAGCGGCGGCTCATTATTCCGTGCCGGCGCCGGAACCCTGGTTTTCTTGCTGCCGCTGCTGCTGCAGATCGTGTTCGGCCTGTCGGCATTCGCCTCAGGGAGTATGACCTTTGCGTCCGCCGTCGGCTCGATGTCGATGAAGGCGACGGCACGGCCTATCATCAGACGCTTCGGCTTCCGCAAAGTCATTCTCCTCAACGGTGTCATCAGCGCCGCCACCATCGGCATGTGCGCATTCTTCACCCCTGCGATGCCCGTGTTCGTCATCTTCGTGCTGCTGCTCGTCTCCGGCTTCTTCCGGTCGCTCCAGTTCACCGCGACGCAGGCGATGACCTATGCCGACGTGGATCCGCCGCAAATGGGCACGGCGACCAGCATTGCCAGCATGGCGCAACAATTGAGCCGCGGCTTCGGCATCTCGTTCGTGGCGGTGCTGCTGCATCTGTCGCTCGCCTGGCGTGGTGAGAGCACGCTCGGCACTCCCGACTTCACGGTTGCTTTCACCGGCGCTGCGGCGCTCGCGCTCTTGTCCCTCGGCTTCGGCTGGACCTTGCGCCACGATGCTGCGGCCGAGGTCAGCGGCCACCGGTCGGCTCGTTGAGATGCGCTTCGACTACCTCGCCGCCGACGATGGGGTGATCGCCCAGCACCGGCGCCGCCCGGTCGTGAGGCCCAGGGAGATCCTGAAATTGCGCTTTTCTCTGCCAAGCCATCATTCACGGTGAATTTTTCAGCTCAAGCTTGGCAGCTTAAGTCCGTGAGCCTTCGCACAGGCGATTGCTTCTTCGTAGCCGGCGTCGGCGTGTCGCATGACTCCGGAGGCCGGGTCGTTCCAGAGGACGCGCTCGATTCGACGTGCCGCCTCCGGCGTGCCGTCGCACACGACCACCATGCCGGCGTGCTGCGAGAAGCCGATGCCGACTCCGCCGCCATGGTGGAAGGACACCCAGGTGGCACCAGAGGCGCAGTTGAGCAGCGCGTTGAGCAGCGGCCAGTCGGAGACCGCGTCGGAGCCGTCCTTCATCGCCTCGGTCTCGCGGTTGGGGCTCGCGACGGAACCCGAATCGAGGTGATCGCGGCCGATCACGATCGGCGCGCCGAGTTCGCCGCGCGCAACCATCTCGTTGAACGCGAGCCCGAGGCGATGCCGGTCGCCAAGCCCAACCCAACAGATGCGCGCCGGCAGGCCTTGGAATCGAATGTGCGACTTCGCCATGTCGAGCCAATTGCACAGGTGCCGGTCGTGCGGCATCAGCTCCTTGACCTTGGCGTCGGTGCGAAAAATGTCCTCTGGGTCGCCTGAGAGCGCCACCCACCGGAAGGGGCCGATGCCCCTGCAAAACTGCGGACGGATATAGGCTGGCACGAAGCCGGGAAAGTCGAAGGCGTTATCGACGCCCACGTCCTTCGCCATCTGGCGGATGTTGTTGCCGTAATCGAAGGTGGGAACGCCACGCCGCCAAAACTCCAGCATGGCGCGCACATGGATCGCCATCGATGCCTTTGCCGAGCGCTCGACGCCTTTGGGATCGCTGGTGCGCCGCGCATCCCATTCAGCGAGCGTCCAGCCCGCAGGCAGGTAGCCGTTGATCGGGTCGTGGGCCGACGTCTGGTCGGTGACCGCGTCAGGCTTCACGTTGCGACGCACCAGCTCGGGCAGCATCTCGGCGGCATTGCCGAGCACACCGACGGAGAGCGGCTTTCCCTCGCGGCAGGCGCGCTCGATCATCGCCAGTCCGTCGTCCAGGTTCTTTGCCTGGATATCGAGATAACCGGTCTTCAGCCGCATCTCGATGCGCGTGGGTCGGCATTCGATCGCCAGCAGCGAAGCGCCCGCCATGGTCGCGGCGAGCGGCTGCGCACCGCCCATGCCGCCGAGCCCGGCGGTAAGAATCCATTTGCCGGAAAGGTTGCCGCGGTAGTGGCGCCGCCCGACCTCCGCGAAAGTCTCGTAGGTGCCTTGCACGATGCCCTGCGAGCCGATGTAGATCCACGAGCCCGCAGTCATCTGGCCGTACATCATCAGGCCCCTGCGGTCGAGCTCGCTGAAATGGTCGAGCGTTGCCCAGTGCGGCACGAGGTTCGAGTTCGCGATCAGCACGCGTGGTGCGTCCAGGTGCGTGCGAAACACGCCAACCGGTTTGCCGGATTGGACGCACAGCGTCTCATCGGCTTCAAGTGTGGTAAGAGTTGCGACGATCCGATCAAAACTCTCCCAATCACGCGCGGCGCGGCCCATGCCGCCATAGACCACGAGCTCGTGCGGCTTTTCAGCCACTTCGGGGTCGAGGTTGTTCATCAGCATCCGTAGCGGTGCCTCGGTCAGCCAGCTTTTGGCAGAAAGTTTTGCGCCGCGTGCGGCCCGGATGAGGCGAGTATTGTCGAGACGGGTGGGCATCGGCGCCTCGCCACTCCTCGCGGTGAGCCATGGTTCGGTCATGCTTTCGTTCCTTCGCAGCTCGGCAGATCGACTCCGGCTACGCCGGCAAGCTCGCCCGACCGCACGAGATCGGCGGCGGCGGTGATGTCCGGTGCGAGATAGCGGTCGTTCTCGAGCCCGGGCACGCGTTCACGCAGGCGCGCACGCACGCGCTCGAGCGGCGCGCTGGACGTCATCGGCGCATGGAAGTCGCAGCCCTGCGCCGCGGCGATGAGTTCGATCCCGACGACATTTGCTACGTTTTCCGCCATGGGCGCGAGCCGGCGCGCGCCATGTGCCGACATCGATACATGGTCCTCCTGATTGGCAGAGGTCGGGATCGAATCAACGCTGGCCGGGTAGGCGCGCTGCTTGTTCTCGGCAACCAGCGCCGCCGCTGTCACCTGGGCCACCATGAAACCGGAATTGAGACCCGGCTGCGGAGTGAGAAAGGCCGGCAACCCGGAGAGCGTGGGATCGATCAGCATGGCGATGCGCCGCTCGGCAAGCGATCCGATCTCGCACACCGCGATCGCCAGGATGTCGGCGGCGAACGCCACCGGCTCGCCGTGGAAGTTGCCGCCGGACAGCGCCTCGCCGCTGTCAGCGAAGATCAGTGGATTGTCCGAGACCCCATTCGCTTCCGTCGCCAACATGGCCGCTGCCTGCCACAGCAGATCCAGCACGGCCCCCATCACCTGCGGCTGACAGCGCAGGCAATAGGGGTCCTGAACGCGATCATCGTTGGTGAGGTGAGAGGCGCGGATCGAACTGCCCGCCGTCAGGGCGCGCAAGGCGGCGGCAGCCTCGATCTGACCGCGATGACCGCGCAATGCGTGGATGCGCGGATCGAACGGCGTGTCGGAGCCCTTGGCCGCGTCCGTCGAGAGAGCGCCGCTGATCAGCGCCGCCTGGAACACGCGTTCAATCGCGAACAGGCCCGCCAATGCCTCCGCCGTGGAGAACTGGGTACCGTTGAGCAGGGCGAGCCCTTCCTTCGGGCCGAGCACGATCGGCGCGAGCCCGGCGCGCGCGAGCCCGGCTCCGGCCGGCATACGCTCGCCGGCAAGATGCACTTCTCCGATGCCGAGCATTGCCGCCGTCATGTGGGCGAGTGGGGCGAGATCGCCGGACGCCCCGACCGAGCCCTGGCTCGGTATCACCGGGATCAGATCGCGTGCCAGCATGGCTTCGAGCATTTCGAGGGTTCTCCACCTCACCCCGGAGGCGCCGCGGCCGAGGCTCGCAAGCTTCAATGCCATCATCAACCGCACGTGAGCCGGCCGCATCGGCTCACCCACCCCGGCTGCGTGCGAAAGCACGATATTGCGCTGGAGCGTGGCAAGGTCGTCAGACCCGATATGCACGTTCGCAAGCTTCCCGAACCCGGTGTTGATGCCGTAGACCGGCTCACCTCTGGCGATAATGGCGTCGACCGTTCGCGCGGCCGCCTCAACCGCCGGCATTGCGGCGTGATCGAGCCGGACGGCGGCACCATCTGCTACGGCGCGCCAGTCGGCGAGCGTGGCGCGTCCCGGCGTCAGCGTGATCGCAGCGGTCAAGTGCCTCTCCAGACCCGCGCATGCAAGGGATTGAGGCCGATACGGTAGACCAGTTCGGCCGGCCGCTCGATGTTCCAGATGGCAAGGTCGCACCACTTGCCCGGCTCAAGCGTGCCGATTTCGCCCAGCCGGCCGAGGGCGCGTGCCGCTTCGCGGGTAACGCCGGCGATCGCCTCATCGACTGTGAGCCCGAACAGCGTTGCCGCCATGTTCAATATCAGAAGCAGCGATGTAATCGGCGACGTGCCAGGATTGCTGTCGGTCGCAATCGCGATCGGCACGCGCTGCCGGCGGAGGGCATCGACGGGCGGCACTTGTTTTTCCCTCAGGACATAGAACGCGCCCGGAAGCAGCACGGCCGCAGTGCCGGCACGCGCCATCGCGGCAACGCCGTCCTCGTCCGTGTATTCGAGGTGGTCGGCGGACAGCGCGCCGAAGTCGGCTGCCAGTTTCGCGCCGCGCAGGTTGGAGAGTTGATCGGCGTGGAGCTTGACCGGCAATCCTGCCGTCTGCGCGGCCCGGAACACGCGCGCCGTCTGTTCGGGCGAGAATGCAATATTCTCGCAGAAGGCATCGACAGCATCAGCGAGCTTGTCCCGAGCGACGGCGGGGATCATCGCACAGACCTCGTCGATATACTGCTCCTTGTCGCCGTTCGCTTCCGGCGGCAATGCGTGCGCGCCGAGAAAGCTCGTGATAACCGCAATCTTACGCTCTTGCGCGAGCCGGCGCGCAGCGCGGAGCATCCGCATCTCGGTTTCGCGATCGAGGCCATAGCCCGACTTGATTTCGACGGTGGTCACGCCTTCGGCGAGGAGGCAGTCGAGCCGCGGCAGCGTTGCTGCAACAAGACCATCCTCGCTCGCGGCGCGTGTGGCCTTCACAGTCGAGACGATGCCGCCACCCGCCCGCGCGATCTCTTCATATGAAGCACCAGCAAGGCGCAGCTCGAACTCGCGGGCCCGGTTCCCCGCATAAACCAGGTGAGTGTGGCAATCGACCAGCCCGGGCGTCACCCAGCGGCCGTCGACGGCGACGCGGTTGAGCGCATCCCAGCCGGTCGGCAGCTCCGCCATAGGACCCGCAAAGACGATCCGCCCGTCCTTGGCCGCGACGGTGCCGCGCTCGACGATCCCGAGCCCGCGAGGCGCGAGCGTCGCCAAACGCGCATCGAGCCAGATGGTATCGAACCGCATGGCATCCTCGACTGGCCAGAAAGGCGTGCCAATCTTCTACATATTATATATAGGGAGCGCCCGAGGCGAGCCGGGAGACCCAAGGGCGGCTTTCCTCGCTCATCCGCGTGCAGCCGATATGATGATAAGCCTGCGCTCCGAAGCGCATATACGTCTCGGTGAGCCGTTGCCCCGACGTAGACCCGGGCGCTTTTCGACCGAAGCCCCGCTTCATCCTCGCCAACGAAGTCGGGCTTGGGAAGACAAGCCGCCCGGCGGGCCGCGTGGATCCGATGTCCCAACGGGTAGGGTGCGCGCCCGAAACATTGTGCCCGCCATGGACCGGCGGGCGATGTATTTGTTTTTACTTGGTGAGCCCGCTGGGACTCGAACCCAGGACCACTTGATTAAAAGTCAAGTGCTCTACCATCTGAGCTACGGGCTCGCCGGGGCGGGTGTAGAAGCGCCGGCGGGAGCGGTCAATAGCGAACGCCGAGGTTTGCCGATAGGCCGGCGCGGACGCGTGCAGGAGAGTCCGGTGTGGCGGCCATTGCCGGTTTTCGCGCCTTGACCGTGCCGTTCGACTCGGGTCCTGCCGATGCGACGGCCCGGGCGGCGCCCATGACGCTCACTATGACGCGCTGACCATGTCAAACTCATGTTGTCTGCCCGTTGCCCGGGCCCGACATGGTTCCCATATGTCTGCGCAGCCGGCGTTTCCGGTTGAAGTTGCGGGGCGCGATCGATGGCGATGGGGCTATCGGGTCGGATCACCTGCCGGCGCAGAATGCCGAAAAAGTTGCAGACTTTTCGGGCGCGATCATGCTCAAACTCAAAGACTTGAGAGCGCCGTCCAATTCCTCGATACGACCGCGCTCGAAGGAGCCATTGCAATGCCCATCGTCAATCGCGTTGCCGACCTGCATGCCGAGATCGCCGCGTGGCGGCACGACCTGCACGCTCATCCGGAGCTGCTCTACGAGGTGCACCGCACCGCCGCCTCGGTCGCCGAGAAGCTCCAGGCGTTCGGCTGCGACGAGGTGGTGGCGGGGATCGGCCGAACCGGCGTCGTCGGCGTCATCAAGGGCAACCGGGCAGGCGGCGTCCGCAAGGTGATCGGCCTGCGCGCCGACATGGACGCCTTGCCGCTCCAGGAGGCGAACGAACTCCCCTACAAGTCGACCGTGCCGGGCAAGATGCATGCCTGCGGCCATGACGGCCACACCGCGATGCTGCTCGGGGCCGCGAAATACCTCGCCGAGACCCGCAATTTCGCCGGCACCGCCGTGGTGATCTTCCAGCCGGCGGAGGAGGGCGGCGCCGGCGGCCTCGCCATGGTCAAGGACGGCCTGATGGACCGCTTCGGCATCGAGGAAGTCTACGGCATGCACAATTTCCCGGGCCTGCCGGTCGGCGAGTTCTCGATCCGCAGCGGGGCGATCATGGCCTCGACCGACAATCTGACGATCGACATCGAAGGGCGTCGGCGGCCACGCCGCGCGGCCCCATCTCGCCGTCGACCCCGTCGCTGGTGGGCGCGCAGATCATCAACCAGATCCAGTCGATCGTGTCGCGCAACGTCGATCCGCTCGATGCCGCGGTGGTCTCGATCTGCGTGTTCCAGGCCGGCAACGCCGACAACGTCATTCCGCAGACGGCGCGGCTGCGCGGCACCGCCCGCAGCCTGCGGCCCGAGGTCCGCGACCTCCTGGGCAAGCGGCTCGCACGAGGTGGTCGAAGCGCACCGCGCAAGGTCCATGGCGCCACGGCCAAGCTCAACCTGCGCCGCGGCTATCCGGTGCTGTCGCAACCACGAGCGCGAGACCGCGTTCGCGGCCTCGATCGCCGGCGAGATCGCCGGTACCGAGCATGTCGACACCGACATGGCGCCGGTGATGGGCGGGGAGGATTTCTCCTACATGCTGGAAGCGCGACCCGGCGCCTTCATCTTCGTCGGCAACGGCGACACCGCGGGCCTTCACCACCCGTCCTACGATTTCAACGACGACGTCATCCCGTTCGGGACGTCGTACTGGGTACGTCTGGTCGAGACCGCGATGGCGGGATAGGGGGTAAGGGGCGGGCGCCGCCGCAGGTTCACGTCCGCAGTTGATCGGCGAGCCACCCGGGGGCGCATCGCAGGTAATCGTCCCCGGTCCTGATCAGCTCCGCCGCGGCCCCTGGATCTTATTGTGTCGGCGGCACCGCCAGCGGCCGGCACACGCCTTACGGCGCAGCTTCCATCTGCTTTTCGGGCACCGCTGACGCCTCGGCAATACGGTTGCGCCGCAGCAGCAGCTCGCGCGGCAGCAGCTCCACGACCTTGGCCTCGAGCGCCTTCCACAGGACGAAGTCGTTGACGCGGGAACTCTCGAAGGCGGCGAGCGACACCGCGGCGAGGAACGGCAGGCTCTGGACCAGGAGCACGAAGCCGAACAGGTTGATCTCCTGCACCCGCTCGTAATTGGTCTGGAACACGATCAGGGCGCCGAGCACCAGCAGGCCGCCGAGGATCGCCTCGTTGAAGGCGGGGAAGGCGACGCGCCTGGCGCGGGTGCCCTTGCCGCCCTTGGCGGTGCGCACGAAGGTCAGGTGGTCCTTGATGATGGAGTTGGCGACCGCGCGCGCCACCGTCCATTGCATCGCCATCGCCGCGACCATGGCGCCGGCCGTCTGTCCGAGCGGGATCGGCACCCGCCGCCGGTACAGCGTGATGAAATGCACGATCGAGATCGCGAAGGTCGCGATGATCGGCAGGGTCAGCACCTTGTCCGGCACCGCGATCCCGGCGAAGGCGACGACCGGCACCCAGACCAGGTTGAAGATGGCGACCAGCACGCCGACGCTCTCGGCGCCGAGCCAGTTGATCCAGCCGAAGGCGAATTCGCGCTTCTGGTCGCGGCGTGAGCAGGCTCGCGCCGGGCAGGAACGCGCGCCAGTGCTTCCTGCACGATCTGGAAGCCGCCGGAGGCCCAGCGGTCGCGCTGCTTCTTGTAGGCCTCGAAGGTGTCGGGCAGCAGGCCGTGGCCGTAGCGGCGGTTGGTGTAATGGGCGAGCCAGCCCTGCTCCAGGATGGTGAGGCCGAGATCGGTGTCCTCGCAGATGGTGTCGCTCGACCAGCCGCCGGCGCGTTCCAGGGCGGCGCGGCGGATCAGGCACATGGTGCCGTGAACGATGATGGCGTTGGTCTCGTTGCGCTGCACCATGCCGACGTCGAAGAAACCGGCATATTCGCCGTTCATGACGTGATGCAGCGGGCTGCGCTCGCCGTCGCGGTGATCCTGCGGCGCCTGGACGAGGCCGACCTCGGGATCGGCGAAGACCGGCACCAGGTCGGACAGCCAGTCCGGGGTGACCGCATAATCGGAATCGATGATGCCGATGATCTCGGCGTCGGCGGCGGTATGCGCCATGGCGAGCCGCAGCGCGCCGGCCTTGTAGCCGTCGAGCCGCGGCGCATTGACGAAGCGGAAGCGCTCGCCCAGCATGCGGCAATGCTCCTCGACCGGCTCCCACATCGCCGGGCTCGGCGTGTTGTTGATGACGATGATGCACTCGAAATTCTGGTAGTTGAGCCGGGCGACCGCATCGAGCGTCGCCTTGAGCATCTCCGGCGGCTCCATATAGGCGGGGATGTGGATCGACACTTTCGGGGCTGTATCCCGCCGCCACGGTGCGCATTCGCCGGCGCGGCAGCAGGCGCTGCGGCGCGCGGCCGAACAGGACCGTCGCGATTTCGTCGATGCGGCGCAGCGTGATCACCACGAGCGGGATGAGCAGGAACATGCCGAGCGCGAGCGCGAAGGCCGAGCCGAACACGAAGTAGTGGCCGTTCCAGTATTCGAACACGGTCGCCGACCAGGCGCCGATACCATGGGCCGCGAGGGCGAGCAGCAACGCCTGCATCATCGTCGCGCCGGCCATGCCCAGGATCGGCAGCGACACCAGCACGCCGACGGCGACCGCGACGGCGCTGATCTTCCAGCGCTCGCTGTCGACGATCGGGCCGGTCCAGGCGAACTTCGGCTGGCGGCTGCTGTCGAACAGGCCCCAATAGGCGCCGACGCTGCCCTCGAAGGTCTTCCACGGCTGGTCGAACGCCTCGATGATGTTGTAGTCGATGCCGAGCGCCTCGGCGCGCGACAGGAACGAGCGGATCACGCTCGCCTGCTCGAGCTTGCCCGGGAACAGCAACTCCGGCGATTGTAGCCGGCGCTCGGCCAGCCGAATTCGGCGATGACGATGCGCTTGCCGGGAAATGCATCGCGCAGGTCGTTGTAGACCCGCACCGCCTGATCGACCGCGCCCTGCGGCCGGAATGCCTTCCCAATAGGGCAGGACGTGGGCGGCGACGAAATCGACCGCAGAGGCCAAGCTCGGGATGTTCGTATGAAGCACGTTCCAGATTTCGCCGGTGGTCACCGGCACCGCGCCGCTGATCTCGCGCTTGACCTGCTGGATGATCTTGATGAGGTCGTCGACCTTCAACTCGTCGCGGTAGATCGTCTCGTTGCCGACCACGACGCCGTTGACGTTGCGGTTCTTGCGGACGAGATCGATCCGGCGCTGATTTCCCGTTGTTGCGCTCTCGTGCGACTTCCTCGGCGGTTTCACGCTCTTGAGGCGCAGCAACTCCAACGCGCTCGGCGGGCTTCTTGGCGCAGCTGGCGATACGTCTCTTCGTCGAGCCGAGATCCCCGACCGTGACCTTGAGACCGAACTCGGCGGCGATCGGCGGCACCAACTCGACGCCGCCGGTCGACGAATAAAGGCGGATCGCCTTGGTGTAGGGCGCAATGGCTTTCAGGTCGGCGCGGATCTGCGCTTCGGTCGGGCGGCTGCCGCGTCGTCGGGATGGGCCGAACTGTGGAACGGCGAATATGAAACGCTGTTCAGGACTCCCTCTATGTTGGGAGCCGAAGCTTGGCTCTGCCAGATTGCCCAAGCCAAAGCATGCAGGCACGCAACAAGCGCGACCACGGACACAAGCGAGCGCATAGCGCTTTACCGAGTGGGGCGGGGAGTTGGAGAACGGCGTCTGTCCCCTAGACACCGTCGCGGATGCTGCCGCAGCGCACAATCTAGCAGACCGCGGTTGGATTTCAAGTACAAGACGCCCATGGCGGATTAATGGCTGCGAATTTTTTTCAGCGAATAATCAAACTCACGGCGCCAATCTAAAAGCGGCCTATTTGGTTCCACTTTTTTCCGCCGCTGCGTTGGCAGCGGTGGCCGGCGCGGCGGGAGGAAGGGCGGGGTTGATCCAGCACGAATGCACCCGCGCATTGAATGTCTCGGTCGCCTTCGGGTCGATGTTGCCCTGGCGGACGACGCAGCGGAACGAGATCTGGATATGCTCGCCCGGGACAGCCGAACCGATCGTAGAGATCGAGGTGCCGGAACGCGGTGTCGAGGTCGTCGCGCCACATCAGGCCGATCGCCCGCTCGCCGAGCCAGACGCATTCCGAACTGGCGGCGGGGCCCGTCATGGTGCGGCTCGCATCGGCAACGGGATCGACGCGGCCGCGGCATCCTTGCCGGGCTCGCCCGCCTTGCCCTGCTCCGGCGGCTTGGGCTCGGCATTCTGGCCCCAGGAGGCCGCCGGTACGACGGCCATCAGCGCTGCAAGAACCCAGGTTGCGAAGTTACGCACTGCAGAATGGAACATGTCATTCGCTGTCGGTTGCCGGCCGGGTTCGACCGGGACGGGAACTTCCCATGCAGCTGCAATCGGGCAGGATGGTGGTGATTACGGCCCCGGATCGATCTTTCGTCAATGGCGGAACTGGGGTCGTTTGTCCAGCGGCGATCTGCGATTAGGATAATGGGCCGCGGGTCGTTTGGGGGCACGGTGCGGTCCGCGCGCCGGTCTTGGCAGGGCGCGCGGCTCGTGGGCTAAGCATCCCGCATTGCAACAGCAGCGATTTGGAAGGTCCTGCATGAAACGGGCTGCCGGGCTCTTCGTCGCGACCCTGGCGGCGGTCGCCCTGACATGGTGGTGGCTCGGGCGCCCGGTCGCGGCGCCGGCGGCTGCCGCCTATCCCGGGCGCATCCAATGCCTGTCCTATGCGCCGTTCCGCGGCAATGAAAGCCCGCTCGATGAACGCACCCAGGTGGCCGGCTACGAGATCGAGGAGGATCTCGCCAAGCTTGCCGGCCTGACCGATTGCGTGCGCACCTATTCGACCGAGAACGGGCTCGACCAGGTGCCGGCGATCGCCCGTCGCCTCGGGATCAAGGTGATCCAGGGACTGTGGCTCGGCAGCGACCGCGGCAAGAACCGCATCCGCATCGATGCGGCCGTCGCGCTGGCGAAGCAGTATCGCGACGTGATCACGGCCATCGTGGTCGGCAACGAGGTGCTGCTGCGCGGCGAATTGTCGGCTTTGGACCTCGCCGACGTCCTGCGCGAGGTCAAGACCGCGACCGCGATGCCGGTCACCTATGCCGATGTCTGGGAATACTGGCTGCGCAACCGCGACCTCGCCCAGGCCGTCGATTTCGTCACCGTTCACATCTTGCCTTACTGGGAGGATTTCCCGATCTCTGCCGAACAGGCGGGCGCCCATGTGGACGAGATCCACCGCCGGGTCGCCGCGAGCTTTCCCGGCAAGGAGATCCTGATCGGCGAGGTCGGCTGGCCCAGCGCCGGCCGGATGCGCGAGGGCGCATTGCCGTCGCCGGCCAACCAGGCTCTGGTGCTCGATGATGTGATGGCGCGCGCGCACGCCGGCAACTACCGGGCCAACCTGATCGAGGCCTTCGATCAGCCCTGGAAGCGCAAGCTCGAGGGCACGGTCGGGGGATATTGGGGCGTTTTGACTGCCGGCGGGCGGGAGCCGAAATTCGTCTGGGGCGAGCCGGTATCGAACCATCCCTCATGGGTTTGGCAGATGGCTCTGGGCCTGGCGCTGGCCGCTGTCGTGTTTGCCGCAGCCTTTGCCGCAGGGCCCAGGAGGATCGACGATCTGGCGCCGCCGGTTGTGGCGGGCATCGCGGTCGATGCGGTGGCGGCCGGAGTCTTCGCTCCCTGGGCGATCGCCAATGCGGCCACCGAAAGCCTCGGTGCCGGCGGCTGGGCCCGTGGCCTCGCATTGATCGCGGTATCGGTCGCGGCTCCGGTCGCGGCCGCGATGACGATGTCGCAAGGCCTCGCCGTTCCCGGCTTCAGCCGCATCCTCGGGCGGCCGGCAGGGCGGCCCCAAGCCGTGCTCGCGGTCGCCGCCGGGGTGATCCTGGTCGCCGCCACCGTTCTCGCCCTGCAGACCGCCCTGGGCCTCGTGTTCGATCCGCGTTACCGCGACCTCACCTTTGCGCCGATGACGGCGGCGGTGATCCCGTTTGCGGCGGCGTCGGTCATCGGCGGGCGCGGCCGGTCGCCGCTCGGCCGGGCCGAGCTCGTATCCGCCGTCACGCTGACGGTGTCGGCGGCCTACATCGTCGTCAATGAAGGCTTCGAGAACTGGCAAGCCCTGTGGTTCGCCGCCACGCTTGCGGTGCTCGCCGTCACCCTGTTTCGGTTACGGGACGAGCAAAGCACATGATCAGCAGCGCGGCGGCAAAGCCGGACAGGCTCGCATTATAGAGAACGATGCCGAGCGCAGTGGCGACGAGGCCGATGGTGAACAGCGGCACCGACGGGCGGATCAGCACCAGCACGGCGGCCCCGAGACTCACCCAGCCGAACACGTAATTGTCGAACAGGGCGGAGGCCACTTTGCGGCTCAGGCACAGCCAGGTCGCGCGCCCGGCATCGCAGGCCAGCCCCACGCTCGGCTGCTCGATCACGAGATAGCGCATGTATAGGGCATAGCCGAGCGAGAGGAAGCCGATCGAAATCACCCAGTTCAGCGCCGCGGCCGAGGGCGCGAACAGCCTCGGCCGGCGCGGCGCATCGGGGTCCTGGAACTGGGTTTCGGGGGCTGACATCACACCTTAGCCGCTGGCCGCCGCCAGGGCAGCGCGGCATTCCGGCATGAGCTTGGACGCCTTGCGGGCGAGGCAGGCGATGATGCGGCCGCCACCGGGCGGAACATCGTCGCAGAGAAGCCGATGATCGACCGCACAGACCCGCAGGAGCATGATCTCGGCGCGCAGCGGCAGCCGCGGAATCACGAGCCGGTCGGTGGCCGCCGGCGGCGCCGCGGCCGAAGCCGGGGGCGTCGTGTCGGGACTTGCCGTGCCGGGATTTGCCGTGCCCGGACCTGCCGCCGCGCCGGCAACGATCGGGGCCAGCGCGCTCTGGCAGGACTGCGAGATTTCCGCCTTGTTGCGCTCGAGACATAGCAGCGCGTCGCGGCCGCCCGGCTGAACGCCGGCGCAATGCGCGATGAAATCCGAGCGGCAGGCGGAACGGACGGCGCTGAGCTGCTTCGGGCTGGGCTTCTTCTGCGCGACGGCCGGTCGCGGCGCCGGAGCGGCCGCCGTCGCAGGTCGTAGCGGCG
This sequence comes from uncultured Alphaproteobacteria bacterium, assembly GCA_963795865.1. Taxonomy (GTDB): domain Bacteria; phylum Pseudomonadota; class Alphaproteobacteria; order Rhizobiales; family Xanthobacteraceae; genus JAJPKK01. The sequence goes on from CAWCJX010000020.1 coordinate 101,446, forward strand.
CCACGGGCGGTGCCGTTATGGGTGGCGCCGTCACGGGTGGCGCTGTCGGGAGCGCCGCCGCCGCCGCGGGCGTGGCGGCGGCGGATTCGCGCGCACCACGTTCTGGCATCCGGGCGAGAGCTCTGCCGCGTTGGCCCGCAGGCACAGCAGAAGCTCGGGGTTGCCCGGCGCAATCCACGAGCAGTGCGCCATGAAATCCTGGATCGTGCAGGCTCGCTGGACAGCGGCGAGTTCTTCCTGCTGGGACGGTTGCGCCGGGGCGCTCGCGGGCTGCGGCGCTTCCGGTTGTAGCGTCACCGGCGTTTGCCTCTCCGGTTGCGGGGTCTCGGCCTGCTGCGCTTCCGGCCGGGTCGCGGTTCCGGGCACGACTGCGCTGACCGCGCTGCCGCACGTCTCGGACAATTGCGCGCTGTTGCGTTCGAGGCATTGCAGCGCCTCGCGGCCTCCGGGCTGCACTCCGACGCAATGCGCTATGAAATCCGATCGGCAGGCTTGCCGCAGCGTTTCGATCTGCTCCGGGCTCGGCTGCGCGGCCGCTGGAACGGCGACGGCAAGGGGCAAGGCCAGGAGGGCGAGCGCCGCAACATTCCGCGCAGCGATGGACCGCGGCAACTGGAGACGTGTCGACATTACTGGCAACTCCTCCCGAATCAGGCTTGGCTTGGGCGCGGCGATGGTCAACCCAAAGTGCAGCCGTTTTTGTCAGGCACGAACGCGGCGTTTCATATCTCAAATTGTGCCGGCTTTTAAAAGGCACAATCATCGAGAGCGCCGATCTTTGTGCGCACCGCCTGCGTCCCGGGAAAATATTCTTTACCTCGTCGGGGGCGAAAAAGCCCGACCTCCGCCCGCGCTTTCCTCGACCGCCCATGGTGCGTTATGACGGCATTCCTGCCGGGCGCGGCGGCGACGGCGAGGGGCGGAGTACATGAGCGCAAGAACCTGTCTCACCATCGTTCTCGCCGCCGGCGAAGGCACCCGCATGCGGGCGTCGCGGCCCAAGGTGCTGCATGCCATCGGCGGCCGCAGCCTGATCGCCCACGTGCTGGCTGCCGCCGGCGCCGCCGGCGGGGCGCAGGCGGTGGTGGTCGGTCCCGGTCAGGGGGCGGACCAGCAGGCTCTGGTCGCCGCGGTGAAGGCGGCGATGCCGTCCGCCGAGCTGTTCGTGCAGGGCGAGCGGCGCGGCACCGCCCATGCGGTGCTGGCGGCAAGGCCGGCGCTGGCGCGGGGCGCCGACGACGTGCTGGTCGTGTTTGCCGACACCCCGCTCGTCACCCCGCAGACCCTGGCGCGGCTGCGCGCCGCGCTGGCGCAGGGCGCCGTCGTCGCGGTGCTCGGCTTCCGGCCGGCCGACCCGACCGGCTATGGGCGCCTGATCGCGGGGACGGATGGCGCGCCTTGCGGCCATCCGCGAGGAAAAGGACGCAACCGCCGAGGAGCGCGCCATCGGCCTGTGCAATGCCGGGCTGATGGCGTTGCGCGGCGATGCGGCCCTGGCGATTCTGGAGCGGATCGGGGATGACAATGCCAAGCGTGAGTTCTATCTGACCGATGCGGTCGCCGTCGCCCGCGGTCTCGGATGGGCCGCGGTGGCGCTCGAGACCGGGGAGGACGAGGTGCGCGGCGTCAACACCCAAGCCCAGCTTGCCGAGGCCGAAGAGGTGCTGCAGCGCCGGCTGCGCGCGGCCGCCCATGACGCCGGGGTGTCCATGGTCGCCCCGCAGACCGTGCATCTGAGCGCCGACACCAGGCTCGGCCGCGATGTCGTGATCGAGCCCTATGTCGTGTTCGGCCCGGGGGTCACGGTGGAAGACGGCGCGGTGATCCGCTCGTTTTCCCATCTCGAAGGGGCCACGGTGGGGCGCGGCGCCAGGGTCGGGCCGTTCGCCCGCCTGCGCCCCGGTGCGCGGCTCGAGGCCGACGTCCATGTGGGAAACTTCGTCGAGGTGAAGGAGGCCCGGCTCGCCGCCGGCGCCAAGGCCAACCACCTCGCCTATATCGGCGACGCCAGCGTCGGGGAGGGCACCAATATCGGGGCCGGCGCCATCACCTGCAATTACGACGGCGCCGCCAAGCACCGCACCGAGATCGGCAAGGGGGTCTTCATCGGCTCCAATGCCGCGCTGGTGGCCCCGGTCCGGATCGGCGACGGCGCCTATGTCGGCACCGGCTCGGTGATCACCGCGGACGTGCCGGCGGATGCGCTTGCGCTCGGCCGCGGCCGCCAGGTCAACAAGGAGGGCTGGGCCGCGCGGCTGCGCCGGGTGGTCGGCGCGGGCAGGAAATTGCCGTGAACCCTGCTATGGTGCCGGAAGGGGCGAGTCCAGAATGACGCGGTCGAACCGCATATTCTGTTTATTCATGATGGTGTTGCGGTCGTCTTCTGAGACGAATGGGTGAGGCTCGCCCGGCAAGGGCGGCCGGCAGGCCGGGGGAGTGGCGTCATGTGCGGAATCATAGGAATTCTCGGCAGCGAGCCGGTCGCGACGAGCATGGTGGATGCCTTGCGGCGGCTGGAATACCGCGGCTACGATTCGGCCGGGATCGCGACGCTGGAGGCCGGCCAGCTGACCCGCCGCCGCGCCGAAGGCAAGCTGCGCAATCTCGAGGTCCGGCTCTCCAAGGAGCCGCTGTCGGGGACCATCGGCATCGGCCACACCCGTTGGGCGACCCATGGCCGGCCCAACGAGATCAATGCCCATCCCCATGCGACCGACCGGGTCGCCGTGGTCCATAACGGCATCATCGAGAATTTCGCGGAATTGCGCGCGGAGCTCGAATCCCGCGGCGCCAGGTTCGTGACCGAGACCGACACCGAGGTGGTGGCGCATCTCGTCACCGACGAAATGCAGAGGGGCGCCGGCCCGATCACGGCGGTCGCCTCGGCGCTGCCGCGGCTCAAGGGCGCTTTCGCGCTCGCCTTCCTGTTTTCCGGCGAGGAGGATCTCCTGGTCGGCGCCCGCCGCGGCTCGCCGCTCGCCATCGGCTATGGCGACGCGGAGATGTATCTCGGCTCCGACGCGATTGCGCTCGCGCCCTTCACCAGCTCCATCAGCTATCTCGAAGACGGCGACTTCGTCGTCCTCACCCGCGGCGGCGCCGTCATCCAGGACGCCACCGGCAAGGTGGTGACGCGGCCGGTGATCCGCTCCAGCGCCTCGGCGTTGCTGGTCGACAAGGGCAATCACCGCCACTTCATGGCGAAGGAGATCCACGAGCAGCCCGAAGTGGTCGGGCCACACGCTCGCCCATTACGTCGACTTCGCCAACGAGCCGGATCGCGCTGCCGGGCACAGCTGCCGTTCGATTTCCGCACCATCGACCGGCTGTCGATCTCGGCCTGCGGCACCGCCTATTATGCCGGCCTGATCGGCAAGTACTGGTTCGAGCGCTTCGCCCGGCTGCCGGTCGAGATCGACATCGCCTCCGAGTTCCGCTATCGCGAGGCGCCGTTCCAGCCCGGCAATCTCGCGCTGTTCGTATCGCAGTCGGGCGAGACCGCCGACACGCTGGCGACGCTGCGCTATGCCCGCGAGCAGAAGCAGCACGTCGATGTCGATCGTCAACGTCGCGACGTCGACCATCGCCCGCGAGAGCGACGCGGTCATGCCGACGCTGGCCGGGCCGGAGATCGGCGTCGCCTCGACCAAGGCGTTCACCTGCCAGCTCACGGTGCTCGCCTGCCTCGCGATCGCGGCGGGCCGCGCCCGCGGCGTGCTCGGCGAGGACGACGAGGTGAGGCTGGTCAAGGCGCTGATCGAGACGCCGCGCCACATGGCGGATGCGCTGGCGCTCGAGCCGCAGATCGAAAAGCTGGCGCGCGACCTCGCCAAGTGCCGCGACGTGCTCTATCTCGGCCGCGGCACCAGCTACCCGCTCGCGCTCGAAGGCGCGCTCAAGCTCAAGGAAATCTCCTATATCCACGCCGAGGGCTATGCGGCGGGCGAGCTCAAGCACGGCCCGATCGCCCTGATCGACGAGACCATGCCGGTGGTGGTGATCGCCCCCTATGACCGCGTGTTCGACAAGACCGTCTCGAACATGCAGGAGGTCGCCGCGCGCGGCGGCCGCATCATCCTGGTGACCGATCCCAAGGGCGCCCGCGAGGCGACCATCAATTCGCTCGTCACCCTGACGGTGCCGGAAATGCCCTCGACGGTGACGCCGCTCGTCTACGCCATCCCCGTGCAATTGATCGCCTACCACACCGCGGTCATCATGGGCACCGATGTCGACCAGCCGCGAAACCTCGCCAAATCGGTGACGGTGGAGTAGCAGCGCCCGAAAGTCGGCGCGCGGCGTGCGGTAACGCAAGCAGCAGGCCATGGCGCAGGCAGGCATGAAGGCCATATAGTCCCGATCATGAGCTCGATCGACGTTCCCGAGGCGCCACCGCCTGCTCCGCCGAGGCCGGACAAGCCGCCCGCCCATCACCACGGCATCGGCAGCCGGATCCGCAATTACTTCCTGACCGGCCTCGTCGTCGCCGGACCGCTCGCGATCACGGTGTGGCTGACCTGGTCCTTCATCACCTGGGTGGACGACCTGGTGCGCCCGTTCATTCCGGTCGCCTATCGCCCGGAAACCTACCTGCCGGGCCGGATTCCCGGCAGCGGCCTGGTGATCGCCGTCGTCGCGCTCACCTTGCTCGGTTTCCTCACCGCCAATCTGGTCGGCCGCACCCTGGTCGAGGCGGGCGAGCGCATCCTCGACCGCATGCCGCTGGTGCGCTCGCTCTACAAGGGCCTGAAGCAGGTGTTCGAGACGCTGTTCTCGCAATCCGGCTCGAGCTTCCGCACGGTCGGCCTGATCGAGTTCCCGTCGCCCGGCATGTGGTCGCTGGTGTTCCTGTCGCAGCCGCCGAGCCGCGAGATCACCGTCGGTGCTGCCGAACCAGGAAGAGCACGTGTCGGTGTTCATGCCCTGCACCCCGAACCCGACCACCGGATTTTTCTTCTATGTGCCGCGCAGCGCCGTCATCGAGCTCGACATCCCCGTCGAGGCCGCGGCCAAGCTCATCATGTCGGCCGGCCTGATCCAGCCGACCGCGGGCGACGGCCCCAAGCGGCTGGCGGCGCTGGCCGATGCGGCCAGGGCCGCGCAGGCGGGCGCGCCTGCCGAGCCCGGCCTCGGCGCCGGTGGAGTGATTTAGAGCGGATTTGAATCGACTGGAATCAACAGTGGGGCGGCTAAGACGCGCGCCCACGTTGCGCGGCGGTATGGACGTTCGTCGGCGGGCGATGGTAAGGTTGCGTTCCGACGTTCGCGCGAGGCGAGCGCGGCATTTCGAAGAGTGAGCTTCCGGCGCATCCCGCCAGGATGGCTTCCGATGGAATCTCAATCGAAAAGCGCGCCTGGGGCGGCGGGGGCCTTGCGCGCTGTCCCGCAGCCGGTATCCGCACCACTCACCCGCGCCGCGATCTTCCTGATCGTGACGATAAATCCAGGCGCGGATCATCGTGCGACTTTGCGATCGTTTTGCGGTGACCTTGCCGCACTGTTGCGCGCGGTGGAATTTCGCAACCTCGAAGGCGGCCTTTCCTGCGTCATGGGATTTGGATCCGACGCCTGGGCCCGGCTGTTCGGAGAGCCGCGGCCGGCGGAGCTGCATACCTTCCGGGAGATTCGTGCCGGAGCGCGCCATGCGGTCTCCACGCCGGGCGACCTGCTGTTCCACATCCGTGCGAAGCGCATGGATCTGTGCTTCGAGGTTGCGACGCAGATCATGGCGCGCATCGGCGGTGCGGTTTTGCCGGTGGACGAGGTACATGGCTTCCGTTACTTCGACGACCGCGATCTCCTGGGATTCGTCGACGGAACGGAGAATCCGAGGGGCGAGGCCGTGATCGACGCCGCGCTCATCGGCGAGGAGGACACCGCGTTCGCCGGCGGCAGCTACGTCATCGTGCAGAAATATCTCCACGACCTCAACGGATGGAACGCGCTGTCCACGGAGGCGCAGGAGCGCATCATCGGCCGCACCAAGCTGTCCGACGTCGAATTGGACGATGCCACGAAGCCGACGTCGGCGCACAACGCACTCACGACGATCGCCGAGGACGGGAAAGAGTTCAAGATCGTCCGCGATAATATGCCGTTCGGCCGGGTCGGCCATGGCGAATTCGGCACCTATTTCATCGGCTACTGCCGCACGCCCCGGATCACCGAGCAGATGCTCGAAAACATGTTCGTCGGCCGCCCGCCGGGCAATTATGACCGGTTGCTCGACTTCAGCCGCGCCGTCACCGGAACCCTGTTTTTCGTACCGTCCGCGACTTTTCTGGAGTTCGTCCCGGCGGATGAACCGGCGGCCGAGGCGCCCCCCGCAGCGTCGGCGGCAGCCGAGCCCGCACAATCCATCACGTCGGTGCCCGATGGTTCGCTCGGCATCGGCTCCCTCAAAGGAGACGTCCGGCATGAATAACCTCCATCGCGAACTTGCCCCCATTTCCGATGCGGCATGGGCGGATATCGAAGAGGAAACATCGCGCACGCTCAAGCGCTACCTCGCCGGACGGCGTGTCGTCGACGTGCGGGGGCCGGGCGGTGTCGGCCTGTCAGCCGTCGGCACCGGACACCTGCGCACGGTCGCGGCGCCGGGTGACGGCATCCTCGCGAGGCAGCGCGATGTGAAGGCGCTGGTCGAGCTACGGGTTCCGTTCGAGCTGGATCGCCAGGCGGTTGACGACGTGGAGCGCGGCGCCAACGACTTCGGACTGGCAACCGGCCAAGGATGCTGCGCGACGGATCGCTTTTGCCGAGGACCGTGCCATCTTCGACGGCTATGCCGCCGCCGGCATCGGCGGCATCCGTCAGGGCACCAGCAATCCGATCATGACGCTCCCGGCGGAGGTGCGCGATTATCCGCAGGCCGTTGCCCAGGCTTTGAGCCAGTTGCGTCTCGTCGGGGTCAACGGGCCCTATTCCGTGTTGCTCGGAGCTGACGCCTATACGGCCCTCGCCGAGACGAGCGACCATGGATATCCGGTCTTGGAGCACGTCAAAAGGCTCGTCAAAGACGAAATCATCTGGGCCCCCGCCATCGCCGGCGCCTTCGTGCTGACCACCCGTGGCGGCGATTTCGACCTGCATATCGGCCAGGACGTCTCGATCGGCTATTCCAGCCACACCGACAGTACCGTCCGCCTGTATCTGCAGGAGACGCTCACGTTCCTCCTTCTCACCACCGAGGCCGCCGTCGCGCTGGCACCTCCCCCGAAGGTGCAGACGGCCTGAGGCAGCGAAACAATGTCCCGGTGCAGCAACTCTGCGGCACCGGTTCTGCTTCCGCCGGGACGGCGCGTCTGCCCGGCCGCCGCGCCGGTGCTTACCGCTGTGTCGCAGGCGTTGGCGCGGCCGGCGGTCCGCGCAGGATGTTCGGATTGAGCACCAACGACAGGCCGAGCGCGAGCGCCAGCAAAGCGGACACGACCTTCCAGACCAGCAGAGGATTGCGCTCGTAGAGCGGCTGCGGCCGCGGGACCGGCGGCGCCGCGCGGATCGCGCCGTGCTCCAGCGCGAAGATGAACTCGAAGACGTCGCCGAAACGGTCGTCGGGATCGGCCGCGGTGGCGCGGGCGAGGGCCTCGTCGAGCCACGCCGGCAGGTCGGGGCGGTGCGCGGTCAGGGGCTTTGCCCGCTTGAAGCGCGGATGCGAGAAGGCCTCGATCTCGCCATAAGGATAGGCGCCGGTGAACATCCGATAGATCGTCACGCCGAGCGCGAACTGGTCCGAGCGCTCGTCGCCGGGTGCGCCGGCGAACAGTTCCGGCGCCATGTAGCTCGGCGTTCCCGGCGCATGGGGAGCCGGGACGTCCTCCATGTGCGGCAGCCGCGCGACGCCGAGATCGATCAGCCTCAGCCCGGGAACCCGACCCTCGCGGATCGCTTCCAGGATCACGTTGTCCGGCTTGATGTCGCGGTGGACGATGCCGGCGCGGTGAAGCGCGGCGACGCCGCCGGCGAGCTTGATCGCGTAGTCGAGGCCGGCGGTCAGCGACAGGCCGGGCGGCCGCGACAGCCGCCGTTCGAGCGTCTCGCCCTCGTAGAACGGCATAGCCGTGTAGAGCCCGGTCTGGCGGTCCGGCTGCAGCTCGATGGCCTCGCCCACCCAGGGACTGCGGATGCGCGCCGCGATCCATGCCTCGCGCAGAAACGCCCCGCGCAACACGTCCTCCGCCCCGGTGACCGGCTTGGGGAACTTCACGATGACGCGCCGCCGCTCGATGCGGTCCTCGGCATCGAACACCCTGGTATAGCGGCCGTCCGCCAGCATCGCCCGCAAGTGGAAGCCGTCGATGGTGACCCCGGCTTTCGGCACCGGCAGCAGCGGCAGGCTCGCGGCCGCGAAGGCGAGGTCGGCCTGGTCGGCGGGCGGCAAGCCGATGACATCGACCACCAGCGCGGTGGCATTGTCCCCGGTTCGCGCGGCAATCCCGGCCTCGACGAGTTCGCGTGCGGTCTGTTCGGGCGCGTTTCGCCGCGCCAGGATGTTCCCGAGCGCGCGGTCGGTGACGCCGCCATGGATGCCATCGCTGCACAGCAGATAGCGGTCATAAAGGCGCATGGTGTCGGTGGCATAGTCGATGCGGATGCTCTCCTCGGCGCCGACCGCCCGGGTGAGAATGTGGCGCAGACCCGCGCCGCTGAGGGCGTGGTCCGTGGTCATCTGGTCGAGCCGTTCTTCGCGCCAGCGATAGGCGCGGGTGTCGCCGACATGGATGACGTGGACCCGGCGTCCGCGAAAGACCAGCGCGGTGAACGTGCAGGCCATCCCTTCGAGCTTGTCGTCACGGCGGCCGATCGAATGCGCCCAGGAATTGAAGGCCTCCACGGTGCGCGCGCTGTTGCGTTGGATGCCGAGCGTCGCATTCTGGCCGAGATGGCCCTCGATGAAGGAACGCACCGCGAGTTCGGCCGCCTCCCGTCCGCCCTTGGCGCCGCCGACGCCGTCGGCGATCGCCGCCACCGCGCCCAGCAGCGCCTGCTGCGCGGGAGCTGCCCGCATAGAAGGCGGCATAGTCTTCGTTGCGCGCGCGCGGACCGGTGTCGGTCCAGAAGCCGAAGCGGAGCTCGAGCCGGGTCGGGTGGTCGGGCGCGGCTTCGCCGGACGCGCGGGCGTGTTCCATCACCAACGATACTCACGGTTAACGGTGCGAAAGAATAGCCGTTTCGATTGGGCCAAAATATGCGCGATGTGGCGCCTAAAATATGCGCGAAGTGATGCAGAACGATGCACATCGACAAAGCAGCGACGGTCCCGCCGAAGATGCGACACGCCCTCGTTTGATCGACGATTCTCAGTGCTGACCACGCCCACGGCGACTTTCTCCGCGTCGCACAAAATATGCGCGTCGTGATGCGTGAAAATGCAGACCGATCCGGTACCGCAGAAGGTACGGTATATCCGCATTTTGTGCGCGATCGGCCGGTGTTAACGGCGAAGTACGTGCAAAAAAGTACATCATCGCTAACGATTGCATTTTATTGCGGCGTGCTTTCATTTTGATCAAGAGGTTCTACGGAGAAATGCGGACCATGTTGCGATGATGGACAAGGCGTTCTTCCGCTCCGGCGACACGCCGACGCTGTTCGCTGCGTTCTTCTATTTCGACATCTCCTTCATGGTCTGGGTGATGCTCGGGCCGCTGGGGGTGCAGATCGCGAGCGACCTCAAGCTCGACAACGCGCAAAAGGGGCTGATGGTCGCCGTGCCCGTGCTCGCCGGCGCGGTGTTCCGCGTGGTCCTCGGCGTGATGGTCGATCATCTCAAGCCGCGGCGCGCCGGACTGATCGCGCAGGCGATCGTGCTTGCTGGCATGTTTGTCGATCTGGCTCATCGGCATCCACAGCTTTGCGGGGGTTCTTCTCGCCGGAGTCATCCTCGGCGTCGCCGGCGCGTCCTTCGCGGTGGCGCTGCCCTTGGCGTCGCGGTGGTATCCGCCGGAGCACCAGGGCACCGCGCTCGGCATCGCCGGCGCCGGAAATTCGGGGACGGTGCTGGCGGCGCTGTTCGCGCCCGGTCTCGCCGCGACGTTCGGCTGGATCAATGTGTTCGGCCTTGCACTCGTTCCGCTTGCCGCCGCGTTTGCGGTCTACATCGCCTACGCCAAGGACAGTCCCTCGGCACCGCCGGCCAAGGGCTGGATGGAGTATCTCTCCGTCCTGCGCCTCGGCGATGCCTGGTGGTTCATGTTCTTCTACTCCGTCACCTTCGGCGGTTTCGTCGGTCTCGCCGCTTCGCTCTCGATCTATTTCAACGTCGATTACGGCCTGAACCCCGTCACCGCCGGTTATTTCACCGCCGCCTGCGTGTTTGCGGGATCGCTGGTGCGGCCGCTCGGAGGCGCCGTCGCCGATCGCGTCGGCGGCATCCGCGCCCTGACCGTGATGTATGTGGTGGCGTCGGTCGCGATCGTGATCGCGAGCTTCCACCTGCCGATGGCCTGGATGGCGTTGACCTCATTCGTCGTCGGCATGCTCGCGCTCGGAATGGGCAACGGCGCCGTCTTCCAATTGGTGCCGCAGCGGTTCCGCTCCGAGATCGGCGTCATGACCGGCCTCGTCGGAATGACCGGAGGCGTCGGCGGGTTCTATCTCGCCTCCAGCCTCGGCTATTCCAAGCAGTTCACCGGAAGCTACCAGGTCGGCCTCCTGGTATTCGCCGCACTGGCGCTGCTGGCGCTGGTCGGACTGAGCAGCGTCAAGACGCGATGGCGAACCACATGGGGCGCCGCGCTGGTGGCCGCCCGCATATAGAGCGCTTGATCGGCCGAAAAGTGGCGACTTTTCGGGACCATGCGCGAGGCTCAACGAGGGGCATGACCGACACCGACCACCGCGCAAGCGAGACCCACTGCCCCTACTGCGCTCTGCAATGCGGCATGAGGCTGGTGGCGGAAGACGGTCGCCTGGTGGTCGCCGCGCGCGACTTTCCCACCAACAAGGGCGGTCTGTGCCGCAAGGGCTTCACCGCCGCCGAATTGCTCGATGCGCGCGACCGCCTGACCGCGCCGCTGGTGCGCGCCCACAAGGGCGGGGCGCTGCTTCCGGTGAGCTGGGACGAGGCGCTCGACCGCATCGCTGCCGGCCTGCAGGCGATCCAGGCGGCGTCGGGGCGCGACGCGATCGGCGTGTTCGGCGGCGGCGGCCTCACCAATGAGAAGGCCTACATGCTCGGCAAGTTCGCACGCGTGGCGCTGCGGACCGCCAACATCGACTACAACGGCCGCTTCTGCATGGCCACGGCCGCCGCGGCCGGGCTGCGTGCGTTCGGGATCGATCGCGGCCTGCCGTTTCCGCTGCAGGACATTCCGGGCGCCGAGGCCGTTCTTCTCGTCGGCGGCAATCCCGCCGACACCATGCCGCCGCTGATGCAGTATTTCGACGAGCAGCGCCGGCGCGGCGGCAAGCTCATCGTGGTCGATCCCCGCCGGTCCGCGACCGCCAAGCTCGCTTCGCTGCACCTGCAGGTCACTCCCGGGACCGACGCCGCGCTCGCCAACGGGCTCTTGAACGTGGCGATCGCGCACCGGCTGATCGACGACGGCTTCATCGCCGCGCGCACCAGCGGATTCGACGCGGTCCGCCGCATCGTCGCGTCCTACTGGCCCGATCGCGTCGAGCGGATCACCGGCGTGCCGGCGCGCAGGATCGAAGAGGCCGCGCACATCATGGGCGAGGCGGCCACCGCCATGGTGCTCACCGGGCGCGGTCCCGAGCAGCAGAGCCACGGCGTCGACAACGTGCTCGCCTTCATCAACTTGGCGCTGGCGCTGGGCAAGGCCGGCAAGCCGTTCTGCGGCTATGGCTGCCTGACCGGCCAGGGCAACGGGCAGGGCGGCCGCGAGCACGGCCAGAAGGCGGACCAGCTTCCGGGCTACCGAAAGATCGACAATCCCAGGCATCGCGCCGAGATCGCCGCGATCTGGGGCATCGATCCCGACCACCTGCCGCGCTCCGGCCTGTCCGCCGTCGAGCTGCTGGCGGCGCTCGGCACGTCGCATCCGCGGCCTGCTGGTGTTCGCCTCCAATGTCGCGATTTCGGCGCCTGACGCCGGCCAGCTCGGCCCCAGGCTCGCGGCACTCGACCTGCTGGTGGTGGCAGATCCCTTCCTGTCCGAGACCGCGGCAAAGGCCGACGTGGTGCTTCCGGTGGCGCAGTGGGCGGAGGAGGAAGGCACCATGACCAATCTCGAAGGTCGCGTGTTGTTCCGCCGCCGCGTGCAGCCGCCGCCCGACGGCGTGTGGACCGATGCGCAGGTCCTCAAGGCGCTCGCCGACCGTCTCGGCGCCGGCCGGCACTTCAGCGCCGACACCCGCGCGACCTTCGCGGAGTTCCGCCGCGCCACCGCCGGCGGTGCCGCCGACTATGCGGGTATCACCTATGAGCGGATCGTGCAGGAGGATGGCGTGTTCTGGCCGTGCCCCGAGGAAGGCCATCCCGGCACGCCCCGCATGTTCCTCGATCGGTTCGGGACCGACGATGGCCGCGCCCGCTTCCATGCGGTCGAGTACCTGCCCGCGGCGGAGCTTCCGGATGACCGATTTCCCGTATTTCCTGACCACCGGCCGCGTGCTGGCGCACTATCAGTCCGGGACGCAGACCCGCCGCGTGAAGGAACTCGCCGCGGCGGCAGCCCGAGCCGTGGGCGGAAATTCACCCCGATACCGCCGTGACCCTCGGCATCGCGGCGGGCGACAAGATCCGGCTCGTCACCAGGCGCGGGCGCGCGGTGATGAAGGCGCGGCTCACCCGCGACATCCGGCTCGATACGGTGTTCGCGCCGTTCCACTGGGGCGGCGGCGGGAGCGCCAATGCACTGACCAATCCGGCGCTCGATCCGGTGTCGCGCATTCCCGAGTTCAAGGTCTGCGCCGTCCGCGTCGAGAAGGTCGGCGCGTCGGCAGCCGCGCGCAAGCCGCTCGCGGCAAGCATCTTGCAATGGTGATGGCGAAAATGAGCAGGCGATGGCGAACAGGAAGCTCGTTGTAATCGGCAACGGAATGGCGGGCGCGCGCGCCGTCGAGGAGATGCTGTCGCCCGGCGGCGAGCGGTTCGACATCGTGATGTTCGGCGACGAGCCCTATGGCAACTACAACCGCATCCTGCTTTCGAACATTCTCAGCGGCGCCCAGGACACGAGCGAAATCTTCATCAATCCGCTCGAATGGTATGAACGCAACGACATCAAGCTGCATGCCGGCGCGCTGGTCGGCGAAATCGACCGATCGGCCAAGGTCGTGGTGTCCGCGAACGGCATTCGGGAGCGCTACGACAAGCTGCTGATCGCGACCGGCAGCCGCGCCTTCATCCCGCCGATGGCGGGCGTCAACGGCCCGGATGGCACCGTCAAGCCGGGGGTGTTCGGCTTTCGCACCATCGACGACTGCGACGCCATCATCGCCAAGGCCAAGCAAAGCCGACGCGCCGCCGTGATCGGCGGCGGCCTGCTCGGCCTGGAGGCCGCCCGCGGGCTCCTGAACCACGGCTGCGAGGTCCATGTCGTGCACCTCGCCGGCCATCTCATGGAGATGCAGCTCGATCCCGCCGCCGGCGCGATCCTGAAATCGACCATGGAAGCGATGGGCGTGAAGGTCCATCTCGGGAAGCTCACCACCGAGGTGCTCGGCGAGGAGCGAGGTCACCGGGCTCGCCTTCAAGGACGGCTCGACGCTCGACTGCGACATGGTCGTGGTCGCCGCCGGCATCCGGCCCAATGCGGAAATCGGCGCACGCTGCGGCCTCACCGTCGAGCGCGCCATCGTGGTCGACGACCACATGCGCTCGGTCGACGATCCCGACGTCTACGCGGTCGGCGAATGCGCGCAGCACCGCGGCCGCGTCTACGGTCTGGTGGCGCCGCTGTGGGAGCAGGCCAAGGTGTTCGCCGACCACATCACCGGACGCAATCCCGACGCCGCCTATGCACGGCTCCAAGCTCGCGACCAAGCTCAAGGTGATGGGCGTCGAGCTCGCGTCCATGGGCATCACCGAGCCCGCCGGGGAGAGCGACGAGGTCATCCAGTTCACCGAGCCGAAGAAGGGCACCTACAAGAAGCTGATCGTGCGCGATGGCCGCCTGGTCGGCGGCATCCTGATGGGCGACATCAGCAAGGCTGCCTATCTCATGCAGTGCTTCGACCGCGATGCGCCGCTGCCCGAGGAGCGGGTGTCGCTGCTGTTCGATCTCGGCGGCGCCGGCCGGCAGCTCACGTTCGCGGAGATGCCTGCCGACATGCAGGTGTGCAATTGCAACGGCGTCTCCAAAGGAACCATCGCCGCCTGCTTTGCCGGCGGCATGCGCGACGCCCCCGGCGTCATGAACGCGACCCGGGCCGGCAAGGGCTGCGGCTCCTGCAAGGGGCTGGTCGGCGAGATCGTGACGTGGCTATGCGGCCAGGAGGCCGCGGAGGACCCGGCGATTGCCGCCCGGACGCAAATCCGGCCGACGCCGCGAGCTGCGCGACGGGCAGCCCGGCTGGGAGCGCCATGCCGGCGTCGGCAAGGAGATCGTCTTCCCGGGCATGCCGGAGTCTGGACGGCGGGTCAGGCCGCGCCGAACTCAAGCGGATCGCCGGGGTCGCGCTCAAGTACAATGTGGCGCTGGACGAACTGACCGGAGCCCGGCGCATCGATCTCGTCGGCTTGCCGAGGGACGGCCTGCCCGGTCCGTGGCGCGACTTCGAAATGCCCGCGGCTTTCGCTGCAGCCGACACGGATCGCTCTTGCAGGACCTGCATCGGCATCGACTACTGCCGCTTCGGACAGGGCGACAGCATGGGCCTCGCGGCCAAGATCGAGGGCCGCTTCCGCAGTGTCGACGGCCCTGGTCATCTCATGCTCGCGACCGCCGGCTGCCCGCGCAACTGCTCGGAAGCGCAAACCTGCGACGTCGGCGCGGTCGCGATCGGCGACGGCAACTGGGAGGTCTATGTCGGCGGCGCCGGCGGCCCGGACCTGCGCAAGGGGGAGGTGCTCCGCATCGCAAACTCCGAAGACGACGTGCTCGACTGCATGGGCCGCTTTATCGGGCTCTATCGCGACAGCGCGCCAGCCGGGGAATCCACCCGTGCCTTCGTCCAACGCATCGGCATCGAGCGGATCAGAACGATCGTGGCCGATGCCGGCGAAACCGCCACGCCGGCGCTCGACGCGGCGATGCCGGTCGTTGCGGCACAAATGACAATCGCGGTATCGGCGCAAGGCGGCTGACCGGCCGGCCGGCGCGCGAGCATCGCGCGCGTGGAATCTGTGTCGCCACGACCGGGGCGACCCGCGCAAGCCGTTGCAATCATCGCCGTCGGCTGGCTCGTCGGCAGAATTGTTTTTTGTTTCGAAGCTAGGCTAAGGTCGCGCCCGACCAGGGAGGAATCGGCGTGACCGCCAACATATCCGACGATCTCAAGGCGAGCGCGCTCGCCTACCACCGCTTTCCCAAGCCCGGAAAGCTCGCGATCCAGTCGACCAAGCCGCTCGCCACCCAGCACGACCTCGCGCTCGCCTACACCCCGGGCGTCGCCGTCGCGTGCCTCGCGATCGCCGCCGACCCCGCGCGAGGCCGCGTCGCTCACGTCCCGCGCCAACCTCGTCGGCGTCGTCACCAACGGCACCGCCGTGCTCGGGCTCGGCAACATCGGCCCGCTCGCCGGCAAGCCGGTGATGGAAGGCAAGGCGGTGCTGTTCAAGAAATTCGCCGGCATCGACGTGTTCGACATCGAGATCGACGCCCGGGAGGTCGACCGGATCGTCGACGTGGTGGCGGCGCTGGAGCCGACCTTCGGCGGCATCAATCTCGAGGACATCAAGGCGCCGGAATGCTTCGAGGTGGAGGCGCGGCTGCAGGCGCGCATGAAGATCCCGGTGTTCCACGACGACCAGCACGGCACCGCCATCATCGTCGCCGCCGCCGTGAAGAACGCGCTGTCGCTGACCGGCAAGCGCATCGAGGACGTCAAGATCGTGACCTCCGGGCGCAGGGGCGGCCGCGCTCGCCTGCCTCAACCTGCTGGTCTCGCTCGGCGCGCGGCGGGCGAACATCTGGGTCGACCGACATCGAAGGCGTCGTCTATGAAGGCCGGCCGGTCGCTGATGGACCGCTGGAAGAGCGTCTACGCCCAGAAGACCGACAAGCGGAAGCTCGCCGACGTCATCGACGGCGCCGACATCTTTCTCGGCCTGTCGGCGCCCGGCGTGCTCAAGCCGGAGATGGCGGCGCGGATGGCGCCGCGTCCGCTGATCATGGCGCTCGCCAACCCGACGCCGGAGATCATGCCGGACGAGGCGCTCAAGGCGCGGCCCGACGCGATGATCTGCACCGGACGCTCCGACTATCCCGAACCAGGTCAACAACGTCCTGTGCTTTCCCTATATCTTCCGCGGCGCGCTCGACGTCGGCGCCACCGAGATCAACGAGGCGATGAAGATCGCGGCGGTCGACGCCATCGCCGCGCTCGCGCGCGAGGCGCCCTCGGAGGTCGCGGCCCGCGCCTATGGCGGCGAGGCGCCGACCTTCGGGCCGGGCTCGCTGATCCCCAATCCGTTCGATCCCCGGCTGATCCTGCGGATCGCGCCGGCGCTCGCCGAGGCTGCCATGGCCTCGGGCGTCGCCACCCGGCCGATCGCCGACATCGAGGCCTATCGCGAGCGGCTCAACGAATTCGTGTTCCGCTCCGGCTTCATCATGAAGCCGCTGTTCGGCCGGGCCAAGACCGCGCCCAAGCGCGTCGTCTATGCGGAAGGCGAGGACGAGCGGGTGCTGCGGGCGACCCAGGTCGTCGTCGAGGAAGGGCTTGCCCATCCGATCCTGGTCGGACGTCCCGCGGTGATCGAGGCGAGGCTGGCGCGGTTCGGACTGGCGATCCGGCCGGGGCGCGATTTCGTCCTCATCAACCCGCAGGAGGATCCGCGCTATCGCAAATATGTCGACCTCTACATCGAGGCGGCGGGCCGCCGCGGCGTGACCCCCGATGCCGCCCGCACCGTGATCCGCACCAACTCGACCGTCATCGCCGCCGCCATGGTGCGCGCCGGCGATGCCGATGCCGCCATCTGCGGCGTCGAAGGCGGCTTCATGGGCCACCTGCGCCACATCCGCGATCTCATCGGCACCGCGCCGGGGGTCGACGATTTCGCCGCGCTGTCGCTGCTGATCACCGGCAAGGGCCATATCTTCCTCGCCGACACCCAGGTGCGTCCCGACCCGACCGCGGAGGAGATCGCGGACGTGGCGGTGCTCGCCGCCGCCCACATCCGCCGCTTCGGCATCGAGCCCAGGATCGCGCTGGTCTCGCATTCCGATTTCGGCAGCTACGACACCGCGACGGCGCGCAAGATGCGGGCTGCGACGGCGATCCTGTGGGAGCGCAAGGTCGATTTCGAGGTCGACGGCGAGATGCATGCGGACACCGCGCTCGACCCCGCCCAGCGCGAGCGGGTCTATCCGCATTCCCGGCTCAAGGGTGCGGCCAATGCGCTGATCATGCCCGACTCTCGACGCCGCCAACATCGCCTATGAGGCGCTCAAGGTGATGGCCGACGCGCTCGCGGTCGGGCCGATCCTGATCGGCACCGCGAAGCCGGTCCACATCCTCACGCCGTCGGTCACCGCCCGCGGCATCGTCAACATGACCGCCGTCGCGGTGGTCGAAGCCCAGGCCTGCGAGGCGTGAGGTTGGCGCAGCGTCCCTATCGCATTCGCGATGACAGCCGCAGGGGCACGTGGACTCATTTTTGGAAAACAACCCCATGCAAAGTAGAATAGAGGTGTTTCAATACCGCAATTGTGTGAAATGGGACTGCGACCCAGCGGTCAGGGTGGCGAAAAATGAATTTCGCCGTCGTTGTATCGTCAACATGACCGCCGTCGCCGTGGTGGAGGCCCAGGCGGCCGTGGCGTGCGCCAAATAGCTACAGGGTGCGTCCCCTCTTGCCGGGCGGAGGCGGGCGGCAGCAGGCCCATGCGGACCTGCACCTCGGCCGGCACGGCGTAGTCGCGCATGACGGCGCGGCTGTCGCGCAGGCCGCAGGCCTCGCGCTGGACCACGAACAGCCACAAGGCGTAGCCGGCTTCGGCCACCAGCACGGCCCGGCGCTTGCTGTCCTGCGCGGACGGCGGCGTCGATAGCGCTGCATCGAGGTCCCGCAGCCTGCCCAGCGCAGCCTCGAGGCCACGGCCGAGGCGCCCGAGGGCATGCGCCTGCTCCTGAATGATCTCGGTATCAATCAGGTCGAGAGGGGTGGCGGAGCGATCGGGCGGCTTGCGTTGCATCGGAACGGGTACGTTGTCGTCGCCTCAATAGCGCCTTGGCGGCGGGGGCTGCAATGGCGCTCGTCCGCGCGGCTGGTCGCGACGCACGGGGTCACGACGCCATGGTTGCGGCGGCAAAAGCGCGTCTGCTATAGCCTGCATTTGGTCGATCGAAGGATTTGGCCAACGTCCCTGGAGCTGCAATGTCCGTCGACAACGCCACTGTCCGGCGCATCGCCCGCCTCGCCCGCATCGCGGTGGCGGACGAGGAGGTCGAGCATCTCAGGGGCGAGCTCAATGCCATGCTCGCCTTCGTCGAGCAGCTTTCGGAGGTCGACATCGCCGGAGTCGAGCCGATGACCTCGGTGATGCCCATGAAAATGCGGCAGCGCGCCGATCAGGTGACCGACGGCGGCATCGCCGCCGAAATCCTCGCCAATGCGCCGGCGCGCCAGGACGATTTCTTCACGGTTCCCAAGGTGGTCGAGTGATGTGCGAGGAATGCGAAGAGTTGCCGCCCCAATACGTCGCCTATTTCAACAAGGCGGGCGGCAAGGTGTGGCGCCCGGCCCGGAAGGTCGCCGCCAATTCCTGGGCGATGGATGTTCGTCCGGTGGCGCCGGTCGCCGTCACCACGCGGCCGTTCGTGTGCGACGCGCCGGTCCCGCCGCCGAAGGCCGTGTGATGTGCCTGGCCTGCGAGATGGATGGGCTGTGGTTCGCCGCGATGGAAGCGCGCGCCCGCGTCGTCGCGGCCGAGGCTCTGCCGCAGGCGAACTCTGCTCCCTCTCCCCGAAGGGGGGAGGGTTGGGGAGGGGGTCGCGAGCGGCGTGCACGGGCCTCGTGGCGAGTTAGCGGACCCCCACCCCAACCCTCCCCCTGAAGAAGGGGGAGGGAGTGCAGCGCGGCGCTTCTCCTGCGAGGAGACGCCGGCCGGATGAGCGAGCTCACTTCGCTGACCCTTGCGGAGTCGCTCGGATTCCTGCGCAAGCGGGCGTTTTCGGCGGCGGAGCTCGTCGAGGCGCATATCGCTGCGGCGATCGATGGGCGTGCGCTCAACGCCTTCGTGCTGGAGACGCCGGAGCGCGCGCGCGAGATGGCGGCGCGTGCCGATGCGGCGCTGGCGCGCGGCGAGGGCGGTCGGCTCGCCGGCATCCCGCTCGGCGTCAAGGACATGTTCTGCACCGCCGGCGTGCGCACCACCGCGTGCTCGCACATGCTGGCAGAACTTCGTCCCGACCTACGAATCCACCGTCACCGCCAATCTCTGGCGCGACGGCGCCGTGATGCTGGGCAAGCTCAACAATGACGAGTTCGCCATGGGCTCGTCGAACGAGACGTCCCATTGGGGGGCGGTCACCTCGCCGTGGCGGCGTCTCGGCTCGGACGCCAGGCTGGTGCCGGGCGGCTCGTCCGGCGGCTCCGCCGCCGCCGTGGCCGCCAGCCTGTGCGCCGGCGCCGTCGGCACCGACACCGGCGGTTCGATCCGCCAGCCGTCGTCCTTCACCGGCATCGTCGGCATCAAGCCGACCTATGGGCGCTGCTCGCGCTGGGGCATCGTCGCCTTCGCCTCTTCGCTCGACCAGGCCGGACCGTTCGCCCGCACGGTGCGCGACTGCGCCATCCTGCTGCGCTCGATGGCGGGCTTCGATCCCAAGGACACCACCTCGGTGGACGTGCCGGTGCCGGACTACGAGGCGGCGCTGGCGCGATCGGTCAAGGGCATGAAGATCGGCATCCCCGGGAGTACCGCGTCGACGGCATGGCCGTCGAAATCGAGGCGCTGTGGACGCGCGGCGCGCAGTGGCTCGCAGGCGGCCGGCGCGGAGATCGTCGAGGTGTCGCTGCCGCACACCAAATACGCGTTGCCGGCCTATTACATCGTGGTGCAGCGGCGGAGGCGTCGTCCAATCTCGCCCGCTACGACGGCGTGCGCTACGGGCTGCGCGCGCCCGCCCGCGACATCGTCGACATGTACGAGCAGACCCGCGCGGTCGGATTCGGCCCGGAAGTCCGCCGCCGCATCATGATCGGCACCTATGTGCTCTCGGCCGGCTATTACGACGCCTATTATCTGCGGGCGCAGAAGGTGCGCAGCCTGGTCAAGCGCGACTTCGAGGACTTGCTTCAAGGCCGGGATCGACGCCATCCTGACGCCGACGACGCCGTCGGCGGCTTTTGCCATCGGCGAAAAGGGCGGCGGCGATCCGGTCGAGATGTATCTCAACGACGTCTTCACCGTGACCGTGAACATGGCGGGGCTGCCCGGCATCTCGGTCCCCGGCGGGCTCGATGCCAAGGGCCTGCCGCTCGGCCTGCAATTGATCGGCCGTCCCTTCGAGGAGGAAACCCTGTTCGCGCTGGGCGAGGTCATCGAGCAGGCGGCCGGGCGATTTTCGCCGCAGCGATGGTGGTGACGCCGTCCCGCCGGCGAAAAGGGGATTCATGATGACACCGTCGAGTTCGAGCGATCGCTTTCGCAGGCCGACCCGCCGTCCGCATGCTCGCCGGCGCTGCAGGCGATGTGGTGGGCCGCCAAGGACGACTGGAACGCCGCCCACGAGATCGTCATGAAGCATGACGATGCCGACTGCGCCTGGGTGCACGCCCATCTCCATCGCGTCGAGGGCGACGTGTCCAATGCGCATTATTGGTACCGCCAGGCCGGCAGGCCCGCCGCCTCCGGCGCGCTCGACGCCGAGCGCGCCGCCATCATCGCGGCGCTGCTGTAGCGCCCATCCCGATCCCGGAGCGCGCGCCGGCGAGCACCGCCACGGTTCGCCGCGCGATGTCTTGCATCAATCCGATCTCGGTCAGGTCCCGCCCGTCGGCGAGCGCCTGGGCGACGATTGCGAGCTCGCGCCAGCACAGGCCGGCTTCGGGGGGCGCCTCGCGCATCCACAAGGCCGTCCGCAGGACCAGGTCGGCCCACTTGTCGCGACGCCGTGCTATGACGGTCTGCAGGAGATAGGTGGCGAGCTTCGCGCGTCCGGGGCCGCGCGCGCCTGCCACCACCCGCGCAGTCTCTGGGTCGTCCTCGAACCAGGCCTGCGAGATGGCCGCGAGGCCGGCCAGCTCGCCGCTCCTCCTCAACAATGTATCGACCGCCGCGGAGCTGCGCATCGCCTGCGGGATTTCGGCAATCAGCCCGGCCAGCGTCTCGCTGAAACTCATGCGCTCGGGTCGCCAGTCGGCGCCGCCGAGCGTCTCGGCGACCTGGAGCAGGCCGTGCGGCGGTACTTCGCCCTTCTCGATACTGAGTGCCAAGTTATGCGCCACGACGCGGTCGAGATAAGGCCGGGATGCGGCAAGCAGGGGAGTGTTCATGCGGGCGCCGGCCACGGTCGCCTCGACCCGGCGGCTCGATTCCGGGTCGCCGCTCCAGGCGTCTGCAATGCCGCCTTTGGTGAGGACCGACGAGATCCGCTTTTTCCGGCCGGCCGGCGACACCAACAGGAATCCCTGGGCCGCGGCGCCGTCGATGGCGGTAGCGAGAATCGTGTCGGCGCCGCCTGCGTCCCACCTCGCGCAATCGACTCCGGCCAAGCGCGCGTTGCGGATGACGGCATCGATGTCGGCTCGTTCATTCTCGGGTCGCCAATTGCGAATTGCGATCAGTCGCCGGACCTCGGTCGGCGACAGCGCGGAGGCGACCTGGGCCAGCGCTCCGGCAGCCGCGCGGCGGACCACCGCATCGGCATCGAGCAAGAACAAGACCGCGATGCTGCGCGCGTCGGGCCTATCGCTGAGCGCAAAGCTGGTCGCCAGCGCACCGCGTGCCTCCCCGGGCATGGCGTGACTGAGTTCGGCGAGCGAGCCGACGAGCATGAACGGGTCGCCGCCGCAGGCGTCGAGCAACCCGCGGAGCGCCGTGGACACATCGGCCGGAAGCGATTCGTCGTCGCCGTCGTCATCGTCGACAGGCTGATTCGCCGACACCTCGGCCAGTTCCGGCGAAACAGGTATCTTCGCCTGGTGCAGGGCCGACGCCACATAGGCGAGCATCGGACCATTTACGTGTCCGGCCTCCGCCCGCGCGGCGACCTCGGCCTGAAAATCCGCAATCAAGTCGGCGGCGTCGGCATAGCCGTTGTCGGTGCGGTAGCGCAGACGCTCGAGCAGCCCCTGGAGAAGAAACAGATAACCGAAGGCAAGTGCTTCGTCGCTGCCCGCCGGAGGCATGTTTCGGGCCGCGCCCTCCAACGCGGCCAACATCTCGTGCGGAGAGCTTTCGAGGTAGAATTCGAGATCGGGCGTAGGTGCGGGCGACCGGCCATTCGCAATCGCCACCGCGATCTTTCTCGCATGTCGGTCGGTCGGCGACGCCTTCTGCCGGGCTCGGGCCATCGAAATGTCTCCTCGATTCGCGTGCAAGGTTATCGCGAAATCCGATCCCGGTCTCGGCACGGCGACGAAATCCACCGCGAGAACTCGGCACTCCGCCCGCGGTGGCGGCCCTTGACGGAAAAGGCAGACCGCGCAATCCCTGCGGCTGCGTCCCTTGGGCTGCAAGTGCAGGGAATGACGATGAACGCTCCGGTAAACACCGCAAAGCTGATCAAGGGCGCCACCGGCGATTGGGAGGTCGTCATCGGCATGGAGATCCATGCCCAGGTGAACTCGCAGGCCAAGCTGTTTTCCGGCGCCGCCACCGGTTTCGGCGCCGCGCCCAATTCGCAGGTGTCGCTGGTCGACGCGGCGATGCCGGGCATGCTGCCGGTGATCAATGCCGAATGCGTCGCCCAGGCGGTCCGCACCGGCCTCGGCCTCAAGGCGAAGATCAACCTGCGCTCGGTGTTCGACCGCAAGAATTACTTCTATCCGGACCTGCCGCAGGGCTACCAGATCAGCCAATACAAGTCGCCGGTGGTGGGCGAGGGCGAAGTCGTCGTCGACATGCCCGACGGCGCCATTGCCGTCGGCATCGAGCGGCTTCATCTCGAGCAGGACGCCGGCAAGCTGCTGCACGACCAGCATCCGGCGCTGTCGCTGGTCGATCTCAACCGCTCCGGCGTCGCGCTGATGGAGATCGTGTCGAAACCCGATCTGCGCTCCGCCGAGGAGGCCAAGGCCTTCCTCGCCAAGCTGCGCGCCATCCTGCGCTATCTCGGCACCTGCGACGGCGACATGGAGAAGGGCAACCTGCGCGCCGACGTCAACGTGTCGGTGCGCCGGCCGGGCGCTCCGCTCGGCACCCGCTGCGAGATCAAGAACGTCAACTCGATCCGCTTCGTCGGCATGGCCGCCGACTGCGAGGCACGGCGTCAGATCGGCGTCATCGAGGACGGCGGCACCATCGAGCAGGAAACGCGGCTCTACGACGCCGCGCGCAACGAGACCCGGGCGATGCGCAGCAAGGAGGAAGCCCACGACTATCGCTATTTCCCCGACCCGGACCTGCTGCCGCTCGAACTCACTGCGGATTATGTCGAGGCGCTCGCCCGGGCGCTGCCGGAATTGCCGGACCGCAAGAAGGCGCGCTTCATGTCCGAGTTCGGCCTCGCCGGCTACGATGCCGGCGTCCTCGTCGCCGAGCGCGAGAGCGCGGACTTCTTCGAGGCGGTGGTCCGGCGGCCCGACGGCGCGGCGCGCGACCCCAAGCTCGCCGCCAACTGGGTCGTCAACGAGCTGTTCGGGCGCCTCAACAAGGAGGGCAGGGACATATGCGCCTCGCCGGTGCCGGCCGCCGCGCTGGGCGCGATCCTCGACCTCATGGCGGAAGGCACGATCTCCGGCAAGATCGCCAAGGACCTGTTCGAGATCGTCTGGAGCGAAGGCGGCGATCCCCGCGCCGTGGTCGAGGCCCGCGGCATGAAGCAGGTCACCGACGTCTCGGCGATCGAGAAGGTGGTCGACGAGATCGTCGCCAAAAATCCCGACAAGGTGGAGCAGGCGCGGCAGAAACCGGCGCTGATCGGCTGGTTCGTCGGCCAGGTCATGAAGGCATCCGGCGGCAAGGCGAACCCGCAGGCGGTGAACGAACTCCTCAAGTCCAAGCTCGGACTCTGAGCCCGGCGATGGCTCTGGCTGCCCGCGCAGACGCGCCGTGCGCCGCCTCCGCGGGGACGTTCGCGGGCTCTCGGCGGAGGAGAATCGCCGCGCCGAGGACCGCCGCCGGGCCGCGTCAAGCGCTTGCAAAATCGATCCGCGCACCGCGTTTTGCGAATCGGCCGCGTTCGATTCGCGCGCTTTGCGTTCCCCCGCGCGTCTCCGATGCGGCTCGGAATCGCCTTGCGGAGAGATGTACGCAGATTTTTTTTCGTGGCGAAAATCGCGGCCCGCGATGCTGCGCGGAGCCTCCGGCGCGCCGTCGAAAAAGCTGTCAAGCCGCGCCTGGTGCGTTGTGCACGAATTTTACGACATGGTTGAAATGCCCAATTCGCAGGGGTTTCTTGGATTCGTCGGAATCGCGGCGCGATGCCCGCATGATGTCGGGCGCGACGTCGACGCAGCTCGATCACGTCGCTGCGGCGAGCCGTGCTGCGATGCCCAGGGAGCGCGCAGATACACGTTTCCTTAATCCGGAAGCTGTTTTTTTCGTTGTGCTGTAGTAATCGGAATGCAGTGCCCACGATTCGCGTAGGCACTGATGCGACACCGCCAGCTAAACTTGGCTAGGAGGGCAGTATGGCGAAGAAAGCGACCACGAAGGTTAAGGCGAAGGCGAAACCCGCTGCGAAGAAGAAGGCTCCCGCGAAGCGGAAGGCCGTCAAGAAGAAGTAACGCGGAGCGCCGATGCTCCGTACCATCGACGACCTAATGGTCAACCCGGCGACATCACGCGCGATATAGCGATGCGGTCGGTGGTGACGCCGGGGTCGGCGACGGAGGGCGTCGGCGAGACTGAGGCTTGAACCTCCCGAGTGCCAGTGCAAATTGGAGCGGCCGAAACTCGGTCGACTTGGGGACAGGGTGCGAGAATTGGCACCGTGTGGTCGGCGGACACCGCTGATGGGATTTCGGCCCTCGGAGTCTCGCCGACGCCTCGTAATCCCTACCTTATTATCTTCCGCATCCCGCTTATTTCGACGAGGCGACACCTCGACGGCATCCGGCTCCATGGATGATCCCGCGGCAGCCCGACCGTGCTGCGCACGCGGCCGATCCCGAGTTTGCCCTCACCGCTAATTCAAAGCGCGAGCCGCCTTCCCTTCACCGGTCGCCGCCGAGCGAGAGCCTGCGTTACGAGACGTCGCACGAGGCACCGTCACGAGCGGTCGGGATCCGCCGGGCGCTGCCGGCGATCGGCGGTCCGTCAGTGCCAAGGATCACATCCCATTTCAGACGCATCGGCCCGACCGAGTCGCGCGCCGGTCGCGGGGCGGGCGGGCCCGCTCGCCCGCCGCTCGCGTTTCCGCCGTGGCGATCTTGGGCCGCGCCGGCGCCGGTCGCGGCGTCGCGCCACCTCCGCGGATAGTTAGCGCTCTCTTGAGCGCGACGGTTAGCAGCCGTTCACCGGAATCCGCAAACGCCCCGATTTTCGGGCATTTTCGTGCTTAACGACCGGTAGCACCCGCGCTTTTCGCGGATCGCGTTCATCTCCGATTCATCGCATTGCTTAAAGCGTGATTCAAAACTTCCGCTGATGATCGGGACACTCCGGAACCGGAGCAGAACCAGATCGAGCCGGCACACCGGCGCATTTTCAAACGGGCCGGGGAGGCCATCATGGGACGAGCGGAACTTGCGGTCATCGAAAACGGAAGCATGGGCGAGGCCTCCGGGGACATGTTCTTCCGGCTCGGCATGATGTATTCGATCGGCGCCGATATGCCGACCGACTACGTGACGGCGCATAAATGGTTCAATCTCGCTGCCATGCGCGGCAATGCCGATGCCGCGCGCCTGCGGCGCGAAATCGCCGAGCAGATGTCGGACACCGAGATCGCGGCCGCCCAGCGTGCCGCCCGAGCCTGGCTCAGGCACTAGGTTTTTGCCCATGATGCGGCGCGGAATTCTGCCGCTCCCGGATGCCGGGCCGAGGGACGATTGAGGCTGCCGACCGCGCAGGATGCTGGTGTGAAGCGGACCGACGTTCCGGACGGACATTCCCTTGCCAGTCCGCCGCCGCTCGGGCATATGGACGCTACGGAGATGTGGCCGAGTGGCTGAAGGCGGCGGTTTGCTAAACCGTTATACGCTCTAAAGGCGTATCGAGGGTTCGAATCCCTCCGTCTCCGCCAGTTCCGCAATGCCGGCGCCGGACTTTACGGACAGACGCGCAAGTAGGCGGGCAACCTCCTCACACCGGGACTTTGGAGGGCTCAGCCGTGTCCAAAGCACGCATCCACCGCCGCCCGAATTGAGGCGTCGGGCGGCATCGCCCTGCCGGAATTGTAGCTCATTGCGGCCCTATATCCGTACGAACGGCATGGGAGCTTCGGCGATCCGAGGGGGATCCGCTCGGGCAAATCGCGCTGCTGCCCGATCTCTTTAGAACTCCGTGCGTGGTCTCGCCGGGATGTGCGCAAGGTTTCGAGTTGCGGGCGGTGGAGTACAGGATGTCGAAGCGTCTTCCCTTCTGCGTTCCCCTGATGTGTTCCTGGATGATCGGCGCCGGGCTCGGGGTGGGCGCCCACACCGCGGCGGCGGCCGACTGCCTCGCCGAGCCCAACCGCGATGCGCCGGAAGGCCTCCACTGGTACTATCGCATCGATCGCGAGAACGACCGCAAGTGCTGGTACCTCAGGACGCTCATGCCGCGGCCGCCCGAGCCTGCGGCCGCAGAGCCGCAACACGCCTCGACGCGACCGGTGGCGCGGCCGCCCGCGCATGCGGCCGCGCCACGCGGCAAGCCGTCGCTCAGCGAGTCCGACGAGGCGGCGCTGTTCCTGGAATTCCTGCGCTGGAAGGAGCAGCAGAAAAGCGCGCAGTGATGCAATCGAGCGGCAGGCCACCTGATCGTGGTTTGCTCCCGGGCTCGGCCCCTGCCCGAAAAAGGTCCGCGGTTGTTCGGGATCGTGATCTCCCGTTCAATGCCGTGACCGTCCCCGCAGGGCGTCGCATCGTGCTGCGAAGGCTGCGATCGGCCCGATGGTGGCAGGTTCGGCGAGCAGCGGCGCATGGCCCTGGTCGGGAACGACGAGCCGTTCCATGTCGGGGCGGCGCGCCTGCATCGCCGCCACCGTCGCCGCGCTCAGAACGTCCGAATTGGCGCCGTGTACGACCAGCAGCGGCAGCGGCGCCATGGCGTCGAACTGCGGCCACATCGTCGGGAACGGCTTATCCGCGCTGACGCCGTCGAGGGTGCGGGCGAGGGCGGGATCGTAGGTGGCCACCAGCCGGCCGCCCTCCATGCGCCAGCCGCGTTTTGCTGCGGCGAGCCAGTCGGCGGCGCCGAGCCTGGGAAACTGATTTCCGGAAATGCGCCGCAGCATTTCGGCGCCCTCCTGGTAGCTCGCGGGCGGCGGCAATCGGCCGACATATCCCTTGATGCGCATCATCCCTTCGCTCTCGACCACCGGGCCGATATCGTTGAGGACGACGCCCGCCAGCAGCTCCGGCTTTGCCGCGGCGAGCGTCATCGCGATCAGCCCGCCACGGGAGGTGCCGACGACGACCGCCGGCGCCGCCGCCAATGCGGAGAGGACGGTCATGACATCGGCCGCTTCCACGGCAATCGCGTAATGCTCGGGATTGGGGTCGTAGTCCGATCGTCCGCGCCCGCGGTAGTCGAGCGCGAGCACCCGGCGGTCCGCGGCGAGTGCGGCGGCGAGGGTCGCGAAGTCTTCGGCGGTGCGCGTCAGGCCGGGCAGGCAGACGACCGGCAGGAGCGGCGATTGGCGGTCGCCCCATTCGAGCGCGTGGAGCCTCAATCCGTCCTGGGCCGCGATGAACCGGCTCTCGCCCATGAATGCCTCCGTTCCCCTGGCTCAGGCCTCGGGGGCGCGGGGGCAGGGGGGTTCGCTGCCGGCTCGCCGCGCCGATGGCGTGCGCGCCTCTTCGGGGCCGCCATCGTCGCCCGCTGCCCCGCATCGACCGCATTCATGGCATGGGGCGATCCGGGGCGGCGACCGCAAAGCCCTGCGGCGGCTCGCCGCGCCGGTGTCGCTCCAGCATGGTGACATAGGCGGCCTCGATGCCGCGACAGAAACGAGCGATGTCGAACAAGGCATGGGTCCGTCGGTGCACGGCGAGCTTTGCCTTCACGGCGTCGAGGGATTCCGGTTCGCTGGCGAGCCTGAACGCCAGCGCCTCGTACTCGTCGAGCGACGTCGTCACCAGTTCGGGCAATCCGATCGCATGGAGCTGGCTTGCGGCAACGCGTGCGGCCAGCGTCGCGCCCATGCAGGTGAGGACCGGAAGCCCCGCCCACAAGGCGTCGCCTGCCGAAGAGTGGGCATTGTAGGGGCTCGTATCGAGGAACAGGTCGGCCAGGCGCTGGCGCGCCAGATGGTCTTCATTGGCTGGCACCCGCGGCGCGAAGACGAGCCTTGCGGGATCCACTCCGCGCCGCCCGGCCTCGCTGCGCAGATTGGCCGATGCCACCGCATTGGCGGCCGGAAGCCACAGGACGCTGCCCTCGATTTTGGACAGCAGCCGCATCCAGACGTCGAACACATCCGGTGTCATCTTGACGTGCTGGTTGAAGCAGCAGAACACGAAGCCGTGCTCCGGAAGTCCCGCTTCGCCGCGGGTCGGTGTGTTCTCGGCGACCTTGCGCGGGCCGTTGGGCAGGTAGCAGTCCGGCAGATGGACGACCTTTTCGGAATAGAATGCGCGGCTCTCTTCGGGCACGACGACACCGTCGGCGATGATGTAATCGATGAAAGCGGCGCCGGTGGTGCCGGGATAGCCGAGAAACCCGACCTGCAGGGGCGCGGGATGGGGCGCCAGGATGCCGGGGCGGCAGCCCTGGGTGAAGCCCATCAGGTCGACGGCGATGTCGACCTCGAGTGCGCGCAGCAGCTTGGCCGATTCGAAATCGCCGGCGGCGTCGACATCGATGAAGCGCTCGAATGCGCCTTTCAGGCGGGTCCGCATCGCGCTGGCGTCATCGCGACCGAACGCGATGGCAATGGTCTCGAACCGGGCACGATCGTGGCGTTCGACCAGCCCCGCCAGCAATTGCGACACGGGGTGCTCGCGAAAATCGGCGGAGATGTAGGCGAGCCTGATCCGGTCATGGTCGTAGCGGCCCGGCACGATCTTCGCGATCGCGGCCGGTGGGAATTCCAGCGCGGCGCGGGCCTTTGCGCACTTGAGCTGGTCGCGCGGCGAGGTCAGCGTGAGCAGGGTGTGGAAAGGCAGCGTCACCGCCTTTTCGCGCGTCACCTGGTCCCGCAACGCGCAGATGATCTCGGCAAGCCCGTTCCAGTCGCACAGGCTCAGCTTCGCAAAGGCGAGATAGCCCTGGGCGAAGTCGGAATCGGGCGCCACGGCGAGAAGCCTGCCGACAACTCGCTGCGCCTCCTCGAGGCGCTGGCGCGCGACCAGCAGCTTGATGACGCTGAGCCACGCCGCCGCAAATCCGGGTGCCATGGAAACACAGGCGTCGAAGCTCGCGAAGGCGTCCTCGTCGCGGCCCAGCGCGGCGAGAAGATTGCCGCGGCGATCGAGCAGTTCGGGCCGGTCGGGCGCCAGCCGCACCGCCCGGTCCAAGCTCGCGAGCGCCTCCTCGTTCCGTCTCAGCGACGCGAGCATGTTGGCCCGGTTGGTGAGCGTATCGACGCTGTCGGGCGCGATGGCGAGGCTGGCATCGTAGCTCGCGAGCGCCTCCTCGCGGCGACCGAGCGAGGCCAGCAGAGTGCCGCGGTTGTTGAGCGTGTCGGCGGCATTCGGCGCGATGGCGAGACATTTCTCGTAGCTCGCCAGGGCTTCGTCGTGGCGGCCGAGCTTTGCCAGGATCACGCCGCGGTTGTTGAGGGCGTCGGCAAAGCGCGGCATCAAAGCGAGGCATTTGTCGTAAGCCGCGAGCGCCTCTTCGGCGCGCCCCGCATCCGCCAGGAGCCTCGCCCGATTGTACAACGCCTCCGGAAAATTCGGTTCCAGCGCCAGGGCGCGGGTCAGGAATTCGAGCGCGCAATCGGGCCGGCCGAGCGCGATCTGGTTGTTGCCGCGATTTGCCCAGATCTCCGCGGCGGCGGGGTCGAGCGCCGTCGCCTTGGCGAACTGGCGCTCGGCCTCCTCGAAATCGCGCAGCTGCATCTGCGTGAGTGCGAGGAGAAACCGCGCGGTGACGTTGCGGCCGTCCCGGCGCAATGCGGCGCGACAGGCCTTCGCGGCGGCGGCCGCGTTCCCCGCCTTGAACAGCCCGATGGCCTTTTCGATGTCCGCGCCGCCGACGCCCTGCATTCCCTTTCCCCGCCTGCAGCCCTGGTCGCGCCGCGCCTGGCGCATCGGCCCGAAAAAGCAAGCCCGAAGCATTGCAGCCGATCCCGGGCAGAGGCGAGATCGAAGCCGTGCGCGCGATGCGATCAACGAAGCGGATCGCATTCGAATGAGGCGTTATCGCACGGGAAAATACGCCAGCCAACCGGGCACACCGGCCCCCGCGGACGCCGCACTCCCGAGCCGCTCAGTTGGTGGCCGCCGCTCCGCGGTGCAGGTCCGCCTCGATCAGGAGGCGCGTGCCGCCGCCGAACCGCGCGCGATAGACCTGGATGTTTTCGAGGATGCGCTGGACGTAGTTGCGGGTCTCGGAAAACGGGATGCGCTCGACCCAGTCGACCGGATCGACCTTGGGATCGCGCGGATCGCCGTAGCGCTCGATCCATTCCCTGACCCGGCCGCGGCCGGCATTGTAGCCGGCGAATGCCAGGATGTAGGAGCCGTTATAGCCGGCGATGTCGTCGCCGAGCTCGGCCGCGCCGACCTGCATGTTGTAGACTTTGTCGTGCAGCAGGCGCTGCTGGTCATAGGTCACGTTGAATTTCTTGGCGATGTAGCGGCCGGCCTCGGGCGTCACCTGCATGAGGCCGAGCGCATTGGCGCTCGACACGTCCTTGGGATTGAAGGCGCTCTCCTGGCGGGCGATCGAATAGACCACCGCCGGCTCGACCGGCGGGCCGATCGGCGAATAGTGCGGCAGTCCGAAGGTCGGGAAGGCGTAGCGGTCGAACGGATGGCCGCGTCCGAGCGCTCCCTTGCCGATCAGCAGGGCGCACCGCGCATCGTCGTGCTTGGCCGTGATCTCGGCGAGCGCCACCAGCGTGGCGACGTCGGTGCTGCGCTCGGCGAGGTCCGCCACGATCGGGACGACGAGGTCGCGCTCGTTGATGGCGTAGAGCATTTCGACGGCGCGCACGACCTCGTTGCGGGCGAGCGCGGCGCGCTTGTCCGCCGACGGCACCGGAGGCGACGCCAGCGCGATTTCGGGGAGACCGAGCCTGGCGCGAGCGAGTTGGCCGTAATAGGCGGTGCTGTAGCGGGCCGCCTGCTCGTAGTGGGTGCGCGCCTCCTGCGGCTTGTTCATCGCCTCGGCGGCGCGACCGCGCCAGTAGCCGGCGCGCGCCAGCGCGATCGGATTGGAGATCCGGGACTGATGCGGGCGAAGTGCTGGGCGGCGGTGGCGGGATCCTTGAGGAAGCGAAGCGCGATCCAGCCGGCGGTGAACTCGTGCTCGACGCGGTAGTTCTCCTTGGTCGGCGGCGCGGCGTCGCGCACGACCCGATAGGCGGTCGAGGCGGCGTCGAGGTCGAGCAGCTTGCGCGCGATCAGGCGGCGCTCGACCCACCACTCGTCGGCGTCGTAGATGTGGGCGGCGTCACGCGGCGCCGCCAGCATCAGCTCGGCGGCCTCGGCGATCTTGTCGGCGCGCCGCAGCAGCTGAATGCGGCTGAACAGGACGCCGGCGTCCTGGTTCGCGCTCGACGGCAGGGCATCGATCAGCGCCTGTGCCGTTGGCGGCCTTTTCGTTGACCGCGGCGCGTGCCTTGGCGATCGCCGGCTCGAGGCCGCCGAGGCGATTGGCGGCGCGCATCGCGCCATCGACGTCGTTGGCATAGAGGCGGCGCTCCATGCGGGCCTTGTCGTCGTCCCGGGTGAGGAGGTCGCCGAAGGTGTCGAGCATCTGCTCCTCGGCGTCCGCGCGGCAGCGATTCGGTGCGCCAGGCGTCGCGGATGAGCGGCCTTGGCGCCGGCGCGGTCGCCCTGGGCCGAGCAGCGCGCGGCCGAGCGCGAACCGCCCCTTGGCCGACAGCGGCCTGTCGCCGATGAAGGCGCGAATGGTCGCGAGGTCGGCCTGCTCCTGCCACAGCATCGCTTCGGCCCGGCGGCGGAACATCGAGATGTTCGGCCAGCTCGGATTGGCCGCGATGAAGGCCCGGAAACGGGAGAAATCGGCGCCGTTGTCGTCGCTGTGAAGGATCGCCCATTCGACCAGCTTGCGGGCGAGCGGGTCGGCGATCCGTTGCTGCACTTCGGTCGCGTCCTTTGGCCGGCTGCGGCGGGTGAAGCGCGATCGCCTCCTGGACCGCGGCAAGGTCGGCGGCGGAGGCGGTAACGGCCGGCGCCGGCATGGGCTCGGTGTGTGTATCGATCGCCTCTCCAGGCGCGAGCGAAGCGAGGACGGGGCCCGCTGCTTTGATCTGATGGCCCGCCATGAGGCGGGGGCGCGGCCGCGGCAGAGGGATGGGCTTGGCGACGGCCGCTGCAGCGCTCGGGTGCGACGCCTTGTTGGCCGTCCCGTCGGCGGCCACGGCGCCCGAAGCGAGCGCGACGACGCCGGCCACTGCATTGATCACCAGTCCGCTTCCACAACGCTGTCGGGTCAACTGCTCCCCCGTCCGGATAGATCCCCATCTACCCTTGGTTTAGATCGATTAAGGAAACCCTAAGCCTCAAATCGTGGCATTGGTTCGACGGTGCCGAAAACGGGCGGGACACAGGGCTTTAATCGCCGGGCCGGAATGGTTATCACTAGGCAGGGGACGCGCGCCGCGCGCAAATTGCCACCTTCCAGGAGCGTATCATGGGCGCCAAGACGAGCTTTCGGGGATCGTTCACCGCGCTGGTCACCCCGTTCAAGAACGGCTCGCTCGACGAAGCGCATTCCGCGCGCTGGTGGAATGGCAGATCGGGGAGGGCACCAATGGCCTGGTCCCGGTCGGAACCACGGGCGAAAGCCCGACGCTCTCCCATGACGAGCACAAGAAGGTGGTCGAATGGTGCATCGACCAGGCCAGGCGGCGCGTGCCCGTGATCGCGGGTGCGGGGTCGAACTCGACGCGGGAGGCGATCGAACTCGCGAGGCATGCCGAGCGGGCGGGCGCCGACGCGGTGCTGGTGGTGACCCCCTATTACAACAAGCCGACCCAGGAAGGCCTGTATCAGCATTTCAAGGCGATCAACGATGCGATCGGGATTCCCATCATCATCTACAACATCCCGGCGCGCTCGGTGATCGACATGTCGGTCGATACGATGAAGCGGCTCTACGAACTCAGGAACATCGCCGGGGTCAAGGACGCCACCGCCAACATGGTGCGGGTGTCCCAGCAGAGGGCCGAGCTCGGGCCCGACTTCAACGCAGCTTTCCGGAGAGGACGCGACTGCGCTCGGCTTCATGGCCCATGGCGGCCACGGCTGCATCTCCGTGACCTCGAACGTGGCGCCGCGGCTGTGCGCCGAATTCCAGGGCGCCTGCCTGCGCGGCGACTATGCCGCCGCGCTCGGGCTGCAGGACAAGCTGATGCCGCTGCACCAGAATCTCTTCGTCGAGACCAACCCGTCGCCGGCCAAATATGCGCTTTCGTTGCTCGGCAAGTGCGCCGACACCGTGCGCCTGCCGATGGTCACGCTGTCGGACAAGTCGAAGGCGGCGGTGCGCGAGGCCATGGTGCATGCCGGATTGGCCAATTAGGGGGCGATCGTGACCAAGCTGCTGGACCGGGCCGTCGCCGAGGCGCGCAAACTGAGCGACTCCGAGCAGGATCGCGTCGCGGTTCTGTTGCTCAGCCTGATCGAATGCGATGTCGATGCCGCCCAATTGACCCCGAAACAAATGGCTGAGGTGGAATTGGCCCGGCAGGAGGCGCGGGAGGGTCTGTTTGCTTCCGATCAAGAAATGAGCGACGTGTGGCGGCGATTCGGCCTTCAGAGGTTCGGTGGGTAGGGCGTGCGCGGCTGCGGGTCACATGATCGAAGCGCTTCGCAATCCGGGAGAACGCGCGATGCTCGAGGACTTCAAGAAATTCGCCATGCGCGGCAACGTCATCGATCTTGCGGTCGGTGTGATCATCGGCGCGGCATTCGGCAGCATCGTGAGTTCGCTGGTCGGCGACGTCATCATGCCGATCAT
The DNA here is from genome assembly GCA_963795865.1 of uncultured Alphaproteobacteria bacterium. Lineage (GTDB taxonomy): Bacteria > Pseudomonadota > Alphaproteobacteria > Rhizobiales > Xanthobacteraceae > JAJPKK01. The sequence continues at coordinate 135,933 of CAWCJX010000020.1, forward strand.
CGGCGCGATCACCGGCGGCCTCGACTTTTCCAATTACTTCCTGCCGCTGTCCTCGAAGGTCACGGCGGACTCGCTTGGCGGAAGCGAAAAAGCAAGGTGCCGTATTGGCTTGGGGAAGTTTCATCACGATCGTGATCAATTTCCTCATCATTGCCTTCGTATTGTTCGTGGTGATCAAGGGCATTACCGACCCTGCAACGCCAGGAAGCCGCCAAGCCGGCCGAGCCGCGCCAAGCCCTCGCGGGAGGCTGAGCTGCTTACCGAGATACGCGACCTCCTGAAAAAGGCGTAGCTTTTCACGCGGCGCGAGCGCGCCGGGACAGTCCCCAATGGCAGAAAAGAAACCACGCCCGTTCAAGATCATCGCGGAAAACCGCAAAGCCCGTTTCAATTACGAGATCGGCGAGGTCGTGGAGGCCGGCATTGCGCTGACCGGCACCGAGGTGAAATCGCTGCGCCAGGGCAAGGCGACCATCGCGGAGTCCTATGCCGACGCGAGGAGCGGCGAGATCTGGCTGGTCAACGCCAATATCCCCGAATACCTCCAGGCCAGCCGCTTCAACCACGCCCCCAAGCGGCCGCGCAAGCTGCTGCTGCATCGTCGCCAGATCGACAAGCTCGCCGCCGCGGTCGAACGCGAGGGCATGACCATCGTCCCGCTCAAGATGTTCTTCAACGACAAGGGCCGCGCCAAGATCGAGATCGCGCTCGGCCGCGGCAAGAAGCTCCACGACAAGCGCCAGACCGAGAAGAAGCGCAGCTGGGAACGCGAGCGCGGCCGCCTGATGCGTGCCAAGGGCTGATGCGGGGCAAGGGCTGATGCGTCTCACGGGCTGACGCGGGACAAGGAGGAATCGATCATGACGCTCCCGGTGAAGCTCGACCATTGCGTGATCCATGTTTCCGATTGGGAACGCTCCAACGCGTTCTACCGCGATGTCATCGGCGCCCAGGTGGTGCCGCGCGGCGCCGGGTTCGCCTACCGGTTCGGCGATTGCCAGCTCAATTGCCACGGGCCCGGCGTCGACGGCCGCGCCGGTCGCGCGGCTGCCGGTGCAGCCGGGCAACAGCGATGTCTGCTTCGAATGGAACGGACCGATCGCCGACGCCATCGCCCATCTCGGGCGCTGCAAGGTGGCGATCGAGCTTGGCCCGGTCGAGCGCAACGGCGCCAAGGGGAGGGGCACCAGCGTCTATTTTCGCGACCCCGACGGCTCGCTGATGGAATTCATGTCCTATCGATGAGTGGCTGGCGCGATGCGTAGAGCAAGACGCGAGGTGCGTTACCACAGGACATCGCCTGAGGACATGACCATGAGCGCCCCCCACGATCCCACTATCCTGCCCGCCGATCTTCCGGTGCCGCAGGACGATGGCGCGGCGCGCCATCTCGAAGGCTTCAAGCTGCCGTCCCTGCAGGTGCCGGCCACCGACGGCAGCGCAGTCGATCTCGCAGGGCTCGCCGGCCGCTACCGTCGTCTACGTCTATCCCCGCACCGGCCGGCCCGGGCAGCCGCTGCCCGATGGCTGGGACGCGATTCCGGGAGCGCGCGGCTGCACGCCGCAATCCTGTTCGTTTCGCGATCATTTCGCCGAATTGCAGCAACTCGGCGTCTCCCATCTCTACGGAATGTCGACCCAGGACAGCGGTTATCAGCGCGAGGCGGCGGAGCGCCTGCACCTGCCGTTCGCGATTCTCTCCGACGCCGATCTGCGGTTCACCCAGGCGCTCGGCCTGCCGACCTTCGCGGTCGAGGGCATGACCCTGCAGAAGCGCATGGTGCTGGTCATCGATGACGGCATCGTCACGAAGGTGTTCTATCCGGTGTTTCCGCCCGATCAGAGCGCCGCCGTGGTGGCGGCGTGGCTGCGCGCATCGAGATAGGCGCGCACCGCCGCAAAAACCGTGGCGAACATACGCGGCGTCAGCACGCCGGTATTGGTGTTGTAGCGGGAGCAATGATAGCTGTCGAAAACGGTTATGCCGTCCACCCGATGGGTTGCGCCGTGGCCGAACTTGAGCGTCGATACCCGCCGGCCCAGCGCGACCGCGGTGGTGTCGTGGGCGATCCGGCCGAGCGCGACGATCGCCGCGAGGTTCGGCATTCCCGCGATGGTCGCCCGCAGGAAATCGCGGCAATGCGCGATCTCCTGGCCGTTCGGCTTGTTTTCCGGTGGTACGCAGCGCACCCCGTTGGTGATGCGCGCGTCGCAAAGCGCCAGCCCGTCGTCGGGCCGCGCCAGATAGGCGCCGGTGGCGAAGCCGTATTCGATGAGGGTCCGGTACAGCAGGTCGCCGGCATAGTCGCCGGTGAACGGGCGTCCCGTGCGGTTGGCGCCCTGCAGTCCCGGCGCCAGGCCGACGATCAGGAGCCGCGCTTCCGCCGGCCCGAAGGAGGGCACCGGGGCGTTGAACCAGTCCGGTTGCCTGCTTCGCCACGCCTCGCGAAACGCCACCAGGCGCGGGCACCGTGGGCAATCACGGCCGGCGTCGGAACTCGAATGCGCCATGGGTGCCGGGTTCGGTGGTTGGCATTCAAAGCGCTGACTTATTGAGGCAATGGGGCGATCCATCGACACGGCAGCCATGCCTTCAGGTCTTGCCGGCGGGCAGCGGTCTCAATCCTCTTCGAAATCGTCGTCGTCGGCCACCGTGGTGACCGGGGCTCGCGGCGCCCCCGTGCTGCGCTGCAGGAACTGCGGCGTGTGCTGCCGCGGCTCGCCGCGGGCTCGCGTGGTGGACGATCGGCGCGATCACCGGGGTCGCGGCCGATCTTCGATTGCAGTTCGGCAATGTCCAGGAACACGTCGGCCTGGCGTCGCAACTCGTCGGCGACCATGGGCGGCTGGGTCGACACCGTCGAAGCGACGGTGACGCGCACGCCGCGCCGCTGCACCGCTTCGACCAGCGAACGAAAGTCGCCGTCGCCGGAGAACAGCACCATGTGGTCGATGTGCCCGGCAATTTCCATGGCATTGACCGCGAGCTCGATGTCCATGTTGCCCTTGACCTTGCGGCGGCCGGTCTGGTCGACGAATTCCTTGGTCGCCTTGGTGACGACCGTATAGCCATTGTAATCGAGCCAGTCGATCAGTGGCCGGATCGATGAATACTCCTGATCTTCCACGACCGCCGTATAGTAGAACGCGCGGATCAGGTAGCCGCGGGATTGAAATTCGCGCAGCAGTCGCTTGTAATCGATGTCAAATCCGAGCGACTTTGCGGTTGCGTAGAGATTGGCGCCGTCAATGAACAACGCGGTCTTCTCACCGGGTACGGACATTGAGTGTTCTCTTCCGATAGGCTGGCGTTTGGTCGACCGGGCGCACGGCCGGACAGGGCAAAGTTAAGCACTTCCAAGGCTCAAAACCAGGGCGGCGATCCCAGATGCTCTGTGGCGTGGCCCCGCCGCAGCAGAAAAAATCGCGGCTGACCGCCCTCGATGGTCTTGAGCTAACAGAGGTTTACGCCGTCGCCAAGCCGAATTTGTGGCGATGACGTCGCAGCCCCCCATTTTTATTCTTGCGCTGCATTGCGGTAATCTATAGTCAGGCCGGAATCATCAAGTCTGCCGCGAAGGAGTGCCGAGGTCATGGCCCGCGTCACCGTCGAGGATTGCATCGACAAGGTCGAAAACCGGTTCGAACTCGTGCTGCTCGCCAGCCATCGCGCCCGGATGGTTTCTTCCGGCGCACAGATCACCATCGATCGCGACAACGACAAGAACCCGGTGGTCGCCCTGCGCGAAATCGCCGACGCCGCCATCTCGCCGGGCGATCTCAAGGAAGACCTGATCCACGCCCTGCAGAAATACGTCGAGGTCGATGAGCCCGAGCCGGAGTTGGTGCCGCTCATTTCCGGTGCCGGCGGCATCGAGGCCGACGACACCGAAGTCACCGTCGACCGCATGACCGAGGAAGAACTGCTCAAGGGCCTCGAGGGCCTGGCGCCTCCGGAGGAGCGCCCCGAGCCGTCCGAGCCGGACGACGACGAATAGAGCTTTGCTGCAGTGTCGACCAAGAGGCGGCCCGGAAACAAACCGGGCCGTTGTTTTTTGATCTCGTCCCACGCGATTTAGGGCAGGTCGGCAGCGATATCCCGCACAACGGTCGGGCGCCGGGAGCGTGCCATTTGAACCATGCGGTCGGTGTCGTGCCTTAACGCTTGCTGAGGCACGCCTTTGCCATGATATCCTGAGTGCAGCCGTGGCGGGGGCGCCGCACGGCAAGGGTGTCGGCATGATGAGAACGTCCACGGATCTGCCTCGGATGGAGTCGCAGGGCAAAGCCCGCAACCGGGTGGCGCGCGAGGCCTTGGCGCCGAGCCCGATGCCGGGCTCCGAGCTGGTGCCGCGGCCGGCCAAGCCGATGATGCGGCAGTACGACCTCGTCGAGCGCGTCCGCAAATACAATCCCAACACCGACGAAAACCTTCTCAACCGCGCCTATGTCTACGCCATGAAGGCGCATGGCGAGCAGAAGCGCGCCTCCGGCGACCCGTATTTTTCACACCCGCTCGAGGTCGCCGCGATCCTCACCGACCACAAGCTCGACGACGCCACCATCGTCGCCGCGCTGCTGCACGACACCATCGAGGACACCGAGACGACCCGGGCCGAGATCGACCAGCTGTTCGGCAAGGACATCGGCCACCTGGTCGAGGGGCTCACCAAGCTCAAGCGGCTCGACCTCGTCTCGCGCGAGGCCAAGCAGGCGGAGAATCTGCGCAAGCTCCTGCTGGCGATCGCCGAAGACGTGCGCGTTCTCCTGGTCAAGCTCGCCGACCGCCTGCACAACATGCGCACCATCCGGCATATGCCGGCGGAAGCGCGCCGCCGCGTCGCCGAGGAGACGATCGACATCTATGCGCCGCTCGCCGGCCGCATCGGCATGTACGAGATGCGCGAGGAACTCGAGAGCCTGGCCTTTCGCGAGCTCAATCCCGAGGCCCACAAGGTCATCAGCGAGCGGCTGGAGGCGCTCGCCGAGCGCCATGTCGGGTTGATCGCGGAGATCGAGGAGCAACTCGTCCGCAAGCTCGCCAATCGCGGCATCACGGCGCGCGTGAAGGGACGCCGCAAGCGCGCCTATTCGATCTGGCGCAAGATGGAACGCAAGGCGGTGGGCTTCGAGCAGCTGTCCGACATCTTCGGGTTCCGGGTGATCGTGAAGAGCGTGCCGGAATGCTATCAGGCGCTCGGCGTCGTCCACACCACCTGGCCGGTGGTCCCGGGGCGCTTCAAGGACTACGTTTCGACGCCCAAGCAGAACGATTACCGCTCGATCCACACCACCGTGATCGGCCCGGGCAAGCAGCGCGTCGAGCTGCAGATCCGCACCGAGGAAATGGACGAGATCGCCGAATACGGCATCGCCGCCCACGTCCTCTACAAGGACATCGAGGGCTCGCCGACCGAGTTGCTGTCGCGGGAATCCAACGCCTATGCGTGGTTGCGGCGGACCATCGAACTGCTGGCCGAAGGCTCCAACCCGGAGGAGTTTCTCGAGCACACCAAGCTCGAACTGTTCCAGGACCAGGTGTTCTGCTTCACCCCCAAGGGCAAGCTGATCGCGCTGCCGCGCAAGGCGAACACCATCGACTTCGCCTATGCGGTGCACACCGATGTCGGCAACCACGCGGTGGGGTGCAAGATCAACGGCAAGGTCGCACCGCTGGTGTCGGAGCTGCAGAACGGCGACGAGGTCGAGGTGCTGACGTCTCCGGCGCAGCTCGCGCCGCCGGCGGCCTGGGAGTCCCTGGTCGTCACCGGCAAGGCGCGCGCCGCGATCCGCCGCGCCACCAGGCAGGCGGTGCGCTTCCAGTATGCCGAGCTCGGCCGGCGCATCGTCGAGCGCCTGTGCCAGCGCGCCAAGCGGGACTACTCCGATGAGCGGCTGATCGGCGCCCTGCCGCGCCTCGCCCGCCACACCATCGATGATGTTTTCGCCGCCGTCGGCCGCGGCGAGATGAAGGTGACCGACGTGGTGCGCGCCATGTATCCCGACTACAAGGAAGAGCGCGCCGCCGCGATCGCCACCAGCAAGCCCGAGCCCGGCTGGTTCGGCCTCGGGACCGGCAAGCCGGTGAAGTTCAAGGTTCCCGGCGGCGAAGACAAGGGCGCCGCGATCCCGATCCGCGGCATCAACAGCGATCTGCCGGTGCGCTTCGCCCCCGACGGCGGCGCCGTGCCCGGCGACCGCATCGTCGGCATCATGACTCCGGGCGAGGGGATCACGATCTATCCGATCCAATCATCGGCCCTGAAGGACTTCGAGGACAATCCGGAGCGCTGGCTCGACGTGCGCTGGGACGTCGACGGCGGTACGCCGCAACGGTTTCCCGCCCGCATCGCGGTGCAGTCCGTAAACGAGCCGGGCTCGCTGGCGCAGATCGCCCGGGTGATCGCCGAGCATGACGGCAACATCGACAACATAAGAATGAGCCGGCGGGCGCCGGACTTCACCTCGATCACCATCGATCTCGAGGTCTACGACCTCAAGCATCTCACCGCCATCATCGCCCAGTTGCGCGCCAAGCCCATGGTGGCCAAGGCCGAACGGGTCAACGGCTGACGTCATGGGTTCGCCTCCGCTATTTGCGCCTCGGCGTCAACATCGATCACGTCGCGACCGTGCGGAATGCCCGCGGCGGCCGTCATCCCGATCCGCTGCGGGCGGCCGAATTGGCCGTCGCCGCCGGCGCCGACGGCATTACTGCCCATCTGCGCGAGGACCGCCGCCACATCAGCGACGCCGATATTGCGGGACTCAAGGCACGCATCGCCAAGCCCCTCAACCTCGAAATGGCGGCGACCGCGGAAATGGTCGAGATTGCGCTTCGGGTGCGGCCCCACGCCGCCTGCATCGTTCCGGAGCGTCGCGAGGAGCGCACCACCGAGGGCGGGCTCGACGCCGCCGGGCAGGAGATCGCGCTGCGCCCGTTGGTCGGGCAATTGGGCGCCGCGGGGATCCGGGTGTCGCTGTTCATTGCGCCCGAGCCGCGACAGATCGAAGCGGCCGCCGCGCTCGGCGTTCCCGTGATCGAGATTCACACCGGCGCCTGGTGCGAGGCGGTGCATGACGGGGAGGGCGAGCGGGCGGCCGCGGAATTCGACCGGATTCGCCAGGGCGCGGCGCTCGCCCATCGCCGCGGGCTCGAAGTTCATGCCGGCCACGGCCTCGACTATCTGACCGCGGAGGCGATCGCCGGCGTGGCGGAGATCGTCGAGCTCAACATCGGGCATTTCCTGATCGGCGAAGCGATCATGGGCGGCATCGAGGCGGCGGTGAAGCGGATGCGTGCGGTAATGGACCGCGGCCGGGCCGAGCTGGAACGGCTTGCGTGATCATCGGCATCGGCACAGATCTGGTGGACATCCGCCGCATCGCGAGCACCATCGAGCGGCATGGCGATCGCTTCCTGCAGCGCGTCTTCACCAAGACCGAATGCGCGCTGGCGGAGCGGCGCAACAACCGGGTCGAGACCTATGCCAAACGCTTTGCCGCCAAGGAGGCCTGCGCCAAGGCGCTGGGAACGGGGTTTCGGGCCGGCGTGTTCTTCCGCGATCTCGGTGTGGTCAACCTTTCATCGGGGCGGCCGACGATGGCGCTGACCGGCGGGGCGGCTCGCCGGCTCGCCGCCATCACCCCGGCGGGGCATTCCGCCCGGATCGATCTCGCCATCACCGACGAATGGCCGATGGCTCAGGCTTTTGTCGTCATTTCGGCAGTGCAGGCCACGGCGTGACCGAACCCGACGCAACCGGGAGAGTTGATTGCGCGACGCCGCGCAAGCGGATACAAAGTGATCGGATTCCCGGCTTTTTGCAGACCTCGGCCGCCTGCCTGCGGGTGCTCTTAAGGTGCGGTTATCCAAGGGTTTTTCGCTGAAATAGCGTCGGGTTTCCTTGTGCGGGCCTCGCCAGGCCGCGCGCCCTTCGGAACCGGGACGTGTCGGTTCCGGGCGCGACAAACGAGAAACGAGAGGCCGATGAGCGTATCCAGTGAAGAAAAGGGCAAAGAAGGTGGCATAGTCGAGACCGTCCGGGTCATCGTTCATGCCCTCATCATTGCGCTTGTCATCCGCACCTTCCTGTTCCAGCCCTTCAACATCCCGTCGGGATCGATGATGGATACGCTGCTGATCGGGGATTATCTGTTCGTCTCCAAATACAGCTATGGCTACAGCCACTATTCGTTGCCGCTGTCGCCGCCGCTGTTTTCAGGCCGCATTTTCGGCCACGAGCCGGCGCGCGGCGATGTCGTCGTGTTTCGTCTGCCGAAAGACGATTCCACCGATTACATCAAGCGCGTCATCGGGTTGCCCGGCGACCGCATCCAGATGATCGACGGCCTGCTCCACATCAACGGCACCCCGGTCAAGCGCGAGCGCATCTCCGATTTCATCGACGATGAGAACGGCGGCTCCCAGCGCGTCAAGCGGTGGCGCGAGACGCTGCCCAACGGGGTGAGCTACGAGACGCTCGACCTCCAGGACAACGGCTTCCTCGACAACACCCAGGTCTACAACGTGCCGGCCGGCCACTTCTTCATGATGGGCGACAACCGCGACAACTCGACCGACAGCCGCGTGCTGAGCCAGGTCGGTTATGTCCCGTTCGAGAATCTCGTCGGCCGCGCCCAGATCATCTTCTTCTCGATCGGCGACGGCGAGGCTGCCTGGCACATCTGGAGCTGGCCATGGTCGGTGCGGTGGAACCGGCTGTTCACGATCGTGCGATGAGCCGAAAGTCGGCAACCGGCAGGCGCGAACTCGAACAGAAGATCGGCTATGCCTTTGCCGACAAGGCGTTGCTGGACGGCGCCCTGACCCACATTTCGGCGCTCAGCGGCAAGAACCGGGTCGACAGCTACCAGCGCCTGGAATTTCTCGGCGACCACGTGCTCGGCCTGGTGGTGTCCGACCTGCTGTTCCGCGGCTTTCCCAATGCCGACGAGGGCGAATTGTCGCGCCGGCTCGCCGATCTCGTGCGCAAGGAAACCTGCGCGGACGTCGCCCGCAGCATCGACCTCGGCGCCGCCATCAAGCTCGGCGCCTCCGAAGCCAATGCGGGCGGGAGACAGCGCATCGCGATCCTGGCCGATGTCTGCGAAGCCCTGATCGGGGCGGTGTTTCTCGACGGCGGCTACCAGTCCGCGGTGGCCGTGGTGGAGCAATTATGGGGCGAGCGCCTGCGCACGCCGGCAAGCCCGGTGCGCGATCCCAAGACCGCGCTGCAGGAATGGGCGCAGGCGCGCGGCCTGCCGACGCCGTCCTACCGGGAGATCGCCCGCACCGGCCCGCACCACGATCCGGAATTCCGCGTCGCCGTGCTGCTGCCGGAACTGACGCCGGCGGAGGGGCTCGGTCGCTCCAAGCGGGCCGCCGAGCAGGCCGCCGCAGCGGCGCTGCTGTCCCGCGAAGGGGTGGAAGCCTCCGCATGAGCGCGCCCGTTTTCGCCCCGTCCGACGTGGCCGCTGCCGGCCGCCGCTGCGGCTTCGTCGCCATCATCGGCGCGCCGAACGTCGGCAAATCGACCCTGGTCAACGCCTTGGTCGGCGCCAAGGTCACGATCGTCAGCCCGAAGGTGCAGACGACCCGCGCGATCATGCGGGGCATCGCCATCGAGGGCGACGCCCAGCTGATTTTCGTGGATACGCCCGGTATTTTCTCGCCGCGTCGCCGTCTCGACCGCGCCATGGTGGCAACCGCCTGGAGCGGCGCCCATGACGCCGATGTCGTCGCCCTGATGGTCGACGCCAAGCGCGGTCTCGACGACGAGACGGCCGCGATCGCCGCCAGGCTGGCCGATGTCGCGACGCCGAAAATCCTCATCGTCAACAAGGTCGACCTGGTCGCCAAGCCGAGCCTGCTCGCCATCGTCGCAGCCGCCAATGAAGGGGCAAGATACGCCGCGACCTTCCTGATCTCGGCGCTCGGCGGCGACGGCGTCGGCGAGGTCAAGACCTGGCTCGCCGCCCATGTGCCGGAAGGCCCGTGGCACTATCCGGAAGACCAGATTACCGATGCGCCGCTGCGCGCGCTGGCGGCCGAAATCACCCGGGAAAAGATCTATCTGCGGCTGCACCAGGAATTGCCGTACCACTCGACGGTCGAAACCGAAGCGTGGCAGGAACGCAAGGACGGCTCGGTGCGGATCGATCAGACGATCTATGTGGAACGCGAAAGCCAGCGCAAGATCGTGCTCGGCAAGGGCGGCCAGGCGATCAGGTCGATCGGCGCCCAGGCGCGCAAGGACATCGCCGAAATCCTGGAGAAGCCGGTGCATCTCTTCCTGTTCGTCAAGGTGCGCGAAGGCTGGAGCGAGGATCCCGAGCGCTACCGCGAAATGGGCCTCGAGTTTCCCAAGGATTGATTTGCGGCCGTCGTGATATTCATGAGTCGGGTCGTCTCCCTCCCCTTGAAAGGGGAGGGTTGGGGAGGGGATCGCAGGCCGCAGGCGCGGCGGCATTGGCGGGTCCGCGGACCCCCACCCCGACCCTCCCCCTGAAGAAGGGGGAGGGAGAAGTTGGCGATCGAGCGTGTGCAGCACTCGTTGACAGGAAGCCGGTAAGCACCGTGGAGTGGACCGATATCGGAATCGTGCTCGGCACGCGGCGTCATGGCGAGGCCAATGCCGTGGTCGAACTGATGACGCGCGGGCACGGGCGCCATCTCGGTCTCGTCCGCGGCGGTGCCGGCTCGCGGCTCAAGCCGGTGTTGCAGGCCGGCAACCGGGTGAGCGCAACCTGGCGCGCCCGGCTCGACGAGCATCTCGGCTATTACGTCGTCGAAGCGATCGACCTGCGTGCTGCCGCGTTCCTGTCGGCGGCGCATGCTCTGTACGGCCTCAACCATCTCGCCGCACTGTGCCGGCTGCTGCCGGAGCGCGATCCCCATGCGCCGGTGTTCGACCTGCTCGACCACACCATCGCCCGCCTCGGCAAGCCGGCGCCGGCGGCGGCGCTGGTGGCCCGGTTCGAGCTGCGTTTGCTCGCCGAACTCGGGTTCGGTCTCGATCTCGAGTCCTGTGCGGTCACCGGCAGCGCCGCCGATCTCGTCTATGTCTCGCCGAAGTCGGGACGCGCGGTCTCGCGCAGCGCCGGCGAACCCTGGCGCGAGCGGCTGCTGGCGCTTCCGGCCTTTCTCGGCGAGGCCGCGCCCGGCGAGCCGTCGGCTGCTGCCCTCGATGCCGGATTTGCGCTGACCGGATTCTTTCTCGCCCGCCATGTGTTCGAGCCGCGCGGCGAACCGCTGCCGGAGGCGCGCCAGTATTTCATCGCGGCGGTGACGCGGGCGGCCGAGAACCCAGCCCCGCGCACGTTCTGGACGACCTGACCGGTCGGGTCGCGGTCGGTGGAGAAACACCACCATGGGCTGCCGGTCACGATCGACGGTAGCCTGATGCCTTACCAGGGCCGATAGCCCCAGGCGTGCGGCCAAACCAGCGGGTGATAGTAATATCCGCCGGGCACCAGATTATAACCGACATAAGGATAGCTTTGATAAAGGCCGTACGGCGGACCTGGCCAATAAGGGACGCCGCGCCAGCATCCGTGTCGGTTGCACCAGCGGACCTGCAGCGGTTGTGCCGCATCGAGCCGTCGCCGCGGCGGATTTCATGCCGGCCGGGCCGCTGAAAGTCATGGCATCGGCCCGGTGGGCCATCCGGCGGCAACCGTCAACATCGCGCCGGCCACGGCCGCCAGCAAAACATATTTGCGCATCAATTCCTCCGTCGTCGTCGGGAATCGCCTGGGCGAGCCCTGGCGCCGCCCGATGGGACCCTGCGGAGAATCGCAGGACGGCGGAGGCAGCACAAGGCCGTCGCAAGCGGTTTGTCGCAAGCGGCGTGTCGGAAACGAAGTATCGCAAGCGGTGCGGAACGCGACAGCGTCGGCGGTGGGCAGCTTTCGCGCGTCCACCGCCGGCGCATCTGCAAATCTGAAAGTGGAAGCGGGACGCACTCGAGGACCGCGCGGATCGCGCTCTTCGTCAGGCCGCTCGCAGGCGGCTTAATCATGTTACCACCACCAGCGCCGACAGCCCCAGCCCCAATAGGGATAGCGTAGCCGTAGGGGTAGCTAGTAATAGCCGTAATAGGGCCACGGGCGATAGTAGCCGTAGTAATAGGGGCGCGGGCCCCAGTAGCCGCCGCCCAGCCATCCGCCGCCAGCCCGCACCACCACACCTGCTGCGGGCTGGGCGACATCGACGGTCGCCGCGGCGCTCAGGACGCCGGCGGGGTTGCTGAACGTCAAGGCGTCAGCCCGTTGGGCAAGGCGACGGCAGTCACGAAGATGGCGCCGACCAATGCTGCCAGCAAAGCAAATTTGCGCATGAACTCCTCCTTGATCTTCGGGTCGTTTTGGACGATCAGTGCTGTTCCCCCCCCAATTTCTCATACGTACCACGCTTTTTTCGAAGGTTTGATGGCTGCGTCGTTCAGCCAGCGTTCATGGAAGCGAAAGATTGGCCGGGTGGTAAAGGAGGATAGACTCGATCTGCGCCGGTTGTTTGCACCGGGCGCATTGGGTATCGCGTCGTCATGAACGACAAAACGATTCCCGAGCCGTCCGACGTGCAGGAGATCGCGCCTGCGCGAGGCGCTGGAGGAGCGCTACCTCGCCTATGCGCTCTCGACCATCATGCATCGCGCGCTTGCCCGATGCGCGCGACGGCCTGAAGCCGGTCCACCGCCGGCTGCTCTATGCCATGCGGCTGCTGCGGCTCGATCCCGGCGCCGCTTTCAAGAAATGCGCCCGCGTCGTCGGCGACGTCATCGGCAAGTTCCATCCCCATGGCGACCAGGCGGTCTACGACGCCCTGGTGCGCCTCGCCCAGGATTTCGCCCAGCGCTATCCGCTGATCGACGGCCAGGGCAATTTCGGCAATATCGACGGCGATAATGCCGGCCGCCATGCGCTACACCGAGGCGCGCCTCACCGAGGTCGCGCGCCTGCTGATCGACGGCATCGACGAGGACGCCGTCGACTTCCGGCCGACCTATGACGGCTCCGAGGACGAGCCGGTGGTGCTGCCGGGCGCGTTCCCCAATCTGCTCGCCAACGGCTCGCAGGGCATCGCGGTCGGCATGGCGACCTCGATTCCGCCGCATAATGCCGCCGAGCTGTGCGACGCCGCGCTGCACCTGATCGACCATCCCAATGCCAAGAGCCGCAACCTCGTCAAATTCGTTCCGCGGCCCGGACTTCCCGACCGGCGGCGTGATCGTCGATCCGCCGGCCGACATCGCCGAGGCCTATGCCACCGGGCGCGGCTCGTTCCGGGTGCGGGCGCGCTGGACCAAGGAGGAGGCGCGGCCGCGGCACCTGGCAGGTCGTCGTCACGGAAATTCCGTGGCTGGTGCAGAAGTCGCGCCTGGTCGAGAAGATCGCCGAGCTGATCGAACGACAAGAAGCTGCCGCTGGTCGCCGACGTCCGCGACGAATCGGCCGAGGACCTGCGCCTCGTCATCGAGCCGCGGGCGCGTACGGTCGATGCCGAGCTGATGATGGAATCGCTGTTCAAGCTCACCGAGCTGGAAAGCCGCATTCCCCTCAACATGAACGTGCTGGTGCAAGGCAAGGTGCCCAAGGTGCTCGGCCTCGCCGAGGTCCTGCGCGCCTGGCTCGACCACCGCCGCGATGTCCTGCTGCGCCGCACCAACCACCGCCTGCGCCAGATCGAGGAGCGGCTCGAGGTGCTGGGCGCCTATCTCGTCGCCTATCTCAATCTCGATCGCGTGATCAAGATCATCCGCACCGAGGACGAGCCCAAGCCGGTGCTGATCCGGACTTTCAAGCTCAGCGACGTCCAGGCCGACGCCATCCTCAACATGCGGCTGCGCAATCTGCGCAAGCTGGAGGAGATGGAGATCCGCGGCGAGGACAAGGATTTGCGCAGCGAACGCAAGTCGCTGCGGGACCTGCTGGCGCTCGGAAACGGACCAGTGGAAGAAGATCGGCGACGAGATCAAGGCGGTACGCACCACGTTCGGGCCGAAGACGCCGCTGGGCAAGCGCCGCAGCACGTTCGCCCAGGCCCCCGCCCATGACGAGGCGGCGATCGAAGAGGCGATGGTGATCCGCGAGCCGATCACCGTGGTGGTGTCGCAGAAGGGCTGGATCCGCGCGCTGAAGGGAACCGTGACCGATCTTGCCGGCGTGACCTTCAAGGGCGATGACGGCCTGCGCTTCGCGTTCGCCGGCGGAGACCACATCGAAGTGCCTGATCCTCGCCACCAATGGGCGCTTCTACACCATCGAGGCGGGAAAGCTTCCAGGCGGGCGCGGCCATGGCGAGCCGGTGCGCCTGTTCATCGATATCGAGCAGGAATCCGACCTGGTGTCGGTGTTCCCGTTCGTGGGCGGGCGCAAATTCCTGGTCGCCAGCCGTGAGGGCAGGGGTTTCATCGTCCCCGAGGACGAATGCATCGCCAACACCCGCAAGGGTAAGCAGATCCTCAACGTCACCATGCCCGACGAGGCCTGCGCCGTCAGCGTCGCGGACGGCGAGCTGGTGGCCGCCATCGGCGAGAATCGCAAGATGCTCGTGTTCCCGCTCGAGCAGGTGCCGGAAATGACGCGCGGCCGCGGCGTGCGCCTGCAGCGCTACAAGGAAGGCGGGCTCTCGGACCTCAAGGCATTCGCGGCCGAGGCCGGGCTGACCTGGACGGACTCCGCCGACCGCCTGTTCAAGCTGACGCTGAAGGAGCTGGCGGACTGGCGCGGCAACCGCGCCGATGCCGGGCGCCTGGCGCCGAAGGGCTTTCCGCGCAGCAACAAGTTCGAGTGAGTTATCGGCGGCCCATCAGGGTGACCGGCGACGCGAATCCGGGCTTGAGAAAGCCGGACTTGCCGGGCCCGCGCCCGCCGGCGTGTCGATCGAGCCGCATCAGGGCGCGGGCGGTGCGCCACGCATTGCGCAGAGCGGGCAGCCGCCCCAGCGGGTAGCGCCGATAAATCCCGTAATGCATCAGGAACCGTCTGATGAAGGCGTGCATCTCCGTTCTCCGGTGCCGATAGAGACCGAGGAAGCGCAGGAGCGGGGGGCTCGAGTTCCGTCGGGTCTGCGAACATATTGCCCAAGAGTATCGCAGACATGTTCTACAGTTTTGCGAACTCCCACAGTTTGAATATTCGATATTCGGTAAACGGTGTGGTCACGAACAAGTTCGTTGCACCGCGGTAGGACCGGATTTAATCGATTGAGGCGGGAGGTCGTGGCGATGGGTCGGCCGGATGACTGTCGTCTCGCATCGCCTCGCAAGACCGCTGGCGTCGCGACCATGCGGCCGGTCACGCCTCGGCGCGCAGCCACCCCTCGGGGGCGAGGCGCTCCTGCGGCAGGAAGCGACCCTTGTAGTCCATCTTGCGCGAATCCCGGACCCAATAGCCGAGATAGACATAGGCGAGGCCCATGCGCCGCGCGCGGGCGATGTGATCGAGGATCATGAAGGTGCCGAGCGAGCGGTGGCCGAACTCGGGCTCGTAGAACGAATAGACCATCGACAGGCCGTCCTTGAGCACGTCGGTCAGGGCAACGGCGAGCAGCTCGCCATCCCCCCGCCCGGTGATGCCGGCATCGGGGCCGCCGCGGCGGTATTCGACCAGCCGCGTCTGCACATGGCTGTCCTCGACCATCATGGCGTAGTCGAGCACGGTCATGTCGGCCATGCCGCCGTCGTAATGGCGGGCATCGAGATAGGCGCGGAACACCGAGTATTGCTCCGAGGTCGGCACCCCCACGCGCATCTCGCCGATGAGGTCCCGGTTGCGTTCCAGCACGCGGCGCATGCGGCGGGTGGCGCGGAATTCATCGGCGATCACGCGCACCGACACGCAGGCGCGGCAACGCTCGCAGGCCGGGCGGTAGGCGATCGACTGGCTGCGCCGAAAGCCGCCATGGGTGAGCAGGTTGTTGAGCTCGGGCGCGCGCTCGCCCGACGAGGTGCGTGAACACCTTTCGCTCCTCCTGGCCCGGCAGATAGGGGCACGGCGACGGCGCAGTCAGGTAGAATTGCGGGGTATCGCGCGAGTGCTGGGTCAAGCTCGGGTTCCTGGGGGTGTCCTGGAGGCGGTTGCGACTCCCGTCCGCCACTAGATTTGCGCGCCGGAGGGCATTCGTCAAAGCCCATTTTTCGCGACCGTGGCCGGCGCGGCCACAGCCGTCGATGGGGCATGCGCCGGCGGTCGGAAGGGCTCAGCGCCCGTAGCGTCGCATCTGCGTGACGCGCCGCTCGGAATTGACGACCACGGTGCCGAGCAGGAAATCGTGCAGAAGACGCCGGCGTGCGTTGAGGAGGCCGACGATGACCACGAACGGGGTGAGCGCCGAGACCGATATCCAGAACAGGATCGCGTGCACCGCTCCGAGCAGGAAATAGCAGGGGCCGCCGTACCAGGTCCGGATCTCGAGGTCGAAGGCCCGCATCCCATAGGTGGCGGAGGCGGGACTGCCCATGGTCACGCCGTAATAGATGATGGCCCAGACGGCCGTGGCCGGACTGACGAGCCAGAACAGCAGCCAGCCGAACCCGAGCGTGAATATCCCGAACAGGAAGATGAATATGCTGACCAGCAGGACCGGGATGGTGATGATCAGGACATCGATCACGAAAGCGAGCACGCGCCGTGCCAGAACCCCATCGAACAGTTCGGGGTTGGCTATGGGATCATAGGCATGAGGCTGGACGTCGGCTTGAAATCCGGCACGCGGTTCCTGGTGGGTCATGATCGGTCTCCCGGTCCGCTCGAACTGGAGGCCTTTGCCGGCGCCCCTCCAGGAAGTCGGTCCGGCCTGCCTGGATAGGGCGCTTCGCGTTGCAAAGGCTCGTGGCTGACTTGTCCCAGTATCGCGAATTATGTTGGGTTGCCACCCCGGTGCCGCAAGGGCCGCACGGAACCGCATCCGCGCCGACACGCATCCGCGCGGACATTGCGGCCGGGAATCGATGGATGCTAAGCCGGCACGGACGCCGCCGCCGGCAAGTCGCAGGGAAAGCAGTCGCATGACGATCACGCTCGCGGACGTCGAGGCCGCCCGCCGCACTCTGGCAGGCGCGGTTCTGCGCACCCCGATGCTGCCGGCGCCCAAGCTGTCGGCCCTCACCGGCGCCGAGGTGTTCGTCAAATACGAAAACCTGCAGGTCACCAACTCGTTCAAGGACCGCGGCGCCTACGTCAAGCTGGCCTCGCTCACGGCGGCGCAGCGCGCCCGCGGCGTCATCGCGATGTCGGCCGGCAATCATGCCCAGGCGGTGGCCTATCATTCCCGGCGTCTCGGCATACCTGCCACCATCGTGATGCCGGTGACGACACCCTTCGTGAAGGTGAAGGCGACCGAAGCCTATGGCGCCCAGGTGGTGCTCGACGGCGAAACCCTGAGCGAATGCCAGGACCGCGCCGCCGTCATTGCGCGCGACCACGCGCTGATCCTGGTCCACCCCTATGACGATCCCGCCATCATCGCCGGGCAGGGCACCGTCGCGCTCGAAATGTTCGAGGAGGTCGGCGACCTCGACATGCTGGTCGTGCCCATCGGCGGCGGCGGGCTGATCGCCGGCAACGCCATCGCCGCGCGCGGGGTGCGGCCGGCGGTGGAGATCGTCGGGGTGGAGGCCGCGCTCTATCCGTCCATGCGCAACGCGATCACCGGGGCGAACAGCCCGGTCGGCGGCCCCACGCTCGCCGAAGGCATCGCGGTCAAGAACGTCGGGGCGCTGACGCTGCCGGTGGTGCGCGAACTCGTCTCCGACATCATCCTGGTCGACGAGGCCCATCTCGAGCGCGCGGTGAACACCTACCTCACTTTGCAGAAGACCATGGCGGAAGGGGCGGGGGCCGCAGGCCTTGCGGCCATGCTCGCCGCGCCCGAGCGCTTCCGCGACCGCAAGGTCGGGCTGATCCTGTGCGGCGGCAATATCGACCCCCGCATCCTCGCCTCGATCATGGTGCGCGAACTGGAGCGCGAGCACCGCATCGTGTCGTTTCGGCTTACCATCGCCGACCGGCCCGGCGTGCTCGGACCGATTGCGACGCTTCTGGGCAAGCTGGGCGCCAATATTCTCGAAGTCGACCACCGCCGGCTGTTTCTCGACGTGCCCGCCAAGGGCGCCAAGCTCGACATCACCGTCGAGGCCCGCGACCGTGCCCACAGCGAAGAAATCCTGCACGTACTGTCGGAGGGCGGCTATCAGCCCGTGCACATCACCACCGGCGACGCGATCGATTGATCCGGCGCGCAATCCGCCGGCCGCCGCCACCGGCCCGAGGCAGCTATATTGGTGCAGAACTTCCCCTAAATTTTCATTCCCCTGGGATAAATGGGCCGCATGGCAATGCCGCAAGACGTCTCCGCCCTCCATCTGGTGCTCACCGGCGACCCTGCGCTGTTCGCCATCGTGCAGTTGTCGCTGATCGTCAGCCTGAGCGCCGTCCTGTTCGCCGCGCTGATCGGGGTGCCGTCCGGTGCGCTGATCGCGCTCACCCGATTCCGCGGCCGCGAGGTCGTGATCGTGGTGCTCAATGCGCTGATGGGGCTGCCGCCGGTCGTGGTGGGGCTGGCGGTGTTCCTGTCGCTGTCGCGGTCCGGTCCGCTCGGATCGTGGGGCCTCCTGTTCACGCCCCAGGCCATGATGATCGCGCAGACGATCCTGGTTGCGCCGATCATCGCCGCGCTGGCGCGCCAGACGATCGAAGACTTGTGGGTCGAATATCAGGACGAACTCGCGGCGATGAATGTCGGCCCGGCGCGCCGGGTCGCGACGCTGGTGTGGGACGCGCGATTTTCCCTCGTGACGGCGCTCCTGGCGGGGTTCGGAAGGGCGGCGGCGGAAGTCGGCGCCATCATCATCGTCGGCGGCAATATCGACGGCTTCACCCGTACCATGACCACCGCGATCGCGCTGGAAACCTCCAAGGGCGATCTGCCGCTCGCGATCGGGCTCGGCATGGTGCTGATGTTCATCATCATCGCGATCAATGCGCTCGCCTGGGGCGCGCGCCGGGCCGGCGAGCGCTGGGCGGGATGACGATGCGCGCACCTGCCTCCGACTTGCCGATCCGGTTCGCCGAAGCTGCAATCCTCGCCGGCGGGGTGGCGATCCTCGACAATGTCTCCCTGATCGATCGGGCCCGGAGCGCCGACCGTGGTGATCGGACCGAACGGCTCGGGAAAATCCACCCTGCTGCGCGCGGCGACCGGTCTGATCCTGGTCTCGCGCGGGCGCGTCACCTGGGCTGGACGCGAGGCGTCCGCGCCGACGCGACGCGCGATCCTGTTGCAGCGACCGGTCATGCTCCGGCGCAGCACCGCGGGCAATGTCCGTTACGCGCTTGCCGTCGCCGGCGTGCCGCGCGGCGAACACGAACGGCGCTGTTGCGAATTGCTCGCCATGGTCGGCCTCGAGGGCTTCAGCGCCGGCCGGCGCGGCGGCTCTCGGGCGGCGAGCAGCAACGGCTCGCGCTCGCCCGCGCGCTGGCGCGCGACCCGGCGGTGCTGTTTCTCGACGAGCCGACCGCGAGTCTCGACCCCCAAGCCACCAAGGCGATCGAGGACGTGGTGCGAACGATCACCGCGCGCGGCGTCAAGGTGGTGATGTCCACCCATGATCTCGGCCAGGCCAGGCGCATCGGCGGCGAGATCGTGCTGCTGCATCGCGGCCGCGTGGTCGAGACCGGTCCGGCGGAGGAATTTTTCGCCGCCCGCGCACACAGGACGCCAGGCAATTCATCGCCGGCGAACTGCTGGTCTGACGCTCATCAGGACTCACGGAGGATTCATTCATGCTCTCACGCCGCAATCTCGTCGTCGCCGTCGCGCTCGTCGCCGCGGTCTTCGCCGCGCACCCGGCACTCGGCGCAGGACAAATCGATCGTGGTCGCCTCCACCACGTCGACGCAGGATTCCGGCCTGTTCCAGTACCTGCTGCCGCTCTTCAAGCAGAAGACCGGCGTCGACGTCAAAGTCGTCGCGCAGGGCACCGGCCAGGCGCTCGACACCGGCCGGCGCGGCGATGCCGACGTGGTCTTCGTCCACGCCAGATCGGAGGAATTGAAATTCCTGGCGGAAGGCCAGGGCGTGAAGCGCTATCCGGTGATGTACAACGACTTCGTGCTGATCGGACCGAAGGCCGATCCGGCCGGCATCAAAGGCATGAAAGACGTCGGCGCGGCGTTCCAGGCCATCAAGGCCAGGCAGGCGACCTTCATCTCGCGCGGCGACCGCTCCGGTACCCATGTCGCCGAACTGCAGCTCTGGAAGGACTCCGGCATCGACATCGATAAGGACAAGGGTTCCTGGTACAAGTCGATCGGCCAGGGCATGGGCACCGCGCTCAACATCGCCGGCGCCGCCAACGGCTTACGTTCTGTCCGACCGCGGCACCTGGATTCATTTCAAGAACAAGGGCGATCTGCAAATCCTGGTCGAGGGCGACAAGCGCATGTTCAACCAGTACGGCGTCATGCTGGTGAATCCGGAAAAGCACCCGAACGTGAAGAAGGAGCTTGGCCAGCAGTTCATCGATTATCTGGTGTCGCCGGAAGGGCAGAAGGACATCGCCGACTACAAGATCGACGGCGAGCAGTTGTTCCATCCGAATGCGGGCGATGGTGGTGCTTGACGCGCGCGGTCAAGGGGACTTGCGGCGCGTGGGCTTGCGGCGCGACGAAGGACTCCGGAGTCGGCTGTGGCTGAAACGGCGAGCAATGCCTGCAGCGGATCGCTGTTGCTGCGTCGCAGCAGGCGACTGCAGGCGCCCATTTCCGTCGTCAGCCGGTGTCGATAACCCCTTTCGGATACCGATGCGGTTGATGTAGGTTAACGACGAGCCTGCCGGCGGGGCTTGCCGCAGTCCCGGGCGCGGGTGTTCGACCAGCGGAAATCGATAAGTGTCCCAGGCGGGATCGCCCATCGCCGCCATCACGTCTGGGGTCATTTGCGTGGGATGGCCGCGTGATCTGCGGCCGGGGAGTGCAGGGAATGTTTCGACAGCTTTTGACTCCGGTGGGGGACAGCCTCGGCCTTTCGTTTCTCGTCGCGGTCTTGCCGATCGTCGCGGTGCTGGTGCTGCTGGGCGTGCTGCGACGTCCCGCATGGCAGGCCGCTCTGGCCGGTCTTCTGGTCGGCCTGATCATCGCAGTCACCGCCTGGCAGATGCCGGTCGGTCTGGCGGTCAACGCCGTGTTCAACGGCGCCGTCTTCGCGCTCTGGCCGGTGATGTGGATCGTCGTCAATGCGCTGCTGGTCTACAACATCGCCGTGCACTCGGGCCGGTTCGATGCGTTTCGCAACTGGGTGGCCAACCATCTGCCAAATGACCGGCGGGTCGTCCTGGTCGTGATCGGGTTCTGTTTCGGCGCCTTGCTCGAGGGCGTCGCCGGATTCGGAACTCCGGTGGCGATCACCAGCTCGCTGCTGATTCTGGTGGGCTTTCCGCCCCTCGAAGCCGTGGTCTTGGTGCTGATCTTCAACACCGCGCCGGTCGCGTTCGGCGCGCTCGGCACTCCGGTGACGGTGCTCGGCGCCGTCACCGGCCTGCCGCCGACGGCGCTCGGCGCCATGATCGGACGGCAATTGCCGGTCATCGCGATCATCCTGCCGTTCTATGTCATCGCGCTCAGCGGCGGCTGGCGTTCGGTGCGCGCGCTGTGGCCGGTGCTGCTGGTCGCCGGCGGCAGCTTCGCCATCGCGCAATTCGTCTCGTCCAACTTCATGGATTACTCGCTGACCGACGTTCTTTCCTCGCTCGGCTCGCTGATCGCGACGCTTCTGTTCCTGCGGATCTGGCGGCCGGCGCCGGCGCCGGAATACGCGATCGCTGCTTCACCCGCAGCAGGCCGGCTCCCGGAGTCTCCGGTACCGGACTGGCAAGGCTGGCTGCCGTGGGTCGTCCTCTCCGGGGTCGTGATCCTGTGGACGTCGTTCAAGGTGTTCGCGATCGGGCAACAGAGCATTCCCTGGCCCGGGCTGCACCGTGCAATTTCGATCACGCTCTACAACGACAAGCCCTATGACGCGGTGTGGGTGTTCCAGCCGCTGGCGTCAGGGACGGCGATTCTGCTGGCCGCCATCATCACCGCGTTCCTGGTCCGGCTCTCGCCCGCCGCGTTCTTCAGCTGCGTGCGCGACACCATCCGCCAGGTCTGGCTCGCGGTCATCACGGTGATGCTGATCGTCGGCCTCGCCTATCTCATGAACTACTCCGGCCTCGCCTATACGCTCGGCAAGGGCGTCGCCTCGACGGGAGCGCTGTTCGTCCTGCTGTCGCCCTTCCTCGGCTGGGCGGCCGTCATGTTGTCGGGAAGCGACACGTCGGGAAACGCCCTGTTCGGAAATCTGCAGGTCGTCGCGGCGCGCCAGCTCGATCTCAATCCCATTCTGTTCGCCGCCACCAATTCGTCCGGCGGCGTCATGGGCAAGATGATATCGCCGCAGAACATTGCGACCGGCCTTTCGGTGACCAAAATGGCAGGCCAGGAGGGGAAGGTGTTCGCACGCACCTTCATTCACAGCATCGTGCTGACCATCGTTCTCGGCGTGCTGGTCGCCATCCAGCAATATGTCGTCCCCTGGGTCATCCCCGTGGTGGCCGGACCATGAGCGCAACGACGCGCGCTTGGGGAGACGCGATCTGAACTCGTCATTTTCGGCCGCGGCGTCGGGGGGCGGGCAGGGGCCGGGCGCTGATAGCGCCCATGCCGAGGGTTGCGGATGCGGTGCGGGCGAAGGCTGCCTACTCGCCGCGATGGAACGGGATGAAGCCGTCGCGGTTCGGCATTTTCACCTTGGGCAGGGTCTGCGCATTGATGGCCTCGGTGTCGCCGATGACGCCGTTGAGGTTGAGAATATAGGCGGCGACCGCATAGACCTCGTCATTGCTGAGCGACTTCGACTCGACATAGGGCATGGCGCGGCGCACGTAGTCGAACAGCGTCGTCGCGTAGGGCCAGTAGCTGCCCACGGTCTTGATGGCCGGCTTGTCGCCGGCCAGCGTCCCCTGTCCGCCGGCGAGCCGGTCGTTCGGCTGGCCGCCGCCCTTGGCGCCGTGACAGGCCTGGCATTTGGCGGCGAACACCTCCTCGCCCTGCTTGGCGGTGCCGCTGCCGGGCGGCAGCCCGGCGCCGTCGGGGCCGATGCTGATGTCCCAGGAGGCGAGATCCTCGGGCGAGATCGGCTTTCCGAGATTCGGGCGATCTGGGCCGCCGATGCCGCGGAACACGCGGCGAGCAGCGCGCCGGCCGCAATGAGCTTACGCATAGACATGCTTCACCTCGCCCTTGTCGGAGACGCCCCAGCTCGTGATCATGTTGTTGTGGAAGTTGCCGCGGTCGCCGCGCAGCGCGATCAGCTGCGTGCGGTTCGGCTGGACGTAGCCGGTCTCGTCGGTGGAGCGGCTCTGCAGCACCACGGGGGCGCCGTCCCACTGCCACGGCATGCGGAACCGCGTCAGCGCCTTCGACAGCACCGGCTCCTGCAGGGCGGCCACGCCCCAGCTCTTGCCGCCATCCGCCGACACCTCGACCTTGGCGATCTTGCCGTATCCCGACCAGGCGAGCCCGGAGATCTCGTAGAGGCCGGGTCCGCGCATGGTGAGGCCGGGCGACGGATGGGTGATCACCGATTTCGCCTCCAGCGGGAACACGAATTGCAAGGCTTTTCCGCTCGGCAGCAGGATGGTGTATTTCGAGGTCTCGTCCTTGGTCATGGTCGGCCCCTCCGTCAGCTTGATGCGGCGGAGCCATTTGACGTTCATGTTGCCTTCGAAGCCGGGCAGCAGCAGCCGCACCGGATAACCGTTGGAGGGGCGCACGCGCTCGCCGTTCTGGTAGAGCGCGATCATGGCGTCATCCATCGCCTTTTCCAGCGGGAAGCTGCGGCTCATGCCGGCGGCATCGGCGCCTTCCGCGAGCACCCATTTCGCGCCGGGATCGACGCCGGCTTCCTCGAGCAGCACCGAGAGCTTCACCCCGGTCCATTCCGAGCACGACAGCAGGCCGTGGATCGCCTGGATATTCGCCGCCGCCGGCTCCTTCTGGAACAGGGCGCCGCTGTTGCCGGCGCATTCGACGAAGGCGATGCGCGACTGCAGCGGATAGCGCGCGAGGTCGTCGAGGGTGAACACCAGCGGCCGCTTCACCAGGCCATGGATGACGACGCGGTGGGCGTCGGGATTGATATCGGGAATGCCGCTGTGGGAGCGCTCGTAATGCAGGCCGCTCGGCGTGATCATGCCGTTGAGCTGCTGATGCGGCGTGCGCGACGATCCGGTGCCGGTGGTTCCCGGCGCCGAAGCCCAGGTGCGCGCGACCTTCTCTTCGAACTTCGAGGGCTGCCCGTAGCCGTTGAAGCCGCGCCCGGGGAGCTTCATCCACGGCTCGACCGGCAGCGGCGCGGCGCTGACCCCGGACGGCGCGACGCTCGCGCCCACCGCGGCTGCGCTGCCCGCCAGGAACATCCGGCGATGCAGCAGGCCGTTGCCCGCTACCTGCTCGTGATCGTGCGGCGAATCTCTCATGATGGCTTCCTCCCTGGAGTCCTGAGTTCAGCCATTCTAGTCGGTTTTGCGCGGCAGGGAACGGGGAAATGCGACGGGCCCTTTCGGGTCTGCGTGAGGTTCCCATGTGAAAGAGGCACATTCGTTGCAAGGACGCAGAGGGCTCCATGGACCAGGCGCGGCTGCACCGCTTCATCTCCGCCATGCCGAAGGCGGAGCTGCATCTTCACATCGAGGGGACGCTCGAGCCCGAGATGATGATGGACCTCGCCGCGGCGCAACGGCGTGACGCTGCCTTATGCCGACGTCGACGCGGTCAGGGCGGCCTATCGGTTCAACTCGCTCCAGGACTTCCTCGATCTCTACTACGCCGGCATGTCGGTGCTGCGGACCCGGCAGGATTTCTTCGATCTCGCCTTCGCCTACCTCACGCAGGATGGCGGCGCAGAATGTGAGGCATGTCGAGGTGTTCTTCGATCCCCAGGGGCATACCGGGCGCGGCGTCGCCTTCGACACGGTGATGTCCGGGTTGACGGACGCGTTCGACCGCGCGCAGCGGGAGTACGGGATCACATCCAAGCTGATCATGTGCTTTCTGCGGCACCTGCCCGAGGAACAGGCCTTCGACACGCTGGCGCAGGCCTGCCGCTGCAAGGCGCACATCTTCGGCGTCGGGCTCGAATTCCTCGGAGACGAGGCAATCCGCCGTCGAAATTCGCGCGCGTCTATGCGCAGGCGCGCGACGAGGGGTTCGTGCCGGTGGCGCATGCGGGCGAGGAGGGGCCGACGCGCCTATGTGTGCGAGGCGATCGACCTCCTGCAGGTCCGGCGCATCGATCACGGCAACCGCGCGCTCGAAGACCCGTCGCTGGTCGCCCGCATCGTGCGCGAGCGCATTCCCGATGACGGTCTGCCCGCTGTCCAACCAGCGCCTCCAGGTGTGTCCTGATCTGCGGCTGCATCCGCTGCGGCGCATGCTCGGGGACGGGCTGCTCGTGACCGTCAACTCCGACGATCCCTCCTATTTCGGCGGCTACGTCGAACGAGAACTTCATCGCGGTCCAGGAGGCGCTGGCGCTCACCGAGGCGGAGATCGCGACGCTCGCGCGGAACTCCTTCATCGCGTCGTTCATGACGGACCGCGAGAAGGCGGCGGCGCTGGCGGCCTTCGACGCGTTTCACGACGGGTGGTGAGGACCACTGCCTCGGCTCGGCTCAACACCTGGCACTTGGCGCTGCTCTCAAGCATGGCGCTTCAAACGAGGCGAGCAGCCGTGGCGCTGGCTCCCCCGCGTGGCGCAGTGATGAGCTGGGTCTGGGTGACGATCGCCGCGAGCCGGCCGTCGCTGCGGATGATGCGGGTCTGCCATACCATGGTGGTGCGGCCGCGATGCAGCGGCGTGCATTCGGCGCGGATGGTGTCGCCCGCCGGCACGGCGGCGAAGAAGTTGGTCTTGCTCTCGATCGTGGTGGTGCCGGCGCCCGCCGGCATGTTGAGGAAGGTGGCGGTGCCGCCGAGATTGTCGGCGATCCCCATCACCGCGCCGCCATGCAGGCCGCCATTGCGGTTGGTCAGTTCCTCGCGCACCACCATCTCGCGCCACCACCCGGTCGCGCGTGACCTCGACGAGCTTCGAACCCCATCAGCCGCGCGAAGGGCGGTTGCTGCGCGGCGATCGCCTGGATGCGCAGGTCGGCGTCGGCGTCGTCATCGGCATTCATGGGGGCGGTCCGAGCCAGCGAGAGGTGAGCAGAACGTGGGAAGCAAGCGGCATGCAAAAGGCGCGGCCGCCGGCCGCGCCTGCGCTGCGAGCAGTCTTGTGCGAACAGGTCCTGCGAATGCCGTCAGCGCGGCTGCGGCACGATCCGCAGATAGGGCCGCGGCGCCTTCCAGCCCTGCGGATAGATCTTCTTGGCGTCGTCGTCGCTGACCGAGCCGGCGATGATGACGTCCTCGCCCTGCTTCCAGTTCGCGGGCGTGGCGACCTTGTGCTTGGCGGTGAGCTGCAGCGAAGTCGACGACGCGCAGCACCTCGTCGAAATTGCGCCCGGTGGTCATGGGATAGACCAGGATCAGCTTGATCTTCTTGTCCGGCCCGATGATGAAGACGTTGCGCACGGTCTGGTTGTCGGCCGCGGTGCGCTGGGCGGCGTCGCCGGAAGCGGCCGCGGGCAGCATGCCCCAGGCCTTGGCGATCTTGAGATCGGTGTCGCCGATCATCGGGTAGTTCGGCGCAAAGCCCTGGGTCTCCTTGATGTCGATCGCCCACTTGCTGTGGTTCGTCGACGGGATCGACCGAGAGGCCGATGATCTTGACGTTGCGCTTGTCGAATTCGGGCTTGAGCCGCGCCATGGTGCCGAGTTCGGTGGTGCAGACCGGGGTGAAATCCTTGGGGTGGGAAAACAGCACCACCCAGGAATTGCCGATCCAGTCATGAAAATGGATGTGGCCTTCGGTCGTGTCGGCCTCGAAATCAGGCGCGGTGTCGCCAATCTGCAGCGTCATTGCAAGGCTCCATGTTCATGAATCCGTCACCCCGGCGCCAGCGCCCGGGCGCGCCCTCATATAGAGGGTCCGGCCGGGCGGCGAAATATCCGTCTAAGGATAAAAAATTCTTTGCGGCATGGCCCGTGCCCGAAGGAATGAAGTGCCTCAGTTGGCACTTGAAATCGCCACGACTTTTCGCCTGACCGCGGCGGCGGCACCAAAGTTCGGCCACGAACCCGCCGCGATTGAACCTTTTCCGATCCCGGCCAGACACATACGGGTGGACGCCGTTAGCAAGCGGGTAAGGCATCACCGCTAAGCATGGCTCCGACAGGGGTGAGGGTCATGAACGATCATCAGTACGGCGTTCCCGGAGCATTTTCGGATCGTGCCGAGCGGTCCGGAGGGCAATTTCAAGACCCTGGTGAGGGCGATCGAGCGCTCCGGGATCACGGACTGCGGCGTCATCGTCGGCACCGGCCCGACCGCAATGGCCTCTCCGATGACCGCTTTGTCAATTCCATCGCCCACCGCATGCTGGGGGAACTGCGCCGCCCGGCGGCGTTCGCCCCGACCACCTCATTGGCGTCGTGGGCGCCGCGTGGCGCCGAAACCGACATCGATACCGAGATCCTGAACTGGATCGTTTCCCACGTCCCTAGCCGGAAGCGGTCGAAAGCGCACTGAGCGCAATTTGGCCTCGGCTTACCGCGCGCCGTCCAGCGCCCCGCCATCGGCCGTCCCCGCGATAGTGTTGCACCCTGCAGCGTACTTGCTTTCTTCCTCTCAAGCTGTCAGCATTTCCGCGCCTGGAGACGCCTCCGCAGTACCGGGCCGCTGCCTGGCGCGGAGCGGGGCACCGTCCAAGAGCAATCCAAGGTCGCATTGACAATTGCGTGCCGACACCGCAAAGCCCGATATGCCGGCATTTCGGGGTACTCGGACCGCATGTTCAAGCGCATTTTGATCGCCAATCGCGGCGAAATCGCCTGTCGCATCATCAAGACCGCGCGGCGCATGGGGATCGAGACGGTTGCGGTCTATTCCGACGCCGACAAGGATGCCCTCCATGTGGAGATGGCCGACAGCGCCATTCACATCGGGCCGCCGCCGGCCGCCGAGAGCTATCTCGTGATCGACAAGATCGTCGCGGCCTGCCGGGCGAGCGGCGCCGAGGCGGTGCATCCCGGCTACGGCTTCCTGTCCGAGCGCGAGGCCTTCCCGGTCGCGCTGGCCAAGGCGGGCATCGTCTTCATCGGCCCCAATCCCAAGGCGATCGCCGCCATGGGCGACAAGATCGAAAGCAAGAAGGCCGCCGCCGCCGCCAAGGTCTCGACCGTCCCCGGCCATCTCGGGGTGATCGAGGACGACACCCAGGCGGTCAGGATCGCCGACGAGATCGGCTATCCCGTGATGATCAAGGCCTCCGCCGGCGGCGGCGGCAAGGGCATGCGGATCGCCCGTTCGCCGCAGCGAGGTCGCGGAAGGCTTCGCGCGGGCGCGATCGGAGGCGAAATCGTCGTTCGGCGACGACCGCGTCTTCATCGAGAAATTCATCGTCGATCCCCGCCACATCGAGATCCAGGTGCTCGGCGACAAGCACGGCAACGTCATCTATCTCGGCGAGCGCGAATGCTCGATCCAGCGCCGCAACCAGAAGGTGATCGAGGAGTCGCCGAGCCCGCTGCTCGATGCCGGCCACCCGCGAGCGGATGGGCATGCAGGCGGTCGCGCTGGCCAAGGCGGTCGGCTACGATTCCGCCGGCACCGTGGAGTTCGTCGCCGGCCAGGACAAGAGCTTCTATTTCCTCGAGATGAACACGCGGCTGCAGGTCGAGCATCCGGTGACGGAGCTCGTCACCGGCATCGATCTCGTCGAGCAGATGATCCGCGTCGCCGCCGGCGAGACAGCTCGCGATCAGGCAGGG
The DNA here is from genome assembly GCA_963795865.1 of uncultured Alphaproteobacteria bacterium. Classification (GTDB taxonomy): domain Bacteria; phylum Pseudomonadota; class Alphaproteobacteria; order Rhizobiales; family Xanthobacteraceae; genus JAJPKK01. The sequence goes on from CAWCJX010000020.1 coordinate 164,850, forward strand.
CGACGTCAAGCTGACGGGCTCGGCGGTCGAAACGCGCATCTATGCCGAAGACCCCTACCGCAACTTCCTGCCCTCGACCGGGCGCCTGGTGAAGTACCGCCCGCCGGCCGAGGGCAGCGACGGCGGCATCACCGTGCGCAACGACACCGGCGTCTACGAGGGCGGCGAAATCTCGATCTACTACGATCCGATGATCGCCAAGCTCGTCACCCACGCCGACACCCGCGCCAAGGCGATCGCGGCGCAGGCGCGCGCGCTCGACGCCTTCTACATCGACGGCATCCGCCACAACATTCCGTTCCTGTCGGCGCTGATGCAGCATCCGCGCTGGCAGGACGGGCCGGCTGTCGACCGGCTTCATCGCCGAGGAATTTCCCGACGGCTTTGCGCCGACCGCGCCGGCCGGCGCGCGTCGCCCGCGCGCATCGCCGCGGTCGCGGCCGCGATCGACCACGTGCTCGGCGAGCGCAAGCGGCGGATTTCCGGCCAGATGGGCGGTCGGGCGGTGGTGCGCGAGCGCCGCCGCTCGGTATGGCTCGGGCGGCGAGCGAGATCCGCCTCGCGGTGGCGCGCGAGGCGCGCGGCATCGGCGTGCGCTTCGTCGGCGAGGCCGGCGAGGAGACCGCCGCATGTCCTGAGCTCGACCTGGAAGCCGGGCGATCCGGTGTGGCACGGCACCGTCGACGGCGAGCCGGTCGCGGTGCAGGTGCGGCCGATCCCCAACGGCTTCCTGCTGGCCCACCGCGGCGTCGAGGCGAAGGCCTTCGTCTACACCGAGAGCGAGGCCGCGGCCGCGCGGCTGATGCCGATCAAGGTCGCCGCCGACATCGGCAAGAAGCTGCTGTGCCCGATGCCGGGCCTGGTGGTCTCGATCGCGGTCGCGCCGGGCCAGGAGGTCAAGGCCGGCGAGACGCTCGCCGTCGTCGAGGCCATGAAGATGGAGAACGTGCTGCGCGCCGAGCGCGACGGCATCGTCAAGTCGGTGTTCGCCAAGAAGGGCGACAGCCTCGCGGTCGACGCGGTGATTTTGGAGTTCGTATAAGGTGGTTCAGGAAACCGATCTGGCGCGTTCACCCAAAAGAGACCCGTCGGCCTGAAGTGGCCTCGGGCTGTCGACGGCGGCAACATCTATGGGACCTCATTGCAAAGGTCACTCCCTGAGAGCAAACACCTCAGCCCCGCTTGCGCGGGCTGAGCTGGATCCACACTCTTGGGCATGGCGGTGTAGCGTCGCTTGGCAACCAGGTGAGGTTACGCCGCGCCCGCGTCAGAGGCCTGAGATGTAACGCGCCATCGCCTCACGCTCGGACGCCGAAATTGCCTGCATGATGCCGCTCATTTCGGGACTGTTTTTTCGCTGGCCTTCCGCAAAGCGGCGCATCGACTCGACCAAGTAATCGTACTTTTGGCCTGCGAGCCGCGGCGCCGCTACGCCGCCAACCAGTTTTTGCTGATGACAAGCCTCGCATATCGCCATTGTGGGAGGCGGCGAGGAGTAGGAGGCGTTCGCGGGTCCCGGCCACTGCTTTGTCGCGAAGTAAGCCGCTGCGGGCCCCACCTCTTCCTCGGTGAGGTTTACCGCGATCTTCTTCATGGTGTCGCTGGCGCGGTCTCCGCGTTGGAATTCATGCAGTTGCTTCAGGATATAATTTTCCTGCAGACCCCAGATGATCGGAACACCCTCCAGTTTTGGCGATCCGTCCACACCGTGGCATACCCCACAAACCACCAACTTGCCGCCGAGGACGGTCTGGGCTTCAGCAGCACCTCCCGGAGTGACCGGAAAGGTCAGCGCGGCGAGAACGCCGAGCAAGCCGAAAACCGTCGAAACGCAATTGTTCGTCATGATACCGTCCCGCGCGAGTGTCTGAGGTCCGCGACGCTGGTAAAGCGCCACCAGTAAGCTTGCCGCACTCGGGCGCGGGACGCAAGACCGCCCCGGTTCATCCTCGTTAACTTCGCCCCATCGCCTGCGCCGCTTTGAGAATCGCGCGGACGATCCGGCTCCAAATTCCTCGTTAGGCGAAGGCGCTTTATCGAGCGCGTGCTGAGAATGGTAGAGCAGGACGAAGCTCTTGAGTCAGCCGAACGGGCGCGCAGGATCGCCGCACTGAAAGGGTCCCTTGGGCGCTTGCAACTCATTACTCCGGAGTTGTGCGAGAACTATCTGCGGGCCTGGGCGGCTGACCGACAGCGCTGGCAGCGCGACCAGCAGAAATCTCTGATCCGCAGCATCCAGCAACTTTCTGGCCTGGAGCAGCGCCTGCACGCTGTGGCCGCGCTATCGTGGCCAGGCGCACCGCGCCTGACGTGGGAATCCAGCGCGCAAGGCAGCCTCCTTGAGCCGGATAGCCAGCCGCACGATCGCCAGGAACCGGAGGCGGCGTTGGCGGTGGCCGCACGCTCTGAATGACATCGGCTGCTGACGGCCGTTGGCCCGGGATGGTTGGCGATACACGGGCTGGACAGTGATTCAGCCGGTACCTAGTCTTGACGTATGGTCAGTCAAGCCGATGGTCCAGGTCACTCACCCGCCTACCCGCCGCTCCGGTCGTATCCCGGGGAACTGGCGGCGGCACTGCGGTCGTTCGGGGAAAGCCGGATGCTGCCACGCGCCGCGTACACGATCCCGCCGTGTTCGAGTGGGAGCGGCGGAACTTCCTCGGCGGCGGCTGGATGTGCGTGGCGCGCGGCGCCCAGCTCCCGGCCCCCTGGCGCGCAGCTCGCGGTTGACATCGGCAGCGGCGGGGTGCTACTCACCCGCGCCGGGGACGGCATGGTGCACGCGTTCGCCAACACCTGCCGGCATCGCGGCCACGAGCTGCTGCCCTGCGGCTCATCGGCCACCGGGAAGGCCATCGTCTGCCCGTACCACAACTGGGCATACGAACTGTCCGGCGAGCTGCGCGGCGCGCCGGGATTCCGCGACGCGCCGGCAGAACGCTTCGACCCCGCCGCCTGGCCGCTGCGGCAGGTGCCGGCTGTCGAGTGGCACGGGCTGGTGTTCATCGACGGCTCCGGCGGCGCGGCCGGGCCGCTGCCGCTGGCCGCGCTCGGGGAGATCGTCGCGCCGTACGAGCCGGAGCGGCTGGTCACGGTCGCGGAGCACAGCTACGACGCGGCCGCGAACTGGAAGATC
>CAWCJX010000021.1:0-376541 GCA_963795865.1 uncultured Alphaproteobacteria bacterium
TCGCGTCCGTGACGATCATGGTGCAGGACAACACGGTCTCGCCGGGATGGGTGCTCTGTGCCATCGGTCCCGGAGATCGGCGATGCTGAGCACGCCATCATAGGCCGCGCTGATGAAATACGGCTGCTTGCCGCCAGACATCTTTTTCCATTCGAAATAGCCCGATGCCGGAATGATGCGGCGGTTGCGCTTGTACGCCGACCGGAACATCGGCTTGTCGGCGACGCTCTCCTGTCTCCCCGGAGGGGGTGCGCCCCCCGCGGGGCCGGCGTGGAAGACGGTGGGAACTTCCCGTCGTTGCCGTGGGCGGGCTTTACGACGACGCGGCTTGATCGGTGATAGCGGCACATCGTGCTCGGTGCTACTTTACCGGCCTTGAACAGGAGGTGATCATCATGGCTTGCACCATCACATCATCCTTGATCCTCGTCGCGATGTTCGGTGTCATCGCGGCGGCGGGGTTGGTCGAACGCGCCAGCCACAAGGGAAGCTCGCCGGCTCGCCAAGACGGCAGTCCCGTCCCGAGTAGCTCGGGCAGCTCGGCGCGACCCTGGAGCTTTCCAGGTGCTTGGTGGGCTCGCATGTCGACGAGGTAGGCCGGCGCTCGATCAATGGCGGCAGTTGCTGGCGTCATGAGAAAATCAAGGCAACCTCTTTGACGACGTCTTTCTTGGACGCGAGGGGATGGCATCCCAGGTCGGTTTTTGGACCGGGCGTCATCGGGAGCGTCGCGGCTCTTGGGGCTGTCGCGGCGGGCGCGGCGATCTTCGAGGCGGCGCTCGTTCCCGGCTTGTTGATTGGCGGCGCCGCGGTGTTGGCGCCGCGCCTGCTTCCCCGTGACATGTTGAGCGGCTTGGGGGATAGACTACGGCGGATCGCGCCTTCCCCGGTGCCGGCACCCTCCGCCCCAACAGCGCATTCCGCGGAGGCGCCAGCTTCCGGCGATCCCAAGTCCTTCGACACGTGGCGGGCGGTCGTCAAGACCTTCACCTATCGCGTGATGGTCACGACCGTTGACTTCGGCGCGAATTATTTCGTGATCGGCGAGCTGGCGACCGCGGCGGGCTTGTCGAGCTTGTCGCTTGTCGCCGGCCCCATCGCCTATTTCGCTCATGAAGCGGCTTGGCACTATTACGGCCCCGCCTCGGCGCGACATCCCAATCCGCTCGAGGCCACGGTGCATGTGCCGATTCCAGGCGCGGCGGAGGGCGAGGAAAATGGGCGAACGCATTTCGCGAGCGTCAAGGTGAGTCGGGCTTTGGCCAAGACGGTCACCTACGAGGTCGTGACCGGGGTGTCGGAATTTAGCGTCAATTATCTCTTCGTCCGCGATCTTGCGGCAGCCGCCGGACTCACGGCCTTCAGCATCGTGATCGCCCCCTTCGTTTATTACGTGCATGAAAAGGCCTGGGATCACTACGACGCCACGAAAACCCGATCGCCAGTGGCCCCAGCCCTGAAGCTATTGCCGGCAGCGGCTTAGCCCGGCTTAGCCCGAGGGATCCCGGGTTAAATCAGAGGGCGGTTCGGATCGGCCCCGCGCCAACCTTGCGGAAGGCGCTCAGGGCTTGAGGGCACGTCCGTGGCGGTCTTCTTCCACTACGACAAAATCAGCCCCCAGCGGATCGGCACCAGCGCGAGCCCGTCAGCGGTCCGCAGCACGACGTCGATGGTGGATGTCGGGGCGATGTTGTATCGCGGCTCGACATTCCGAGCGGCGCCGACGAGCCCATACAGGTCGTGGATTTCCCGCCATGTGTAATGCTGGGTGAAGCGTCCGCACATGGTCACGAATCTATTTGACGGGCCCGCAGCGTGGGGGTACTTTTTAGTCATTAAAGCCCTTCATGGGCCATGACGCCATAAACCCCTTTCGGGACTGACCCACTCCTGGCGTCGAGGGCAGATTTATTGCCCCCATCTTCTCAAATCGCTGGTCAACCGCAATGTGCGGCGGCTTGCCGTAAGCGCCTAGTCGCGAACTTCGCGCGTGCGCGAGGTCACGAACTTCGCCGCGAGCGGTTTCACATTGAAATCAGGAGAGAAATCAACATGGTAAACTACCCACTGAGCAAGTCCATGAGCGAGCAAACACCGCACGTTTCTGCCCTATTTAATAAGCTGAACAGCATTCCATCGGGTGCAGTTTCAGGAGACCTACGCGATAAGGTTCTTCGCCTGCTCGAAAGCTGTTGGCACGAGTTGCAGGGGGGTCAGCAGACGTCCATGGAGCCGTGGAAGGTGTGTCGCGCTGAAGATCTGCGCTGGGACCCGCCGGTTCTATCCTTCACCATCGAACGGCACGGGGCATTTGTTCTCGGCTCGACCCGTGGGGATTTGCACGAATGGAAGATCAACTTGGAGACGTTGACCGCATCTTGCTATGAAGGTAGGTACCGGCAGTTAATACCAAAAAGTCCAAAGCTCGATGTGAATCCTATTGCGGCGCGCGTTTGCGAAGCCGTGCAGCAAGGGCCAGAATCGAAGTCCCCTCTTGTGCAACAGGAAATCGTCGTCTGGGCAGGTAATGATAACGTTTCGATCAAGCACGGTGCTCTGGTCTCTGGCGACAATCAGCGGACGATTTCAAGTAGGCGTAGCCGGTTCCGTAGAGAATTGACTGATCGGATGAAAGCGCTTGGTTGGGATTTCGTGGCTGTCCGTCGCTTGATGATCTTTAAAAGAAGCCAAGCTTGTTGAGAATTAGCCGCACAAGGGTTTGAGTTCAGTGCAATGGGGCAACGCCAAAACCTCATGATGCAATTCATTAATCCTCGGGTCTGGCGATCCCTTCATAAGTGTGTGACGATCGCTCGTCGGAGCTTTGCATCGGAAATCTGCACGGAAGCTCATTCCCCCCCATGTGTAATGCGGGGTGAAGCGGCCGCACATGGGGCCACCGTATCATTGCCGGCAAGACCTTTGGACCATAAGGACACTATCGAGGAACCTGATCCCTGTTCCTGTGGCGCCTACGATCTCGATGCTCGAGTTCGTGCGCGATTACGAACCGCCACAAGGCACCGGTCGCTGGCCGCCATGTACCAGCAGCCTCGTGGCGGGTCAGCACGAAGCCGCCGGCGCGGGTGCCGGCAGGCTTACGCACGCCTGCCGACGCCATGGACTGGTCGGGGCATCGTTCACCGCCCCGCACGGAACGGCGCACCAACGGCCTGCCGCCGGCCGATGCCAAGCGTACGTGTGACGGTCGGTGTGACGGCTCATATCACAGCCGGGGCAACCGCATGATCCTGCACGGCTCTGTCGGCGTGTCGGCCGACGGACAGTAGGCGCGCCAAGCCGCGGGATGCTCCCAGGGCTTCTGCTCGACCAAGATGCCGCCGGGAAAGAGGTGACGCGCCATCCGCCCGATTTCGAGGCCGACATCCTGCAAGGAACCTGATGCCGGGCGGGCGCCCCCGCCTTTGCTGGTGAGCTTGGCCTCGCGGCATGGCACATCGAACCGCAGCGGCGGCCGGTGGTGTCTCAGTTTGAAATTGAGCTCACTTGACGTTTTCCACCGATTGGCTATCCGACAGGAGATTAATTGGGGAGCTTACCAATGGCGCAATGGGCAAAGTGCACGCATACTTCGGGCATCGAATTCTATGTAAATCTCGGGCTTGTACAGATACTCACTTGGGAAAGCGGCAAGAAGTCGACCGTGATCCGCTTTTCTGATGATTCAACCACCGATGTGAAAGAAAAGCCGACAAAAATCATCGGCGCCAAGAAAGCTTGAAGAATGACCCGAGGCCCCAAGGCAAGAAGCGCCCCGCCGACGTGATCGGCGCCGCCGTCATGGCGGCAAAGATCGCGATGGGCGAGATTGAGAACCCCATCAAACCGAAGAACGACGCCGCCGTTGCATCGGGAAAGCTTGTGGGCCAACGGGGCGGAAAAAGCTTGGGCCGGGGCAAGCGAAGTGAACGGTGGGCGCGGCGGCATTGAGACGGATCGGCAGATACGGTCAGTCGTCCTGGAGCAGCCTCCATGACGCCAATCTCCGGAAAACAACCGTTAGCCCAGGTTTGGCGCGGGGCCCTACCGCAGCGGGACAACCCCGTTGGTTGGTTCGGCGCCGTAGCGCGGTGCACCGGCCCGGATCGCTTCTGTAACGTAGCTCTCGCTCAAATGCCCGTAGTGTTTCTCCACCATGCTGGTGTTGACGTGCCCCAGATTGCGGGCGACCACCATCAGTGGCACCCCGGCCATGACGGCGAGGCTGGCCCAGGTGTGGCGCAGCTGATGAAAGCCGTCCGCGGGCGCAATGCCGGCATGGCCACAGGCCGAGCGCATCGGGCGGCCTTGGTTCGACTTTTTCCACGGCACCCCGTTGGCAGTCCGGAACATCAAGTCATCGCCGGCGCGGCCGGCACAGTGTTGCTTGAAGAAGTCGGCGCCCTGCTCCGTCAACACTACATGGCGGGGCTTGCCGCACTTCGACTTGCGGACGGCCACTTTGCCGGCGTCGGGGTTGAAGTCTTGCACCTCCAGCCGCGTCAGCTCGCCGTAGCGGCAGCCGGTTTCCAGCGCGGCCCGCACCAGCGGGCGGAAGTCGGCGTCGCTCGCGTTGAGCAGCCGCTGGGCCTCCGCAATCGAGAGGTAGCGCACCCGCGCCATTTCCACATCGCGGAACGGCTTGAGTTTGCGGCCCCAGGCATCGCGGTTGGCCACGTGGCCTTCGTCAAACGCGTGGTTAAGCGCGGCCTTTAGCATGGCCAGCACCCGGTTGGTGCTGGCGCGGCGGCGACGCACCTCTTCGTCGGTGGCCGGGGCCGCCTTGTATTGCGGCTGCCCCCCCTTGGGACGGGTCTGCGCTGGGGTCGCCGCCAGGGTCGCCAGCCAGCGGCGCAGTATCTCCGCCGTCAATTCCTCCACCACCAGGTCGCCCAGGGTGGGCAGAATTTGAGCCGCGCCCCGACCCTCAGCCGACTGACCCTGGGCGCGCTTGTGTTCCGCGTAGTTGGCCCACGCCTGCCGCACCGTCAGCCGGTGAACCTTGGCGATCGGGCTACCCACCGCCGCGCGCGCGGCGGCGTCGGCCTGCTCAAAGCTAAGCACGTTGACGCCGTCGGCCTCCGCCGCGTCGTCGGCCCGGCCCAGCGTCAACGAGCGGTACTTGTTGTCGCCGATGTAGCGCCGCAATACCCAGCGACCGGCCTTTTCGCCTTTCCGGCACTGCCAGCCAAGGTGCGTCTTGCCGGGCCCCAGGGCTTGCCAATGCGCCTGGCGTCCGCGCTTCAATCGGCTGCGGGCGGTGCGAACTCGTGAGATTCGCGTGCTTGACCTTGCCGGCCATGGGTGATGTGCTCCGACCAAAGATGGACCAAGGATCGCGGCTAATGCGGCGGTTTGCCGCGGTTTGCGACTGTTAATAAACATAGGTGGAATCTATGATTTTGGAAAGGCCCCGGTTCGCCTCGGTTTGCGGATCACGCCCTATTACGGCGGCATCCGGCTGGCTCTGCAGAAAGGCGACCAACTGAAGTTTCGGTTCGTCAACCAGCTCCCGCCGATCGATCAGGTGACGCTCGCAAATGCGTCAGATGGGATCAATCTGCCGTTGAATCCGACCAATATCCATACCCATGGGCTGGTCGTTCAGGCGCGGGCGCCGACGTTGAGCGATCCGACCTTCGGCGACGACATCTTCGTGGATATCTATAACCCGGCGAATGGCACACCGCAGCCGGATGGAGCGCACCAGCACGGCTCGGTCGTCGTCGGCCCCGCGGAATATCGGATCGACATTCCCTTCAACCATCCTTCCGGCTCCTTCTGGTTTCACCCGCATGTGCACGGCATTGCGGTGAACCAGGTATCGGGCGGCATGGCCGGGATCATTACCGTCGGCAATGTCGGCGACTACGCGTTCGGCGACGTGCGCGGCGCGCCGTTTCCGGAATCCAACGTGCGCTACCTCGTCCTCAAGGACATGCAGGTGCTGGCCGGAGGCACATACATGTTCGCCAACGGAAGCGCCGCCGTCCCGGACGGCACGGTGCTGAACCAGGAGGACCCCACCTTCTGCACCCAGTTGCCGGCCACTCCCGCCGAAATGCGGCAAGGCTCCTGTCCCGGCACCAACAGCGTCGGCGACAATGATTACACCGGCGGAACGTGGTTCCTCACCGTCAGCGGCCAGCAGTTTCCCACCATCCCGATCACCGCACCGGACGGCGAAATCTGGCGGCTGACCAATGCCGGCGCGAACCTCACCTACGATCTGCAACTGACCAACGACGCCACCGGGATGCCGATGATCACCCAACTGGTGTCGGTGGACGGCGTCAGCATCGATGTGCCGCCATCGACCGCGCCCGGAACCATGATCGAGGTCTCCGGCGGGCGATTCAAGGTCGTGGCCTGCCCGCCGACGCCGCCCAGCGGCATCACCACGGTGCCGGTCTGCATCAGCGAATTCGTGATGATGCCGAGTTCGCGGGCCGAGCTTTGGGTGACCTATCGCGACGCCAACGGCAATGTCGTCGCCCCGCCGAGGGGCGCAACAGGCACCTTCAAGACCATCGGCATCACGACCGGCCCGGCCGGCGACGCTTGGCCCGCCGTCGACCTCGCCAAGGTCGACTTCAACCAGACCGGCCCGCGTTTTCTCACCGCATTCGCCCTCCTGGTGCGTGGCGATGCGCTGAAGTCCACCCTGCCGAGCGGCATCTTCTTTGCCCGCGTTCCCTATGCGAAGCCGGCACCGCCGCCGCCCAACTGCAATGCGCTTCCCGCCGGTCATCGTCGGCGGATCTTCTACGGACTGGTCGACCCTTCCAATCCTGACAGCCAGTTCGGCCTCGGTTACGAGGAGGTCGACCAGAACGGGATCGTCGTCCCGGGCACGCAAGTTCCTGTCACGGCGTTCGACCCATCGGTCACCACGGTCTGCCTGCCGCTCGGCCCCGGCCAGACGCCGGCGCATGAAATCTGGGAACTGGTGAATCTCGCCACCGAGAATCACAACTTCCACATCCATCAGACCAAGTTTCGTTTCGTCCAGCCTGTCGCCGCACCGGGCTCGCTGATGGCCAGTCCGATCAACCCGAAACTCGGCGCCGGCATCATGGAAGACAACGTTCCGCTCCCGATCGCGACGCCCGATCCCGCCACGGTCGCCAACCAGAACGGCTATTGCACCATCCTCCAGTGGCGCACCGGGCTGTGCCCGATGACGCCGGTGCTGGTGGACATCCCGTTCTCCCAGCTCGGCGCGTTCGTGTTCCACTGCCACATTCTCGACCACGAGGACGGGGGCATGATGGCGAAGATCCAGGTGGTGTCCGCGCCGAGGTGAGTGCCAAGTCAGCGACCGGTCAGCGACAGGTCAGCGACAAGTCATCGCGGGGGTAGCTGCCGGCCCTCCGCTCGATGAGGCTGAGCAGCCGCCGATTTTTCGTACGAGACACCATAAGCGGCGTCACAGCCGTCGGAGCGTCGTCCGATTGAATCTGAATGCTGGCGTTTCAGGAACTGGTCCCGCAGGGCCGGCCCCGAGAGCCGTGCCGGCTACGGGGCGTTATCCAGGTGTCGGGGCGTTGCTCTCGACTGCGACCATGGTCCGTCGGGCGTTCTGCGCGCGCCGTCGTTTCTTCTCCGCCGAGAAGGGCCCGGTCCGTGCGCCCACAATCCGGCCGCAGTGCCGGTCGGCATCGGGCGGGAAGAAACCATGTCGTCCCGGCCCCCCGATCGGCGGCCCCTCTTGCGGCCCCTGTTTGTGATTTTGCTTTGCACCGGCTACGTATATGTCGCATTTTTTGTTCTTCTTCTCCATGTTCCGCACGATACTGCTGCCCGACTTCGCGCGCGCTGATCGGCGGATCTCACCACGGGCCGAACGGGAACGATCGCCATGATTGCTCGCGCCTTCTGGACGACCTGCGTCGTCGCCGCGCTTTGTGCCGCCGGAGCCGGAGCAGATGCTGCGAGGGTCGCGCGCGTCCACGTAGCCGGTCCGCCGACACTGAAGGTCGGAACGAGTTGCGAAGCTGCCGGGAGCGGTTCCGTCGTGGCCGGGCGCAACAAGGAATCCTGTCTGGCCGACGAGACCACCGCACTGGATACGCTGAAGCAGAACTGGTCCAAGTACCAGGCGTCCGACAAGACCGAATGTGTCGCCTTGGAGAACAGCGGCGGTCCGGCGAGTTATGTCGAACTGTTGTCCTGTCTCGAGGTCAGGCGGGATGCGCGCACAATCAAGAATGCCGATCCGCTCGAGAGCGCCCTCAATTCCACCAGCAAGCGCCGCGGCCGGCGAAGGTAGACGGATTCGCGCGAGCCGATCAGCGTCAATTCCTACATAAGTTGCAAATCCGGGACAGGGCACCTTTTGTAAGGCCGCACCGGGTTGGTGGAGCGCTCTGGTCCCTCCTTGCACCATTTTCCCGCTGCCGGCGCGCTCGCCTGCCGAAGGGGGCAGGGGCCGCCGGGATTCCGCTCGCGTCGAGCCGATGAGATGGGGCGATGACATGGGGCGATGACACGGGGCGGCATGGGGGGTAAGAATAGCGCGACCTGGAGTGCCAGCGTTCAGATCGAATCGGATCGCGCTCTGAAGTCTTTGATTTAACATGATCTTGTCCGAAAATCAGGATCAAGCTCCGAAGGAGTGGCGGCGTTCGATTCGACGGAACGGTGGCGCTCGATCGGGGGGCAATCTCAATGGACTGACTCCAGCATTTGGTTCCCGGATGTTGGGATGGGTCAGTCTGCTTACTCGTTGAGGCAGTGGAGTGCCTGATCCACGGAAACGTCCGTGCGGGCCGCGCCACTGGCGCGGGCGGCAACACGAATGATGGGCTCGATCGACCGTTACGTCTTCCGCACCATTTTCGGTGCCTTCGTGCTCGTTCTGCTCAACCTCACCGCGGTGATCTGGATCACCCAGATCCTGAAGCAGATCGACATCATCACCAATCAGGGCCAGACCATCCTGGTCTTCCTGCGCATCACCGGCCTGCTGGTGCCGATCCTGATGCTGGTGATCGCGCCGATCGCGATCATGATCGCGGTGTGCTACGCGCTCACCAAGCTCAACGGCGACTCCGAACTCGTGGTGATGAACGCGGCCGGCATCTCGCCGCGGCGGGTCTGTCGGCCGGTGCTGTGGCCTGCGTCGTGGTCGCGGTCTTCGTCGGCTTCATCAGCGCCTATCTCGCGCCGCTGCTGCAGCGCGAGATGAACGAGGCGGTCACGAAGGTGAGGACCGACGTCGTCGCCAACGTCGTGCGGCCCGGCGCGTTCACCTCGGTCGAGCACGGGCTGATCTTCCACATCCGCGACCGCGTCAGCGAGAACCAGTTCCGCGGCATCTTCATCGACAATTCCCGCAACCGCGAGGAGCGCGCGACCATCGTCGCGGAATACGGCCAGATCGTGCAACGGGCCGGAAGGCACGTTCCTGGTGATGCGCGACGGCAATGTCGAGCGCCGCCGTCTCAAGGAGCGCGATCCGACCATCGTGGTGTTCGACCAGTACGCATTCGATCTGACGCGGCTCGCGCCGGCGCCGCAGGTGCGTGATCGGCTTGCGCGAGAAATACGTCTGGGAATTGTTGTTTCCGAAGGCCGGACGACAACGCGCTTCAAGAACTCGCCGGGCCAGTTCCGCGTCGAGCTGCACGAGCGGATCATCGCTCCGCTCTATCCGCTGGCGTTCGGGGTCATCGCATTCGCGGTGCTCGGGATTTCCGCGCACCACGCGACAGAGCCGCACGGTTTCGCTGGTCGCGGTGATCGCCGGCGGTCGCGGGGCTGCGGCTGGGCGGCTTCGCGGCCATGGTGATGGCGGTCACCTTCCCGCCGGCGCTGGTCGTTCTGTACGCGGCGATCGCCGCGACGCTGGGATTCGGCGGATACCTGATCTGGCGCGGACAGCCGCTGGAGATCGACGAAAAGCTCAATTTCGGCGCTTCCGCGCGGGGCGCCCTGGCTGCGCCTGGAGCATTTCGCCGCCGGTTACCGAATGCTTCTCCCCATCCATCGGCATGTTGCGCCGGCTCGGCGTTCCACCGCATCGGCGACCGGTGAAACCGGAAGCACCGCATGGCGTGCCAGGCCCGATTGCCGGGCGGCGTCGGCCCGCGCGTGGACAACATGTGCGCGGTCCGCTAGAGCCGTGAGCAGGTGGGCGCGGGGGCGCCTCGATCACGCGCCGGTCGCCGATGCTCGATGGTCTGAAACGCCGTCTGTTTGCCGACCCGAAGGGCCCGGCGACGTTGATTCGCCGGTTGTTGATCGAGCATGGCCGCGCCCATTGGCGGCGCTATGGCCTTTCGCTCGCCTTCATGGCGGTCGGCGCCGCCTGCACCGCCCTGCCGGCCCTCTTGTTCGGCCGCGGCATCGACCAGGCCTATGTCTATCGCAGCTTCGACGGCGTCGCCGTCGTCGCCGTGGCGATGATCGTCATCTTCGCCGTCAAGGGGCTCGCGAGCTACGGCCAGGCGGTCACGCTGGCGCGCATCGCCAATCACATCGTCGCCGAGAACCAGAAGCGGATGTTCGACAAGCTGCTGGCGCAGAACATCGCCTTCTATGCCGACCGCCATTCCTCCGAATTCGCCGCGCGGATCACGTTCGGCGCGGGATCGGCGGCGCAGGTGCTCAACCTGTTGATCAATGCGCTCGGGCGCGATCTGCTCTCGCTCATCGGCCTCGTCGCGGTGATGGTCTACCAGGCGCCGTTCCTGTCGCTGATCGGCATCGTGGTGATGCCGCCGGCGGTGTTCGGCGTGCGCAAGCTCATCAAGCGGGTGCGCTCGATCGCGCTCACGCAGTATGGCGGCGGCGCCGAAATCCTGGAAGCCATGCAGGAGACCATCCAGGGCTTCCGCATCATCAAGGCGTTCAACCTCGAGTCCGTCATGCGGGCGCGGGTTGATGCGAGCGTCGACCGGGTCGAGGCCGCCTCGAACAAGCTCGCCCGGGTGTCGAACCGCGCGACCCCGTTGATGGAGGCGCTCGGCGGCATCGCGGTCGGCATCGTGTTCCTCTATGCCGGCTACAGCGTGCTGGTGCTCAAGGCCGCGCCCGGCGTGTTCGTCTCGTTCATCGCCGCGTTCCTGCTCGCCTACGAGCCGGCGAAGCGGATCGCGCGGCTCAACATCGACCTGCACAACAGCCTCGCCGGCGTGCAGGTGCTGTTCGACATTCTCGACCTTCCCGACAGCACGCCGGCCCGGCCGAAGCCCGACGTCGAGGTTTCGCGCGGCGCCATCGAATTCGCCGACGTCGACGTTCTCCTACCGCCCCGGCGCAGCCGGTGCTGCGCGGCGTGTCGTTCTCGCCGAGCCCGGCGAGGTCACCGCCTTCGTCGGTCCGTCCGGCGGCGGCAAGTCGACGATCTTCAACCTGGTGCTCGCGCTCTATCTGCCGGAGCGCGGTGCGATCCGTCTCGACGGCCAGAACTACGATGCGGTGTCGGACGGAATCGATTCGGCGCAACATCGCCTATGTCGGCCAGGACGTGTTCCTGTTCCGCGGCACCATCCGCCAGAACATCGCGCTCGGCCGCCTCGATGCGAGCGAGGCCGATATCATCGCCGCGGCGCGCGCCGCCCATGCCGACGAGTTCGTGTCGCAGTTTCCGCTGGGCTACGACACGCCGGTCGGCGAGCATGGCACCCAGCTCTCCGGCGGCCAGCGCCAGCGCATCGCCATCGCCCGCGCGCTGATCCGCAACGCGCCGATCATCCTCCTCGACGAGCCGACCGCGGCGCTCGATGGCGAATCCGAACGCTACGTCCAGGAGGCCATGGACAAGCTCATCAAGGGCCGCACCACCCTCGTGATCGCGCATCGCCTGCACACCATCACCCAGGCGAACGTCATCCACGTCATCGAGAAGGGCATGATCGTCGAAATCCGGGAGCCATGGCGATCTCATGGCGCGCGGCGGACGTTATGCGCAGTTCTATGCGATGAGGTTCTCCCGCGAAGCCGGACCGACGGGGGCGAAAGCCGCGATGTCGCGCGTCGCGGGTTGACCGCGCGGGTGCTGCTGCGCCATTGATCCTGCGCTCTCAGCGGTCAGCACAACAGCCAGTCGAAAGCATCAGACCATGCGGACAAAGGCGAACGGCATCACCTTCAACTACGAGATCGAGGGGCCGGACGGTGCGCCCTTCATCATGTTCTCGAACTCGCTCGCCACCGATCTCACCATGTGGGATCCGCAGGCCGCCGACTTCAAAGGCACCTACCGCATCCTGCGCTACGATCAGCGCGGCCACGGCGGAACGGACGTGCCGGCCGGCCGCTACACCTATCCGCAGCTCGTCGCCGATGCGCTGGCGCTGCTCGATGCCCTCAAGATCGAGCGCACCCACTTCGTCGGCCTGTCGATGGGCGGGGCGACCGCGGCGGCACTCGCCGAGCTTCATCCTGACCGCGTCGACCGCGTGGTCATCTGCAATTCACCGTGCATGTCGACCGCGACGACCTCCCAGCAATGGGCGGAGCGGATCGCCACGGCCGAGAAGGGCGGTGTCGCGGCGCTGGTCGAATTCGACCCTCGCGCGCTGGTTCCCGCCCGAGACTTGGCGGCGAAGCCGGCGCATGTGGAGAAGGTGCGCGCGATGATTCTGTCGACCCCGGTCAACGGCTTCATCGGCTGCGCGGCGGCGCTCGCCGACCACGACTACAACACGAAGATCGCCTCGGCGAAGCGCCCGGCCCTGCTCTTCATCGCCGGCAGCAAAGACGGCGTCACGCCCGCGGCGATGAAGGACATGCAGGCGCGGCTGCCAGGTTCACGCTATGTCGAGCTCGAGGGCGCAGGGCACATCTCGAATCTTCGACCGACCGGCGGAATTCACGAAGGCGGTGCGGGAGTTTTTGTCGGCGAAGTGACAATCCTTCACCGACCTCATCCTGAGGAGCCGCGCGGAGCGCGGCGTCTCGAAGGATGGCCCCGAATGCTGCGCCCGTGGCCGTCCTTCGAGACGCCCGCTTTCGCGGGCTCCTCAGGACGAGGTCGTGAAGAGATCTTGCGACGAAGAACCCGCCTCACTTCAACATCGGCCCCATCGTCACCGTCAGCTTGCCGACGCCCTCGACCTCGCATTCGAGCTTGTCGCCGGCGACGGTCGCGGCGACGCCTGACGGCGTGCCGGTCATGATGATGTCGCCGGGCGCGAGCGCGACCATCTCGGACAGCTTCTCGATCACCTCCGGGCACGTTCCAGATCATCTGCGCGAGGTCGCCGTCCTGGCGGAGCTTGCCGTTGCATTTGAGCGTGATGCGGCCCTTCGTCGGGATGACCGGTCTCGGAGGCCGGCCGCAGCGGGCCGCAGGGCGCAGAGCCGTCGAACGCCTTGCCGATCTCCCACGGGCGCTTGATGTCACGCGAGGCGATCTGGAGGTCGCGGCGGGTGAGGTCGATGCCGACGCCGTAGCCCCAGATCAGGTCGTTGGCGGTCGACCGCCTTGAGGTTGCGGCCGCCGCCCTTGAGCGCGACCACGAGCTCGACCTCGTGATGGAGGTCCTTGGTGAGCGGCGGGTAGGGCACCGTCGAGCCGTCCGGCACGATGGCGTCGGCGGGCTTGGCAAAGAAGAACGGCGGCTCGCGCTCGTCCTGCCCCATCTCCTTGATGTGCTCGAGATAGTTGCGGCCGACGCACCAGATCCGGCGCACCGGGAACAGCTTGTCGCTGCCGGCAATGGCGAGGGCCGCCTGCGGCGGCGGCGGAATGACGTAGGCGTCTGCGCTCATGAGGGATCTTCTTTATCGGGGTTGAAAAGGAGCGGGCCGGCACGCCCGGGGGCGAAAAGGGGATCGCCGCCACGGCCTGCCGATTAAACGGAAGGGGTGCTCCCGTCAATGCATGACTGCGGCGCGCTTGCGCGGCGCGGGACGCCGTCGGCGCGCGCGGCGCGGGGCGGCCCGTCCGAGCGCGCCCCGTCCCGCGCGGCAGGGTGCGCTCCCAGGCCAGCGCATGGCCGACGATGGTCGCGAGGTCGTCGAATTGCGGCCGCCAGCCGAGCGTCTCGCGGATGCGGTCGGATTTCGCCACGATCCGCGCCGGATCGCCGGGGCGTCGCGGCGGCATGGTCGACGCGGAAATCGACGCCCGACACCCGCTTGACCGTATCGATCACCTCGAGCACCGAGAAGCCGTGGCCGTAGCCGCAGTTGAGCGTCACCGGCCGGCCGCCCGCGCGCAGATAGGCGAGCGCATCCGAATGGGCGCGGACGAGATCGGTGACGTGGATGTAGTCGCGCAGACAGGTGCCGTCGGGGGTCGGGTAGTCGGTGCCGTAAGACGTCGATCTTGCTGCGCTTGCCGAGCGCGCACTCGACCGCGACCTTGATGAGATGGGTGGCGCCCGCGGTCGACTGGCCGGTGCGCAGCTGCGGGTCGGCGCCGGCGACGTTGAAGTAGCGCAGGATCACGGAGTCGAGGCCGTGGGCGATCCCGGCGTCGCGCAGCATGATCTCGGTCATCAGCTTGGAGGAGCCGTAGGGCGACATCGGGCAGGTCGGGCCGTCCTCGCCGATCGGTATGGTCGCGGGATCGCCGTAGACCGCCGCGGTCGAGGAGAAGATGAACCGCTTCACGCCGCCCTTCACCGCGCATTCGATGAGGCTGCGCGAGTTCGAGGTGTTGTTGCGGTAGTAGCCGAGCGGATCGGCGACCGAGTCCGGAACCACGATCGAGGCCGCGAAATGGATGATCTCGCTGACCTCGTGCTCGGCGATGAGGCGGGAGACCAGCGGCTGGTCGCCGGTGTCGCCGACGACGAGCGGCACGCCCTTGGCGACGGCCCAGTCGAAGCCGGTGGAGAGATTGTCCAGCACCACCACGCGCTCCCCGGCGTCGGCGAGGGCATGGACCATGTGGCTTCCGATGTATCCGGCGCCGCCGGTAACGAGGACCGTCATGATGCTGGCTCGGCTTTGCCGCAAGTATCGCGCGGCGGGTAAATTTCAAGTTAGCGGCACGGTGTGTGTATGGCCCGGAGACGAAGCGCCGCGCGGCGCGCAGGTGGTCGGCCGGCGGTCTCGCCGGGCAGCTGCCGCGCATCGTCAAGATGTAAACAAGTCCTGCGTGTTTACAATGGGTTAGGGGCCCGCCGCACGCGATCATGGCCGAAATTCTGTTCATCAAGACCTCTTCGCTCGGCGACGTCGTCCACCACATGCCGGCGGTCACCGATGCACGGCGGCGGCTGCCCGACGCGCGCCTGTCCTGGGTGGTCGAGGAGCCCTATGCGCCGCTCGCCCGCCTTCATCCCGGCGTCGACGAGGTGATCCCGGTCGCCTCGCGCCGCTGGCGGTTGCAATTGCACCGGCCGGAGACCTGGTCCGAGATCGGCCGGTTCCGCCGGGCGATCCGGGAGCGGCGCTACGATGCCGTCGTCGACAGCCAGGGCCTGCTGCGCACGGCGTTGATCGCCAAGGCGGCGCGCGGCGTCCGCCACGGCTACGACGCCGCGAGCATCCGCGAGCCGCTCGCGTCGGTGTTCTACGACGTGCGCCACCGGGTGGAATGGCGCTGCCACGCCATTCCGCGCAACCGCATGCTGACCGGCCGCGCGCTCGGCTACGAGCCGCAGCCGCAGATCGATTTCGGGCTCGACCGCGCATCGCATCGCCGGCAACGCCCGCAACGCCTACGCGTTGCTGATCCACGGGACCGCGCGGGTCGGCAAGGAATGGCCGCAATCGAACTGGCTCGCGGTGGCGCGCGCGCTGGTCGAGCGCGGTCTCGACATCGTGCTGCCATGGGGGGCCGCAGGCGGAGCGCGGGCGCAGCGACGAGATCGTCGCCGCATTGGGATGCGGCGAGGTCCCGGAGCGCCGGCCGCTCGATGAGGTGGCGGCGCTGATCGCCGGCGCGGCGATGGTGGTCGGGGTCGACACCGGGCTGCTCCATGTGGCGGCGGCGCTCGGCGTGCCGCTGGTCGGAATCTTCGTCGGCAGCGAGCCCGGCCTGACCGGTCCGCTCGGCTCCGGTCCGATCGCCATCGTCGGCGGCAAGGGGACGGTTCCGGATGCCGCGGAGGTGCTGCGCGCGCTCGATCGGGTCACCGGGGGCGGGCGGTGATCCGATTCCTGGGCCGCTTCGATGTCAGGGCGCAGATCGCGCTGCTGGCGCTGCTCGCCGTCTATTTCATGGTGTGGCCGGTCTGGCGCGCCGGCTTCCCGATCGAGATCGCGCAGAACGAAGGCTGGAACGCCTATCATGCCGACGCCGCCATGGGCGCGGCCGCCGCTCTACCCTGCGACCGACACCCTGATCGTCAACAATTACCCGCCGCTGTCGTTCTACGTCGTCGGCATGATCGCCAAGGTGACGGGCGTCGACGCGCTCTATGTCGGACGGGCGCTGTCGCTGCTCGCGGTCGTCGCGCTCGGCGGCCTGATCGCCAGGGTGATCGCGGCAACTCGGCGGCGGGCGCGCCGGGGCGGCCGTCGGCGGGCTGTGGTACGTCGCGGTGATGGCGCGCTCGTTCACGCGCTTCGTCGGCATGAACGATCCCCAGCTGGTCGGCCATGCGCTGATGGTCGCCGCGCTCGCCTGGTTCCTGGCCCGCGATGCGCGCGGCCGATCTGCGGTGCCGCCGGTCCTCGCCATGGCCGCGGTGGGATTCTACAAGCACAACATCGTCGCGGTGCCGGTGACGGCGCTGCTGTGGCTCGCGATCCATGACTGGCGGCGCGCGCTGTGGCCCTGCGATCGCCGGAGCCGGTGCGGCGGCGGCGGGACTCGCTGATCTGCGTGGCGCTCTACGGCGACGTGTTTCTCGCCAATCTCCTGACCTCGCGGCCGTCCCATACTCATGCGAGCGGTGAACGGCCTCGGGCGGCTGCAATGGATCCTGCCGGCGCTCGTGCTGTGGGCGATCTGGGTCGCGGCCGAGCCGAAGAACCGCGCCGCGCAGTTCACCATGATCCATGTCGGGGTGTCGTTCGTCGTCTACATGCTGCAGTGGAGCGGCGAGGCGATCCTCGACAATGCCCAGTTCGATCTCGTCATCGCCACCGCCATCGGGCTCGGCCTCGCCTTCGATCGCGCCGGACAGACCGCGTTCGGGCGTCGCCACGGCGAGACGCGCGGCGCGCGCCGTCATCACGCTGGTAGTGGTGGCCCGGCTGGTCGCCACGCTGCGCATCGAGTCGGCGCTGGTGCTGTTCGACCCCGGCTATCGCGCGCAATATTACGCCAATGCCGAGGCGGCGCGGCAGGATGCGGCGCGCATCGCCGCGATTCCCGGGCCGGTCGCGTGCGACTTCAAGGTGGTCTGCCGGCTGGCCGGAAAGCCGTTCTCCTACGACGACTTCCGCGCCGAGATGCTGGTGGCGAGCGGCGCGTCGGGCGGCCTCGACGAGCGCGGCCTGATGCGCGCCCATGGGCTCACCTATGTGCGCAATGACGACCGCGGCGGGATCGTGGTGCTGTTCCGCTCGCTCGTCGGGCAGCCCTAGCTGATCCCGAAAAGTTGCAGACGTTTCGGACAAGATCATGCTCAAAATCAAAGAGATTAGAGCGCGACCCGATCGAACTTGATCGGATCGCGCTTGAAGACCGCGGCGAACCGTCGCGCGGGTGGCAATCGCCGAATGTCGCTCGAATGTCCATGGATTGCGGGCCGATTGCGTGCCAATCTGCGCCCCGCCTCCGAAACGAGCTCGCAACGGGCCGAGTCGGGGAGCCAGCGGGAGAAACAGAGGAGTCGGATATGCATCCGAAACGATTTTATCTGAGCACGGTAGCCGCGGTCGGTCTCGCCGCCTGGCTGGCGCCGCTGCAGGCGGGCGCCCAGACGGCGGTCGCGATCGACAATGACGACATCGGCGGCGTGGTCAGCGGACCGAACGGCCCCGAGGCCGGCGTGTGGGTCATCGCGGAGACCAACGATCTGCCGACCCGGTTCACGCGCAGCGTGGTCACCGACGATCAGGGCCGCTACGTGCGTGCCGGACCTGCCGAAGGGCAAGTACAAGGTGTGGGTGCGCGGCTATGGCCTCGTCAATTCGCCGAAGGTCGATTCCGAGCCCGGCAAGCAGCTCAATCTCACCGCCGTGCCGGCGCCCAACGACGCCGCGGCGGCGCAGTACTATCCGGCGATCTACTGGTATTCGATGCTCAAGATTCCGGGCGCCGACCAGTTCGGCGGCAAGAGCGACATTCCGGCCAATGTCAAGGCCAGCCGACTGGCTCAACCTGATGAAGAACAACGGCTGCGTCGGCTGCCATCAGCTCGGCCAGGCGGCGACCCGCACCATCCCGAAGGCGTTCGGCGACTTCAAGACCGGCGAGGACGCCTGGATCCGCCGCACCCAGTCCGGGCAGGCGGGCGAGCTCATGGTCAACATCCTGGCCGGCCAGCTCGGCGGCGCGCCGTACAAGTATTTCGGCGACTGGACCGACCGGATCGCCAAGGGCGAACTGCCGTTCGCCAAGCCGAACGCGGCCCGTCCGGCGTCGAGCGCAACGTCGTCGTCACCACCTGGGACTGGTCCGACGAGAAGCACTATCTCCACGATCTCGTCGTCGTCGGACAAGCGCAACCCGACGGTCAACGGCTACGGCCCGGTGTTCGGGCAGCCCGAATACTCCACCGACCGCATCCCGATCCTCGAACCCGGTGACCAACAGCGTCGAAATCTTCAAGGCGCCGGTGCGCGACGTGAACATGCCGATGTCGCTCGGACCCGGCCACGCCGCCATGCTCAAGCCGCTGCAGCCCTCCGCCTATTGGGGCGACGAGCAGATCTGGGACACCAAGATCAACAACCACAACTCCATGATCGACGGGAAGGGCCGGATGTGGCTCGCCGCCGCGGTGCGCGGCGTCGGAGAACCCCGCCTTCTGCAAGAAGGGCTCCGATCATCCCTCGGCCAAGGCTGTTCCCGCTGGCGGAGAGCCATCGCCAGCTCGCGATGCTCGATCCGAAGACGATGAAGTACACCTTCGTCGACACCTGCTTCACCACCCACCACCTGAACTTCGCCAAGGACGCCAACGACACGCTGTGGGCCTCGAGCGGCGGCGGCACCGGGGCGGTCGGCTGGTTCAACACCAAGCTGTTCGACGAGACCGGCGATGCGGTGAAGGCGCAGGGCTGGACGCCGCTCATCCTCGACACCAACGGCAACGGCAAGCGCGACGACTATGTCGAGCCCAACCAGCCGGTCGATCCCGACCAAGGACAAGCGGATCGCCCAGGTGTTCTACGCGGTGATGGTGAGCCCGGCCGACGGCTCGGTGTGGGGGACGCTGCGCGCGAGCCCCGGCTCGATCGTGCGGATCGATCCGGGCCCCGATCCGGCCAGAGACCGCGCTCGCCGAAATCTACAACGTCCCGATGCCGGGCTTCGGCCCGCGCGGCGGCGATATCGACAGCAAGGGCGTGGTGTGGGTGTCGCTCGCGAGCGGCCATATCGGCAGCTTCGACCGGCGCAAGTGCAAGGGCCCGCTCAACGGCCCGACCGCGACCGGCAACCACTGCCCCGAGGGCTGGTCGTTCTACCAGTATCCGGGTCCGGGCTTCGAGGGCATCGGCGAGAACAGCGCGGAAGTCGAGCTACTACTCCTGGGTCGACCAGCACAACACCTTCGGCCTCGGCGAGGACGTGCCGGTGTCGACCGGCGAACCTCAATGACGGCCTCGTCGCCCTCAAGGACGGCAAGATGATCACCCTGAAGGTGCCGTACCCGACCGGCTTCTACGCCAAGGGCCTCGACGGCCGCATCGACGATCCCAACGCCGGCTGGAAAGGCCGCGGCTTGTGGACCTCGAGCGGCGACCGCGTGCCGTGGCTGCAGGAAGGCGGCAAGGGCATGAAGCCGATGGCGGTGCACTTCCAGCTGCGCCCCGATCCGCTCGCGCACTGAGCGGATCGCCGAGGCTTGCTCACGAAATGGTCCCGCCCGGCGCTGCCGGGCGGGATTTTTATTGCGAGGTCCGCCCGGCCGCCCATCCTGGATATCGGGCCTGCATTTCAGGCGGACAAGGGTTCGACAGGGCTCGCCTTCGCCCTCATTGGGCCGACGAGCGCGTACGACGCCCACGCGACGCCCGCCCGCCCGCGCGCGAAGGTGCAAGCAGTCATTTCTCCAGATAACTGAGATAGGCCGCGACGGCTGAAATCTGGGGCTCGGTCAGGCCGTGCGCAATCGGTTCCATGATCGCCGATGTGTCCGGCTTGGCCGGATCCTGCCCTCGCTCTTTGTCCCAGTTTGTCAATTTCCTGAAGATGTAGTCATGGAGCTGACCTGCCAAACGAGGAAATGCCCCGTCGCCTTTGGCCTCTGTCCCGTGACAGGAAGCGCAGGGAGGAACGTCGGTGCCGGGGACCCCTTCTTCATAGATTTTTTTCCCCGCCGCCACGAGTTCCCTTGGGGCACCCCCAAGGGGCTTGGGGTTGAGATCCTTGAAATACGTGGCGAGAGCCTTCAGCATTGCCGGATTGAGAACGTGCGCCACGTTGAACATGACCGGGTTCTGCCGCCTGCGCTCGATAAAGGCATTCAGCTGGTTCTCGATGTACTCGGTCTGCTGCCCGGCAAGCCGCGGCATCGGATAGAATCCGCGATAGCCCTGGCCGGAGAAACCGTGGCAGGTCTTGCAATAGTCGATCTTGGCCTGGAGCTCCTGTTGCGAAACAGCCGCCTTGTCCTGCGCGTGAGCCACTGGGGAGAAGGCAATCAGGACCGCCGTATGCAGCGCCATTCTCGAGCTGAAGACCTTCATGATCGGCCTCTACTGGATGAAACTGAGGTATGACGCGAGAGCCGCGATTTGATTCGGGGCCAATCGGCTGGCAATGCGAGGCATCGGCGGTTCTGCGGCCACGTGATATCCCTCACCCCACTGCGCGAGCCTCCGCTTCAAGTAGGAATACGACAGGCCTCCGAGACGGGGAATTTGTCCGACGCCCTCTCCATTGGGGCCGTGACAGGCGGCGCAGGAGGCGATGTCGTATTCCGGAATCCCTTCCAGATATATGTCCCGTCCGATCTCCGCGAGCGCCCGTTCTCCATCATTGGCCGGCGTGGGAGGAAGAGTTGAAAAATAAGTGGCGAGGTCGCGCGCCGTCTGGGGACCGAGATTTGCCGTGGCTCCCCACATGTATTGTTGTGAAAACGGGTTGTCCCGCGCGTGCGTGCGGAAATCATAGAGCTGGTTCATGATGTACTCGTGCCTCTGTCCGGCCAATCGCGGCGCGGTCGAATAGCCGCGCCCCAGCGCTCCGTGGCACCAAGTGCAATTTCGGCTCACGGTCTCCACGTCGCCGGCCAACGAGGCGCCGGCGGAGGATGCAATCGCGATGACAGCCATTGTCAGCCTGATGCGTCTCATGTTCTGAGCTTTCACGACTTCTTGGTCCTTCAGCGAATTCCAACCCGGGAGCTATTTCAAATAACTGAGGTAGGCTGCGATGGCGTCGATTTGTGGCGGAGTGAGGTTATGCGAAATCGAAGTCATGACGGCTGTGGTATCGTCTTTCGCCGCAGCCTGACCCCGCTCCTTGGACCAACCCGACAATTGTTTCACGGTGTAGGGATAGAGCTGACCGGCCAAGCGGGGAATTGTGGCCTGACCCTTGGCGTCGGGACCATGGCAGGCCGAACATGCGGGAACATTGGCCTCCGGGAGTCCCTCCTCGAAGATTTTTTGCCCCGTAGCGACAAGGTTCCTCGGGCCGCCTCCAACAGGCGGAGGATCGAGACCCCTGAAATGCGCGGCCACGGCCGAACGCATCTCCGGGCTGAGGCCATGCACCCTTGACATGTTTATGAAGATATCTCTGTCCCGACTGCGCTCGGCAAAATTTTGCAACTGATTCTCGATGTACTCGGGTTGCTGGCCGGCGAGTTGCGGCATGATGAGATACCCACGATAACCTTGGCCTGACAGGCCATGGCAGTCCTTGCAATATTCGACCTTGGATCCGCCGCCTCCCCGCGGAGCCGTCGACCTGTTCCCCGTAGCCGCTTGACCCGCCGCGACGAAAGCAATTGCGAGCATTGCCGTTAGCAGCGCCGATTGCAGGCTGATGACTTTCATGATGCGGCCTCCGCGCCTTCCGTTTGGTGTCATGGCCCGAGCACTCTGTCGTCGCGTCACCCCTGTCGAGAAACCCGGCCTACTGTCCTGCCCACATGTGAAAACTCACGCCGAGTTTGACGGTCTGAACGCTTTGATTGGCGCTCATCACGCCGGAAAACCCGTTTATGGCGTCGCTCAACAGCGCGCTGCGATGGCCGAGGTCGAGGTAGTCGTATTCGAGCCTCGCCGACCAAACCTGCGCGAAGGCCCATTCCACGCCGGCGCCCGCGGTCCACCCGAAGCGGTTGTCTACCGCCTCGAAGCCGAAGGGCGTCGCCGTGGGCACGAACGTGCCGGTTATGCTGTACTTGTTGCCGGCCCACGCGCCGCCGGCCCTGGCGTAGAAGAGCCAGTTGCCCAAGGCGTAGCCGAGACGCGCGGTTGCGCTCGGAAGGAAGTCCGTCTTTGACGTGAGGGTCGCGATGTCGCCGGGGCCGCCGAGAGGGAGGGCGACACTCGAGTTGCCGCGCAGATTTGCCCCGGAAGCCGCGCCCTCGACCCCCAGCACCCAGGGAGAGAATCCGAACTGGTAGTCACAGCCCATCTGGCCGCCGATGACGAGACCGTTCGAGGTGACGCCGACGGTGGCCCCTGGTGGCACGACCGTGCCCAGGATCGAGTTCTCGACGAGAGCGGCCGGGTCGGTGAAACTGTCCTGGGCCCAGGCGCCGCCGATATGTGCGCCCAGGAAGCAACTCGTCCAGCTGAAAACCGGCACCGGCGCCGCCAGTATCGCCAAGTCGGCAGCGAAGGCCGGCGCCGCGATGAGCGGTGACAATATCGCTGCACCTGCGAACAGTAGCTTTTTCATGGCAGCCCCCTCCATGTTCGTGCGCAGCGGCCCTACATGGCCAGCCAGAAACTCAGGAACAACGTGTTGTTGCCGCTGGCACCCAACTTGGTGCCATCGAACTTTTCGTAGACGATGTAGTCGAGCGCGATGCGCGCGTTGAACCACGGCCAGCCTGGCGCCGGACTGACGCCGAACGGGATGTAGGCGAGTTCGCCGATCCAGCCGTTGCTGTTCGGGCTGATGCCGCTCGCGAGGCCCGCATAGAGAAGGGGATCCGGGGTGCCTTCGGTGTCGAAGTACTGACCGGTGAGCACCCATCTGTTGTCGCCGCCGAGGGCGACCGAGGCCTGCAGGCGTAGCGTGCTGAGTTGGTCGTTTTGATTGGAAGAGAACCCGTTCGCAAAGCTCGCAGCCAGATTCTGGTACTCGCGAATATAGCTGCCGCGCAGGGTCACCCAGTAATTGTCGCCCTGATACTGATATTGCGTATCGAAGCCGGCGTCGGTGTATTTGTCAGTCTGCGGAACAGTCCCGGTCGTTCCCAGCGTGAAGGACGAATCGATCCAGGGATGAACATTGGCCATCATTCCGAACGTGCCGACCATCAGGGAATGGTTGCCCCAACGCGGCTCGAAGGCGGCGCGCCAATAGGGCGCGGCGCCGTCGAACAGGCCGGGTGCGCCGAAGGGATCGGTGCCGACCGCGTTCTGCTGCTTGAAATCGAGCGTCTTGTAGACGGTCGCTTCAAGATAAAGCATGTCGTTGATGTAGGTGTAGGCCCCGACGCCACCGACATGGGCGGCGAACGTCCCATCGATGAGCGTGTGGGTCCCGGGCGACCCGGCAATGGTCGAGGCGACGTAGGGGAAGGTCCACGCCGGCGTCGTGTTCCAGACGTCCTGGACCGTGGGATTGTTGTTGGCGGTGATGCCGTAGATCACGCTGACGTTGCCGATCATCGTCTCATCGGCGTAGCGGACGTCGGTGTTGTCCCAGGTCCAGGTGTGCCCGAACGGATCGCCGAAGCCGCCGGGGCCCGGCGCGTTGTAGGTGACTTGCGCGAAGGCGCCGATGTGGTCGGTGACCGCCCCGCCCCAGAATCCGCTGACCGGCGAAAGCACCCAATTCTCGTTGGTGCTGTAAGGCGCGCTCGGCGGGGTCAGCGGCGCCTGCGTGTGGGTATAGCCGGTGATCGCCATCATCGAGACGGGCGGCACCCAGACCTTGTCGGCTTCCTCCTGGCCGGAGTCCGGCGCCTTGACGAAGCCGCGCAGCCGGTCCGCCGCGGCCCTGAAATCTTCGGCGCCCAGCCACGGCGTGGTGCGGAATTTGCCGCCGCCGGTCGTATAGCCAAGCAGCTTGAACCGCCGGCCGAACGGGGTCAGCGCGGGGAAATCGGTGTGGCACGTCCCGCAGGGCTGTCCGGTCTGGCGGGCAAAACTCGGCAGAGCCTGGGCCGGGCGCGGCGTCTCGATCATCGTGGTGGCCAGGACAACCGCTGCGCCGAGCCCGGCCATGCCCACTAAGCGCCTGAGGCCAAAGCAAAAATAGCCGCGCCTGTGCATTGTCGACGCCCCCAAGCCCCACTTTAGAGCACTACCAACCAATGCAAGCGTATTCCAGCGATGAATTGATCCGCACCAATGACAAATTGGAATTTATCTTGGTGTTGTAGATTTGCATCTATTTACCAAAAGCGACGAAGATCACGTATTCTGATCCATTATGGTATAATATTACTGTTTGCGGCCTTTACGCGTTGGTCTATGCCGGTCGCCCGTCGGCGATTACCCGCAAGCCCTCAAGCCCTTGGGCGCCTTTTGGCTTCTATTCGCGCCAAGCCCCACAGCACCTCCTCGGGGCTGAGGCGCGAATGACCCTCAGTCACTCAGGTATTTGGGAGGAGTGATCCAGACACCGCTGCCGCGCGTGAAGACCCACGCCGCCCCGGTCACCCTGTCGTCGCCGAGCCCGCCCACCATGGCGGTGCTGCCATCGCCGGACAGCGCGACAGAATGACCTTGCCTGGCATTTCCAATCGCATCGGTGCCGACCAGCTTGCTGCCCTGCTGGTTCCAGACGCCGCGGCCGCGGATAAAGATCCATGCCGCCCCGATGTAAGAGTTGTCTTCAACCCCGCCCATGATGGCGACGCTGCCATCGCCGGATAGCGCGACGGAGGAGCCTTGCGAGGCGGCCCCCACCGCACCGGTGCCGACCAGCTTGTTACCCTGCTGGGTCCAGACATCGCCGCTACGGGCAAAGACCCATGCCGCCCCGGTGTCCGCGTGGTCCCGCGGCCCGCCCATGATGGCGGTGCTGCCATCGCCGGACAGCGCGACGGAAAAGCCTTGCGAGGCGGCCCCGACCGCACCGGTGCCGACGAGCTTGTTGCCCTGCTGGGTCCAGGCATTGCCGTTGCGGCGGTAGACCCACGCTGCCCCGGTCGTCTTGTTGTCGGCAAGCCCGCCCACGATGGCGGTGTTGCCATCGGTGGACAGCGCGACGGAGACGCCTTGGCCGGCGCTTCCGACCGCACCGGTGCCGACCAATTTGTTGCCCTGCTGTATCCAAACTCCGCCGTTGCGAATGAAGACCCATGCCGCCCCGGTGTCCGCGTTGTCGGCCGGCCCGCCCACCACGGCGGTGCTGCCGTCGGCCGACAGTGCGATGGAGACGCCCTGCCGGGCGTTTCCGACCGCGCCAGTTCCGACCAGTTTGTTGCCCTGCTGGGTCCAAACTCCACCACTGCGGGTGAAGACCCACATCGCTCCGGTCCTCCCGTTGTCGAAAGGCCCTCCTATGATCGCGGCGTTGCCATCCTCGGACAGCGCGACGGAGAAACCCTGGGCGGCGCTTCCAACTGCACCGGTGCCGACCAGCTTGTCGCCCTGCTGTGCCCAGACGCCGCCGCTGCGTGTGTAGACCCACGCCGCCCCGGTGATCTTGTTGTCGGCAAGCCCGCCCACGATGGCGGTGTTGCTGTCGGCGGACAGCGCGACGGACCAACCTTGCTCGCCGAGTCCAGCCGCGAATGTGCCGACCAGCTTCGATCCCTGTTGGAAGAATGGCGCCGGCGCCGGTCGCGACTCGGGTTGACTTGCGGCTCGAAGCGGACCTGCGATCACGAAAAAGGCCGCCAGACAGCACGTCAGCGGACCGAACCGCTGCCCGCCTGTTCGCTGCGGAAGAAGGCGCGGCGCCGCCGTCGGCCTCTCGCTCGCGGCCCCGCGGATCAAGTGATGACCGATCCGCTCGGCCTTTGATTCGGCCGCGGACCAATCTTGCTTGGTGAGGCTGTTATTTTCGTCCGGCGACGGTTCAGCGAACGCGATACAGTCGAGAGGAACTGAGCGGTCGTATTTCATGATTAGGCCCTCCCTTGCGCAACATCGATGCGCGCAAAGCGCCGGACCTCGCCATGTGACCATGATCGCCGCGAAGACGGCGCCTAGCGATCAACAATGTGAGAAAACTGCTTACCTTTTATATGGGGTGGCTGAGCTGGATTTCAAGGCAGCAAGCAAGCTTTTAATCCCGCATCGGACCCCGCCGGCCACTTCAAGCTGATCGGATCGGCAGGGCGATGGTCCCGTCTTGCTTTTCCGGTTTCACTTGTCTTGACCGCGGTCTACTGCCGGTTCAACCTCCCGAGGCAGCGCGCCGCTGGATGCCGGCCGGCGCTTCATAGCGATCGTGCGACGCGAGTTCGGGAGACGGCGATGAAATTCGATATTCGTGCATTCGATATTCGTGCAGCGGTCATTGTCGTGGCCGGGCTGGGCGTCACGGCGGCATCGGCGCAGCCGGCCGCAAACGCGATCGAGGCCCATCTGGCGGCGGCCAAGGCGGCGGCGGGATTCGATTTCACCGGAACCCTGGCGCGCGTCTGCGTGGCGCCGCAGACCGGGCCGGGCGCCGACGTGGCGCCGCCCGCGCCGCCCGCCCGGGAGACCTGGTTCACCGAACCGGCCAAGGTGTTCGACAATCTCTACTTCGTCGGCACCAAGTATCATTCGTCCTGGGCGCTGACGACGAGCGAGGGAATCATCCTGATCGACACGCTCTATGATTACGCGTCCGAGGACGCGATCGTCGCCGGCCTGCGCAAGCTCGGTCTCGATCCTGCCGCGGTGAAATACGTCATCATCTCCCATGCCCATGGCGACCACGTCGGCGGCGCCAAGCTGATGCAGGACCGCTTCGGCTCGCGCATCGTCATGGGTGGCCCGGATTGGGATTCGATAGAAAAATCAGTCAATCAATACCCGCACGGAAAGCCCAAGCGCGACATCGTGGCGACCGACGGCCAGAAGGTCACGCTCGGCGACGCGAGCGTAACCCTCGTGCTCACGCCCGGCCACACGGCGGGGACGGTTTCGATGCTGTTTCAAGTCCGGGATAACGGGATGCCGCTGATGGTGGCCTATTCCGGCGGCACCGCGTTCAACTTCCCCAACGACGTGCCGCACTTCGACACCTACATCAATTCGCAGCGCAAAATGGCGGCGCTGGCCGCCGCCGCGAACGCCGACATATTGATGTCGAACCACTCGGAATTCGACAATGCCGTCACCAAGATAAAGATTCTCGCCGGGCGCAAGCCCGGAGAGTCGCATCCGTTCGTCCTCGGACGTGACGCGGTGGCGCGCTATTTCAAGGTGTCGGATGAATGCGCCCAAGTGGCGCGGCTCAAGCTGATGTAGCTATTGGGCCGCGGTTCCATCGACGGCGCGAGGAACGAAGTAAGCGGTGCGCTCGCAGGATCGGGGTCGCCACGGCAAGCGGCAGCTTGAGACGGCGACCCGGTCTGTTCGCTCGATGCGCCCGCAAGGCCTCATTTGACTTTGAGGTTTTCTGCGGACGACTTGCCGCGATTGCTGACGACCTCGTACTCGACCTGCTGGCCTTCATTGAGGGTGCTGAGGCCTGCGCGCTCTACGGCCGAGATGTGGACGAACACGTCTTGGCCGCCACCTTGCGGCTGAATGAAGCCGTAGCCCTTGGTGGCGTTGAACCATTTCACAGTTCCGATAGACATCAAGATTCTCCAAGCCTGTTAATTAAAGACAGCGCCGACGCAGACTGCCTGTTTCGCGTCGCCACTGCAACACTTTAGCGCGAAAGCCACGACAAGCACATTGAATAACGCGTGATGCTCCCGCCGACCCGCCGGGTTCCGGCGTGCCCAGCCGATCCGAGACTTTTTGTGTCGCGTGGTCTCGTTTCGGTTGAGGCCGGCGGACTATTGGCATAGATTTCGGCCGGTGCCACCGCCAAATGAGCGAATTCATCACAATTTTTCGGGAGGAACTCCATGAAACGCAGTCTCGCGTACCTGTCTGCCGCGGCCTTGGTGCTGTGTGCCGCTCCCGCCCTGGCCCAGCAAAAGGCCAAGGCCCAGAACGTGCCGGAAATTCCGTACACCTCGGTGCCGAATTTCCTCAAGCTGCCGCCGGGCGAGTATCTCGGCGAATCCGTGGCCGTCGCGACCAATTCGAAGGGGCACATCTTCGTCTACCACCGCAGCGCCACCACCCGCCTGTTCGAGTTCGACCAGAACGGCAACTTCCTGAAGGAAATCGGCAAGGGCTATTACGGCTTCGAATTCGCGCATTCGGTGCGCGTCGATCCCGCAGGACAACATCTGGACGGTCGACGAGGGGACCAACATGGTCACCAAGTTCAGCCCCGAGGGCAAGGTCCTGATGGTGCTCGGCCGCCGGCCGCCGGCCGTCGACGGCGTCGTCGCGACGCCCACCGGCCCCAACAAGCCCGCGCAGAAGTACATTTTCTGCCGCCCGACCGACGTCGGCTGGGACCCGCAGGGCAACATCTTCGTGTCCGACGGCTACTGCAACAACCGCGTCGTGAAGTTCGACAAGGACGGACGCTTCCTCGCCCAGGCCGGCAGCGAAAAGGCCGGCAAGGAACCCGGCGAGTTCAACCTGCCGCACGGCCTCGCAGGTCGACCGGCAGGGCAATGTCTATGTCGCCGATCGCACCAACTTCCGCTACCAGGTGCTCGACAACAACCTCAAGCCGAAGGCGATCTACGACCAGGTCGGCGTCGGCTGGACCGCCTGCGTGTCGTCGGGCCCGCATCAGTACCTGTTCGCTTCCAACTCCAATCCGAACGGCAACATGCCGGGGTCCTGGGCGATCACCGGCGAGATCTACAAGATGGAGCTGGACGGCACCATCATCGGCAAGTTCGGCCACGCCAGCAAGGAGTTCGGCGGCTTCCAGGTCGTCCACATGATGGATTGCCGCAACCCCGATGAGATCGTCGTCGGCGAAATCGAATCGTGGCGGGTGCAGAAGCTGATCCTGCAGCCGCAGGCGATGAAGAAGGCCGCGCAATAAGGCCACAACAGAAATCCAGGAGGACATTCCAACATGAAACGCCTTTTGCCGCTCTTGCTGGCCGCGACCTTCCTTGGCGCGCTGCCGGCCGCCGCCCAGGTGCCCGAGATCGCCTTTGATTCTGCCGCCAATCCCCTGTCGCTTCCCGACGACATCTATCTCGGCGAGGCCGCGGGGGTCGCGACGAATTCCAAGGGCGATATCTTCGTCTATACCCGCACCGGCCATCCGACCCTCACCATCGGTGCCGCCCGCGGCTTCGTCCATGGCGGCTCGCGGCTGTTCCAGTTCGATCGCAACGGCAAGTTCGTCCGCGAGATCGGCAAGGACAGCTACGCCTTCGTGTTCGCCCAGCAGGTGCGCATCGATCCGCAGGACAACATCTGGATCGTCGACCAGATGACGAACTACGGTCATCAAGTTCGATCCGGAGGGCCGGGTCGTGATGATTCTCGGGCGCAAACCGGAGGCCGTTACGGTCCCGGTGCGCGCCGCCGGCGGCTCCCGCGGCCGGCCAGGTCGCCGGCGCCGGGGCGCCGACCGACGTCTTCAACCGCCCGACCGACGTCGCCTGGGACGGCGCCGGCAACATCTACGTCGCCGACGGCGTCGGCAACCAGCGAGTCGCCAAGTTCGACAAGAACGGCGTGTTCATCAAGTCCTGGGGCTCGAAAGGCACCGAGCCCGGCCAGTTCGGCACCGCCCGCGCGATCGCGGTCGATGCCCAGGGCAACGTCTACGTCGCCGATCCCCAGAACAAGCGCATCCAGGTGTTCGACAGCAACGGAACCTACAAGACGCAGATCACCAATGTCGGGTCGCCGCAGGCGCTCTGCATCACGCCGGGACCCAATCAGGTCCTCTACAGCTCGAACTCGAATCCGCCCAACGACATCGACACCGGCGGCGAGATCTACAAGCTGAAGCTCGACGGCACGGTGATCGGCAAGTTCGGCCGCGCCGGCCGGTTGCCGAAGGAGTTCAACTTCGTCAACGCCATCGACTGCCGCACCGAGAACGGTCTCTATGTCGGCGAGCTCGGCAATCTGAGGGTGCAGAAGCTCGCGCTGCACTGATTTGGCGCTGCACTGACGCGCCCAGCGAAGCGGGACGCGTCAGCGCATGATCCAGTTGCAAACGGGGTCATGCGCCAGGATCACCTGCGCCAAGGATCATGAGTGCGGGAAGCGTTATCGGTCTCGGTCGATAGCGCTTCCCATCCGCTGCACCGTCCATCACATCCGCCGTCCATCACATCCGCCGTCCATCACATCCGCTGCGCCGTCCAGGTGCCGGAGCACGGGCCGCCATGCCAGCGGCCGGAGCAGGCTGCAAATCACCGCTCGTCGTTGATTGCCGCTCCGCCACGTTGGCTCATTGGCGAAGTCGTCGGGACGCCGCGCCAATCGCCGGCATGCACTCGAAAAGGTTCAGGGATATCGCGGCCATATTGACCAACCTTGGTCAATCCGTCAAAATGGGTTGCCCATTACGGATCGAGGCCGACACCCATGGCGCAGCCCGGTATGAAGCAGCTCAATCTCGCCGAAGCGAAGGCGAAATTCTCCGAGTTGGTGGATGCAGCGGCTCGCGGCGATGGGACCATCATCGCCAAATCCGGTACGCCGGTCGCCATGCTGGTGCCGTTGGACCGCGAAAAGCATGCGCGGATCAAGTTCGGCACGCTGAAGGGCAAGGTCTGGATCGCCGACGATTTCGACGATCCGCTGCCCGATGATGTTCTCGACGGATTCGCAAGAGGCGGCGGCCCGCTTTCGCTGAAACCTCGAAAGTGAGGTTGCTGCTGGATACCCAGATTGCGCTGTGGGCGACGATCGGTACGCTGCCGGTCAAGGCCCGACAGCTGATCAATGAAGCCGATGCCGTCTATGTCAGCGCGGTATCGCCTTGGGAAATCTCCATCAAGGCATCGCATGGCAGGATCAAGATCGAACCGGCGGACTTGTTGCACGGATTTCGGGCTGCGAATTTCCTGGAGCTTCCGATCACGTGGCCGCATGCGGTCGCGTCTCGCAATTTGGCGCTCGGAGATCATCGTGATCCATTCGACCGCATGCTGATCGCCCAAGCGATCACCGAACCGCTGCGGCTTCTGACGACCGACCGGGTGCTGGCTCGGTACAGCGATGTCGTGATCGTCGTTTGACGGGGTCCCTCGGACCGTTTCGTACTTTGACCTGAGTTTCTCACCGGCGGGGCCGACCACTGAGCACGAAACCGGTGCTCTGCTGCAGGGCCGGATGCCGAGGTTTTTTGCAAGAAGGTCCGCCAATCGCCGCGCGAAGGTGGGCAGGGCCAACGAGGAGCGTCCCGACGAGTTGATCGCAGGTGCCTCCGGGTCTATCTGTGGCGCGTCAAAGAACGCGTCGGTCGAGGGAGAGACAGATGGTCCGGAATTTCATGCGCCCGGCGGCGTCGCTGGCGGTCGTCTGCGGTGCGCTCGCGGGATTTGCGGCGTTGGCCCCGGGCGGGGCGCAGACCGTGCTCGGCATCGAAGTTCTGTCGTCGCGGCCGGAGCTCGTGAGCGGCGGCGATGCCCTCGTCAGGATTTCCGGCGCGGCCGCCGCGCCGCAGGTGACGGTCGGCGCCAGCGATGTGTCGGGCGCCTTTCGCTCCGATGCCAAGGGCGGCTGGGTCGGCCTGGTCGCAGGGCTCGAGGACGGCGCCAATAAGTTGGCCGTCAAGGCCGGCGGCAGGGAAGCGGCCGTGACCCTCGTCAATCATCCCGTCAACGGCACCCTGTTCGCCGGGCCGCAGCAGGAGCCGTTCGTCTGCGAGAACGAGGCCCACGGCCTGGCGCCGGCCACCGACGCCTCGTGCGCGGCGCCGACGGTGGTCACCTATTTCTATCGCGACAAGCGCGGCGAGTGGAAACCGTTCGACGCCAAGGCCGCGCGCCCCGCCGATATCGCCACCACAAGGACCACCGAAGGCAAGGACGTCCCGCTCATCGTCCGCCAGGAAAAGGGCGTCATCAACCGTTCCGCCTATGTCGTCAACATCCTCCACGATCCCGCCGCCGGCGCGCTGCCGACGGCGTTCGCGGGCTCGCCCGGATCGGGATGGAACGGCAAGCTGGTCTACAGCTTCGGCGGCGGCGTCCAGGCCAATTACCACATGGGGCGCGGCCTCGGCGGGATGACCGGCACCGACAGGAAGTTCTATCTGGAGGAACTGGGCGCCGGCTTTCTCGACGATTTCGTCACCCGCGGCTATGCGGTCGCGGCCGGCTCGCTCAACGTGATGGGCACCAACAATGACGACGTGAAATCGGCCGAGACCGTGGCCAAGATCAAGGAGCACTTCATCAAGGAGTTCGGTCCGCCGCTGTTCACCATCGGCCATGGCGCTTCCGGCGGGTCGATGCAGCAGCATTTGATCGGCAACAACTATCCCGGCCTGCTCGACGCCATCATGCCGGCGCGGAGCTATCCGGACGCCATGAACTTCCTGCAGCCGCTGTATGATTGCGAATTGCTGGAGCATGTCTTCGACACCTCCGACGGCAAGTGGACCATCGCGCAGAAAGGCGCGGTGGCCGGCAAGTACTGGGGCTATTGCGCCACCAACGGCACGCGCTACCCCAATGCCCGGCCCGATTTCTGCGACGCCAGCGTGAAGAAGCAGGTGGCGAACGATCCGAGGCTCAAGGCGAAGGGCGTGCGCTGCACCTATCAGGACAATCTCGCCAGCACCTTCGGCATCGATCCCGCCACCGGCTTTGCCCGCAGGCCGTTCGACAATGTCGGCGTGCAATACGGCCTGCAGGCGCTCAACGACGGCAGGATCAGCTTCGAGCAGTTCATCGAGGTGAATGCGCGGGTGGGCGGCCTCGACATCGACGGCAAGGTGGTGCCGCAACGCATGGTGGGCGACCCCATCGCCCTGCGCCGGGCCTATGAGAGCGGCCGCATCAATGCGGCCGGCGGCGGGCTTGCTTCGATACCGATCGTCGACATCCGCTCCTATGTCGACGGCGCGCCGCCGCCGCCCTTCGACGCCCTGAAGGACGTCGACGTGCATGACGGCTACCACAGCGCCGTGATGCGGGCGCGGCTGATCAAGGCCAACGGCAATGCCGCCAACCACGTCATGCTCACGGTGGCGAGCCTCGGCCGCGTCCAGGACGACACCCGCACCCCGGGCTCGCCGCTGACGCGCATTTCCGCCGAGGCGCTCACGCAGCTCGACCGCTGGCTGACCGCCATCGCCAACGACAAGTCGGACCTGCCCAAGGCCAAAAAGGTGGCGGCCGCCAGGCCGGCGGATTTCGTCGACGCCTGCTATCCGGCGGTGGCGGGGTCGCGGGTGGGGGTGATCGAAAAGCTCACCGACCGCGAACGCTGCAAGGAGATCTTCCCGTTCTCCGGGGATGCCCGCCTGGCGGCGGGGGCGCCGGCGTCCGACGACGTCTTCAAATGCGCGCTCAAGCCGGTCGATCCGGCGGACTACAAGTCGAGGCCGACCGCGGAGCAATTGGCGCAGTTGCGGCAAATCTTCCCCGGCGGCGTGTGCGACTACGCCAAGCCGGGCGTCGAGCAGGCGCCCCTCGCCGGCACCTGGGTGTCGCTCGAGGGGGGCGGCGAGTTCGTGGCGCTCGAGCCCCGTCGCTGAGAACCGAGGCGAGGGCAAACCCTCGCTCAGAAATCCGGCTTGTCCGCATGCGGGAAGTCGGCATTCTTGTTGTTATGGAATGAAAACGTGTTTTCCGCGCAGACCGCTTCCGGGAATTCGCCGCGTTCGCGCAGATATATCATGGTCGCGTGCCACGGCGTGGTGAAGGCGCCTTCATCCTCGATCGTGAAAAGGACCTGCAGGTATTTGTCCTTGTAGTCGGGGTCATAGGGTCCGCCGGCCCGCCGATTCTCCTTGGCCCCGCGTTGCATCGCGTCTTTCGCGTCGTCGTAGTCGACCAGGCGATAGCGCTCCACCACGTGCAGCTTCTCGGTGTAGGGCGTGCCGAACAGGTCGATCATGGCAAACGGACGATCGGTCCGCACGCCCACGGTGTCGATCACCAGCGTATCGCCTTCGTAATGGCCGACGGCATCCCCATACCAGGACGGCGTCAGCTTCGCCGGGTGCGGCTGGTTCATGCGCACGTGGCGGACTTCATGATTCTCGTTGAACAGCATCACGATCTGGTCCGGACCCTGCAGCATCTGCATGGCCGCATGCTTGAAAAGGTAGGGCACAGGTTCGGGCCAGCATGTGTTGGACGGGCTCGGGAAGGTTATGCCCGCCAGGGACAGTTCGCCTTTCTTCTTCACGACGTCTGCGGCCCAGGGCTGCAAGATCGGGTTCTTGTAATCACCGACCAGCGAGCCGTAGTCGCTCACCCCAGTACCCTTTTCGCGCGACAGATTCGTAACCGGACCGGGACCCGACGCCGGTGGTATGAACCAGGGAAGGTTCCCGTGACGCCATATGCCCGAGAAATCCGGGACGGACAGGGTATCATGGGCACTGATTTTAGCGGGCGAAGCAGTGGGCGCCACCTGTTGCCCCAAGGCCGGGGTAGCAACCGCCGCCATCGTCACCAGTAACAGCAAATGCCGTCGCACGTTCATGTCCATCTTCCCTCATGGTTTGCTCAGCTTGCGCTCCCTGGTCCCGGCGCGGCCGCGCTCGATCCTATGTCAAAAGTGACAACCGTGCACCACTGAGCCGAGATTTGGGGCGGGAGGGTGAACCTTGGCGCAATTGGCGATCTTCTGCTGTTGCGTTCTGACAACTGTTTGATGACGTCATTTCGTCCGCTGGTGAAAACTCACCGTTGTCGTCCACGGTCGTTATGCTCCTGCAAGCGTCAGAGAAACAACCGCGGTCCTGGGCCAACCTGGGGGCCGATAGCGCAAGGACTCATAAAGCATGGCCCCGCATGGCCCTCTGTCGTTCATTGACCGTAGGACCGGCATCGTTACTGTGGTGGGCGAATACGGCCCGTTGTAAAAGATTGTGTCGTGCGTTGTGATACAAGCAGATCGCAAACGTGCCGCAACGAATCGGTGCATGCTGGCGGAGCGTTAGCTCGAACGGGTTCCGCGGATCGTGGTTTCGGGACACAAAGCCTCTGCCAGAGGAACCGTTGCTTGCGCGAACTGCGTCCACCCAAGCATTGAATTTGCCGAGGGAGGCAACCCATGTCGATGACCCCGTCCGATTTCAGCGCCGCTCGCCGCGCCGTGGCCGAAACGATGAGAGAGCACTGGGTGCTGTTCATGGTCGAGGGCATCGTCCTCGTCGTGCTCGGCATGCTGGCGATCGTCATACCGCCGCTGGCGACGCTGGCGGTCACCATCCTGATCGGGTGGCTGTTTCTCATCAGCGGCGTCGTCGGGCTGGTCACGACGTTTTGGGCGAAAGGCGCCCCCGGGTTCTGGTGGTCGCTGGTCTCCGCCATCATCGCCATCGGCGCCGGGGTGGTCTTGCTGGCCTGGCCGATCAGCGGAACGGTGTCCCTGACCCTGGTCCTGATCGTGTTCTTCATCATCGAGGGCGTCGCCTCCATCATGTACGGGATCGAGCACCGCCGCGAGGCGTCGAGCCGGTCGGGCTGGATGATTGTGAGCGGGGTCATCGACCTGATCCTGGCCGCCATCATCTTCTCCGGGCTTCCGGGCAGCGCAGTCTGGGCCCTCGGGCTCCTGGTCGGGATCAACATGGTGTTCGGCGGAACCTCGCTGATCGCCATGGCGCTGGGAGCGCGCGCCCAGCCGGGCGGCTCGCCTGCGACACCGGCCCGCGCCGCGTGATATCGCGGAGCTGCGCGAAGCCCGTTCTCTGCTGTGGATTTCGGCGGTGCCCGCCGCCGCGCGAGCGCACGCTGCGTTGAAGCCGCGCGGATTGACGGTATTGTCCGCCGGATGATCGGAATATTTCTTTCATAAAACTTGACACGCTTGCCCCAGATGTCATTCGTCAAGCGGGGCCGGAGGCGGGTTGCCGCCAATTGGTTCGAGTCGGTGCGACGCGGCAGCCGAGAATCCGGGGATGAACATGTAAGGCGCGGTTGCCGCGCCGTCCGTCCGCAAGGGGAGCAGGATCGTGACCGACGTGCACATGCACGAGGCGCCGGCCGGGTCGGAGGCGCCGCTGCCGAAGGCAGACACCGAGGCCGTGACGGTGACTGCGCCGGAACCGGAGAGCCCGGAGGCGGCCGACCGCGCTCCGGTCGTCGAGGCAGCAGGAATAGCCACGCCGGTAGAACCGCCGGCCGCGGCCGCCACCGCCCCGCAGGTTGCGCCTTCGGCGCCACGGGTGCGGCCGGGCGAGATCATGTCGATGCCCAAGGCAGCCACGCTGCCTGCGCCCGCAGCGAGCCAGGCTCCGGTCGCGCTACCGTGGAAGGCAGACCGGCTACCCCTGATCATCGGCGCGGCCGGGCATCGAGACTTGCGCGAGGGTGACCTTGCCCGGCTGAAAGCCGCGGTGGCGTCCGTTATTTCGACCCTCAGGCGGCAATATCTCGGCAACGACAAGCAGACCCCCATCGTCCTTCTATCCGCATTGGCGGAAGGGGCGGAACAGCTCATTGCCGGCGAGGCACTCAAGCAAGGCGCGACGCTGATCGTGCCGCTGCCGCTGCCCCTCGCCGAATACCGGCGCGATTTCACCCAGCGTCCGCTGGCGCCCGACGCGATCAAGCACTTCGACGATCTGCGCCTCAAGGCGACGGCGACCGTGGAAATCCCGCTCGCCGCCGGCAGCACGGAAAACGGCGTCAAGGTGTTCGGCCCCGAGCGCGACCGGCAATATCGCGAGGCGCACCAGTTCATCGCCCAGCATTGTCACGTGCTCATCGCGTTGTTTGACGGCAATGACGACGACATCACGGTGGGTGGAGCGGCGGAAAGCGTCAGGTTCAACCGCCACGGTATTCCCAGCGGCATCCGGGGTTCGGCACAATCCGGTCTCGACGGCTCCGAAATCGGGCCGGTGATCCAGATCGTGACCCCCCGCAAGGCTGTGAAGACCACGGCCAGCGAAGTCAAGGTCGTCCCCTGGGGATCCAAGCTAAAAGGCGCGTCGGCGCGCGGGCCAGGCAAGGGCTTGACCGGCAAAGGGTTGACCGGCGACGGGGCCAAGGCGCCATCGGAGGTGACCGACGACGATGCCCGCGCGGTGCGCGCCTGGGACCAGTTTCGGGCGGTCGCGGCGCTGACCACGAGGTTCAATCGCGAGGCCAAGGCCGGCGCGCAAAAGCGCGAGCCGGAGATCGCGAAAACGATCGCGGGCCTGTTCGGCAACAATCCCGAGGCGCAGGTGCGCGCGCAGGCGGCGGCCACCCAGTGGTGCCGGTTCTACGGATTGGCCGACACCCTGGCGCGGGAACGCGAGAAGCGCGTTCGCGGCGATTGGCGGGACATGTTCCTGCTCGCGTTCGCGGCGCTGGTCTGCTTCCAGGTCTATTCGCACCTGTTTCCCATCAATCTGCTGCTGTTCGATTACGCCGCGATCTCGGCGGTCATTCTGATCATTTTCTTCCGCAGCCGCCTGCGTCAGCACCGGGAACGCTTCCTCGACTATCGCGCTGTGGCGGACGCCTTTCGCGTCGGCGCGTTCTGGAAGCTGCTCGGGATCGGGACGGGGCCCGGTCCGGCCTCGTCGGTCTCGCCCCAGCCGATATCCGTCGCCGAGGCCTATCCGGTGTCGCAACCGAACGAACTCGCCTGGGTGAAGGCATCGTTGCGCGCTCTCGATCTCGCCGACCGCATCGGTCCGCCGGCCCGGGCGCCGCGGGTCATGCTCGATGCCTATGGCTGGGCGCGCGAATTCTGGGTCGGCGGGCAGTACGAATTCCATCGCGCCCAGGGAGCGCAATATCGCGGGAGCGCCGAACGGCGCCAGCGCTGGGCGATGCTGCTCCTGGTCGCTTCCGTGGCGCTGGCCGCCGGCCTGTCGGCGACCGATATCTTCGACCAGATGACCGGCCGTGTCTCGACCGTGATGGTCTGGGCCGAGCGCGGCTCGGCCTTCATCGCGAACCATGGGTCGTTCCTGCCGGCGGGGATCATCTCCTTCGTCGCCCAGTTCGCCGGCCAGACCTATCCCGTGCTGGTGTTCGTCATCGGCCTGCTTCCCGGCGTGGCGGCCGTCATCGCGGGCTATGCCATGCAGATGGCCTTCAAGGCGAGATCGCGCCGCAGCGCGCAGATGGCCTGGCTGTTCGAACGCGGGCTGGAGGTGCTGCCGGAACCGCATCATGTCGGCCGCAAGAGCATCGTGGCCGGGGTTCTGGAGCCCGAGCTGTCGGCCTATTGCGAGGCGATTTTTGCCGAGCTCGGCACCGCGGCGATGCGCGAGAGCGCCGATTGGGTGGCGACCCATCGCGATCACGTGATCGGCTGACATCGGCTGACGCGGCGGCACAGACAAACCGTCCGTTTTGTGCTGAAATGTGGGACTGGGCTGTCCGGGCGTGAGCGCCGGCGGCCCAGCGGGCCAACGCGAAACTCAGCGGTGGGAACGGCGTGCAGACGACGCTGCTCGGAGCTGCGATTGCGATCATCCTGGCGCTGGTGACGGCGCTGGTCGGTCCGCTGTTGGTCGATTGGGGCCGCTTCCGTGACACCTTCGAGGCGAGGGCCAGCCGGCTGACCGGCCTGGAGGTGACGGTTCGCCGGTCCGATCGAGGTCCATATTCTGCCCGACCCCGACGCTGAAGCTGCAGGCCATCGAGATCCGCCGGCCGGGCGAGGTCACGCCGACGCGGGCGCGCTCCGTGCAGATCGAATTCGCGCTCGATGCGCTGATGCGCGGCTCGCTACGCGCCGCGAATGTGACGGTCGACGAACCCGAACTCGCCTTCGGCCTCGACCGTTCCGGCCGGTTCGACTGGCTGGCGCCGACCATCGGATTCGATCCCGACGCGGTGTCGATCGACCATCTCGCCGTCGAACATGGTCAGGTCGTCCTTTCCGATGCAGCCAGCGGCGCCAGCTTGACGCTGGAAAAGTTCACCTTCAGCGGCGATGTGCGTTCCCTGGCCGGCCCCGCCAAGGGCGACGGCTCGTTCGAGATCGCCGGGCACGAGCTATCCGTACCGGATCTCGACCGACCGCCCGGGCGCGGACGGCGCCGTCAGAGCTGCATCTTGCTCGTCGACCCCGTCGATCAGCCGCGCATGGCCGATCTCGACGGCTCGATCTGGCTCGAGCGCGGCGTCCCCCAGTTCGAGGCGACCGTGCAGTGGGCCCACGGCTTCGGCCGCTCCGCCGCCGGAGCCAGCGACCCCTGGCGCATCACCGGTCATGTGCGCGGCAGCAGCGGCGGCGGCGGCGGTGGAGAAGTTGGAGCTGCAATACGGCCCCGAGGAGCACGCCGCAAGGCTCCACGGCGACGCCAATCTGACGCTGGGCCAGAAGCCCGAGCTGGCGGCGACGCTGGCGACGACGCAGATCGACCTCGATCGGCTCCTCGCCTTGCCCGAAGCCGTCCGGCGCAAGCCGCTGGCCGGATTGCGCAGCCTCGGCGATCGTTTCTCCGGCCTGCAGCAATCGCCGATCCCGATGCGGCTTGCAATCAGCGCCGAGGCGGTCACGCTGGCCGGCGCGGCGCTGCAGAGATTGAGCGGCGAGGTGCGCGGCGAGGCGGGCGCATGGACCCTCGAATCGCTCGATTTCCGCGCTCCCGGCGCCACCCAGATACGGCTGCGCGGCCGCCTGAACATCACGCCGCAGGGCGTGGACTTCGCCGGCCCGGCGCGGATCGAGGCGCGCGACCCGCGCGCGCTCGTCGCCTGGCTGACCGACCGCAGCGACGCCCAGGCGATTGCCGGGACGTTCCGCGCCGAGGGCGATGTCAGGTTGGGCACCGATACCGTCGCCATCGATCGCCTCAAGGCCGAGCTCGACCGCGTGTCGCTCGAAGGCCGCTTCGCCTATGCGTGGCCGCGCATCGATCGTCCCGCCCGGATCGAGGCGGCGCTCAGCGCGCCGGAGGTCGACTTCGACCGCGCCTACGCCCTGGTGCAGGACATGTTCGCCGGCGCCGCTGCCGGCACGGCATTGGAATGGCCGCGCGAAGGGACGCTGGCGCTCAATGTCGCCCGATCGTCGGTCGCCGGCGTCGCGGTTCAGAGTACCGACGTCAGCCTGCGCTTCGACGCCCATGCGCTCGACATCGAGCGGCTCGCCATCGCCGATTTCGGGGGCGCAAGCGTCGCGGCCAAGGGCAACGTCGATGTTAGCACGCGGGCGCCGCGCGGAACCGTCACGCTCGATCTCGATGTCCGCACCCTCGACGGGGTGATCGCCTTGCTCGAGAAGGTGTCGCCGCAGGCGGCGGCGGAGTTGCGCCGCTCCGCCCCGCGCTTCGTGCCGGCGAGGCTGCGGGGATCGCTGGCCGTCGATGCGCAAGCGGGCCGGGCCGCGGGAACGCCGGCCGGCGCCAAATTCAAGGTCGATGGTGCGGGCGGCTCCTTCGCCATCACCCTGCAGGGCGAAGCGGGAATGGCCGACGACGCCTCGACGTTTGCCGATTTCGCCAGGCTCGGCGCCGCCAAGCTGGATCTCACCGGCCGGCTGGAGGCCCAGGACGGCGGCGCGCTGATCGCGCTCCTC
Source organism: uncultured Alphaproteobacteria bacterium (assembly GCA_963795865.1). GTDB lineage: Bacteria > Pseudomonadota > Alphaproteobacteria > Rhizobiales > Xanthobacteraceae > JAJPKK01. Next base: position 40,816 of record CAWCJX010000021.1, read on the forward strand.
GGGCTCGACCGCCTGGTGGCGGTCGACAAGGGTTCCGGCCGGCTCGACCTCAAGGCCGCCGGCGCCGTCGATGATCCGATGGCGGTGGAGGCCCGGATCACTGCGGGCGGACTCGATGTCTCCGTGGGCGGATCGCTGCGCCTGCCGGTCGGGCGCGCGGCCACCGCCGGCCTCGCCCTCAAAGTCGCGGCAGCGGACCTGCGGACGTTATCGGGCGGTACCGTGCCCGGCGGTACCGTGCCGGCATCCCTGACGGCGCGACTCGATTTGGCCGACGATACCGTCACGCTCAGCGAACTCGCCGGGCGGATCGCCGGCGCCGATATCGGCGGCCGTCTCGCCGTCGGTCTCTCCCAGCCCACCACTCTCGACGGCGACATCAGACTCGGCAAGGCGGACCTGCCAGCGCTGATCGCCGCTGCCGTCGGAATACCCGGCAGGAGCGGCGATGGCGCCGCCTGGCCGGCGGAACCCTTCGGTGCCGGGCTGTTCGCGGGTTCGACCGGACGGATCGCCGTCGCCGCGGTGGATACCGTCCTCACCCCTAAGCTCTCCGTCCGCGACCTCCACGGGATCTTGCGGATCGAGCCGTCGAAACTGACCGTGGACGATCTCGACGGCACGCTCGCCGGCGGGACGATATCGGGCCGGCTGGAGTTCCAGCATGGTCCCGATGGCCTGGTCGCCGACAGCCGGGTGCGGCTGCGCAATGTGGAGATGGCCGGGTTGATGCCCGGCGACGGCCGGCCGCTGTCGGGACGGCTGAGCTTGGATGCGCGGATCGAGGGCAGCGGGCGCAGCCCCGTCGCGCTGATGGGATCGCTGCGCGGCGGCGGCACCTTCACCGCAGAGCAGGCCGGGATCGCGCGCCTGGACCCGCGCGCCTTCGCAGCCGTGATCGCCAGCGTCGATGGCGGGCTGCCGATCGAGTCGAAGCAGCTCGGCGACCGCCTCGACGCGGCGCTTGGTGCGGGCGCGCTGGCGATTCCGCGTGCCGAGGGCATGATCACCATCGCCGGCGGCGCGGCGCGGCTCGTCGATACGATCAGCACCCCGGGCGCCGAACTCGCGATCTCCGCCGATGTCGACCTCGGCGCACAGTCGATCGACGCTACGCTGAGGCTCGGTGGTCCTCAAGGCCTGGGGCCGGCGGACATCGGCCGTCCCGAGATCGCGATCGCGCTGCAGGGGCCGGCCGACGGCCCGCGGCGGACGCTCGATGTCACTGCGCTGACGAGCTGGCTGTCATCGCGCGCGATCGCGCTCAACGCGAAACGGCTCGAGGCGGCCGAGGCCGCGCGCAATCCGGCAGGCCGGCCGCAGCAGGCTAGGCCTCAGCCTCAAGTCAGGCCCGACACCCAGGCCACACTGGAAACGCAGGTAAATGCCGAGCCTCCTGCCAAGATCGAGCCTCTAGCCAAGGTCGAGACGCAGCCCAAGGTCGAGATGCAGGCGAAGGCCGAGATTGCGCCCAAAAGCGAACCACAGGTGAGGCTGGAGCCTCAGGCCAAAGTCGAGCCGCCGGCCAACGCGGAGCCGCTGGCCAAGGTCGAGCCGGCGCCACCGGAGCCGGCATCGCCGGCGCAGCCGCTGCCCGGCGAAGCCGTTGCCGCCGCCGATCCCGCCATCAACAGCCTGGATCAGGTGATCGCGGCCAATCCCAACGACGCGGCCGCCCTTTCCAGGCGCGGCCAGTTGTTCGTGCTGAGGGGGAATTTCCCGTTTGCGATCAGGGATTTCAACGAAGTGCTCCGGCTCAGGCCGAAGGACGCGGAAGCGTTCAACAACCGCTGCTGGGCGCGCGCCATTCTCGGCGATCTCCAGACCGCGCTGCGCGATTGCAACGAGGCCCTCTCGATCCGGCCGAGCTATGCCGACGCCTTGGACAGCCGCGGCTTCGTCAATCTCAAGATCGGCCAGCCGAACGGCGCCATTGCCGATTACGACGCGGCATTGCGAATCAATCCCAAACAGGCCTCCTCGCTCTATGGACGAGGGATGGCCAAGCTCAGGACCGGAAGGGCCGCCGATGGACAGCGCGACATCGCCGCCGCCAAGGCCCTCCAGGCCAATATCGCCGACGAATTCGCGACCTTGGGCATCCGCTGAAACCTGTTGGGACGCCCATGCCATGTGACGGCGGCTTAGGCCCAGCGAGAGCGCTGGTGACCGGCGTTTTCGCTGTGTGATAAACATCACGGTACGCCGCCGGTTCACGTGCGAGGCTGCGTATGATGGGTTTTGGAGCCGCAGGCTCCCACACTTGACGGAGGATCACATGACCACCCTTCGCGATAGCACGATCCGGGCAGCGCTGACGGGCTCCCTCGCCTGGGTCGCATTCGGCACCCCGACGCTCGCCGGGGAAGTTTCGCAACAGCAGATCATCGATGCGTTGACGCCGCGCGCGACGACCCGGAGTCTGACCGCCGCCGACGCCCCGACCGGCTCCGATCACCGCGCCCTGATCGACAACTTGCGCCACCGCGGTACCCGCTCCTTGACGACGACCGAACGCGACGAGATCGCGTCGATGGCGGGCGAGCGGCCAGCGGTCGACCTGCAGGTCTATTTCGACTTCAATTCCGCGGCGATCACGCCCAAGGCGGTGCCGCAGCTCACCAACCTCGGCAATGCCCTTGCCGATGCCGGGCTCAAGGATGCGCTCGTCACCATCAATGGGCACACCGATGCCAAGGGGACCGATCCCTACAATCAAAAGCTGTCGGAACGGCGCGCCGAGGCGATCAAGCAGTACCTCGTCGACCATTTCCGCCTGCCGCCCGAAAACCTGGTCACGGTCGGCTACGGAAAGCAGCATCCGAAGAACCCCGGCGACAGGTTCGCCGCGGAAAATCGGCGGGTCGAGGTGGTCAACCTGGAGGCGAAGGGTCAGGCGCAGCATTAGCGTATGATCCCCGATCGCAGGCCGTTCGGACCAGCCGTGATCAAAGGCGTGGACCCGGAGCGCCATGCGATCCAACGGGAGACGGCGGACGCTTCGGAGGTGCCGAAGTGACGCGACACCGGCCGTTCTTCCGCCCTTGCGGCAGTGAACGCGCGATTGCGCATCGACGGACGAACGGGTAACATTCATCTTCTTTTAGGATCGATTGAATTTCGCGGTTCCGTACGGCGGGACAAGCCTGACGGCGCAAAGCAGATGCTGGCATTTGCAGCGATAGCGCCATATGGTCGGTGTGGTTTTTGGGCGGAAAGCCGTGAGCTGCGCTTCGGGCTCAGGCGATCGCCTGCATTATCGCCCCTTGCTGGCAAGCTCACGCGGTCGGTAATATGCGGGGCAGGCCCGAATTGGGGATATTTCAGCATGCGCCTCGTACTCGCTCTTGTTGTGATCCTGGCAGTCGCGGCGATGACGCGGCCCGCATCCGCTCAGCAGGGCAACGGCTCGTGCACGGCCCTGCTCATCGGCAACAGCAATTACATGTGGGGCGGCGAGCCGGCATTGAAGGAGCCCGTCAACGATGCCCGCTCCCTGGGCGAAGAGTTGAAGCGGGCGGGGTTCGATGTGGACGTCCGGGAAAATCTCACCAAGGAGGCGATGCAGCGCGCCATCGACGGCTTCTACGGGAAGATCCGGCCGGGAATGATCGGTCTGATCTTTTTCAGCGGATACGGAATTCAGGCGAACCGGCAGAGCTTCCTGATACCGGTCGACGTGGATATCTTCAACGAATCCGAAGTGCGACCGAACGGCATCAGCCTGGACAATGTGCTCGCCGAAATGAACCGGAGAGGCGCCGGCGTCAAGATCGCCATCATCGACGCGGCCCGCAGGTTCAATCCGTTCGAGAACCGGTTCCGCCGTCCCGGCGCGGGCTTGGCGGCGGTCAGTTCGCCGGGGGGCACCCTGGTGATGTATTCGGCGACGGCGGGCACGCCGGGCGGCCTTGTCCCGGCCAGCAACTCCGAGCGGGGCCTGTTCGTCGGCGAGTTGCTGAAGGAAATCCGCGGGCAGGGGGTGTCCGCGGAGGAAGCCTTCAATCGCACTCGCATGGGCGTGTCGCGGGCCTCCTCGAACGACCAGAATCCCTGGATATCGTCGTCGCTGAGCCAGGAATTCACGTTCTCGAGCTGCGGCAGGGGTTCGCCGCCGGCCCAGGTCGGTTCCAACACGGTCAATCCCCCTATGGCTCCCCCGTTGGCCCCGCCGCCTCCGCCCACCCCGCCTGCCTGCGTCGTGGCCCGGGCGCCGGCGCCGGCGCCGTCCGCCTCGCCTCCGAGCGATGAGGTCAAGAGTCTCGATGACCGGGTGCGACGCAATCCGCGTGACGCCGTCGGTTTCTACCGGCGCGGCCAATTGTATGCGCGATACGGCGATTTCAATCGCGCCATTGCCGATCTCGACGAGGCGATCCGCCTCAAACCCGACGACCCCGAGGCGTTCAACAACCGCTGCTGGGCCCGCACCATGCTCGGGGACACCTCGCGGGCGCTGCAGGACTGCAACAGCGCGCTGAAGCTTCGTCCGGCCTATGGTGATGCGCTCGACAGTCGCGGCCTGATCAACCTCAAGCTGTGCCAGAACGCCGAGGCGCTGGCGGACTACGAATCGGCGGTCAGGTACAATCCACGACAGGCGTCGTCGCTGTTCGGGCGCGGCGTCGCGAAGCTGCGAACCGGCAATCCGGCCGGCGGCAATGACGACATCGTGGCCGCGAAGGGCATCACGCCGAGCATTGCGGAGGAATTCAAGGGATACGGCGTCACCGCGACCGGCAATGAGGTGTCGGCGCGATGAGCGGCTGATCGCGCGCGACGGGTTTGCTTCGGGCCGCAATTTTTGCAGCGGCAGGGTGGGCGGTCAGTCAGGCTGTCCGCACCGGTCGAACGAATCGCTAAAGCTTCGAGGGAGAACGGCCATGGCAACCATACGAAAGATACTGGCACGCGGCGCCGCCGGATCGCTCATTGCGGCGGCGCTGTTCGCCGGCAGCGCAAATGCGCCGGCGCAGCCTGTGGATTTGGAGCAGCAAATTCTCAGGGCTTTGACGCCTGCACCCAAGCCGGCGGCGTTGCGACCGGCGACCCGCAGTCTCACCGCCACGCCGGCCGACACGCCCCGGACTGGGGACAGCCAATTCATCGATACGGTGAAGAATCGGCCGAGCCACTCGCTCAGCGCCGACGAGCGCGAGCACATCGCCTCGATCGCCAAGGGTCGGCCGAGCGTCGACGTCGAGATCAATTTCGACTACAATTCGGCGAAAATCGGACGCGCAGCCATGCCGGCGGTCACGGCGCTCGGAAAAGCGCTGACCAGCCCCGAACTCAAGGGCAGCACCTTCGTCCTCGCCGGCCATACCGACGCCAAGGGCAGCATTGCCTCCAATCAGGACCTTTCCGAGAAGCGCGCCGAACTCGGTCAAGCTCTACCTCATCGAGCATTTCCAGATTCCCGCCGCGACCCTCGTGACCGTGGGCTACGGCAAGACCAAGCTCAAGAACGAATCGGAACCGTTCGGCGCCGAGAACCGCAGGGTTCAGATCGTCAACGTGGAAGAGAAGGCCGTCAGCGAGAGGTGACAGCGGCGCGGCGGACCGCAAACGCGCTCCGACGCGCGACCGGGCGCGGCGGAAGAGGATTTTTCCCGGTTTCGCCGTCGCGGTTTTCACTCTGAATTCACGGCCTGCCGTGCCCTCGATGTTCGCGGAACCGGAGTTTGGCGTGGCAAGGTTTTGCAATGATGGTACGTTGAAGCCATGAACTCCCCGGTGCCGAAGCTCGTCGTGTCTGCCACCGCGTTGCTGATCGGCCTCGGTGCGCCGCGTGACGACGCCGCATGGGCCGCGGAGCCGCAGGCGCCGGGGGCCGAAGTGATGGCGGTGAAGGCGGTCACCTATTGTTTCTCCGACACGATCGGCGTCACCGGATTCCTGGTGCCGCGCGAAGAGGCCATCGTAAACCTCGATGCCGACGGCTACCGGATTTCGGAAACGCTGGTGAAGGAAGGCGCCACGGTCACCAGCGGCCAGGAACTCGTTCGGCTGACCCGGCTGAGCACGGAAGGCCAAAACGTTCCGGCGCCGCCGGGGGCGCGGCCCGCTCCGGCCACCATGGTGCTCAAAGCGCCCGCCGCCGGCCTGGTGACGCGCAGCACGGCGACGGTCGGCGCGGTCGCCTCGCTGCGGGCCGAGCCGCTCTACCGCATCATGATCAACGCCGAGATCGAGCTGGAAGTCGAGGTGCCGAGCATCCAGCTGCCCAAGCTCAGGGCGGACGGCAGGCAGGCCGCGCGCGTCGAGGTCGAGAACGGCACCGAGGTGACCGGCCGCGTCCGCCTGGTGCCCGGCGAGGTCGATCGCATGACCCAGCTCGGCCGGGTGCGCCTGTCGATCGACCCCAACCCGTCGCTGCGCATCGGGATGTTCGCGCGGGCGGCGATCGATGCCAGCCGCAGTTGCGGCGTCGCTGTCCCGCGCTCCGCGGTCACCTATCGGACCGAGGGCACCAGCGTGCAGGTGATCCGCAACGGCGTCGTCGAAACGCGGCGCATCCGCACCGGGCTCAGATCCGACACCGACATCGAAATCCGCGACGGCGTCACGGAGGGCGACATTCTCGTCGCCAGCGCCGGCACTTCGCTGCACGACGGCGATGCGGTGAAGCCGGTCTACGTCAAGCGACCGGACGAGTGAGAATGCGGTAATGGCGCTCAACATCTCGGCCTGGTCGATCCGTCGGCCGCTTCCCGCGGTCGTTCTCTCGATCATTCTGCTGCTGCTCGGCTGGTCGAGCTTCATGAGGCTGCCGGTGACGCGGCTTCCCACCGCGGACATTCCGGTCATCTCGGTGATCGTGACGCCAGTTCGGGGCGGGGCCCTCGGAGCTCGAGAGCCAGGTCACCAAATACATCGAGGACAGCGTCTCCGGCGTCGAAGGCGTCCGCCACATCGCCTCGCAGATCACCGACGGGGTGTCGGTCACGACGATCCAGTTCAGGCTGGAGACGAACACCGATCGCGCGCTCAACGACGTCAAGGACGCGGTGACGCGGGCGCGACCGAACCTGCCGCGCAACATCGACGGCGAGCCGCTGGTCCAGCGGGTCGACCTGGTCGACCTGCCGATCGTCACCTATGCGGCGATCTCGCCGGGCAAGACGCCGGAACGGCTGTCCTGGTTCGTCGACGACGTGGTGCAGCGGTCGCTCCAGGGGGTGCGCGGCGTCGCCCAGGTGGAGCGCATCGGCGGCGTCGACCGCGAAATCCTGGTGTCGCTCGACCCCGACCGGCTGCAGGCGGTCGGCCTGACCGCCGCCGACGTCAGCAAGCGGCTGCGCGGCACCAATGTCGACCTCGCCGGCGGCCGCGCCGAGATCGGCGGCCGCGATCAGGCGATCCGGACGCTGGCGGGAGCCAAGACCCTCAACGAGCTTTCCGGAATGATGGTCGGCCTGCCGATGGGCGGCGAGATCCGGCTCGAGGATCTCGGCGTCGTGACCGACACCGTGGCGACGCCGCGCACCTTCGCCCGGCTCAACGGCGAACCCATCGTCGCGTTCGGCATCTGGCGCTCCAAGGGCCAGAGCGACGTCGTCGTCGCCGACGCGGTGCAGAAGAAGATCGACGAGATCAGGGAGAGCTATCCCGACGTCGAGCTCAAGCTGATCGACACCGTGGTCGACTTCACCATCGGCAATTACGAAGCGGCCGTGCACACGTTGTTCGAGGGCGCCGCGCTGGCGGTGATCGTGGTGTTCCTGTTCCTGCGCGACATCCGGGCGACCATCATCGCCGCGGTGTCGCTGCCGCTGTCGATCTTCCCCGCCTTCTGGGCGATGGACATTCTCGGCTTCTCGCTCAATCTCGTGAGCTTCCTCGCGATCACGCTCTCGACCGGCATTCTGGTCGACGATGCGATCGTCGAGATCGAGAACATCGTGCGTCATATGCGGATGGGGAAGTCGCCCTACCAGGCGGCGATCGACGCCGCCGACGAGATCGGTCTCGCGGTCATCGCCATCAGCCTCACCATCGTCGCGATCTTCACGCCGGCGAGCTTCATGCCGGGCATCGCCGGCCAGTTCTTCAAGCAGTTCGGCATCACGGTCTCGGTGCAGGTGCTGTTCTCGCTGCTGGCGGCGCGGCTCGTGACGCCGATGCTCGCGGCCTATTTCCTGCGCCACCACACCATCGAGGAGAAGCCGCCGGGCGTGCTCTGCGGACCTATACGCGCCTCGTCACCTGGTCGGTGCGGCATTACCTCGTCACCGTCATGATCGGCCTGATGTTGTTCGCGGCGTCGGTCTGGAGCATCAGGCCTGTTGTCCAAGGGATTCCTGCCGGCCCAGGACAGCGCGCGCTCGCGGCTCGCCATCGAGCTGCCGCCGGGCTCGCAGCTCGCCGACACCGAGAAGGTCACCGAGGAAATCGTCAAGCGGTTGCGCGGGCGGCCGGAGATCAAGAGCATCTTCGTCGATGGCGGGCGGGTGCCCAAGGGCGCGAAGGAGATTCGCCGGGCGTCGCTCTACATCAACTACACGCCGAAGGACGAACGCTCGATCTCCCAGCACGACCTCGAGCTCGCGATCGGCCGCGAGCTCGACGACATCCCGGACGTGCGCTACTGGTTCGTCGACGAGAACGGGCTGCGCGCGATCACCCTCGACGTGACCGGCGCCGACAGCGCCGCGGTCGCCAACGTCGCCGAGGAGCTCGCGGCCCAGATGCGGCGCATCCCGCTCGTCGCCGACGTGATTTCGGAGACCTCGCTCGACCGGCCGGAGCTGCGCATTCGTCCGCGCACCGACATGCTGGCGCGCCTCGGCGTCTCCACCGAGGGCCTCTCCGAGACGATCCGGGTGGCGACGATGGGCGACGTCGGCCCGGCGCTCGCCAGCTTCGACACCGGCGACCGGCTGGTGCCGATCCGCGTGCAGCTCGACGAGAAGGCGCGCACCAATCTGCAGGTCATCGAGCAGTTGCGGGTGCCGATGTCGGGCGGCGCGGCGGCGTTCCGCTCGGCGCGATCGCCGACATCTCGCTCGACCAGGGGCCGACCATCGATCGACCGCTACGACCGCAACCGCCGCGCCGCCGTCGCCGCCGATCTCGTCGGCAAGTCCTCGCTCGACGACGCCATGAATGCGATCTACGACCTGCCGGTGATGAAGAGCCATCCGCAGGGCGTCAGCGTCGGCAAGTCGGGCGATGCGGAGAATCTCGCCGAGCTGTCCGACGGCTTCGCCAGCGCCATGCGCAACGGCCTGATCATGGTCTACGCCGTGCTGGTGCTGCTGTTCGGCAGCTTCCTGCAGCCGATCACCATCCTGTTCTCGCTGCCGCTGTCGATCGGCGGCGCCATCATCGCGCTGCTGCTCGGCGGCATGCAGCTCACGGTGCCGGTGTCGATCGGTATCCTGATGCTGATGGGCATCGTCACCAAGAACGCGATCATGCTGGTCGACTTCGCGATCGAATCGATCCACAGCGGGATGGACCGCGACGAGGCGATCATCGACGCCGGCCAGAAGCGGGCGCGCCCCATCGTGATGACGACCATCGCGATGATCGCCGGCATGATGCCGAGCGCGCTCGCCTTCGGCGCCGGCGGCGAGTTCCGCGCGCCGATGGCGGTTGCGGTGATCGGCGGCCTGTTGTGCTCGACCGTGCTGTCGCTCGTCTTCGTGCCGGCGGTGTTCGTGCTGATGGACAACGTGTCGAGGTTCACCTCGCGCCTCGGCCGATCGCCTCATCTCCAACGGCGAGCCGAAGATGAAGCCGGCGCTTCGGAGCACCCGGCCGGTCATTGACGACCCGCCGTCATCGCCGGCTTGACCTGTCGCGATTCCGCGGGCAAGGTTCGGCGCCCGATCGCGGGATGGCCGGGTCAAGCCCGGCCATGACGATCCCTGAGCCGATCACTCCCAGCGCGCCTCGCTCTTGAGCTTGTTCATCTTCAGCAGCGAAATACGGTTGCGCCCCATTTCGAGGATTCCCTGTCGCCGCCATTCCTGCAGTTGGCGGTTGACGGTTTCGCGCGCCGCGCCGACATAGATCGCCGAGCTGCTGCTGGGAGATTTCGATGTCCGATCCGAAGTCGGTCGCCAGAAAGCACAGCCGCCGCGCCAGGCGGACCGGAAGCGGCAGCAGCACCGCCTCCTCCATGCGATCGCTGATCCACCGGATGCGCTGGCACAACAGCGTGATGAACTTTACTGCGATGGCGGGCTCGCGTTCGAGGAAGCCGAGAAAGTCGTCGCGCCGGATGACGAACAGCTCGGTCGGCTCCTCGGCGGTCGCGTCGGCGGTGCGGGGCTGGCCGTCGAGCGCCGCGATTTCGCCGAACAGATCTCCGGAACCGAGGAAGTTGAGGGTCAGCTGTCCGCCGCCGGCGGTGCCGGTCTCGATCCGAATCTGGCCGCGACGGATGCCGTAGAGCGCATCGCCGCTGTCACCTTTCTGGAACAGGACCTCGCGGGGGGCGAGGTGCTGCGTATGGCACGAGCGTTGCGATCTTGTTGAGCGCCTCCGCGCCCAAATTGGCGAACAGCGGGTTCAGTCCGAGGATGACGGCAAATTCAGACTGCTTGCTCATGGGCAGGCCCCGAAACCAACGGCCGATGGCCGATCAGGACGCAAAGGCTCCGAACTCCAAAGCCTTCGATTTTGCGCAATCTCGTCCGCAAAGCCTGCAACTTTTTGGGATCATGCTCCAGAGGAACGCCGAGGAATGCTAGAGGAATGCTCTGGGCATATCGACAATTTGTGATGTTAGTCACATAATTCCGGGATTACAACGCGTCCGTCGGGCACCGAATGGGCTCGGACGGCGTTCGCACGGCTTCGGCGGCGCCGGTGGTCGGATTTGCCTGTGCGATCCACGTTTGTTTGGCCCCTATCCGTTCGCGGGGAATTGACATGAAGCCCTTGAAGATCGCGGCTCTCGGATTCGCAGTTCTGTTGGCGGTGGCGGCCCTCGTGCTGGGGTTCGGCGTTCCCGCGGGGTTTGTGGCGAAACTCGCGCAAGATCAGGTCGAGGCCCGCACCGGGTACCGGTTGCGCATCGAAGGCGGTACGAAGCTGTCCTTCCGGCCGTCTCCGACCGTGACGCTGGGCGAGGTCAGGGGCGAGGTCAGTCTGCGCGACGGCAGCGGCGGCAACTCGGCGACCAGCTTTACGGCGCAGAGCGTGCGGGCGTCGCTCTCGCTTGCGAGCCTCGTCTCCGGCCGGCCGGGGATCACCGAGTTGGCGGTCGTCGAGGCCGGCGCTACGCGTCGCGCTGGCGCGCCAACCGGTGAACCGTGCGGGGAGCGTTCCGGCGCGCCCGCGCGACGGCAGCGCCGCGACCGCGGCGATGCCCGCCTTCACCGTGGACCGCCTGACTGTCGAAGACGGCTCCGTCGTGATGTCGAACGCCAGGGATCGCCTGGAGATGCGCATCGATCGCATCGATCTCACCGCATCGCTCGGCGCGGATGACGGCCGGTTCGACGCGCGCGCCTTTGTCGGCGATCAGCCGGTTCGGCTGCAGGCGAAAGCCGGAATGCCGCTCGCGGGCTTCGACGGCCGGAGCGTGCCGGTGGAATTGTCGTTCGCAGCGCCGGGCGTGTTGGAGGACGTGTTTACCGGCACGGCCGACATCCGGGTCGGCCGCATCCGCGCTCATGATCAACAACCTTTCCGGCACCATCGGTGCCGGAAAGGTCAACGGATGGGCGTCGGTCGAGGTTTCGGGGAAGCCGCTCGTCAAGGCGGATTTCGACGTGCAGCGACTGGATATCGCGGTGTCGCGTGCCGCAGCGAATGCCGGCGCCGCTTCGGGGTCGGCCAGCGGCGAAACCCGGCCGCGCGCGAGCCAGCCATGGAGCGGGGAGGCGGTCCGGCTCGTCGGGCTGAACTATCTCGACGCCGACGTGCAGTTTTCCGCGGCCGCCTTGAATGTCGGCGCGCTCCGCCTGACGCCGGTCGCGGTGCATGCGACGCTCGCCAACGGGGTCCTCAATGCCGCGATGTCACGCAGCGGCGTCTATGGCGGACAGGTGGAGGGCACGGTGTCGGTCGATGCGTCCGGCGATATCCCGGCTCACACGGTCCGCATCGACCTCGCCGGGGTCCGGGCGCTGCCGCTGCTGTCCGATGTCGCGGATTTCACCGCGCTGGACGGGCGGCTGCAGGCCAAAATCGACGTCCGCGCCGCCGGGGCGAGCGGACGCGACGCGATGTCGAGCCTCTCCGGATCGGCCGATGTGCGCATCCAGGACGGCCAGATCCTCGGCATCAACGTGCCGCAGATGATCCGCACCTTGACCGCGCAGACGCTGACGGGCTGGCAGGAGAACCGCACCGCGTCGACCGACCTGAGCGATTTCAGCGCGCGGTTCCAGATCCAGGGCGGCCGCGCCACCACCGCCAATCTGCGCCTGCTCGGGCCGCTGGTCCGCGTCACCGGCTCGGGCACCGTCGATCTCGCCGCCCAGACGCTGCAGTTCAAGCTCGATCCCAAGCTGGTTGCGAGCCTGGAAGGCCAGGGCGGCGCGGTCGATCCGCTCGGCTTCGGCGTGCCCGTGAACGTGGAAGGAAGCTGGAGCGATCCGCGCATCTATCCCGATGTGGCCGGCATCCTGTCCGATCCCGATGGCGCCTATGCCAAGCTCCACGCGCTGGGACAGGGCCTGTTCGGCAAGGGCCAGGGAAACGGCGGGGGGCAGGGTGGGGGGCTCGACACGCTGTTGCAGGGGCTCGGCACGCTGCTGGGCCCCAGGAATGACGGCAAGGACAATCGCAACCCACCGGACAAGGGGATAAACCCTCCGATCGCCCAGAAGTCCCAACCGGGTCGGTCGGCGATTTCCTTCGCGAATCTTCTCGGTCGGTGACGCCCCCGAGGCTCGAATGGAGGATGCCCGAAGGAATTGGTTTCGACGCGGCGGGTTGTTCGCGAAATACGTCGTCTCCTTCGTCGGGCTGGTGGTGGTCGTTCTCGCCGTGAACGTGGCGCTCGAAACCTGGTCCCTGTACCGCGAGACCACCGTCACGGTGGCGAATTCCGAAACCGAGAAGGCGGATGCGACGGCCCACCGCGTCGAGCAGTTCTTGTCGGAGATCGAGCGGCAGGTCGGTTGGGTGACGCGGGCGAGCGTCGTCACGCTCGAGCAGCGGCGCGCCGACTATATGCAGCTGCTGCAGCAGACCCCCGCCATCGAGGAACTCGCCCAGCTCGACGGCGACGGCCGCGAGCAGCTGAGGGTGTCGCGATTCGAGGTCGCGGTTCGGCGCGGCTCCGACTATTCCCGAGATCCGCGGTTCACCGGGGCGATCGCCCGCGGCAGCTGGTGGTCGTCGGTCGATTTCCACGGCGACGCGCCGTTCCTGTTGTTCGCCATGGCGCATCCGGGACGCGGCGCCGGCGTCACCGTTGCCGAGCTCAATCTCAGGTTTCTGTCCGACTTCGTCGCCGCGCGCGATGTCGGCAAGCTCGGATATGCCTATCTGGTGGGGCCGCACGGCCGCTTGCTCGCGAGTTCCGACCCCGGCCGCCGCGTCGGTACCGATCTCTCCGGCCTCACCCAAGTGGCGGCGACCACCTCCGGAACCGGACCGGCCGCGATCGGCGAGGATCTCGGCAAGCACAAGGTGCTGGTCGGCGCCGCGGCAATTCCGAGCGTCGGCATGTTCGCGTTTTTCGAGCAGCCTCTGAGCGAGGCGATCGGGCCGATCTACGGCTTCCTGTTCCGGATCGGCTGGCTGTTGGCGCTCAGTCTCGCCCTCGCCCTCGCTGCCGGCGTGCTCCTGGCGCGCCGCATGGTGGTGCCGATCCGCAAGCTGCAGTCCGGCGCGCGGCGGCTCGCCGCCAGCGAGTTCGATCATCGCATCGAGGTGCATACCAAGGACGAGATCGAGGACCTGGCCGACCAGTTCAACCGGATGGCGGGCGAGCTTCACGAATCCTATTCGCGCCTGGAGCAGAAGGTGGACGAGCGCACCCGCGATCTCGCCCAGTCCGTGCGCGAGCTCGAGGGGCTGGAGGAGATCGGGCGCGCCATCGCCTCGTCGCTCGACCTCAATGCGGTGCTGTCGACCATCGTGACCCGCGCCGTCGCGATCACCGGGGCCGATGCCGGGGCGATCTATTCCTACCATCCCGCACGCGAAGCGTTCGAGCTCGCCGAAGCATCGGGCATTGCGCGCTCCTGTCTCGATGCGATCAAGGCCGTCCGCATCGGCAAGGACGATCCCGTGTTCGGCCTCGCCGCATCGAAACGCGAGGCGATCTCGATCCCCGATGTCGAGAACGCCGCCGACTATCCGCTGCGCGGCGCGACCCTCGTGGCCGGGTTCAATTCGGTCCTGGTGGTGCCGCTGGTCGGGCAACCGGACGTGCTGGGCGCGCTCGTCCTGCAGCGCAAGACGAGCGGCGATTTCCCGGCCGGCACGATCGGCCTGATGCACACCCTGGCCCACCAGTCGGTCCTCGCCATGAGCAATGCCGGGCTGTTCCGCGAGGTCGAGCGCAAGGGCCGCGAGCTCGCGGCGGCGCACGATACGGTGCAGCAGCAGGCCGCCAAGCTGAAGGAGCAGACCGAGCAATTGCTGTCGTGGAACCGCCTGCTGGAGGAGCGGGTCGCGACCCAGCTCGGCGAGATCGAGCGGATCAGCCGGCTGCAGCGCTTTCTCGCGCCCCAGGTCGCCCAGCTCATCGCGTCCTCGGACGGCCATGAGTCGCTGCTCGCCAGCCACCGCCGCGAAGTGACCGTGGTGTTCTGCGATCTGCGCGGCTTCACCGCCTTCACCGAAAGCGCCGAGCCGGAAGAGGTGATGGCGATCCTGCGCCAATACCATGCCGCCCTGGGCGAACTCGTCTACCGTTACGAAGGCACGCTCGAGCGGTTCGCCGGGGACGGCATACTGATCCTGTTCAACGATCCGATCCCCTATCCCGATCACGCCCAGCGCGCGGTCCGGATGGCGGTGGAGATGCGCGACAGCATCGGCAAGCTGACCGAGAGCTGGCGCAACCGCGGCCACATGCTCGGCTTCGGGATCGGCATTGCGGTCGGCTATGCCACGCTCGGTCAGATCGGCTTCGACCGGCGCCTGGAATATGCCGCCGTCGGCAGTGTGACCAATCTCGCCTCGCGGCTGTGCGACGAGGCGGCGGGCGGACAGATCATCATCAGCCAACGGGCGTTCGGCCTGGTCGAGGCCTTCGTCGAAGCGGCCCCGATCCCCGCACTGACCTTGAAAGGCTTCAACCGGCCCATGCCGGCGCTGGAAATCCTGGCGTGGCGGGAGGTAGCCGAGGTTGCCCCGGTTGCCGTTCCAGCCGCCGCAAGGCAGGCGTGACGGCGAGGCAGGCCGTCCTTGGCCGCGGGTGCGCCATCCAATAAGGTCGACGGCGGACCTCGCGAGGTCGCGACGTCCGGTGCGAATTGGCAATCGCGCCCATCGGAGCCACGAGACCACCGAAAGAACCGCCGATGACGATCACATCCCCGACCGCCGAAGTCACGGCCGCGTTCTCGTGGGAGCGCAGCCGACGCGGCGTGACCGCGGCCGCGGCGGCCGGATTTGCCTTGGGGGCAGGGCTCCTCGTCGGCACCGCCTCGTTCGGCGCCGAGCCGCCGGCGTCCAGCCGCGTCGGCGCCGCGGTGTCGGTGATGAAGGCCAAGCGGGAATGCTTCAAGGATTACGTCGATGTCACCGGCGTGCTGGTGCCGAAGGAGGAGGTGCTGGTACGGCCGGACCGCGAAGGCCTGCAGATCGCCAAGGTGTTCGTGGAGGCCGGAGATACCGTGAAATCGGGGCAGGTCCTGGCCCGCCTGGCGCCGCCGGAAGGTCAGCCGGGCGGCGGATCGGGCGTGGACGTGCAGTCCCAGGTCGCGGGTCTCGTGATCCGGCGGTCCGCCATCGTAGGCGCGATGGCATCGGCGCGGGCCGAGCCCCTGTTCCAGATCGTGCCCCAGGGGGAGCTGGAAATCGCGGCCGAGATTCCGGCCAAGCGCTTTTCATCGGTCTCGATCGGGCAGGCGGCGACGATCAGGATCATCGGCATGCCGGAACTGACCGGGCGCATCCGGTTTGCCTCCCCCGCCATCGACCCGACCACGCAGCTCGGCCAGATTCGCGTGTCGCTCGGCGACCATTCCCAGCTGCGTACCGGCACCTTCGCCCGCGCCATCATCGATGTCATGCAGCGTTGCGGCGTCGGCATTCCGTTCTCGGCGGTGCTCTACGGCTCCGAAGGTGCCGTCGTGCAACTGGTGCGCGACGGGCGCGTCGAGACCCACCGCGTCGCCCTCGGCCTGCAGTCGGAGGACACCATCGAGGTTCGGGAAGGGGTCAATGACGGGGACATGGTGGTGGCGCGGGCCGGGTCATTCGTCCGCGAGGGCGATCGGGTGAGGCCGATCATGGTCAACGAGGGCGCCGGGCCAAAGTAGGCTTCCGCGGGAACTTACGCCCCGCAGGCGGGGGAACCGACGGACGGGTCCTCAAGCCAACTGTGATCTTCATCACATATCTCCCGGCGCGGCCCTTCTAGGTTCATCCCGCCCGCTTCAATCCGACGCTCGAGGGATATCCGCCATGAAACTGCTTGGTCTCGCCATGACGCTCGCCCTGCTTGCCACCGGCTCGGCCGCCCATTCCGGCTCGATCATCGACACGATCATCGGCGCCAGCGATGGGCGATTGAAGATCGAGGATGGCGCGATCTTCTTGGGCAAGCAGAAATTGGTCGTGAAGAAATCCGACATTGCGGCCGTTTTCAAGGACTTGGACGTCGGCGAGGTGGTGTCTTCGGTGAAGTCCGCGGCGCGGGAGCGCGACCGCGCTGCCGCTGCCGCCAATCGGGCGAAGCCGGCCGACACCGCGACCGCCGCCCGCGCCGACGGCCGGACCGCAAAGTCCGGCGCGCATGAGGAACCGGCCCCCAGTCGATACGAAGACCGGCTCGACGGGGAGGGGCCCGCCGTGCCGCTTGTGATGGACGCCGTCGCGCCGGTCGAACAGAGGGTCGCAGTGGCGCCGCCCGTGGCCGTCCCGGCCGTCGCCGACCCCAAGAGCCCGCTCGGCGAGTGGATCACGGAAGATGGCCAGGGACGCGTGCGGATCCGCTCCTGCGGACGGGCCCTGTGCGGCGTCGTCTCCTCTGCGGACCCCGATGACACCGACCGGCACAATCCCGACGCCAGCAAGCGCAACCGGCCGCTGCTCGGACTGCCGGTCCTGATCGACATGAAGCCCGCCAAGAGCAACCGCTGGGAAGGGCAGATCTACAACGCCAAGAACGGCAAGACCTACGCGTCGAACATATCGCTGAAGAATCCCGACCTGCTGCGCGTCGAAGGCTGCGTCTTCGGCGGGCTGTTCTGCGGCGGCCAGGACTGGACCCGGGCGAAGAACGCCCCGCAAGGATAGGCCGGGCTCTACACCGGCGACGGCATGGTGCGCGGGCGTGGCCTCGGGGCTCCGCCCGCGCATCGCCTTTTCTGGGTGCATTTGCGGGGCGCGCACGGCACGGGGAACGGGGGGGCATTTTATGAAAAACAACCCCATGCAAAGTAGAATTCCGCCGGCGGTCGCTGGGATCGCGTTCCGCGTTCGCCGCACAAGCGCGGCCAGCGATTCCCCGGCCCGTGCGGCGGGCGCAGTCAATAACGCCGAGTCGAAACGACATTTCCGATGGCGTCGACTTCGTCGGCTCGCGGGGGGTGAGAAAACGGTGATGCGTTTTGACACCGGACGGTCCGCGGCGATTCCGCAATTCTGACAGCCGTTGCCGCCTGCGCCGCAGCCGGGATTCCGGGTTTGCGCCAGGCGCGCCCCGGAATGATGGGGTTGACTCATCCGGCAGCGGCGCCCGCGCCACCGACTGTGTGACTCCGGTCACGGACCCCGATCCCGCGCTGTGCGACCGTGCCTGCATAGTTACTTCCAACAACGCAGGCACAGGAGAAAATCATGGAACGGATTTGCAAGCTGACCTCGGGCGCGGTGGTTCTCGCGCTGGCCCTCGTCACCTTCTCGACCTCGAGCTTCGCGATCGGCACCGCCGAGCAGCGCGCTGCCTGCACGCCGGATGCGCTTCGCCTGTGCAGCTCGGAAATCCCCAACATCCCCCGCATCGTCGCCTGCCTGAGGCAGAACCGGTCGAACCTCAGCAAGCCGTGCCAGGCGGCGATGAACTCGCCGCTCGCCAATTCGTTCTAGTCGCGTCGGAGAAGGCCGCGCCGGTCACATGAATGCCGCCCGCGGGCGGACCAGGCTTGTGCCCGCCAGGATGGCGACGGCGATGATCGCGGGGATCACCGCCATCCAGGTTCCGGCAGCGGCCAGTGCGGCCGCGCCGGCCCAGGCGATCGACGAGAACGCCTCGGCGAAGGTCGCGACACGCGACGAGGTCTGGCGGCGGCGGAACTGGCTGCGCTTCGCCTGGGCGCGAAAGCAGAGCTGGATGGCGGTCGCCGACCCCGCGGCTGCGGCAATGCCGAGCGCGGCGACCACGGCGGCGGAGAGGTCCGACCAGCGCCAGCGGCAGCATGAAGGGCGAAAACACCAGCGCGATGCATCCCATCACCGCTTCGATCTTGGCGCGCACCACCTGATGCGCCGTCAGCGGCGCCGTGGCGATCAGGTCCGGTGCATCCTCGCCGGAAATGGCGAGCCAGGCGAGCCCGCCGGCGAGTTGGCCGGCCGCCATGACCAGCACCGGCACCAGCAACACCACGTTGGTGCTGCCGCTCTCGAAGCTGCGCCACAGCAGGAAGGCGGGCGGCAGCAGATAGAGCATCTGCATCAGGGTCTGCGACACCAGCCAGGGATCGCGCCGCAGCAGCGCCCATTCCTTGCGCCGCAGCATCGCGATCGGGGAGGCCGGGCGGAAGCCCGCGGCTGCGCGCAGCGGCCGGCCGCTTGTCGTGCCGGCGGCGGCAATGGCGCAGTCGGCAAAGCGCGGCGCCACCATGACGATCGCCGCACCGAGCATGAGCAGGCTCACGCCGAGCACGGCCGCGAGCGCGATGCCGTCGCCGAGCATGGCGCGCGCCGGCCACCATATCGGGCTGCCGGCATCCGGCGCGATGGCGAGGAGCGGCGTCGGAGACCAGCACGGCGTAGCGCGACAGCGTGCCGCTCGATGCGATCGCGGCAAGCTGCAGGCCGATGACGAAGGCGGCGCCGATCACCGCCGCGACGATCTGGGCGACCAGCCGCGTGCGCCGCGGGCCGATGGTGCGGAACAGCGCGGTGGTCAGCCCGACCGCGAGCGCCGCCGCCGTCGCGCCCATGGCGGCGACCGCGCCATAGGCGCCGAGCCAATGCGCCCCGCCTTCGAGGGCCAGCACGTTGATGAAGGGCCCGGCGAGCAGCGCCGCCATGGCCATCACGGACAACGCGATGGTCGCGATCCGCACCGCGAAGATCCTGGGCGCCGGCGCCGGGGAGGACAGCAGGAGGTCGAGGTCGGAGCGCGTATAGAAGGCGCGGGTGACCGATTCCATCGCCTGCGACAGCATCAGCGAGCAGCGACAGCAGCGCGCTGCCGGTGACGGCGACCAGCGCCGTCTTGTCCGGATCGATGGCGAGACCGGCGTAACGCGACACCATCCCACGGGCGATGAGATGCATGACGACGGCAAAGATGAGGAAGGCGATGACGACGGTGCGCAACCTGGTGCGGCCGCCCGCCGTCATCATCGACAGCCAGTCCCGCCAGGCGAGGCGGAATTCGTGCCGCGCGAACCAGGCGAGGGTGCCGGGTCGGCTCACGCCGCCACGGCCTCTTCGGCGACGAGGGTGAGGAAGGTGTCTTCCAGGCTCGAACTGCCATTGCCGGCTTGCCGGCGCAGCTCTTCGAGGGTGCCCTGGGCGATCAGCCGCCCGCGCACGATCACGCCGATCCGATCGGCCATGCGCTCGGCGACTTCGAGGATGTGCGTGGTCATGACCACGGTGCCGCCGGCGGCGACATGCTCGCGCAGCACGGTCTTGACCTGGCGCGCGGAGCCGGCATCGAGCCCGGTGAAGGGCTCGTCGAGGATGATGATCCGGGGCTCGTGCACCAGGGCGCCGGCGAGCGCCACCTTCTGGCGCATGCCCTTGGAGAAGCCCTCGCAGCGCTGATGCGCATGGGCGCTCGAGGCCCAGCCAGCCGATCAGCCCGCGGGCGCGGGCTTCGGCATAGGCGGCATCGATTCCCCACAGGCCGCCGACGAATTCGAGATATTCGAACGGCGTGAGCTTGTCGTAGATCATCGGCTCGTCGGAAATCCAGGCCATCATTTGCTTGGCCGCGACCGGATCGGCGAGGGCGTCGATGCCGAGTACGGAAATCGACCCGGCATCGGGCCGCAGCAGGCCCGACCAGCATGCGCAGGGTGGTGGTCTTGCCCGCCCCGTTGGGCCCCAGCAGCGTGTAGAATTCGCCGGAGCGGATCGCGAGGTCGAGCCCATCCACCGCCGGGCGGTCGAAGGATTTCCTCAAATGGCGGATTTCGATGGAAAATTCGGGCTTGTTGCGCATCGACATCCGGGGGCTCGACCTCTGATCGAATGAGGTGCGAGCCTATCGCGGATTGGTTTCCGCCGCGTAAATCACCGGATGCCAATATGACGGCAACGGGGCGGCGGCAGCCCGCGCGGCGTCGTCATTCGTCGCGTTTCATCGCGGAATCCTTCTTGGTGTCGCGCATGAACAGGTAGACCACGAGCGAGATCGCGATCAGGCCGGTCAGGTAGTAGTAGAACCAGGTCTCGTGCCCCAACGACTTGAACTTGAGCGCGACCCAATCCGCGGTGCCGCCGAAGATCGAAACCGTGAGCGCATAGGGCACGCCGACGCCGGTGGCGCGGATGCTGGTGGGAAACAGCTCCGCCTTCACCACCGCGTTGATGGAGGTATAGCCCGATACGATCATCCAGGCCGCCGCGATCAGGAGGAACGCCGCGAACGCGCCCTTGGCGGCCTGCAGGGAGGTGAGGATCGGGATGGTGAACAGCACGCCGCCGACGCCGAATCCGATCAGCAGCCATTTGCGCCCGATGCTGTCCGAGATGGCGCCGTAAAGCGGCTGCAGGCACATGGCGAAGACGAGCGAAGCGGCGGTGACCATGGTGGTCTGGTCGTCGGTGAGGCCGACCGAGAGCTTGAGGAACTTCTGCATGTAGGTGGTATAGGTGTAGAAGGCGGCGGTGCCGCCGGCCGTGAGCCCCACCACCAGCAGGACCTCGCGGGGATAGTTCAACAAGGCGCGGATCGAGGAATCCCGTTTGCCGCGCTGCTTCGATGCCTCGAACGCCTCGGTCTCCTGCAGGTTTCGCTGCATCACTGCGGCGATGACGGCGAGGCCGGCGCCGATCAGGAAGGGAATGCGCCAGCCCCAGGCGCGGATCTCCTCGTTGCTCAGGAACACCTTCTGCAGCAGCAACAGCACGATCACCGCGCAGAGCTGCCCGCCGATGAGGGTGACGTACTGGAAGCTCGAATAGAAGCCGCGGTGGCGCTCGTCGGCCATCTCGGTGAGGTAGGTGGCGCTGGTGCCGTATTCGCCGCCGAGGCTCAGCCCCTGGATGATGCGGGCGATGCCGAGCGCGATCGGAGCCGCAATGCCGATCGTCGCATAGGTCGGGGTGACCGCGATCATCAGCGAGCCGAAGCACATCAGAGTGACCGCCAGAATCAGCGCCATGCGCCGGCCGTAGCGATCGGCGAGATGGCCGAACAGCCAGCCGCCGAGCGGCCGCACCACGAAGCCGGTCGCGAACAGCAGGGCGGCATTGAGCTGCTGCACCACCGGATCGGAATTGGGAAAGAACGCCGCGGCGAAATAGAGGGCGAAGGCCGCATAGGCGAAGAAGTCGTACCATTCGACGAGATTGCCCACCGAGCCGATGAAGATCGCCTTGATCCGCCGCCGCATGTCGGCGCGATCGAGCCGTTCGCCGGCCGGCGCACGCGTTCCGAATGCCTCGTCGATCGCCGTCATGGTTGCGCTCCGTCGGAAGTTTCCCCGTTGCACTTGAACATATCCGAACTTCCGCGCAATCATAAATGGCGCTGAGCCGATCACGGCCCGGCCGGGTAGCGGTTGCACATGCGCGCGCCCTCGCCATAGGCCTCCTCGCATTCGCCTCGCGTGAGCTCGCCGCGGCCGATCACCCTGGCGAGCAGATAGTCCGCGACCGCCTCGATCTCGCGCTTGTTCAAGATGGAGCCGGGCGGCAGCGCCGGCGTGTCGCGGCCGAGCTCGGCCTCGGTGACGCCGTAGCAGCGCTTGTCGGTATAGGCATCCTCGTCGAAATGCGGCATCGCCTTGCCGGGCACGCCGCAGGTGATGACCTCGATGAGCCGTTCCCGCCCGAGCCGCGTGACCCGCAGATTGGCGGCCGCGCCGTTCGACTGCGGCTCGCCGGCGCCGTCGCCGGCCCAGCCGTGGCAATAGGAGCACTGCGCCTTGTCGAGAAACAGCCGGCGGCCGAACGCGAAGTCGTCGGCGCGAATGGGAGCCGCCGTCGCCGCGACGGCGAGGCAGGCCAGGAAGGCATTGGAGAATTTCCTGGGTGCGTGCGTCATGTTTTCCCTATCCCTCCCTCCCCGCCTTCGGCTGTCGGATCGCACATCGTCGGACCGAGGTGCAAGCACCTCTCCCCGCGAGCGGCCATCGTAATCGCACATCTCAGACGATGATCGTGCCATGGTATCTGACGGCCGCTTTCGGGAGGAGCCCCCCGGCCGCGCCCCGGCGACAGACCCGGAGACACGGCGAGACCACTAGCCATGGGGGGCCGGTTTCCGGGATAATGGCCCGACCTCAACAACGAGACCTGAAGGGGAGAACGACATGCGGAGGAGTATCGCTTTTTGTGCCGGTGGCGCGGTCATTGCAGCGGGCGCGGTGCTCGGCGTGGTGGAGGCCGGCGCCGCAGGCCCTGGTCGAGAACAGCGCGGAGTTCCGCATGCAGCTCGACTTCCAGGTCAAGGGCGCCGCCCTGCAGAAGCTGCTTCCGGCCGGTTGGGAGCCGCAGGTCGCGACGCAGGGCCCCGCCAAGGACTGCAACATCCGTCTCATCTTCATCGATCGGGTCGACGTCACCGGCGCCGACAATGCCCCGAAGACTTCGAGCCAGCTCGTCTACCTCGCCGTTCCCGTCAAGCAGACCGGGACCAGCAATGCCGGCCAGATGATCGTCGGCGGGATCGTATCCGATCCCAAGGAAGCGCCGGGGCCGTTCGGCAATTATCAGCCGGCGACCACCGCCAAGGTGCAGCGCTCGGTCAGCGTCGACAACGGCGTCGCGCTGGGCGAGGAGAACTGGGTGTTCGCCGCCGCCAATGGCGAGCGCATGGAAGTGCATCTCAAATACGAGCGCGGCGCGGGCCGCAGGAACCCGACCCAGGAGGTCAAGTTCTTCAATCCGGGCAATCCGAGCGCCTACCAGATCTTCAAGGTCGATTCCGGCCTCGACATCATGAAGAACATGTCGGTGCCGGTGAAGGACAAGGTGAAGGAGTTCAGCTACAAGGTGTCCGGCGGCAATCTCGGATCGCTGTTCGACGGCACCGAGAAGGTGCTGAGCTGGGATTCCTTCCACTGGTACAACCGGGGCATCTACACGCCCTGAGCGGATGCTCGTCTCCCTCTCCTCGTCGTCGTCGGGGCGAGGGAGCGTGTCCGCGAGCCTGAGTTCGTAGCCCGCATTGGAGCGAAGCGGAAATGCGGGGAGGCCGCTCCCGGATTTCGCATCGCTCAATTCGGGCTTCAAATGGGGGCCTCTCCACGCGCTGAGACTCGCGGAGCGGCCCCTCACCCGGCGCGCAAGGGCGCGCCGACCTCTCCCCGCAAGCGGGGCGAGGCGAAGGCTGCGGCGAAATTTTTGCTCCCGCCCTGCGAGGGTAATCGAGACCACGAGGCGCACGGCAAATATCGAGGAGGCGACCATGAAAACGCAACACACATTCTTGCGCAATCTGCTGCTCGGTGGCGGTTTCATCTTCGCTGCATTCGGCGCCAGCGCTTTCGCCGCCGACGTCACCGCGGAGCGTCTCGTCAATGCCGACAAGGAGCCCGGCAACTGGCTGATGAACCACCGCACCTATGATTCCCAGCGCTATTCGCCGCTCGACAAGATCAACACGGCGACCGTCAAGAATCTCGAAGCTCGCCTATGCCGTTGCGATCGGCGGCGCAGCCGTGAACGAAAACCTCGAGGCGACGCCGCTCGCGGACGACGGTTTTCTCTACCTCGTCGATGCCTGGGGCGTGGTCTACAAGATCGATGCCCGCTCGGGCGACGCCGGCAGGATCGTGTGGCGCATGGATCCCGGCCAGGAGAAGATGCCGGACGCCAACCGCGGCGCCGCGCTGTGGGGCGAATTCGTCATCTCGGTCGCGAACTATCCGCCCCGCGCGATCGCCACCAACAAGGAAACCGGCAAGGTCGCATGGGAAACCAATCTCTCCGACGGGCAGCCCAACCTGCAGTTCACGGCGGCGCCCCAGGCGGTCGGGGACAAGATCATTCTGGGCGCGTCGGGCGGCGACAACGGCGCGCGCGATTTCGTCGTGGCGGTCGACGCCGCGACCGGCAAGTTCGCGTGGCGCCAATACATCATTCCGGCGCCCGGCGAGCCCGGCAGCGAGACCTGGAAGGACAAGAACAACGCCTGGCAGACCGGCGGCGGCGCCATGTGGGTCACCGGCTCGTACGACGTCGCCACCAACCAGATCCTGTGGGGCACCGGCAATCCGGTGCCATGGTCGGATCCCTTTTACCGGCCGGGCGACAATCTGTTCACCGAGAGCCTCATCTCGTGGAACCCCGACACCGGCAAGATGAACTGGTATCACCAGTACCTGCCCGGCGACATGTGGGACTATGACGAGGAAGGCTCCAACATCCTCATTGACGGCGTGGTCGAAGGCCAGCCCCGCAAGATCGTCACCCATGCGGCGCGCAACGGCTTCCTCTACAGCTTCGAGCGGGCGAACGGGCAGACCTTGCTGGCCAAGCCCTATGTCGGGCGCATCAATTGGACCAAGGGGATCGACCAGAAGACCGGCAAGCCCCTCGACTACGATCCCAATCGGGACGTCCAGGTCTATTCGGGCCGGCAGAACTACACGCTGGCGGAACCCACCAAGGTGCTGTGCCCGTCCTTGTCGGGCGGCAACAACTACTTCCCGCCGTCCTACAGCAAGCGGACCGGGCTCCTCTACATTCCGTCGATGTCGATGTGCAACGAATTGACGCTGGACCAGGAGGCGATCAAGAAGGGCATCTACTTCAGCCGGATTTCCAAACAGATCGAGCGCAATGAATCCGACATCGTGGTCGCCGACCCGCTGACCGGCGAGGTCAAGAAGCGCGTGCATTCGCTCTATCCGAACGTCAGCGGCATGCTGACGACCGCCGGCGGCATCGTGTTGACGGGCTTCGCCGACGGCACCGCCGCGGCCTATGACGACACCACGCTGGACCAGTTGTGGAAGGTCAACGTCGGGTCGGGCATCAACGCCCCGCCTATGACCTTCGAAGCGGGCGGCAAGCAATACGTCGCCATCTTGACCGGCCTGAGCCGGCATCCAAGGCGCCGCCTGGCAGCTGACGCCGGAACTGCGCGAGATGCGCCACCAGACCATGCTGTTCGTGTTCGGGCTGTGAAGAAAGCGTTTGAAGAGTTCGTAGCCCGCATTGGAGCGAAGCGGAAACGGGGGAGGCCGCTCCCGGATTCCGCATCGCTCGATCCGGGCTTCAAATGGGGGCCTTTCCACGCGCTCAGACTCGCGGAGCGGCCCCCTCACCCGGCGCGCAAGGGCGCGCCGACCTCTCCCCGCAAGCGGGGCGAGGTGAAGGCTGCGGCGGAATTTTTTTGCCCTGGCCCTGCGGGGGCGATCGAGGCCACGAGACGCACGGCAAATATCGAGGAGGCGACCATGAAAACGAGACTTGCATCCTTGCGCAGTTTTCTGCTCGGCGGCGGATTGATCTTCGCGGCATTCGGCACCGGCGCCTTCGCGGCCGAGGTGACGCCGGAGCGGCTCGTCAATGCCGACAAGGAGCCCGGCAACTGGCTGATGAACCACCGCACCTATGATGCGCAGCGCTACTCGCCGCTCGACAAGATCAACAAGGCCAACGTCAAGAACCTCAAGCTCGCCTATGCGGTCGCGATCGGCGGCACCTCGGTCGAACGAGAACCTGCGAGTCGACGCCGCTCGCCGAGGACGGCTTCCTCTACGTCGTCGACCAGTGGGGCGTGCTCTACAAGATCGACGGCCGCTCCGGCGACGTCGGCCGCATCGTCTGGCGCATGGACCCCGGCCAGGAGAAGGTGCCGCTCGCCAATCGCGGCGCCGCGCTGTGGGGCAATTTCGTCATCACCGTCGCCAACTATCCGGCCGCGCGTGATCGCCACCGACAAGGAGACCGGCAAGGTCGCGTGGGAGACCAACCTCTCCGACGGCCAGGTCGATCTGCAGCTCACCGCCGCGCCGCTCGCGGTCAAGGACAAGATCGTGCTCGGCGCCGCCGGCGGCGACCGCGGCGTGCGCGACTTCATCGTCGGCGCTCGATGCCGCGACCGGCAAGGTCGCCTGGCGCAAATACGTCGGTCCCGGCGCCCGGCGAGCCCGGCAGCGAGACCTGGAAGGACAAGAACAACGCCTGGCAGACCGGCGGCGGCGCCATGTGGGTCACCGGCTCCTACGATGTCGCCACCAACCAGGTGCTGTGGGGCACCGGCAATCCGGTGCCGATGTTCGACCCCTATTACCGGCCCGGCGACAATCTCTACACCGACAGCCTGATCTCGTGGAATCCCGACACCGGCAAGATGAACTGGTATCACCAGTACACGCCCGGCGACATGTGGGACTATGACGAGGCCGGCACCCACATCCTGATCGACGGCCAGATCGGCGGCCAGCCGCGCAAGCTGATCACCCATTCCGGCGCGCAACGGCTTCCTCTACACCTTCGAGCGCGCCAACGGGCAGACCGTGCTGGCCAAGCCCTATCTCGACACCATCAACTGGACCAACGGCATCGACCAGAAGACCGGCCTGCCGGTCGACTACGATCCCGAACAAGGACATCCAGGTCTATTCGGGCCGGCAGAACCAGACGCTCGACCGACCGCACCAAGAAGCTGTGCCCGTCGATGGGCGGCGGCAACAATTTCTGGTCCGTCGTCCTACAGCCGAAGGACCAAGCTCCTCTACATCCCGTCGATGTCGACCTGCAACGAGGTCACGCTCGACACCGAGCCTGTCCAACAAGGCGGGCGACTGGAAGGGCGCCTCGTTCCGGCACATCGAGCGCAACGAGTCCGACATCATCGTCGCCGATCCCTTCACCGGCGAGATCAAGAAGAAGCTGCACATCCCCTACGCGAACAACAGCGGCGTCGCTGTCGACGGCCGGCGGCGCTGATCTTCACCGGCTTCACCGACGGCACCTTCGCCGCCTATGACGACACCACCCTCGAGCAGCTGTGGAAGATCAATGTCGGCTCGGGCTTCAAGGCCCCGCCGATGACCTTCGAGGCCGGCGGCAAGCAATATGTCGCGATCCTGTCGGGGCTGAGCCGCATCGCGCTGGGCCGCCACGTGTTCACGCCGGAGCTGCGCGACATGCGCAACCAGACGATGCTGTTCGTGTTCGGCCTGTGATGCGTGCAATCAAGCTGTCCCTGACCGTCCTCACCTGCTTCGCCCTGGCAACCGTCATTGTCTTCCCGCTCGCCGGCCGCGCCCAGGACGTCTCCTTCGGCGACCGGCTGTTCCACGAGAAGGCGGACTGCCAGTTCTGCCACGGCGCCGACGGCGATGGCCGCGGCGATCCGCGCTCGCCGGGCGAGGCCGCCAATCTGCACACCACCATCCTGACCCGCGACCAGTTGATCGAGGTGATCGCGTGCGGAAGGCCGGGCACGGAGATGCCGCATTTCGACAAATATGCCTATGAGGACAAGACCTGCTACGGCGCGACCGCCGCCGACCTCGGCGACAATGTTCCCCACGTCCCGCATTCGACGCCGCTCAACCGGCGCGAGATCGAGGCGGTCGCCGATTTCCTGATCAAGACCTATGTGGGGAAGTGAGAAGGAAACTCCATGGTCTCGTCCACCCGCGAATCCACGCCCGTCTCGGCCGCCGTCCGCGCCTCGGACATCGTGATGATGGACGCCGTCACGCTGGCGGGCGCGATCCGGTCGCGGCAGGTCTCGTGCGCGCAGGTGATGACCGCCTATCTCGACCACATCGAGACGTTCAACCCGAAAGTCAACGCCATCGTCGCGCTCCAGGACCGTGCCGGACTGCTGGCGCAGGCGCGCGAACGCGATGGCCAACTGGCGCGCGGCGCGGCGGTGGGGCCGCTGCACGGCTTTCCGCTGGCGGTGAAGGACCTGGTGCCGGTCAAGGGCATCGCGATGACGCAGGGCTCGCCGATCTTCAAGGATTTCATGCCGCCCGCCGACAGCGTCATGGTGGAGCGCCTGCGCAAGGCCGGCGCGATCATGATCGGCAAGACCAACACGCCGGAATTCGGCCTCGGGTCGCACACCTACAATCCGGTCTACGGCGTCACCCGCAATCCCTATGACCTCACGCGCTCGGCGGGCGGCAGCAGCGGCGGCGCGGCGGTGGCGCTGGCGCTGCGCATGCTGCCGGTCGCCGACGGCACCGACTATGGCGGCAGCCTGCGCAACCCGGCCGGCTGGAACAACGTGTTCGGCTTTCGCACCAGCTTCGGCCGCGTGCCGGCGGACGGGCGCGATGCGTTCGTGCCGTCGATGGGGGTGGCGGGGCCGATGGCGCGCAACGTCGCCGATCTCGCTTTGCTGCTCTCGGTGCAGGCCGGCTACGACGCCCGCGCGCCGCTGTCCATGCCCGGCGACGGCGCGATCTTCGCCGGCCCCCTGGAGACGGAGCTTAAGGGCAAGCGCATCGCCTGGGTGGGCGACTTCGCCGGCTATGTGCCCTACGAGGCCGGCGTCCTGGAGGTGTGCGAGGCCGCGCTGAAAACCTTCGAGGCGATCGGCTGCGTCGTCGAGGAGGCGCAGCCCGACTACCCGATCGACGCGGTGTGGCGCGCCTTCGTGCGGCTGCGGGCGTGGCAGACCGGCGGCACCCTGCTCGCCCTCTACAACGATCCCGCCAAGCGCGCGCTGATGAAGCCGGAAGCGATCTACGAGGTCGAAAGCGGGCTGAAGCTTTCCGCCTTCGACATCACCGCGGCATCGACGGTGCGCAGCGAATGGTATCACGCGGTGCGGCGCTTCTTCGAACGCTACGACTATTTCATCGTCCCCACCGCCCAGCTGTTTCCCTTCGACATCGACATGCATTGGCCGCAGCAGATCGCTGGCCGCAAGATGGAGACCTATCACGAGTGGATGAAGGGCGTGCTGCCGGTCACCATGGCGGGCTGCCCGGCGCTCGCGGTTCCGGCGGGCTTCGGCGACCACGGCCTGCCGATCGGAATCCAGATCGTCGGTCCCAATCACGCCGATCTCGCCTGCCTGCAACTGGCCCACGCCTACGACACCGCCACCGACTGGGTGTCCCGGCGGCCGCCGCCGTTGCTGGGGCAGGGGTAATGTTCCGCGTCTCACTCGATACCCATCGATGTCGTCGCCCGGCTCGACCGGGCGATCCAGTAACCACCGAGCTTTGATCTGTACACAGCGTCACCGCTGGCGCAGGGATTATTGGATGCCCGCTTTCGCGAGGCATGACATCGCGGGGGGTAAACCGGGCGTCGCCGAAGGCGCAGCATGCTACTTCGTGCGGACCAGCTCGAAGCGGACATTGCTTTCGAACTGGTTGGTCGTCTCCTTGCCGGAATGCGGATCGTACTGGCTCTGGCCGGGCTTGCGCAGGTGGCGGGTGACCAGCAGCGCGCGGGTGGCGTCGTCGATCGCTTTCTCGCAGCGCTGCTTGACGAAGACGCCCGCCACCGGCGTCTCGCCCTCGTCGGCGGCGAGGTCCTGGCATTGCCAGCCGTCGCGGCCGAATCGCGAATTGAGGAAGTTGCGCAGCAGATAGGCCTCGTCGCGGTCGCCTGAGGGGTCGCGCGGATCGGTGACGATGCGGATGCCGCGCACGGTCGCGGTGTCGTCGATCAGCGCCGACACCGTGATCGGAAAGCCGTAGGTCTTGGTGCCGATGTACTGCTCCATCTGGGGCGCGAGATTGTTGGCCTTGGCCCAGTATTCGATCTCGTCGTCATAGCGGAAATAGACCTCGCGCAGCCCGCCCGGCTCGGCCCGGCAGCGGCGAAAATCCTTCCATCCCGACAGCGGCAGTGCCGGCGGGCCGCCATTGGTGCCGCAGGCGAAATCGGTGTAATCGTCGGGCAGGGCATCGATCTTGTCGCCGAGACGGATGTCCCAGATTTCATGCCGGGTCGGGCGCTCGTCGGCGCCGGCGGCGAGGCCGGGCTGCGCCGATAGCGCGCCGACGGCGGCAGCGATCAACCAGAGAGTGAGGCGGATGCGAGGCATGGCTCAACCCTATCGGACGACACGATCGGACGCGGTGCTGTCGGACGCGGCGCTTTGGCGGCGCCGGGAAAAGTGCGATACTCGGACGCGATATTCGACGACCCCGGGAAATTGCGCAACAGGCCATCCGCCATGATCCGATCGACCGTGATTGCGTCGGCGCTGTGTCTCGCCGTGCTGCCGCGCACCGCCGCGGCGGCCGGCGAGGCGGAATTCCTCGCCGGCCAGAGCAAGACTTGCGTGAAATGCGCGCTCGGGAAGGTCTCGATGAAGCGGCGCGAACTCGGCGGCGTCGATCTCGCCGGCGCCGACCTCGCCAAGGCGGTGTTTCATCGCAGCCGGCTGATCGGCGCCAAATTCGCGGGCGCCGATCTCACCGGGGCCAACCTCAACAAGACCGACCTCAAGAACGCCTCGTTCGTGGACATCAAGGGCGCGGGGGCGATGTTCTACGAATCCGATCTCAGCGTCGCCAATTTCACCGGGGCCGACCTGGTCGAGGCCAAGATGGGCAAGGCGCGGATGGTGCGCACCATCCTCGACAGGGCCAAGCTCACCGAGGCGATCCTGACCGGGGCCCGGCTCGACGACGCCTCGCTGCGCGGCGCCGAGCTGCAGCGCGCCAATCTGGTGGGGGCATCGCTGCGCGGCGCCAATCTCGAAGGCGCCGATCTGGAGGATTCCGGTCTCGTCGACGCGGTGCTGCGGGACGCCAATCTGAAGGGCGCCAACCTCTCCGGCGCGGACCTGTTCGGCGCCGATCTCACCGGCGCGAACCTCGCCGGCGCCGACCTCTCGGAGTCCCGGCTCTCCCGCGCCATCCTCACCGGCGCCAATCTCGCCGGCGTGAATCTCAAGGGCGCCCTGATGCCCGACGGCAGCACGCACGAGTAGCGGGGCCCGGCTCCCTCGCGTTTCGGGCGGCCGGCCGCAGCCGCTCAGATATACGCGGTCGCCCGTCCGGCGAGGAGCACCAGCACCCAGCTTGCCAGCGACACCGCGGCGAACCCGCCGCGGTCGAGCGGGGTGTCGGCCGCGAGCGCGCCGCCGTAGCGCCAGTAGAACACCGCCACATTGACGAGGCCGAGGGCGAACATCGCCATCTTGAACTGGAACGCCGGGTTGCGCACCACCGCGGTCGCGTCGGCCGACAGCAGCACGATGCCGGACACGATCTGCAGCGCCAGCCCGAGCGCGGCGACCGGCATCGCCGCGCGGTAGGTGGTGCGCAGGTGCGGCGCGCCGCGCAATAGCTGCACGTCGAACGTGGCAATGGCGCCCACCAGCAAGGCCGCGCCCAGCACATGGACGAGATTGACGAGCGGGTAGAGCCATGCCGAGCCGCGCGCCGCCGCGCCGAGGCCGGATTGCTCCAGCGCCGTCATCGCCGCTTCGATGGCGGAAAGCACCCGGTTCAGCGCAGTTCGACGACTTTGCCGGCGACCGTGATCCGCTCCGCCCGCATCTCATGCGCAATGCGCGTCGACGGGTAGCCTTCGACCACGACCGCGGTGCCCGGCTTGAGCATGTCCTGGGTGATGCCGCGCGACTGCATCCGGAACAGCGGCGCCAGCGTCGCTTCCCAGGTCGCACCCTGATACTTCAGCATCACATGGGCGTGCGGGTCCGCCCAGGCGAGCGATTCGACCGGCGCCGAGATGGTGAAGGCCTTGGTGGCGTCGTAGCTGCCCCAGCCATGATGAGCCCACGCCGCTCCCGCCGAGACCGTGGCCGCGAGGGTGATGAGGAATACGCGCTTATCCATGCCGCACCTCCATTGCTTGTCTGCCGATGTGGTCCTGCCGATGTGGCTTGGCGGAAGTCTAACCGCGCGGCCGCGACATCTCAACAGCCCTGCGACGGGTGCCGGCCTCGCGGATGTCTTGAAGTCGGCCGCATAATTCATGGGAATGCCTCTGCGGACGGTGGCGGGCGGACGACACACGACGAATGTCAGACGAAGGGATGCTCTGTCATCCGTCCTCTGAGTCTGTGGTCTGTCATCTGCGATAATAGCGGCGGCCGAAAAATAACGCTACGCACGTGCCGGAAATGCAGCGAGCGCAAACCAATCCGGGAGGGATCATATGGCGATCGGGATCGGCGACATCCTGCGCAACAGCGTCAAGGAGAAGCTCGCGCGGGACGAGGTGGTCGCATCGATGACGGTGCGCCTGGTGCGCCAGATCGAGATCGCCCAGATCGCCGCGACCGCGGGCTTCGACACCCTCTACATCGACGTCGAGCATGCCAGCGTCTCGCTGGAGACCACGAGCCAGATCTGCATCGCCGCGCTGGCGGCGGGCATCGCGCCGTTCGTGCGGGTCCCCGCCAATACCCCCGAATACATTTCCCGGGTGCTCGACGGCGGCGCGCTCGGGATCATCGCGCCCCATGTCGGCTCCGCCGCGGAGGCGCGCGCGGTGGTCGACGCGGCGAAGTTTCCCCCGCTCGGCAGCCGCTCCGCCGCGGGCGCCGGCCCGCAGTTGCAGTACCGCGCGTTCCCGGTGGCGGAGGCCAATGCCGCCCTCAACGACGCCACCACGGTGATGGTCCAGTTCGAAAACGCCGCCGCGCTCGCCCGTGCCGAGGAGATCGTCGCCGTCCCCGGCGTGGACATGGTGATGATCGGCACCAACGATCTCCTGGCGGACTGGGGCATCCCCGAGCAGTACGAGCATCCGAAGGTGCGCGAGGCCTATGCCCAGACCATCGCCGCCTGCCGCAAGCACGGCAAGCATGTGGGCGTCGGCGGGCTCGCCAGCCGGCCCAAGCTGGTCGCCGAGTTCGTGCAGATGGGGGCGCGCTACGTCTCCACCGGCACCGACCTCGCCTTCCTCCTCGGCGCCTGCGCCCAGCGGGCCAAGCAGGTGCGGGACATCGTGCCGTGAGGAGGACTCCTCCGCCGTGGGCGGGGTCGTCACGGCTCTCCGTGCCGCAACGCGGCAAAATTAGCTATGGCGGCGGGCGGCGAAATGTGTTGCTAGAGCGAGTTGGAGCGTTTTTCGTTTAGGTTGACATTCGCTTCGCCGTCATCGCCCGGCTCGACCGGGCGATCCAGTAAACACCGACGGGAGAGTACTGGATTGCCCGGTCGAGCCGGGCAATGACAGTGATTGGCTCAGCAAAGTCGGAAAATGCTCGAGCCGAACTCTGGGAGGACGCCCGGATGACCAATGTGCGTGCGGTGCTGGCGGCTGCCTGTCTCGTGCTGGCCGGCACGGGTTTCGGGACGGGATTGGCGACGGCCCAGAACTATCCTGCCCGACCGGTGCGGCTGATCATTCCGTTCCCGCCGGGCGGCAGCAACGACGTGGTCGGGCGGCTGATCGCCATCAAGCTCGGCGACCGCCTCGGCAAGCAGGTCGTGGTCGACAACCGCGGCGGCGCCGGCGGCGTGATCGGCACCGAGGCGGTCGGCGAAGGCGCCGCCGGACGGCTACACCCTGCTCGTCATCTCCATGGCGCATGCGGTCAATCCCTGGCTCTACAAGCTCAACTACGACCCGATCAAGGATTTCGCCCCGGTCGGCCTGCTGGCCAAGGGCGCCAATGTGCTGGTCGTGCACCCCGTCGCTGCCGGTCCATTCGGTCGCCGAGCTGATCGCGCTCGCCAAGAAGCAGCCCGGCGACCTGCAATACGCCTCCGCCGGCATCGGCAGCTTCCAGCATCTCGGCGGCGAGCTGTTCAAGCTGATGGCCGGCGTCGACATGCTGCACGTGCCTTTCAAGGGCGGCGGCCCGGCCATGATCGACGTCGTCGGCGGCCATACCAAGGTGATGTTCAGCTCCATGGTGCAGACGGTGCCGCAAATCCACAGCGGCAAGCTGCGTGCGCTCGGCACCGGCGGGCTGCAGCGCAGTCGCGGTGCTGCCCGAGGTTCCGACGATCGCCGAAGCCGGCGTTCCCGGCTACGAGGCCGTCAACTGGTGGGGCATCGTGGCGCCCAACGGCACGCCGCAGGCGATCATCGACAAGTTGAATACGGATATCGAGGCGGTGCAGAACGCGCCCGAGGTGCAGAAGCAGTTCGCGGCTCGAGGGCGGCGAGCCGGTGCCGATGAAGCCCGACGTGTTCGGCGCCTACATGGTCAGCGAAATGAACAAGTGGGGAAGGTGGTGAAGCAGGGCGGCATCAAGGCCGAATGATGCGGCCGGAGGTGCGATCGTGACGACGCGGCGCATCGGCATTCCCCGACCTCGGGAGATGCGTCACGAGCACAGCGTGCACGAAGCAGAAATGCCCGACGTCACGATGGTGTGTCGCGACCTCCGCCAGTGCTCGCGTCCTGCGATCCCCGCGCTCCTCGACCGGAAACTCCCGTGAAGCTTCCCGACAGCAAGGACTTCTGGTCGGGCGTGATGCTGATCGCGATCGGCGCGGCCGCGCTCTATATCGGCCGCGACTATCCGTTCGGCACGGCGCTGCGCATGGGCGCCGGCTTCTTCCCGATCGTGCTGGGAGCCATGCTGGTGCTGTTCGGCGTCTACTTCGCCGCCCGCGGCCTGCGGTCGGGTGACCGGATCGAGGGCAACTGGTCGCCGCGCGCGCTCGTCATCCTGCCGCTCGCCTTCGTCCTGTTCGGCGTATTGATGCAGCATACGGGCTTCGTACCGGCCCTGTTGGTGCTGGTGGTCGGCTCCGCCATGGCCGGCACCGAGTTCAGGCTGGTGGAGGTTCTGGTGCTCGCGGTGCTGCTGACCGCGATGTGCGTCGCGCTGTTCATCTGGGCGCTCGGCCTGCCTTACCCGCTGTTCTCCGGATCGTGACGCGTCATGGAGTTGTTCCAGCAACTGATCTTCGGCTTCGGCATCGCGCTGTCGTGGCAGAACCTGTTGTATTGCCTGATCGGGGTCTCGGTGGGCACGCTGATCGGCGTGCTGCCCGGGCATCGGCCCGCTCGGCACCATCGCGATCCTGCTGCCGATCACCTTCAACGTGGCGCCGGTCGGCGCGCTGATCATGCTGGCCGGCATCTATTACGGCGCCCAGTATGGCGGCTCGACCACGGCGATCCTGGTCAACCTGCCGGGCGAGACCTCCTCGGTGGTCACCTGCATCGACGGCTACCAGATGGCGCGCCAGGGCCGCGCCGGGCCGGCGCTCGCCATCGCCGCCATCGGCTCGTTCTTCGCCGGCACCGTCGGCACGCTGCTGATCGCGCTGTTCGGCCCGCCGCTCGCCGAGGTCGCGCTGCAATTCGCCGCGCCGGAATATTTCTCGCTGATGCTCATGAGCCTGGTCGCCGCCGCGGTGCTGGCCCAGGGCGACATGATGAAGTCGATCGCCATGGTCGCGCTCGGCCTGCTGCTCGGCATCGTCGGCCGCGACGTCAACACCGGCATCGAGCGCTACAGCTTCGGCATCACCGAACTTGAGCGACGGCATCGGCTTCATCGTGGTCGCGGTCGGCATGTTCGCCATGGGCGAGATCATCAGCAATCTCGGCGATCCCGAGGAACGCAGGGTGTTCACTGCCAAGGTCACCCATCTGTTCCCGACCTGGGACGACATGAAGCAGTCGTTCGGCCCGATCCTGCGCGGCACCGCGATCGGCTCGTTCTTCGGCGTGCTGCCCGGCACCGGACCGGCGATCGCCTCGTTTTCCTCCTACATGGTGGAGAAGAAGCTCGCCGCGCGATCCCTCCCGCTTCGGCCGCGGCGCCATCGAGGGCGTAGCCGGCCCGGAATCCGCCAACAATGCCGATGCCCAGTGCAAGTTCATTCCCATGCTCACCCTGGGCCTGCCGGCGAGCGGCGTGATGGCGCTGATGCTCGGCGCCCTGACCATCCAGGGCATCCAGCCCGGGCCGGAGGTGATGACGCTGCGGCCCGACCTGTTCTGGGGCCTCGTCGCCAGCATGTGGATCGGCAATCTCATGCTGGTCGTGCTCAATCTGCCGCTGATCGGGCTGTGGGTGAAGCTGCTCGACGTGCCGTACCGCCTGCTGTTCCCGGCGATCATGGCGTTCTCCGCGATCGGCATCTACAGCGTCAACAATTCCTCCTTCGAGATCTATCTCACCGCCCTGTTCGGTGTGCTCGGCTTCGTGTGGGCGAAAGCTCGGCTTCCCGCCGGCGCCGCTGCTGCTCGGCTTCGTGCTGGGGCCGATGATGGAGGAGAATCTGCGCCGCGCCATGCTGATGGCGCGGGGCGACCCGTCGGTCTTCGTCACCCGGCCGATCAGCCTCGGCTTCATCATCGTCACCATCGGCATCCTCGTCGTTATGGTGGCGCCGGCGGTGAAACGGCGCCGCGCCGAGATCACGGACTGACGCCGGCAGTGCCGCGGGCGCCGCCCGTCGACGGTTTCACGGAGGTGTCAGTCATGGCGAATGAAAACCAGCTCGCACTGATCGTCGGCGCCGGCGCGGGCCTCAGCGCCTCGATCGCCCGCGCCTTCGCAAGCGCCGGCATGCGCATTGCGCTGGCCGCGCGCGGCATCGACGACCTCGGCGACGCTGGCGGCCGAGGTCGGCGCCAGGACCTATGCCTGCGACGCGGCCAAGCCCGACGCGGTCAAGCGCCTGTTCGCGGACCTCGACCGCGACGCCGGAGACCCCGGCGTCGTCGTCTACAATGCGAGCTACCGCACCCGCGGCCCGCTCGTCGAACTCGATCCCGCCGAGGTCGAGAAGTCGATCCTGGTGTCGGCGTTCGGCGGCTTCCTGGTGGGCGCAGGAGGCGGCGCGGCGCATGCTGCCGCGCGGCAGCGGCACCATCCTGTTCACCGGCGCATCGGCGAGCGTGAAGGGCTATGCGCAGTCGGCGCCGTTCGCCATGGGCAAGTTCGCGCTGCGCGGGCTGGCCCAGAGCATGGCCCGCGAACTCGGCCCCCAGGGCATCCACGTCGCCCATGTGGTGGTCGACGGCGGCATCCGCAGCGCCCGGCGTCCCGAGGGCGCCGACCGCCCCGACGCCATGCTCGATCCCGACGCCATGGCCGCGAGCTACCTGCACCTCGTCCGGCAGCATCGCAGCGCCTGGACCTTCGAGCTCGAGCTGCGGCCCTGGGTGGAGAAGTTTTGAAGCGAGCGGACAAGAGATTAGGGCTCCGTCGTCGCAGCCACGCGATTCGACCCGGGCGACGGCGCATGGCGTCGCGCCGAATCGGGTCCGCTTCCCGGCCGTGATTGCGGGCGCCCGGCGACCCGCAGGCGCCCCAGGGAAGCCCGCTGCAAGCCATCATACAATAGACGCAATCCCCAC
Source organism: uncultured Alphaproteobacteria bacterium (assembly GCA_963795865.1). Taxonomy (GTDB): domain Bacteria; phylum Pseudomonadota; class Alphaproteobacteria; order Rhizobiales; family Xanthobacteraceae; genus JAJPKK01. The sequence continues at coordinate 78,500 of CAWCJX010000021.1, forward strand.
TGACAAACCGGCATCCGATCGATGCTTGGCGTGAGCAGATGGGTTCATTCGTGCAGCTGACCTTGTCCGATTTTGGTCGTCGTTTTTGCGTTGCGGGTCTGCTCATCGGCGCCATCAGCGCGGCACCCGGGGATTGCGTCGCCCAGGGCAAGCTCGATGCCCGTTACACCGCGAGCCTGGCGGGCGTGCCGATCGGCAGGGGCGCCTGGATCATCGACATCGGCGACAGCCAATACACCGCGGCGGCGAGCGGCATGACCGCCGGCATCTTGAGCGTGTTCACCAGCGGGCAGGGCAGCGGCGCCTCCCGCGGCAGCGTCCGCAGCGACGGCATGGCGCCGAACACCTACGCCTCCAGCGTCACCACCGACAACAAGCTCGAGGAAATGCGGATCGCGCTGAGCAGCGGCACCGTCAAGGACGTCACCATCAATCCGCCGACCGCCTTCAATCCCGAGCGGGTACCGCTGACCGACGCCCACCGGCATGGCGTCATCGATCCCATGTCGGGCGTGCTGATGCGGGTTTCCGGCAATGGCGATCCCGTCGGCCCCGAAGCCTGCCGACGCACCATCCCGGTGTTCGACGGCCGCATGCGATTCGATCTCGAAATGAGCTTCAGGCGCATGGATGTGGTGAAGGCCGAGAAGGGCTACCGCGGGCCCGCGGTGGTCTGCTCGGTCCGGTTCGTGCCGCTCGCCGGCTATGTGCCGTCCCGCCCCGCGGTGAAATACCTGGTCACCCAGCGCGACGTGGAAGTTTGGCTGGCGCCGGTCATGGGAACGCGGGTGGTGGTGCCGTTCCGGGTTTCGATACCCACCCCGTTGGGACGCGGCGTTCTCGAAGCCACCCAGTTCATCACCACCCCAACGCCGCACCGGCTGACCTCGAACACCCCGACCCCTTAAGCCGTCCGTGAGGCATTACGGTCGCACGTTGCGGCGATATTCCGAACTTTGTTGCCGCAGCCGCCATCCATGACTTGACAAATGCCGTGCGGAACGGTCTGGAACCGGCGCATGGCGTTCATGCCGTTGCGCGCCTCGTGATGTCGAAACAGGCGGGAGTGTTCACGATCTGGTGGAAGTTGGAGTGTCTCTCACCAGATGTGGTGAGAACGAAACCAATGACGGCGGAGTCAGCGATTCGGGCGCGCTTTGTTCGAGACTCGTTCCGGGCCTCGGGAAGACAGCGGCCGTTCCGTCGGTTTTCGTCGCATTGTGGTACAGATAGCCTCGTGTAAGTGACGCGCCGGCCGGTCCGCGCGCCGGCGGAGGCTGGGATGCCCATTTCGTTCAGTTCACCCGGGGAGCGCGACCCCCGCGCCCGCGGCCATGGCGTCACCGCGGTGCTGGGGCCGACCAACACCGGCAAGACCCATCTCGCCATCGAGCGCATGCTCGCCCATTCCTCCGGCATCATCGGGCTGCCGCTGCGGCTGCTTGCCCGCGAGGTCTACAACAAGGTGTGCGGAGCGGGTGGGCGCCGACGCCGTCGCGCTGATCACCGGCGAGGAGAAGATCAAGCCCGCCAATCCGCGCTTCTGGGTCTCGACCGTCGAGGCGATGCCGCGCGATCTCGATGTCGCTTTCGTCGCCGTCGACGAGGTCCAGCTCGGCGCCGATCTCGAACGCGGGCATGTTTTCACCGACCGCATGCTCAACCGCCGGGGCCGCGAGGAGACGCTGGTGCTCGGCGCGGCGACCGTGCGTCCGATGGTCGAGCGGCTGCTTCCCGGCGCCAATATTCTGAGCCGGCCGCGCCTGTCGCAGCTCGCCTTCGCCGGCGAGAAGAAGATCACGCGACAGCCGCGCCGCACCGCGATCGTCGCGTTCTCGTCCGACGAGGTCTATGCGATCGCCGAATTGATCAGGCGGCAGCGCGGCGGGGCGGCCGTCGTGCTCGGCTCGCTGTCGCCGCGCACCCGCAATGCCCAGGTCGCACTCTATCAATCGGGCGACGTCGACTACCTCGTCGCCACCGACGCCATCGGCATGGGATTGAATCTCGACGTCGATCACGTCGCCTTTGCGTCCGATCGGAAATTCGACGGCTACCAGTTCCGTCGCCTCAACCCCGCGGAATTCGCCCAGATCGCCGGCCGTGCCGGCCGCGCCACCCGCGACGGCACCTTCGGCACCACCGGCCGCTGTGCGCCGTTCGACGCCGAACTCGTGCATGCGCTGGAAAGCCATGCCTTCGAGCCGGTGAAGGTGCTGCAGTGGCGCAATTGCGAGCTCGACTTCGCCTCGATCGGCGCGCTCACCGCCTCGCTCGCGGCGACGCCGACGGTCGCGGGCCTCACCCGGGCGCCGGTCGCCGAGGACATCCTGGTGCTGGAGCATGCCGCCCGCGACGAGGAGGTCCGCGCGCTGGCGACCGGCCGCGCCGCCGTCGAGCGCCTGTGGGAGGTCTGTCAGATCCCCGACTATCGGAAAATTTCTCCTGCCACCCATGCCGAACTGGCCGTGACCCTCTATGGTTTTCTGCTGCGGGAGGGTAGGATTTCCGACGATTGGTTTGCCCGCCAGATCGAGCAGGCAGATCGCACCGATGGCGATATCGATACGCTTTCGACGCGTATCGCCCATATCAGGACTTGGACCTTTGCGGCGAACCGTCCGGACTGGCTCTCCGATCCCGATCACTGGCAGGGCGTCACCCGCGCGATCGAGGACCGGCTGTCCGATGCGCTGCATGAGCGACTGGCCGAACGATTTGTCGACCGTCGCACCAGCGTATTGATGCGACGGTTGCGAGAGAACACGATGCTGGAAACAGAGATCACGAAAACCGGCGAGGTGGTGGTCGAAGGCCATACCATCGGCCGGCTCGACGGTTTCCGTTTCGCGCCCGATACCACGGCGGGAACCTCGGATGCCAAGGCGCTGTCGGCCGCGGCGCAGAAGGCGCTGTCCGGCGAGATCGAGGCGCGCGCCAACAAGCTCGCCCATGCGCCGGACGCCCAGTTCGTGCTGACCTCCGATGCGACGATCCGCTGGATCGGCGAGCCGGTCGCCAAGATCATCGGCGGCGATGTGGTGTTGCGACCGCGGGCGCGCATTCTCGCCGACGAGCAGCTGACCGGGGCGGCGCTCGATGCGGTGCAGACGCGCCTCGATCTGTGGCTGCGCACCCATGTGGAGCGGCTGCTCGGGCCGCTGTTCCTGCTCTCGGCCGCCGAAGACATCACCGGCCTTGCCCGCGGCATCGCCTATCAGGTCGTGGAAACGCTGGGTGTGCTGGAGCGCAGCAAGGTCGCCGACGATCTCAAGAGCCTCGATCAGGCCTCCCGCGCGGTCCTGCGCAAGCACGGGGTGCGGTTCGGCGCCTATCACGTCTACGTGCCGGCGCTGCTGAAGCCGGCGCCGCGCTCGCTTGCGGCGCAACTGTGGGCGATCAAGCATGGCGGCCCCGACATGAAGGGGCTCGACGATCTGCAGCGACTCGCTTCCAGCGGACGCACCTCCTTTCCCGCCGACAAGGAAATCCAACGCACGCTCTACCGCACCATCGGCTACCGGGTGTGCGCCGAGCGTGCGGTGCGCGTCGACATCCTCGAGCGGCTTGCCGACCTGATCCGGCCGGCGCTCGCCTGGCGGCCCAACTCGAACGGATCGAAGCCCGCCGGCGCCTTCGAAGGAATCGGTTTCACCGTGACCCAGGCGATGACCTCGCTCACGGGTTCCTCCGGTGAGGACTTCGCCTCGATCCTGAGGGCGCTGGGCTATCGCATGGAGAAACGCCCGAAGCCGCCGGAACCGGCTGCCGCGCCGCCCGAGCAGGCGCCGTCCGACACGGCCGGTGTCGATGCCCCAACTCACGATATCTCCATCTCTGCCGAGGCTGATGGTTCGGCAGCGGAAAATTCCTCCGACGTAGACGCCGCGGCGCCCGAATTATCCGGGCCGTCCGGCCCACCTGCACCTGAGGCCGGCGCCGATTCTTCCGAGCCGGGCGTCGCTGCGCCTGCGCAACCCTGCGCTGCGGAGGCGAGCCTCGCTGTCGAGGCCGGCGTGTCCCAGGCCGAATTCGATGACCGAGGGCGAACCAACGGCGCCCGTCGAGGACGCGGGCGCACCGGCACTTGGCGAAGCCGCAGCGGAATTGCCGGCCGAGGCCGCGACCTCCGAATTGCCGGACCACGCACCAGTTCCCGAGGCTCCGGCTGAGCCTGAACTCGTCGAGGTATGGCGAACCGGCGGACGGGGCGAGGAGCGCCGCGGTCCGCGCCGGCCGGCGCGCGGTCAGCACCGCGGCGGCGACCGCCCGGCCCGGGCCGGAGAGGGTGCTGCCGTGCCGACCGCCGAGACGCCGGGCGCCGAGACGCCCGGGGCCGAGACGCCCGCTTTGGTGGCGCAAGCAGGAACCGAGGCCGAGAAGCCCCGTCACCGCCGCCGCCGGCGCGGTCCGCCAGGAGAGTTCCGCAGGGGCGACCAAGCCGAAGCGCGCCAGCCCGGTGACCGCGCTCCCGAGTCGCGCCCAGAGTCGCACCCCGAATCGCCCGGCGAACGGCCTGCGGCTTTCGCCAAGGATCGCCAAGAGCATCGCCAAGAACACCGCCAAGAACACCGCCAAGATCATCGTGCGGACCACCGGCAAGACCAGCGTCACGGTCACAAGGAGCGCCACGGCCACAAGGACCGCCACGACCCCAATGACCGGCGCGAATCGCCGCAGCGCCGGGAGCGCGAGAAGCAGCCCGACCCCAATTCGCCGTTTGCCAAGCTCGCAGCCCTGAAGGCCCAGTTGGAGGCGAACGCCAAGGAGCGCCATTAGCGTGCCGTCTCGCCAGCATGCCGCCGACGGCCGCGAGGCCTTGGACGCGGGTGCAGGCGCCGAACGTCAGCGAATCGACAAGTGGCTCTGGCATGCCCGGGTGGTTCGCACCCGCGAGGCCGCCGCCGCCCTCACCGCGGCCGGCTATGTCCGCATCAACGGAGTCCGGGTCGAGGCGCCGGCGGCGCCGGTGCGACGTGGAGATGTGATTACGATCGCGCTCGACCACGGCGTGCGCTTGCTGCGCGTATGCGGCTTTGCGCCGCGCCGCGGCGATGCCGACGAGGCCCGCGTGCTGTTCGAGGACCTCGCATAGCCGATGGCGGCACGCTATATCACCGCGGGGCGCTTGCACGGGTGACGGTTGCACCCGCCTTGTTCCTGGGCTAGCACCCGGTCGCGGGATGCACCGTCGGGCCGGAGCCGTTCACATGACCTATGTCGTCGTCGAGAACTGCATTAAGTGCAAGTACATGGACTGCGTCGAAGTGTGCCCGGTCGACTGCTTCTATGAAGGCGAGAACATGCTCGTCATTCATCCCGACGAATGCATCGATTGCGGCGTTTGTGAGCCCGAATGCCCGGCCGAAGCGATCAAGCCCGACACCGAGCCGGGATTGGAGAAATGGTTGGGAGTCAACGCAGAATACGCCAAATCGTGGCCGAACATCACGGTCAAGCGCGATGGGCCGGCGGACGGCAAGGACTGGGACGGCGTCAAGGACAAGATGAAATTCTTTTCATCGGAGCCCGGCAGCGGCGACTGAGGATGACGGTGGACAGCCGCCGTGTTTTCGATGAAATCCGCACAAATCCCAAGAATCAGCGCGGCATTCGATGGGACAAGCCGCGATAGCTGGCGAATTCGATCGGAAGCGGGCGCGTGGAAATCGAGGATTCCTGAGCCGTCGAAGAACGGGCGATCCGGCGCGGGGCGATCTTGACGCCGAAATGGGCAGGCATTGGGACGCCGTTAACAGGTTTGCCGTTTTTACCTGTGACGCATAACAGAACTGACACATATGCGCTCGGTAAAGCTTTGAATTTCACTGCAAATGTGATATCAATGACTAAATAAGAAGAACAACGCTTCGGCGCTCCCGGTGGGGGCGTAATCTTTCGAAGTATTCCCGAGGAACCGTCAAACAGGGGCGTGATATCCACGCAGTGAGCAGTGGCAGGCAAAACGCGTCATAGGTCCAAGACGAAAAAGACCGCAAAGCCCTCTTCGGCCATTCGCCGGAGGGCACCGCAAGCTTCACGGGGCGCAGCCCGCCGTGGAGCTCCCGTCGCCAAGCCCGCCAGCCGCAGCCGGCCGGAGGGAAAAGGAGTGAACCAGGGAATGACCTCAAAGAAGACGACTCAACGACAAGGGTTCAAGACTGGTGAGTTCATTGTTTATCCCGCGCATGGTGTCGGCCAGATCCTCGCGATTGAGGAGCAGGAGGTTGCGGGCTGCAAGCTCGAGTTGTTCGTGATCACTTTCGTCAAGGACAAGATGACGTTGCGGGTTCCTACCGCGAAGATTGCGGCCGTCGGCATGCGCAAGCTTGCCGAGCCGCCGATCGTCAAGCGGTCGCTCGATACGCTCAAGGGCCGTGCCCGGGTCAAGCGTACCATGTGGTCGCGCCGCGCCCAGGAATACGAGGCCAAGATCAATTCCGGCAATATCGTGGCGATTGCCGAAGTGGTGCGCGATCTGTTCCGTTCCGATACCCAGCCCGAGCAGTCCTACAGCGAGCGGCAGCTTTACGAGGCCGCGCTCGATCGGCTGTCGCGGGAGATTTCGGCGGTGCAGCGGATTACCGAGACCGAGGCGGTCAAGGAAATCGAAGCCGCCCTCGCCAAGGGGCCGCGCCGCGGCAAGGCGCCGGAAGGCGAAGAGGTGGTGCTGGAGGACGAGGCGGCCTGACAGCCTGCTCGGCTGCCAGACGAGTCGACGAACCCGACGAACCCGACGAATAGAGCCCGGCCCAGCGCCGGGCTCTTTCTGTCTGGTGCGCCGAGATCGAAGTGCCGAGATCATCGAAGTGACCGTCATTGCCGCCGGTGCGGCCATGGCGAGCCGGCCCGCCCGGCCGGTCACTCCACGATGATCTTCACAAGATCGCCCGCCTGGACCTGGGCGTTGGCATCGAGGCCGTTCAACACCCGGAAGCGGTCGAGCTGGCGGTCGATCAGGGCCATGCGTGAGGCGAGGTGCTCGGCGGTGTCGCCGGGCTGGACCTTGACGATCTTCAATCGCAATGGCTTGGCCGATTGGATCTCCGCCAAAGTGAGCCTGCGGAAGGTGCCGACGGCCTCATGGAAGTTGCGTTCGCTTTCGACCGTCCGGGTCTTGGCGGCGAAGATGAAGCGGTAGACCTCGCTGCCGAACCGGATGGCATAGAGGCGGAAGGTCCATTGATCGCCCTTGGCGGTCGCGGTCGCAGCCGGGAAGCCGTTGATGGAGAGTTCCTCCACCGAGCCTTGCTCGATGTTCTCGATCCAGCCGGAGTTGAGATATTCGATCAGGGTCTGCTCGGCGGGAACTTTGACGACATCGAGCCGCAGCGCCTGGTTGCCGGCATCTGTGATCCCCAGCACCGCCTGGGCGGTATTGTCGAGCGAGAAGCCTTCCGGCGCAGTGAAGGTGAAGCCGAGCTTGGGATGGAGGAAACGTCGCCCGCGCACGAAGCCATCGATCGGATCCTCGCCATAGACGAGGCCGTCCAGGGCGGCGAGATAGACCGCCTTCTCGCGTTCGCCTGCTCCCGGCGCGCCGAATTGACGGGCACTGCTGCGGGCGCTCCTGACGCGCTCCGGGGTCGCCGGGTGGGAGGACAGGAAGTCGAGCGGGCGATTGTCCCGGCTGCGACCGCCCGCCGCGCGGAAATCGGCGTTTCGCCCCATCGAGGTGAGAAACCGCGCCGCGCCGAACGGGTCGTAGCCGGAGCGCGCGGCAATCCCGACGCCGATGCCGTCGGCCTCGAATTCCTGCGCCCGCGAGAAGCTCGCCAGCGCGAGCTTGGAGCGCGCGAGCGCCATGGCGCCTTGCCGGGACTCGCCGAGCACGTCGTTGACGACGTTGCTCACCAGTTCGGCCTGGCGCGCCTGCTCTTCGCGCATGTCGGCGTGGCGTGCGACCACATGCGCCATCTCATGGGACACCACCGATGCGAGTTCGGATGAATCATTGGCAAGGCTGAGCAGCCCGCGCGTCACGTAGAGCTGTCCGGTCGGCAGCGCGAAGGCATTGACCGCGGGCGAGTTGAGGATGGTGACCTTATAGGCCTGTTCCGGTCGCTCGGATGCCGCCACCAGCCGGTTGACCATGCGGGTCAACATCGCCTGCAGCTTGGGATCCTCGTAGGAGCCGCCATAGGCCGCCAGCACCCGCTGGTGCTCGCGTTGCCCCGGCGGCGTCGATTGGGTCAGCTTCGGCGGTTCGGGAAGAAAAATCTCGCGGCTGCCCGGCGTCGTGGCGCATGCGCCGGCGATCAGCGCGATCAGCGCCGCCAGGACGGGTCCGCCGGGGTGCCGACGGACGGTTCGATTGCCGCATCCCATCATTCGTTGCCGATACAACGTACCCCTACGCTGTCACTTCCCCTCGACAAGCTCGATCTGGTCGGGGCGTGCGGCTTCGATGACCGGGCCGCCCCGCGCCTCGACCCAGCCGCGCACCTCGATGCGCCGTCCGGCCAGACCCTTCGGGTCCACCCCCGCTGCGACGAACGCACGCTGATTCCGCTTGGGGATCGTGACGGTAAAGTCCTCCGTCCAGTGCCGCCCGAAATTCAGGTACACCAAGCCGCCGCTTTCGCGCACCGAAATCACTTTTCCCGCCACCACCGCAAAGCGTCCCAGCTCGGTCAGGATGTCGTCGGGATATTGCGCCTCTTTGGCGACATAAAACGGCTCGCCCCACAGGCCGAGCATGCCGGCTCGGGCCTTGCGTTCGACGCCGCGCAGAAATGACAGACATTCACGATTGTCCCCGCCCGCGGCTACCAGTGCATAGCCTTTTGTCAAAATTTCGGACTGGATCCAAATTTCCGCGTTGGGACCGGCGAAAACCTGGGCAATGCGCCGGCCATAGCGATCAAGGCCGGCTCCGGCCGACCTGAGAACGACGGAACGGTGCACCAGCAGCCCCTCCAGGGCGGCTTTGGCGGCCTGGCCGACGGCCGCATGCTCCTCATCGGGGTCGGCGCCGGACACCGGTGGCGCCTCGATGGCGGCGAGCCTCGTCTCGCTTCCGTCGGTAAGAACGAAACTCCTGCCGTCAATGACGCGGGCGACCTCGCCGGAACCGACGGTGGTGCTGGCGCATGCGGGGGGAGCCGGCTGCGCCGCCGCCTGAGTTACGCCCGCCGCCGCAGCCAGGGCGGCGGCGGCACGTAACAAAATTGCGGACAGCGGTGAGCCCTGCCGCTGTCCGCGTCTGGTCCGATCGGTCGACCGATCAGTTGGCCGCAAAGCAATAGAACAGGCCATTGCCGCCGGTGGCGATCAAATCGGGCTGGCTGCAACCGCGCGACTGGTGCGCCGAGTTCCAGGAGCGCTGGAATTCATTGTCGGCGCCGCCGCGGCGGTCGACATGGCCGAGCATGGCGCTGCCGAACTGGCTGCTGGTCCAGTTGTTGCAGGTCATGTTGAGGTTGCCGGGGAACGCCCGGCCATCGGCGGTCGAGCCGGTCAGCATGTCATGCCAGTTGGGAGTGTAGCCGAAGCCCGCGATCGTGGCGCCGCGCTCCGTCAGCGACGTCGACGCGCCGAGCCGGTTGTTGCCGCTGTGGAGGTCGTCGACGCTCTGGGCCACGACCTCGCCCCTGAAGTTCTGCCACGGGCCCTTGCCGATGCGATCGCGGGCATTCACCGGCGTGCTGTTGGGAGCGGCATTGGAGCTGAGATAGGCGCGCCAGGTCTTGTTGCCCGCGCCGACCGCGGCGGCGAGCTCCTGGCAGTGCCGGTCGGCGCCCGCGAGACCGCCGAGATCGCCGCCCTTGCCGGAGCCGGTGCTGGTCACGAAAAAAGTCAGATTCGGCGGCGCCTGCACCTGCTGCGCCTGGACGGCCCCGCCATACCCACAGGCAAGCAGTGCGGCACACGTGAACAGCGACAAACGTGTCGTCTTCGACATCGATTTCCTCCCATGTACGTCCTTGTCGAGCCGGGATCGCCCCGCTCGAACGAATGCCCGGTCTGTTTAGCATTTTCCGCCGCAGGAGGAACCGCTCCGCCGCAGAAAATGCGCGCGCGACCGGCAAGCGCGGCCGCCCAGGATTCTCCGCGCCGACCTGCGCGGGTGGCCGACCGCCTCACGTTGCGATTGCCCCCGCCCGCGGCTTCGCGGCGCTATCGGTATTCGGCGTGCAGGCGGGATCGCCCGAGTCCGTCCATTGTCATCGCCCGGTCACTCGAGCGGGCGATCCAGTAATCACGGGATTGACAGCCCCGCCGAATTCAACGTTTCAACTCCGCTCGATTTGAACGGGATGGAAGGATCGTGACCATGATTCGCAATGGCCTGGGACTGGCAATCCTCGCACTGTTGGCAGGGGCGGTCGCTCCTGCTGTCGCGCAGACGCGCGCACCATGGCTTCAGATCGGCATGCTCAATTGCAGGCTCAATCCGAGCATCGGCTTCATCATCGGTGGCCACCAGTCGATGGAGTGCCGCTTCACTCCCAATCAACCGGAACCGCCCCAGGCCTATGACGGCGCCATCAACACCGTCGGCCTCGACGTCGGTTTCAGCTCCGGCGGCGTGCTGGCCTGGGCCGTGTTCGCTCGGACCCTCGGTGCGCCCGCCGGCTCTCTTGCCGGCGAATATGTCGGCGTTTCCAGTGACCTCGACATCGGCATCGGCGGTGGCGCCAACATCCTAGTCGGCGGCTCCGGCCGCACCTTCGCGCTGCAGCCGGTCTCGTTCGAGGGCTCGATCGGGTTGAACGTCTCGCTCGGCGTATCGGCGCTCAAGCTGCGCCCCGCGCGGTGAGAGGAGCCTTCCCGCGGCTCGCGAAGCGGTGATTTGTCGGCCCGTCCGGCAAAGGCGTGCGGAAGGCGTGCCGCTTCCCGCGTAGCCTATGGGATGCAATTCTGATATTCAGCGCGGCGGCCGGTTCCCGCCGGCGAGACCGGTGAAAATTGCCTCCGACCCGTCCGAGCGCGCCACTCGGGAATATGCTATCGGCGTCGAATTCCCGATCCAGTTGCATCTGCAGGCCCCACGTCTCACAATCTCGGCGAACTGCCGAGCGCGAATTGAATGCACTGTCACCGTAATGCTGTCACCGTGATGCTGTCACCGTGATGCCGAATTGAGTTCACTGTCACGTAATGCCGCATTGACCGTAATTGTGTTAAAACGGCGCCCTACAATGGGTATTGCCTCGCGGTAAACAATGCGCTCGGGGATGTTGGCGCGCACCACGGGCAGCGCCGAAGGCCAGACGAATCGACGGCATGGTGGCGGTGGCCGGGACGATTCCGACGATACGCGACCCGCCATTAGACGCGAACCATCATGGAGAAGCACCGTGAGGAACCTAGTCACGACGGCAATCATCGTTGCGATGGCCACCCCCGCCTACGCTCAACTCTCACCCGGTAGCGGTGCACCGGCGACTGGCGCCCCCGCGACCGGTTCCCCAGGAGCGGCTTCTCCCCAGGGCGGAAGACCCAGCCTCACTTTGGGAGGAGAAAAGAAAGCCAAGACCGAAGACGAGATCAAGTACGAGCGGGAACTCGACCAGGCCTACAAGTCCGGGCTCAACAAGATCCCCGATCAAAAGGCCAAGGCGGACCCGTGGGGAAATATCCGTGGCGCGGGAACGTCGCAGTCCAATGCCAGCCAGAAGCGGCCGAGTTCGAAATAGGCTTTCTTTCGCGGAGCGGCCACCGCCCCGCCCCATTGCAAGCGGCCCGCCGGCGCCACGGCGGCGGGCGCGGCGACCAGCATCTCCAGCATCGGGGGGCGGAACAGCTTGTGACAGGACTTTCACCGGCAGGAGATATTCGGGGCGGCGGTCGCTTCTGGCCAGAATTCGCGCCGCCGATATGCAAGTCAACGTACGCCAGGCGGGAGTTCAACCTCCTTGAGCATTGCGATGCATACGGCATCCTTACCTTCCGTCTCCAATTTCCGAGCGAGCACGAGAGCTGTCTCGATCGTTTTTTCGGCTTCGAATGCTGCCTGCCCTACGGATCTGGGAGTTGGCTGACGGTGAAGCCGTGCAGCAGTTGACTCGGGCGCGCTTCCCACGACCTGCCGGTTTGCGCGCGCTTGGCTCAACACCAATTCCAGACGCATGATTTCCTTGCGGCACGATCCTGCCTGGGCTGTAGACGGCTTATCCACTTGGTCCGCAGACGGCTTGGCTACCTGAGTCTCAGGCGGCTTACCTAGGCTCAAGAGATAGGCCGTCACTTGCCTTAATTGAAAGTCGGTCAGCTCGGGGTTCGGCATGCCGCCCGGGTTGCTCATATCGCGATGCGTTGTGGTTAGAAACGTTCGAATTGTGTCGGCACTCGTGGTCGTGCGTTGGGCAATAGATTTGAACGACGGTGCCGGCGGCCGGAGAATGGGATCGGTCAATTGGTCGGGGCCGGCGACATGACAGTTCGAGCACACCAGCACTGCCAAGTGATGGCCCTTCTGCACATCATCGGGCACGTTGCTGACTACCTGGGCCCAGACCGTGTTCGCAACAAGGACAATAACGGGCAGTGCGAACGCGAGTCGAATTTTCATGAGGGACATGCCTTAACTTGGGCCGCCGCGTATTCATTGCATGGCCGCTACGGAAGTCACATTGGAAAATTGCTATCAAGGATTGCTCGTAGACGCTTTGACTTGTGTCAAACCCGTTGCAACGCAATCCTCTACTTCACGAAATTGCCGCTGGGCACAGGCGCGCCGGGAATCGGCCTGTACCACTCAGAAGATTCGGTGCCCGCAGCCGCAGCTTCGGGATGAGCCACGGGCGCCCGCCGCGGCTCATCTCTTTGCACTGACCCAGATCAAAACGCCCGCTTTTGTAGCGGCTTAAAAGGCGACTTTGACCACAAAGGAGGTTTGCATGATCAAGACCGAAATTATCTCCGACAATGTGTTGCGGATCACCGCGCCGGAGAAATTGAAAGCTGCCGACTTTCCTCAAATTGCGCCTCAAATCGATGCTCTCATCACCAAGCATGGGCAAATCAGGTTGCTGATCGATGCTTCCAGATTCAACGGCTGGGAAAATATTGCCGCTTTCAAAAATCACGCCGGATTCATAAAAAGCCACCAAAAGAAGATAGAACGCATCGCGGTCATCGCCAGCCACGACTGGCAGCATTGGCTGATTGGCGCGGTCAGAATGTTCCTGCATCCGCAGGTGAAGGCCTATGACAAGAGTCACGAAAGCGAGGCACTGCAATGGATCGTCGGATAAGAGCGATTATCCTGACTCGACTTAAGGGCTGAGCCAGGATCGCGTTGACGAGACGCTCAATATCACGCTGGTAGAGATGCGGATTCTGCCCGGCGATGCGGTCGACGAGCTCGGATTTGATCATTGTGTCGTGCCCCCCGCGCGGCTAACGCCCGCACGGTATGACGGTGCAACGGGTCGAGGGGCGTGGGGAGTCCAGCTTCGCGCCACGCGCGCATAATGTCGCGCCGGTCCCCCGGCCGTGCTATGGTGTTCAAAAGTACGACGCGATCGTCGCCGTTGTAGGAGGGTCGGATGCGTCAAGTTATGTATGTCCTTGTCGGCGCCATGCTGATCGCCGCGCCCGGGATCGGAAACGCTGCCCAGCGCAGCGACAGGCTCAACGCCCTGCGACAGATTGCGATGGGCATCGGAAGCGTCAGCGGCGCCGCCTCGGTGTGCCGCGAAATCTCATGGCCGCGCATGAAGGCCTTGACGGGGAAGTTCTCCGATCTGCTCAAGACCTCCGTCACCGACAGCGAACAGTTCTCCTCAATTCAGCAGGCATACGATCAAAGCGCCATCGAGGGCCAACTTACCGTAGCCAGCGGGCGGGTCGATTGCGCCGTGGCCGTCCGGGATCTTGTTGAATTGGAGCGCGCCGTCACCTCGCTGCCACCCGCCGCGGTTGCCACTGGCGCCTCCGCGCCGCTGGCCGCGGTGACCACGGGGGCTGCGCCGCCGCCGGCTCTGCCGACCGCCAGCGGGGGCGGTAGCGCGGCCCGCGGGCCGATGCGCACAAGACCGACGCGCTGACCGCTCCGAAGGAGGCGCCGGCAGGCGAGCCGAGTGATGCATCCAACCCCGGAAGGGGTGGAACGACCCCAGTGTCGCGGGTGCCGTATTGGGAGCGCAGCGGCCGCCATGAGCGTTGCGCCGCTGCAGGCGGCTACACGATGTCGCCTCCCAGCCGGCATCGAATCCCTTATCGCCGATCGAGGCCAGGCAATAGATGCCGGCCATGAGAGCGTCGAAGCTGCTGATGTCGCGCTGCTGGCCCGGCAGGAGCACGAAGCGGATCAGATTGCCGAGCGCATCGACGATCACCGCGATCTGCTTAATGGCACGTTCGCCGGGACCGAAACAGGCAAGTGTGCGGACGCGCCGGGCCGCCTCGAAGGGCGTCTACCCGGATATTCGACGCCAGCCCCCTGATTATCGCCATTGTGGCCGGGGGCCAGAATGGTGCAGAATCAGTCGGTAACGCGGAAGTCGAGAAGGGCAAGTCGAAGTTGCCGAGGGCCGCATAGCATGGCGCCGGTTTTACTCGGTGGCTGAAAAACGCGAAATTTTGATACGGAGGAGCGCTGCGATGTCGATGTCAGCTTTCTCGCGAGTTTTGTTTACTGCGGCGGCTGTCCTGTGCATGGCCACGGAATCAGGCCAGGCGCAGACGTTGGACGTCCAGCCGGTCGACGGCGCCAATCCTTATCGCGTCATCCACGATCGGGCACAGCTCATTGTCGAGAGAAGGGGCATCGATGAGGATGAAAGGTCCGCGTGGGCTACCGACGATTGCTCACCAGGGGCTGGCCCGGCCTGTCTCGGCACCAAGGCAAACCCAATCCATTATTTCGAATGGCCGCAAGGCGACAGCAAGCTCTACCGCTGGCGGGATATCCTCGAGCTCCGCCGGCAGCAGCTCAGGGAGCGCCGTGCGATTTGGGGAAGATACTGCAATGTTCCCGTGTATGAGGCGTTTGCGACGACGCTTAAAACGGCGGGAATTCTGGACGCAGAAAAGCGGGTGCGGGTGTCCGGCGTCCCGATCCGCACCTAACGCTGCCGCTTCTCTGTGCTGAAATAGCCTTCTCTGCTCGTAGAAGGACGAGAGATTTCGTCAGGTAGCCTGTCCGTCCGACGCTATGCCGCCGCCGCGTCTAGCGGAGGATCAGCGGCTCGACATCGGGGGAAGGAGTTGGCGCCACTGAAATATAATCCGAGAACATATGTGCGGCGCAAACGTGCCGGATACCAGGCGATGACCTGGGTGACACCGCACCACCAGTGGAACTTTCGGCGACCATCAGTATTTATAAGGGGCAATGTCTCTCATGTTAAAGGGAGTTGGTCGCATGCACTCTCACATACGCTTCAGGCGCATGAAGCATGGATTGATATTGAGTTTATTGGCGATGTTGGTCGCCGTCGCGCTGCCCGGATTGGCGGAAGCAGGCGGCGGCCATGACGGAGCCGGTTTCAGACATGGAACAGGGCACCCCCGCGGCGGAGCAGCGAGCCGCTTCGGAGGAACCGGCGCATGGCGCGGCGCCCTCTCCGCAGGCACAAATCACCGGTTTGATGCCGGAGGCCATGAAGGCAGCGGCTGGTATCACCGCGGGTGGGGCGGCACGATGACACCCGGCTGGGGATACGGGTTTGAGCCCACCTTGGGTGGTTCGGGAGGCCTCCGATAATCCGGAATAATCCGATTTCACTGACATCGAAGGTGATCCTACCGCATGGGTGGCGCCAAAGGACGCACCGTCGGCCGCGGCGCAAATCATCGTCGGACGCGAATGGATCCGTTCGCGCCTGCCGAGGGCCTCGCCCTCACGATTCCTCAGTCTCCACCGGCCATCGCGTCCCTTCCTGCGAGGACGCATCATCCACCTGTTCAGGTTTCGCAAACGCGCCGGGTCAGGCAGGCCCAGCTGTGAGCCCGGTCGTGAAATCGTCCATCTGACCGCGGCCTCGAGCTGGAAGGCTTTGGGGAGTGATGAAGAACAGGGGACAATCGCAACCCCGATCTGCGCGGCACCGCCCAGCTCAACCGTTATTCACCGTTCTTGCCGAGACGCCCGCCGCGCCGACTACAATCCATCACCGACCGACAGGCAGCAGAGTGCCCCGCGCCGGTGGAGGAGCCGGCCAGGAAACGTTTCACCGATCCACCGGGCGTCGAGTTCCGTGGTGCAGGCGCCGTTGGTAGTGCATAATCCCCGATGCCGTCAGGTGCGCGGCCTGGGGCGTCCTGGGTCTCATTGTAGGCTGTGGCTTGGAATGAAGACGCCATAATTTGAGGTGATGCGTGCTATAACGCACGCAACAGGGAGGCTTGGCCATGACTATGATCACTTTACAGCCCCAACAGTCGAGCATCTGGTGGTTCTTCTTGCTTGAGGGCATCGCCGGGATCATTCTCGGTTTGATGCTCGTCACGGCTCCCGGCATCACCATGGTCGCGCTGGTGACGTTTCTGGGCTTCTACTGGCTCATCATGGGAATCCTGGCGCTGGTTCGCATGTTCGTGGATCAGTCGGTCCCATGGATCTGGTCGCTCCTCATCGGCGTCATCGGGATTCTGGCCGGAATCGTGGTTGTGCGGCATCCGCTGCTCGCCGCGCTGACGGTGCCGACGGTGATCGTCATCGTTCTCGGGGTGGAAGGGCTGATCATGGGCGTGCTCGAGATCATTGCCGGCTTCACCGGCGGTGGGATCGGATCGTTCATAATGGGCGTGCTCTATGTGCTGGTCGGGCTGCTGCTGCTCGCCTCGCCGATCGCGGCAGCATTGGCGGTGCCTCTGGTCTTCGGCGTGCTCCTTCTCGTGCAGGGCGTGGCGCTCGTCGTATTGGCGTTCCGCGCCCGCGCCTGAGGGGGCGCGGTTACGTCGGCCGGTTCCGAAGCGTGCCGCATTCGGTTTCGGATTCGCTGCGACGCGGCTTATTTGAAATGCTTGGCGGTCCCGGCCTGAACTCGAACAGGCGACCTTCGGTTTAGGAAACCGCTGCTCTATCCGGCTGAGCTACGGGACCAAGCGATTGAAAGGCTACCGTATTTTATATTTCCGAGCAGTCTCCGTAGTCAAATGCCACCGACGCCGATCAATTTGAACTCTCGGAGCCCCTTATAGCAGTCTTGAAAAGCACGTCGAGAACTCCCGACCGGCGCACCCGCGCCGCCACCGGCATAGCTGACGACGGTGCCGTCCAGCCAGCGGGGACTTTGCGGGCTTTGTGATAAAGTCATAGAGCAGTCTGAACGAGCAGTCCGGTTTCGGGAGGCTTCGATGCGTCTGCCAATCCTGTGGCTTTTTCCGATCGCTGCGGCGCTGGGCGAAATCCAGGCGGCATCTGCGCAATCGCCGACCAGCTATCCATGGTGTTCCAAGAGCCCAAAGGGCGGTTCAATCTCCTGCTATTACACGAGCTATGAGCAGTGCAGGACGACGCAGTCCGGCATCGGCGGGATCTGCATCCAAAGCCCCTATTACCATGCGGCGCCGACCACTGCGCCGCCGGTAGAGCAGAACTCCAGACCGGCGCACCCACGCCGCCACCGGCATACCTGACAGCGCCTCGGGGCGCGGCGAGTGGCAACCGGCACAGGTTAGCCGGGTGCTGGCCCGGCTCGTCTAAGCCGACACTACGGTCGCCCCCCCAACGGCACGAGCCCGTCCATAAGCGCCCGCCGGTCGCGCTTTGTTTGCTCGGGTGGCCTCGACGGGCAGGCTCGCCAGCTGCCGTGCTGCGCGCGGGGCGAGGGCGTCACTGCTGCACCAAGTTGAGGTGAAGCGCCAAGGACCTGTGCACTGCAAAACGACGGAGATAGGGCCGAGAGGTAATGGACCATCTGGTCCTGATTGGGTTTTGAGTTCTTCAGGTAACGTCGACGGCCGCATCGAATCGTACGCCGGGTGTGGCGGCGTGACAAACGACCGACCGGGGCGTATTGAAAATGTAGCGACAATATCTCACCTTGAGGCGACGGATGGCGCTGAAAGATTTGCTGGTATATGTTGATCAAACGGAAGGCGCCGACGTGCGTTTGCGATTGGCTGCCGATCTCGCATCCCGGCATGGTAGCCGGCTGATCGCTCTTTTTGTCTGGGAATGGAACGCGGCCCAGTTGGAAGAGCGCAGTAAGGCGGAAATAGGCCTTGTTTCGGCCGAGGGAATTGACGGGTTGCATCGGCATATTGAGGCGTCGATCAGCGGTACAGCAGGGCGGCTTCGATCGACGCTGGACACCCTGGGACGAGAGAGAGGCCTGACGACCGAATGGCGGTCAGTGGACGGGCCGGCGGCGACCGTCGTCGCCCAGCATGCGCGTTATGCGGATTTATGTATTTTAGGCCAGCAGGGGGCGGAGGATAACTCTGTCGATTACACGTTTTCCGAAGAACTTCTGTTCGTAACCGGTCGACCGGTTTTGTTTATCCCTTCCGTCCCACTTGGCAAGACGCTTGGACGTCATATTGCGGTGGCCTGGAATTCAAGCCGTCCCGCGGCCCGCGCCGTCAATGATGCGATGCCGCTGATCGAGCAGACCGAGCGGACCACGTTGCTCACGGTCAATCCGGAAGTCTTCATCGACCACCATGGCGCGCTACCGGCGGACCAAATGGTCGAACACCTCAGGCGCCATGGCGCGTCCGTTGATATGGTCAGTCTCGAACATATTCCGGCACGGGCGATCGCCGATGCGCTACAGGTCAAAGCCCGCGATATCGGCGCCGACCTTCTGGTCGCCGGCGCGTTCGGCCATCCAAGACTTTGGGAAAAATTGCTGGGCGGGGTCACCCGCGATCTGCTCGACGGCATGAAATTGCCGATTTTTATGTCCTACTAAGCACATCCGTCACAACAAATGAATCGGATTACACCTGGGCACCATGTGGTGATTTGAACTCGGGGCAACGGGATTCCTGGGACGGCATTGCGGCAGTATGCGGGTCGGCATGATCGACACGCAAGCGGTTCGGCAAAGATGGGAGTTGGTTGGCTCGAAGCTCGATGAGCGCGGGCGACGGGTATTCGCGGCCTGCGGGGTCCGATCGGCGGGATAGGGCGGTCCGGAGGCTGTCTTCGCGATCACCGGGCTGGCGCGCTCGACCATCGGTCGGGGACTGAAGGACCTGGACGCCGCGCCTCTGCCGAAAGGCCGAGAGCGCCGCAAGAGTGGCGGCCGGCGGAATCTGTCGAGCCGGACGCGGTCGACGAGTTTTCGCGGGCATCACGCGCCCCTGTCACCCCCATCGCCATTCGCCCCGGTGGCGGCACGGAAACTTTCCGCTTGTAAACGGCAGATAACCTGCTTATACAACTTTAACATCGCCCACCCGCAGTGAAATCATTGATTGTGAGGAGGACCGCCCCGGCGCAGGTACTGCGCTGCGATGTCATCGTGTTGTAGCTCAAAGTGTCCAACTAGGGAGGTTAAAAATGAGGTTCAAGATTCTCGCAGCCGCAGTGTTGGTGTCCACTGTGGGAGTATCGGCCACCACTGCAAGTGCTGCTCACCACAAGGTTGCTGTTGGCCATCGGCATTCCACGCCTGCGCTCGTCGTCGCTCAAGCTTCCAATTGGCAGTCAGCGGTGGCAATGCCGCTGCCGTTGAGGCCGGTTGCTGCTCGCCCGAAGTCAGCGTCGCCCAAAGGTGGGGCGGCACCGCGAACTGCATCGGGTGCAGCTGGAACTGGTGGGGCACCGGCTGCAATTGGAACTGGTGGACGGGCAGATCGGAGCGGTGGACGGGCTGCTTCGTTTTAGGACTTGCGTTAGCAGTGCCATTGTTTATCGGGGCACGGCACAACAAGGGGCGGCCCGGCTAGTTCGAGCCGCCTAATTTTTGAGAACAGTGAGCCGGCATTTCGACGACCTCGATGTCGTTTTTTTGAATTTGATATTTGGACGGCCTTTGGCAACGGGTTTTCTCCCGGCCTAATAGGGTCATGCGGCGTGCGACTGATCGGTCTGGCATTGCCGGCAACTCGATGATCTTCAATACCGATCTCGCCGGGGCGCTCGCGTTCGACAACATGATCGCGCAGGCAAGCGCCAGTCTGCATTCGGCCATCGGACGGACCGAAGGCCGCGGCGCTCATGCCCGGGAGGATTTCCCAAAAACGGCATACTCTTGCCTGGCTCGATGATGCCGGTCGTGTCCGGCTCGATTATCGACCGGTTCATTTGCGGCCGCTCTCCAATGGTGTGGCCTCGAATCCACCAAAGGAGCGCGTGTACTGACAGGAAAACGCTCGGCGGCCCGCGATCGATCCGCAACGGTCCAAAAGGCTGAGTTGACCTAGGCACAGGGAATATAGTGATGAAAACTCCAATTCTTCTCGCGGCTGCGGCCGCGTTAATCGTTGGTCATGCTGCGCGGGCCGCTTCGCTCGAGTCGACGTCCGCCACGACGACCTATCACCGCATGACGGTCGATGGCGTCGGGGTCTTCTATCGGGAAGCCGGCCCCAAGGACGCGCCGACGATCGTGCTGCTGCACGGGTTTCCCTCCTCCTCGCGCGAGTTCGATACACTCATTCCTTTGCTCGCTACACGCTATCATCTGATAGCACCGGACTTTCCAGGCTTCGGTCAGAGTGACGCGCCACCACCCTCGTCGTATGCGTACACCTTTGATCACCTGGCGAAAACGATCAGCGATCTTCTCGAGCAACTCAAGATCAGCAAAAGCATCTTCTATTTTCATGACTACGGCGGGCCGATCGGCTTCCGCATCATTTTGGCGCATCCGGAGCGGGTGCAGGCTCTCATCATTCAGAATGCCAATGCCTATGAGGAAGGCCTGGGCGCCAAATGGGCCGGCATCGCGGAGTATTGGGCCGACCCAAAAGCCCATCCTGAAGTATTCGATACCTTCGTATCGCTGGCAGCGACCGAACAGCGTCATACCCTTGGCACCTCGCATCCCGACCGTTATAACCCGGATACCTGGACTGACGAGTACGTCCATCTCTCGAGACCAGGGCAACACGAGATCCAGGCGGATCTGCTGTACGACTACCGCACAAACGTCGCTTCGTATCCGGCGTGGCAAGCGTGGTTGCGTGAGCACAAGCCACCCACGTTGGTGGTCTGGGGACGAAACGATCCATCGTTCATTGCGGCTGGGGCAGAGGCGTTCAAGCGCGATCTGCCAGACGGCGAAATCCATCTGCTCGACGCCGGCCATTTCGCTTTGGATGAGAAGAATGACGAGATCGCAAGTCTCATTCTCGCGTTCTTGGCGAAACACTCGTTCTGACAGAGCGGTACCTTGCGCCCGTGGGCCGGCCGCTCAAAGCGGCTGGCAGGGGTCGCTGCGCGACCCCATGGAAGCATGACGGCACGCCGGGCGATGGCATAGGGTTCGATGCGGAGTCGCCGGCGCCCAGCCGGTCCAACCGGGAAGGCAAGATACGCACTTTGCGAGATAATCCAATAACAGTGCCCTGGTGCTGTCCGCATTGACGACGCCGCATAGACGACGCCGCATAGACGACGCCGCATTGACGACGCCGCAACAAGCGACGACTTCATGCGAGATGACGCCGGAAGAGGAACAAGTCTTGGAACTTCGCGAACGGAAGGCAAATTACAGGGCGGTCATCATGAAAGCAAACTTGGCCGTTATTATCACGGGTGGACTTGTACTCATGTCAAATCAAACAAGCGCACAACGCCGCGCGACCGCCCAAACACATGTCCGGCACCCCCCGCACGTTTTGCCGCAAACGCAATCCCCATCATCAACAGATATTTACCAATCATACTCGTCAGGACATCAATCGTATCCAAATCCGGATCGTGATCCTTATCAGCGCTGGCTGCCGGCATATTTAAGGTGATGTTCGGCCCGTTCACCCCGCCCCAAAAAGCGTGCGCAGGCGGCAGTAAAACTTTCAGCGAAGAAATGCCGGATCGCGCAGCGCTCCGGCCCATCCCGGCGTGTATCACGACATGTCGGTAGCTGGAGAAAGCTGACACCAGGGCGCCAGAGCCCCGTATCTGGTCATTGATTTATGGCGATATTATCTATGTATCGCGTCCTTCCACAGGACCTGTTCCGGCGGCTCGGCCGCGGCGATGTCGAGGTTGACGACGACGGGCTCCTGGCCGGAGCGCACCAGGACGCATTCGAGCGCCTCGTCGCGGCTGGCGTTGATCTCCTGGTGCGGCACATAGGGCGGCACGTAGATGAAATCGCCGGGGCCGGCCTCGGCGACGAATTCCAGATGCTCGCCCCACCGCATCCGCGCCCGGCCCTTGACGACGAAGATGATGCTCTCGAGGTCGCCGTGGTGATGCGCCCCGGTCTTGGCATTGGGGTGGATGGTGACGGTGCCGGCCCACAGCTTCTCGGCGCCGGCGCGGGCACGGTTGATGGCGGTCGCCCGCGACATGCCCGGCGTCTGCGCGGTGTTGGGGTCGAGCGTGTCCCCGGGGATGACTTTCACGCCATGTACCTTCCAGTCGACAGGGGTCTTCCAGTCGATTGCCCCGCGATGCGGGTCGGCGTGATCGTCAGCCATCGCTCGAAATCCTTCTTGGCGGAACACCACCAGGCGAATGTGTGCCGGCGCATAGCATATGGCGCCGGGGCGGTTCCAGGGCGTCGTTCCAAGCAATTGTTTCGACGGGTAGTTTTATACGTTCCCCGGTCGGGGTGGGGGGGGATCGGGGGCCGCTCCACCGCTGGTGGAGCGGTCGCGCAATCCAACCGACTGCGACGGTCGGCCGGATTCTACTTTGCATGGGGTTGTTTTTGGAAAAATGGCCCCCGGCCCGAGGGCGTGCAACGGAGGCAGCCGTGGCGAGACTGGGCTCATGACACGGCAAGCGCTTCGCGAACCCGGAATCCGGGCCATGGCATGTGGGACGAACCCGTCCGGATCGGGACCAGCCGGGCGATGACGGTCAGCACGGCGCGCGGATCAGATCCGCCGCCCTTCGCAACTGCACGCGATCAGCTTGAGACATTCGAGATAGCCGAAGAAGAGGCTCGCCAGCCCGGCAACGGCGACCGCGGCGACGCTCGTTGCGGTCGCCGCTCCGAAAACCACCAGCCCGGTGGCCAATGCCGCGACCAGGAGGGAGACGGCGATCCATGCGGTCAGGACCCGAAAGCTCGCCTTCGCCGCCTGCAGGCACAGCGCCTGATGCCAGGAGAACGCGCCCCGATCGAGAGCCAATGTCGGAAAACGGTCAGGCGACGGCCTTCCACCGGTTTCCGGCCATTGGCGCGGCTGCTTTGCGGCATGACTCATGAAACGCTCCCCTCCGCCGATCACATTCCCTCCATTGGTGCGTCGAAGGCGCTTCCGGGTTCATCGGATCGAAAAATATTCGCGCCCGGCAGGCAGGCGAAGGTTTTTGCCACCCCCTGCCGCGCCTGCCGGCCGGCCCTCTATCGATCCGGCGGTCCGGAGATGGCGTCGGCCTCATCGGCCGGGGCGCGGGAGGCGGCGGAATTGCCGCACGACAAATATGCCCGGGCCTTGCCCGCATGTGCTGGCGCAACGGCTTGCAGTCCAGTAACATTCGTTCGGGCCCTCCGGGGCTGGCAGGTGATCGCGATGCGGGCATAAGGGCGGGTTCGCCGCCCCATCCGCGTTTGCGACGCCATTCGCCGGAACTCGCTCCAACGACCAAGATCTTGGGAGGTAGGACATGTCGATAAGAGGAATGCTCGCAGGCTCGATCGGCCTTGCGGCCATCGCGCTGCCGGTGCACGCGGCGGATGTGACTGCGGACCGGCTGCTCAATCCGGACAAGGAGCCCGGCAATTGGCTGATGGTGCATCACGATTACAACAATTCGCGGCATTCGACGCTCACCACGGTCAATCGCGACAACGTCAAGGACCTCAAGCCGAAGTTCATCTTCTCGATCGGCGGCCGCGCGACCGGCGGCACGCTGCCGGGCAAGGAGGAAGTCGACCCCGCTGGTCGACGACGGCTTCATGTATGTGTGCCGACACCTGGGCCCGGGTGATGAAGTTCGACGTGCGCAGCGGCACCGCGGCGGTTCCGCTGTGGCGCTACGATCCCAAGATCACCAAGTCGCGCACCAATCGCGGCATCGCGATGTACGGCGACAAGGTGATCGTCTCCACCAACGACATGCGCATGATCGCGCTCAAGAAGGATTCCGGCGAGCTCGCGTGGGAAGTCGACGCCACGGCGCCGACCGATCCGGCGACCGGCACGCCCTCGCCCAAGACGCAAGGGCTTCACGGCGGCGCCGCTCGCGATCAAGACCGCCGGCGGCAAGGAACTGGTGGTCCAGGGCGAGAGCACCGGCGGCCAGCTCGGCACCCGCAGCTGGGTCGGCGCCTTGGAGGTCGACACCGGCAAGCTGGCCTGGCGCACCTTCACCATCCCGGCGCCCGGCGAGCCCGGCTCGGAGACCTGGAAGGACAATCACAATGCCTGGCGCGTCGGCGGCGGCGGCGTCTGGCAGACCGCGTCCTACGATCCGGCCACCAATCTGCTCTATCTACGGCACCGGCGATGCCTTCCCGAGCTTCGATCCGCAGTTCCGGCCGGGCGACAATCTCTTCACCGCCAGCACCATCGCGCTCGATGCCGATACCGGCAAGATCGTCTGGTACTTCCAGGAGACGCCGAACGAGCATTGGGACTTCGACACGCCGAGCCCCAAGATGCTCTACGACGTCACCGTCAACGGCGAGCCGCGCAAGGTGGTCGCGAACTTCTCGCGCAACGGCTTCTACTACACGCTCGACCGCACCAACGGGCAGTTCCTGCGGGCCGACCAGTACCAGGAGAAGATCACCTGGACCAAGGGCATCGACCCCAAGACCGGCAAGCCGGTCGATTACGATCCGACCAAGGACGTGCAGGTCTATGCCGGCGTCGGCGTGATGCGCGAAAAGCCCGGCCAGGAATCCTGCCCGTGGTGGAACGGCTCGCCGACCTTCTTCCCGCCGACCCTGGATGCCAAGCGCATGATCGCCTATGTGGCCGGCGCCGAGGGCTGCATCTCCAGCACCGCCAGCAAGACGCCGATGGACGAGAAGAAGGACTATGTCGGCCTGCCGCCCTGCTGCACCGAGCAGGGACGCGTCACCGCCCACGGCGCTTTGTGGGCGATGGACCTCAAGACCGGCAAGATCGTCGGCAAGGCGACGTTCCAGCCGCCGACCGAATCCGGCATGCTCAGCACCGACGGCGGCATCCTCTTCACCGGGCACATGACCGGCAAGCTCGCCGCCTACGACGCCACCACGCTCCAGGAACTGTGGAGCTTCAACCTCGGCACGCCGATCACGGCGCCGCCGATGACCTACAGCGTCGACGGCAAGCAATACATCGCAGTCGTCGCCGGCGGCGCGGTCGGGGTCAGGCAGGGCGGGCTGCTACAGCCGTCCGCGATCGTGGCCGTGTTCGGCCTCTGATGGCGGTTGCCCATCGAACCGCAAAGGGGGAGCCGTGCTCCCCCTTTTTTCGGCTTTTCATCTCGGGAGGTGCGACGATGCGAATTCCGGTGCTTGCGATCGGCGCTGCCTTCGCGATGGCGCTTGCGGCCGGCTCCGCCCCGGCTCGGGCCCAGGCTCCGAAGATCTGGGACATCAAGCTCGGGATCCCGATCAGCGCGTTGCCGCTGAACGACTTCGTCGACACCGCCTGCGGGACCAATGGCGGTCCGCCGGCGCTGGTCCTCAAGAGCTTCTACGAGTTCGCGCAATGCAAGGTCGAGCCGCGGAGCGGGCTGCACGAGGTGTGGTTCCGCTATGACGACGAAATGGAATATGTGGCGCGGGCGCGCCGCTCCGATATCATGGTGCGGCAGTATCAGGCCAATGCGCTCGCGGGCCAGCCGATCGTCACCTCGCTGTTGATCGACGATGCCGGCATCGTGCAGGGCTACCGGGTCGTCAATGACCCGCGTGCCGATGCCGAGGACCCGCATCGACGCCTTCGGTCTGGCCGATATCTTCAAGGGCATGTCCGCGACGCCGCTGGAATGCATCGACCTGCCGCCGGCCGAAGGCGAACGCCCGATCGAGGACCTGCTGGTCAAGGAAAGCTGCGAAAGCAGATCGGACGGCTTGGTGACCCGGGTGGAGGCCCGCCGCTACTACAAGCCGGGCCAGTTCGCGGTCGACCCCAACGACAGCCGCCTCAACGAGAACCAGTTCGAAAGCTCCGCGCGTATCGAGGTCTATCGGCCCGGCAGCGCCGCGCAGGAGCGGTAGCGAAACGACATCGAGCGACATCGAACGAATGAAGGATCTTTGCATGCGATTGAATACGTCGGAGCCGCAACGCGAGACGTTGCGGGCGAGGCTCGGTGCCGCGCTCGTCGTGGCGGCGGTGCTGGCATGTCCGGCCGCGGGCCGTGCCCAGGACGAGAGCAAGGTGAAAGCGGGCCTGTCGGTGTGGCGGTCGTCGGGTTGTTCGGAATGTCACGGCGCCTTCGCCAACGGCGAAAAGGAACGCGACGAGGCGCCGACCGGCGCCAATCTGCGGCAAACCCGGCTCGACGATGCGACCATCGCGGAGACGATCCGGTGCGGGCGGCCCGGCGCCGGCATGCCCAGCTTCGGCGCCGACGCCTACAAGGAGCGCGGCTGCTACGGCCAGCCGGCCGGTCCGCCGCCCGAAGATCTCTACCCCTCGGGCCGCACCTTGAGCGCCCAGGAGATCGGCGACGTCGTCACCTACCTCCGCGCCCGCATCGTCGGCAAGCGGGCAGTGACGCCGGAAGAATGCGCCTATTACTACGGCGACCAGGCCAGCTCGTTCTGCGATGAGGCGAAGTGAGAGGGCCGCCCGCCGCGTCGGAAGATATTCGCGTGATCGCACGGCTTCTCACTCCCTCTCCCGCTTGCGGGGGAGGGTCGGGGAGGGGGCTCTGCAGCGAGTTGTAACGTGGAATTGCCGCCTTCCTGAATTCCCCGTAAGCGGGTGTTTGGGCCGGCGACGGCGGGGAAGCGGACCAAGACTCGATCGTCGGCGAACGAGTCCTACGGATGGATGGTGTTGTCGGGCATCATCGCGCCGGTGAAGATCGTGCCGGTCTGGTTGGTGTTGCCGAGATTGGCGGAACGCAGGATCGAGTGGCTCAGATTGGTGCCGCTGAGATCGGCTCCGCCGAGGTCGGCGAGATAGAACACCGACTCCCGCAGCGCCGCGCCGCTGAGATTGGCGTCGCGCAGGTTGGCCTGGGTGAATTCGGTGCTGTCGGCCGCCGCGCCGTGCAAGTTGACGCGCAGCAATCGTCCCTGGTGCAGGTTGGCGCCGTTGAGCGTCGCATTGGCGAAGCTCGCCTCGTTGAGGAACGCGGCTTCGAGATCGGCTTCCGTGAGGATCGCGCGATCGAGCCGTCCCCCGAGCAGGCGGATGCTGCCCATCAGCGCTTCCGTCAGGTTGGCGCGGGAGAAGTCGGCGCGGCTGGCGTCGGCTTCGAACAGCATCGCCTTGGAAAGCTTGGCATCGCTGAGGTTGGCCTGGATGAGGTCGGTCTTGTTGAGGTTGGCCTCGGTGAGATCGGCGCCGGAGAGGTTGGCTCCGCGCAGCACGGCGCGATGGAAGCTGGCGCCGCGCAGATTGGCACCGGCGAGGTTGGCGCCGGTAAGGTTCCGCCGCTTGAGGTTCGCGCCCGGCAGGTTGCATCCCGGGCAGTCCTTGCTGTCGCCGGCCAGGAACGCCGCCACGTCGGCCTGCGCCGCCGCGCCCCGCCGTGCCGCTTCGCCATTGACCGCGATGACCACGATCGCGGCGGCCAGGATGCTGCGCCAGTGTCGTGCGGCGATCCGTTTCGCTGAGGACGTTTTCATGAGTGTTCACACCATCCGCTGGTTCGGCCATAGGCACGGCCGGACACCGATGTTAGTCGAGAGTTGCGTCCGGTGCCAGTTGAACCAGCCCACGCCGGCGCGGCCGGCGTGGTCTGCGTTGGTCTGATCTTCCATCTCGCCGCCGGGAAACGGCGAGCGGCCGATGCGTCACGGCAGCCCGAACACCGCGACGACCGCCGACGGCTGGTACAGCACCGCGCCGCGCTGGTTGACTTCGCCGCCGGCGACGACCGCGACATATTGCTTGCCGCCGACGCTGTAGCTCATCGGCGGCGCGGTGATCGGCGTGCCGAGGCTGAAGCTCCAGGCCTCCTGCAGCGTGTCGGCGTCATAGGCGACGAGGCGCCCGGTCGAATGCCCGGTGAACACGAGGTCGCCGTCGGTGCCGAGCATGCCGGACTCGTTCGGGATCGCATACTGGGCCTTGCCGACGATCTTGCCGGTGCGCACGTCGAGCGCCCACAGCGCGCCGTGGGCGGTGCCGCGCCCCTGCTCCTGGCAGCACATGCGCAGGCCCACCCAATCCTTCTGCTCGTCCATGGGCGTCTTGACGATGGTGCCGCCGGAACAGCCTTCGGCGCCGGAGACATAGGCGATCATGCGCTTGGCGTCGAAGGTCGGCGGAAAGAACGTGGGCGAGCCGCTGTACCACGGGCAGGCTTCCTGCCCGGGCTTGTCGCGCCGCTGGCCGATGCCGGCGTAACGCTGCACGTCGAGGCGCGGATCGTAGTCGGCCGGCTTGCCGGTCTTGGGATCGATGCCTTTGGTCCAGGTGACTTTCTCCTGGTACTGGTCGGCGCGCAGGAACTGGCCGCTGTTGCGGTCGAGCGTGTAGAAGAAGCCGTTGCGCGAGAAGTTCGCGACCACCTTGCGCGGTTCGCCGTTCAGGTTGACCTCGTAGAGCATCTTCGGGCTCGGCGTGTCGAAGTCCCAGTGCTCGTTCGGCGTCTCCTGGAAGTACCACACCATCTTGCCGGTGTCGGCATCGAGCGCGATCGTGCTCGCGGTGTAGAGATTGTCGCCCGGGCGGTACTCCGGATCGAAGGTCGGGAAGGCGTCGCCGGTGCCGTAATAGAGCAGGTTGGTCGCCGGATCGTAGGACGCCGTCTGCCACACGCTGGCGCCGCCGATCCGATAGGCATTGTGGTTGTCCTTCCAGGTCTCCGATCCCGGCTCGCCCGGGGCAGGGATGGTGAAGGTGCGCCACACCAGCTTGCCGGTGTCGGCCTCGAAGGCGCCGACCCAGCTGCGGGTGCCCTGCGAGCCGCCGGTGCTCTCGCCCTGGACCACGAGCTCGCGGCCGCCGGCGGTCTTGATGGTCAGCGGCGCGCCGGAGAACGCCTGGGTCCTGCGACGGCGTGCCGGTCTTGGGGTCGGTCGGCGCGGACGCCTGGATCTCCCACGCGACTTCGCCGGAATCCCGGTTGAGCGCGATCAGGCGCGCGTCATAGGTGGAGAGATAGACCTTGTTGCCGTACATGGCGAGCCCGCGGGTGGTGCGCGACCGCGTGATCTTGGGATCGTAGCGCCACAGCGGCACGGCCGCGGCGCCGCTGCGCACGTCGAATTTCATCACCCGCGACCAGGTGTCGGTGACATACATGAAGCCGTCGTCCACCAGCGGGGTCGATTCTTCCTTGCCGCGCAAGCGTGCCGCCGGTGGAGCGCCCGCCGATCGAGAACATGAACTTGAGCTGCAGGTTCTTGACGGTGTCGCGGTTGATGTCCTTGAGCTGGGAATGCCGGCTGTTGTCGTAGTCGTGGTGGACCATGAGCCAGTTCTGCGGCTCGGCGGCGGGATTCTGCAGCCGCTGCGAGGTGACGTCCGCCGCCAGTCCCGGCGCCGCGGCGGCGGCGAGTGCGATCGCGAGCATTGCTGTCCTGGACATTTCGCTTCTCCCCTGAGGTTATTTCTTCGCCGCGCCGGTCATCGCCGACACATCATGCCGGACGAAAAGCTCGCGGAGAATGTCCGGCGGCAGCGAACCGCCGGCATCGCGGATCGCCGCTGACGCCATGGTTTCCTCCGCACGTCGGCCGGTTCCGCGGCGCTTGTTGCGACGGCAAGCCCATGTGGCATCGAGACTAGCCGCAGCCGCGCCCGGTTGCCACCACGAATTCGGACACGACGAATTCGAAAATGGTGTCATGTGGTGGGCTACCGCCGAGCCCGGCAGCGGGCAGGATGCGCCGGCTGCTAATCCGGCGCCCGCAGCCGGTAGCCGATCCCGGTTTCCGTCAGGATGTATTGCGGCTGCTCGGGATCGGGCTCGATCTTGTGGCGGAGCTGGCGCACATAGACCCGCAGATACTGGGTGTCGGTGAAATCGTTCCAGAGCTCGCGGAGCAGGAACTTGTGGGTGAGCACCTTGCCGGCGTGCTGCACCAGCACGCGCAGCAGATCGTATTCCTTGGGCGACAGCTTCACCTCCTTGTCGCGCGACCTTGACGATGCGGCGCACGAGATCGACGATGAGGTCGCCGGACCGGAACGCCGGCCGTTCGCCCTGCACCTGCGAGCTGGTGGCGCAGCGCCGCGCGCATGCGGGCCAGCAGTTCCTCCATGCCGAACGGCTTGGTGAGGTAGTCGTCGGCGCCGAGGTCGAGCGCCCGGACCTTGCCGGCCTCGTCGCCGCGGCTCGACAGCACGATGATGGGCACGCGCATCGTTGCGCGCCCGGATCATGGCGAGGAGGTCGAGCCCCTGCATGTCGGGAAGGCCGAGATCGAGAATGACGAGGTCCGGCTCGCTCTCGAGCAGCGCCAGCGCGGTCTTGCCGTTCGGCGCGTCGAGGATCTCGTAGCCCTGCGTGCTCAGGCCCATCCGCAACAGCTTGCGGATCGGCGGCTCGTCGTCGACGACCAGGACCTTCAGCGGGCTCGCGCTCACGCGGCGGTCTCCAGCTTTTCCGCCGGCCGGCACCGGCAGCCGGATGGTGAAGACGGCGCCGCTGCGGTCGGTCCGGTTCGCCGCTTCGACCGTCCCGTGCATCGCCTCGACGAAGCCGCGGGCGATGGCGAGGCCGAGGCCGGTGCCGGGCCGCACCCGGTCGCCCTTGGTGGCGCGATGGAACTTGTCGAAGATGCGCGCGAGATCGGCGGGCGGAATGCCCTCGCCTTCGTCGAGGATCCGAAGCTCGACGAAATCCCCGCCGCGGCGGCCATGGATGCGGATGGTGGAGCCCTCCGGGGCGAACTTCGCGGCATTGTCCAAGGATGTTGAACAGGGCCTGCTCCAGCAGCACGGCATCGACGTCGAGCATCGGCAGGTCGGCGGCGACGTCGAGCTGGACCCGGTGGTGGGCGAGTATCTTGCCGGCGCGCCGCAATGCGCTGCCGACGATCTCGCCGAGATCGTAGGGGGCGGTGTTGAGCATGAGCGCGCCGGACTCGAGCCGGGTCATGTCGAGGAGATTGGCGATGAAGCGGTTGAGCCGCTCGGACTCCTCGATCATGGTGCCGAGCAGTTCGCTCTTCTGGTCTCCGGTCAGCGCGTCGGAGAGATCGCGCAAGGTGCCGGCGGCGCCGAGGATCGCCGCCAGCGGCGTCTTGAGGTCGTGGGAGATCGAGGTCAGGAGCGCGGAGCGCAGCCGGTCGGTCTCGACGGTGCGCTTGACCCGGTCCATGTCCTCGACGAGATGGACGCGCTCGATGGCGAGCGCGCTCTGGTCGATCAGCGCGTCGAGCAGCCGGCGCTCGTCGGGGGTGAGCAGCGGGCCCGGCTTGTCGCTGTCGATGCCGATCATGCCGATCGCGCCGCGGCCGGTCCGCATCGGCAGGAACAGGCGCTTGGCGCCCGGCAGCGTGTCGGAGCCGCGGCCGGCGGTGCGGTCGTTCTCCCATGCCCAGGTCGGCCGCGGCGACATCGGCGTCGCCCAGCGTGTCCTCCGGCGGATAGCCGGCCTTGACCACGATCGTGCCCTGCTCCGGCAGCAGGATCACGACCCGCACCTTGAGCATCAGGGCGATCTGATAGGTGGTCGCCCACAGCACGTCGTCGAGCGTGCCGACGCCGGCGAGCTTGCGGCTGAAGGCGTAGAGCGCGTCGGTGGTGCGCGCCCGCGCCATCGCCGTCACCGCCTGGATGCGCACCCGCGCGGCGACGTTGGAGACGAGCGTCGCCATGATGATGAAGAACACGAAGGCCGCGATGTTGGTCGGATCGGTGATGGTGAAGGTGTAGATCGGCGGCAGGAAGAAGAAATTGTAGCAGAGCGAGGCGATCGCGCTGGCGAACAGGGACGGAAACAGGCCGAAGCGCACCGCGACGGCGACGATGGCGGTGAGGAAGACGAGGTCGACGTTCTCGACCCCCAGCCACGGCTGGATCGCTTCGCTCGCCGCAAGCGCGAGGCCGACCGCGAGCGATCGCGACCAGCATAGGGCCGCACGCTGGAACGGCTCGCTGCCGCGCGGCCGCCTTCACCGTCTTCTTCGGGATCGGGTCGCCGGCAATCCGTTCGCCGGCGATGACGTTGACGCTGATGTTGCCGGCGCTGCGGACGAGGTCGTGGACCACCGAGCCGTGCAGGATCTCGAACCAGCGCGAACGCGTCGACTTGCCGATGATGATCTGGGTGACGTTGTTCGCCTGGGCATAGCTGATGATGTCGTCGGCGATGCGCCGGTCGCCGCCGGGGATGGTGGCGGCTTCGCCGCCGAGCGCCTGTGCCAGGCGCAGCGTATCGGCGATGCGGTCGCGCTCCTCCTCGGAGAGCCGCGCGCGTGCGCGCGGTCTCGACCGCGAGCGCGACGAACGGCGCGTGCAGCCGGTCGGACAGGCGCTTGGCGTAGCGCACGAGGCCGGCGCAGCGCGGGATCTTCGTTGACGCAGACGAGGATGCGCTCGCCGGCCGCCCACGGCCCCGGGATCGCGCGCGCCTGCATCTGGCTGAGCAACTGCTCGTCGACGCGCTCGGCGGTGCGACGCAGCGCCAGCTCGCGCAGCGCGGTGAGGTTTTCCGGCGAGAAGAAGTGCTGCAGCGCGCGCTCGGCCTGGTGCGGCACGTAGACCTTGCCTTCGCGCAGGCGCTGGATGAGATCGTCCGGCGTGATGTCGACGAGCTCGATGGCGTCGGCGCGGTCGAACACCGAAGTCCGGCACGGTCTCGCGCACCCGGATGCCGGTGATCTGCGCGATGACGTCGTTGAGGCTCTCGATGTGCTGGATGTTCACCGTGGTGTAGACGTCGATGCCGTGGGCGAGGATTTCCTCGACGTCGAGATAGCGCTTGGGATGACGGCTGCCGGGCGCGTTGGTGTGGGCGAGTTCGTCGACCAGCACGATCTTCGGGCGCCGCGCGATGACGGCGTCGAGGTCCATCTCCTCGATCGTCGTGGCCGCGATAGGCCGACCGATTTGCGCGGGATGACCGGCAGCCCCTCGAGCAGCGCCTCGGTCTCCTTGCGGCCATGGGTTTCGACGACGCCGACGATCACATCGGCGCCGTCCTTGCGCTTGGCGCGCGCCTGCTGGAGCATTTCGTAGGTCTTGCCGACGCCGGGAGCGGCGCCGACGAAGATGCGCAGCTTGCCGAGCGCCGGCGTGCTCCCGCCGCGCCCGCTCCAGCAAAGCGTCCGGCGACGGACGCTGCTCGAAATCATGCCGCTGGTCCGCCATCGAGGAGCAGCCGTTACCTTCTCGTCGCTGCCTTCAGGAAGGAGGGAGGGTTCTTACTCTTGTACCTCGATGCGGCTTCGCCGTCCCTCCCTGAAGGCGGGAGGGAGCAGAGTTTCACTTGGGCGCGATGCGATCGAGCGCGAGATTGAGCGCCAGCACGTTGACGCGCGGCTCGCCGATCAATCCGGCGAACGGGCGCTCGATGTTCTCGTTGACGAGCTGCCGGACCCGATCCTCCGGACACGTTTCGCGCCTTGGCGACGCGCGGCACCTGGAAGAGCGCCGCTTCCGGCGAGATGTCGGGGTCGAGGCCGCTGCCCGACGTGGTGACGAGGTCGATCGGGACGGCCGCCGAAGGGTTCTCCTTCTTCAGCTTCTCCACGTCGGCGCTGACCCGGTCGATCAGCGCCTTGTTGGTGGGCCCGAGATTGGAGCCGCCCGAATTGGCGGCATTGTAGGGCTTCGGCACCGTCTTGGTCGAATCCTGCGGATCGGGTGCGGTGGTCGCCGACGGCCGGCCGTGGAAATAGCGGTCGCTGGTGAAGTCCTGGCCGATCAGCGCGGAGCCGACGACCTTGCCGTCGCGCTCGATCAGGCTGCCCTGCGCCTGGCTGCGGGAAGAGGAAGCCGGCGATGCCGGTCATCGGCCAGCGGATAGACGAGGCCGGTGATCGACGGTGAGCGCGATCACGAGGACGATCGCCGGACGGATTTCTCGCAACATGGCGGTTCTCCTATAAGACGCATCAGACCAGATGCAGGGCGTTGACCACGAGGTCGATGGCCTTGATCCCGACGAACGGAATGACGATGCCGCCGAGCCCGTAGATCAGCAGGTTGCGCTGCAGCAGCGGCCCGGCGCCGATCGGGCGATAGGCGACGCCTTTGAGCGCGAGCGGAATGAGCGCGATGATGATCAGCGCGTTGAAGATGATGGCGGACAGGATCGCGCTTTGCGGCGTCGCCAGTCCCATCACGTTGAGCGCTCCGAGCTGCGGATAGAAGGCGAGGAAGATCGCCGGGATGATGGCGAAATACTTCGCCACGTCGTTGGCGATCGAGAAGGTGGTGAGCGCGCCGCGCGTCATCAGCAGCTGCTTGCCGATCTCGACGATCTCGATGAGCTTGGTCGGATTGGAATCGAGATCGACCATGTTGCCGGCCTCGCGCGCGGCCACGGTGCCGGTGTTCATGGCGACGCCGACGTCGGCCTGGGCGAGCGCGGGGGCGTCGTTGGTGCCGTCGCCGCACATGGCGACGAGCTTGCCCTTGGCCTGCTCTTCGCGGATCAGGCGGAGCTTCTCCTCCGGCGTCGCCTGGGCGAGGAAGTCGTCGACGCCGGCCTCGGCCGCGATCGCCGCCGCGGTCATCGGGTTGTCGCCGGTGATCATGACGGTGCGGATGCCCATGCGGCGCAATTCGGCGAAGCGCTCGCGGATGCCGCCCTTGACGATGTCCTTGAGGTGGATCACGCCGAGCATGCGGCCGTCCTTGGCGACGGCGAGCGGCGTGCCGCCCGATTTCGCGATCTCGTCGGCGATCGCCTGCAGTTCGCGCCCGCTCTCCGGGCTGAGCGTCGGCATCAACATCCGCACCGCGCCGCCGGCCGTGACCGCGGTCGAGGAGGCCGCGGTGACGTGGGCCAGGATCGCGTCGACCGCGCCCTTGCGCACCCACGAGTTGCCGACCTCGACGCCGCTCATCCGCGTCTGCGCGGTGAACGGGAATGAAGGTGGCGCTGCATCTCGGCGAGGTCGCGGCCGCGGATGCCGTATTTCTCCTTGGCGAGCACGACGATCGAGCGGCCTTCCGGGGTCTCGTCGGCGAGCGAGGCGAGCTGGGCGGCGTCCGCCAGTTCCTGCTCGGTCGACGCCGCGCAACGGCCGGAACGCGGTCGCCTGGCGGTTGCCGAGCGTGATGGTGCCGGTCTTGTCGAGCAGCAGCGTGTCGACGTCGCCGGCCGCCTCGACCGCGCGGCCGGACATGGCGAGCACGTTGAAGCGCACCAGGCGATCCATGCCGGCGATGCCGATCGCGGAGAGCAGCGCGCCGATGGTGGTCGGGATGAGGGTCACGAACAGCGCCACCAGCACGACCACCGATATGGTGCCGCCGGCATAGGCGACATAGCTCGGGATCGTCGCGGTCGCGAACACGAAGATGATGGTGAGGCCGACCAGCAGGATGTTGAGCGCGATCTCGTTCGGCGTCTTCTGCCGCTCGGCGCCTTCGACCAGCATGATCATGCGATCGATGAAGGTCGAGCCGGGCGCCGCGGTGATGCGCACGCGGATCCAGTCGGACAGCACCTGGGTGCCGCCGGTGACCGCGGAGCGGTCGCCGCCGGATTCGCGGATGACCGGCGCGGACTCGCCGGTGATCGCCGCCTCGTTGACCGAGGCGATGCCCTCGATCGACCTCGCCGTCGGACGGGATGATGTCGCCGGCCTCGACCAGGACGACGTCGCCGACCTTCAGGCTGGCGCCAGGGACCATTCGGATAGGCGCTGCGGTCGCCGTTGGCGAGGAGCTTCGCCTGGGTCTCGGTGCGGGTGCGCCGCAGCGAATTCGGCCTGGGCCTTGCCGCGGCCTTCGGCCACCGCCTCGGCGAAGTTGGCGAACAGCACGGTGAACCACAGCCACACGATGATCTGGAACGTGAAGGCGAGGTGCTCGCCGCCGGTGGCGAGGTCGCGCAGGAAGATGACGGTGGTCAGCGCCGCCACCACCTCGACCACGAACATCACGGGGTTCTTGATCATGAGCGCCGGGTTGAGCTTGGCGAATGACGACCATACCGCCGGCCCCATGATCCTGGGATCCCACAGAGTGGCGGTCTGCATGCGCTTGCGCGGATTTGAGGATTCCATCGAACTTGCTCCGCAGTTCAGAACAGCGTGTTCGCGGTCATCGCGAGTTGCTCGACGACGGGCCCGAGCGCGAGCGCCGGGAAGAAGGTGAGGCCGCCCACGATCACGATGACGCCGACGACGAGCCCGACGAACAGGCCGCCCGTGGTCGGGAACGTGCCGGACGACACGGGAATGGATTTCTTCGCCGCCAGCGATCCCGCGATCGCCATGGCCGGGATGATCATCCAGAACCGGCCGACGAACATCGCGACCGCGCCGGTGACGTTGTAGAACAAAGTATTCCCCGACAGGCCCGCGAAGGCCGAGCCGTTGTTGCCGGTCTGCGAGGTGTAGGCGTAAAGCACCTCGGTGAAGCCGTGCGGCCCCGGATTGTTCATGGCGGCGACGGCGGAAGGCAGCACGGTCGCAACCGCCGTCCAGCCGAGATACATCAGCGGCAGGACCAGGATGGCGAGCATCGCCATCTTCACCTCCTTCGCCTCGATCTTCTTGCCGACATATTCCGGGGTGCGGCCGACCATCAGCCCGGCGACGAAGATCGCCAGGATGACGAACAGCAGCATGCCGTAGAGCCCGGCGCCGACGCCGCCGATGATGATCTCGCCGAGCTGCATGTTGATGAGCGGGATCATGCCGCCCAGTGCGGTGAAGAAGTCGTGCATGGCGTTGACGGCGCCGCATGAGGCATCCGTCGTCACCACGGCGAACAGGGCGGAGCCGACGATGCCGAAGCGCACCTCCTTGCCCTCC
The DNA here is from genome assembly GCA_963795865.1 of uncultured Alphaproteobacteria bacterium. GTDB lineage: Bacteria > Pseudomonadota > Alphaproteobacteria > Rhizobiales > Xanthobacteraceae > JAJPKK01. The sequence goes on from CAWCJX010000021.1 coordinate 115,537, forward strand.
ATGTTGCCGCCGGTGAGCCCGAGCGCGTTGAGCCCGGTGGTGCCCGCCGCCTCGGCCCAATAGGTCACCGCGACGCCGGCGAGGAACAGCACGCCCATGGCGGCGAAGATCGCCCAGCCCTGGCGCTCGTTGCCGACCATGCGGCCGAACACGTTGGTCAGCGCCGCGCCGATGGCGAAGATCGAGATCATCTGCACGAAGTTCGAAAGCGCGGTCGGGTTTTCGAACGGATGGGCCGCATTGGCGTTGAAGAAGCCGCCGCCATTGGTGCCGAGCATCTTGATGGCGATCTGGGAGGCCACCGGGCCGACCGCGATCGGTCTGCTTGGCGCCCTCCAGCGTCGTCGCCTCGACATAGGGCCCGAGCGTCTGCGGGATGCCCTGCCACACCAGGAACAATGCGTAGACGATGCAGATCGGCAGCAGGATGTAGAGCGTGCAGCGGGTGATATCGACCCAGAAATTGCCGACCGTCCTGCACCGATGCCCGGGCGAAGCCGCGGATCAGCGCGATCGCGAGCACGATGCCGGTCGCCGCGGAGAGGAAGTTCTGGTGGGTGAGGCCGAGCATCTGCGTCAGGTAGGACAGCGTGCTCTCGCCGCCGTAGTTCTGCCAGTTGGTGTTGGTGATGAAGCTCACCGCGGTGTTGAAGGAGAGATCCTCGGCGACGGCCGACTGGTCGGCCGGGTTGAACGGCAGCATCGCCTGCAGGCGCAGCAGGGCATAGAGGATCGCAAAGCCGCCGATATGGAAGAACAGCATCGCGACCGTGTAGGTGAGCCAATGCTGCTCGCGCTTCGGGTCGACGCCCGCCGGCCCAATAGAGCGCGGCTTCGACCGGGCGCAGCACCGGCGAAAGGAAGGTGCGCTCGCCGTTGAACACGCGCGTCATGTACCAGCCGAGCGGCCGCACCAGCGCGACGACGATGGCGCAAAACAGCGCAATCTGTATCCAGCCGATGAGGGTCATGGTTCGATGCTTTCTCGAAATCCGGCGCTCAGAACCGCTCGGGCCGCAGCAGCGCATAGGTCAGGTAGAACGAGCAGCCCCGCGGTCACGAGCGGCGGCGAGCGAATAGTCGAACAGCATGGCAGCCTCCTCACAGCCGGTCGCAGGCATAGGCATAGCCCACCGACACCGCGAAGAAGGCGAGCGCGAGCGCGATCATCAGAACGTCCAGCATGGAACTTCTCCTCGAAAGGGGCGATTGGCCCAAGCATTGGGGCCGCGGCCGATCGCACGCATTGATCCATGGCAAACCCGGCCGGCGGGTGGCGACCCGGTCGGGCCATCGGCGTGCGATGCCCGCAAAGTGGTTCTCCGGCGGTAGGAATTCGAGGTGGCTTCGACGCAAATCCTATAAAAATTTCATATAGGGCCGCGGCGAAATGCGACCCGGCGGGGTCATTCGGGGTGCGCGACTATCTGCGTGCGGCCCGGAACGTCTGCGTAATTGTTTCGATCCGTGAAGCGGCGCGCGGCTGCAACCGAGGCCGTGCGGAACTTCACCGCTTGAGCGCTTCCAGCTCCGGAAACGGCTTGTAGTCGGCATCGGCGCACTGGTTGATCACCTTCGCATTGAACTGATCGATCATGCGATCGAAGCGTCCGTCGTCGAACAGCGCCATGCCGTCCTTGCTTCCCATGTAGCGTCCGTCGGCGTTCCTGGCATTGTAGCGCACGCACACGACATATTGGTTGCGCCGAGCCGAGCGTCTTCATGGCGGGCTCCGCGATGTAGGCGTCGCGCACCCTGGTGGGATCGTTGAGATAGGTGCGCATGAAGGCGATCAACTCGGCCCGGTAATTGGCGGGGAACACGGCGGCGCGCTCTTCCCGCAACTCGCGGGCGTGATCGGTGCCGCAGCCGCTCAGCGCCGCCGCGGCGACGGCCGCCAGGCACATCAGCATCGGCCGGCAATGGGTGCGGAGCATGCGCGGTTCCCATAGGCAGAATCTGCACTGGCTCATACAGAGTTGTCGCCGGCTGTGAAAGGGCGTGCAAGATTACCGCTGTCGACCAGTCGCGGGAAAGCAAGCGATCGCGAAAATGTGTGTCTGCCTGATCCGACCCTATCCCTCCAGCGGAATCACGTCGACCGCCGTGTTGAGCCGTTGCTGACCCGGAGCCGAGCACGACGCCGCCGATGGGGGCGGCGTCGGCATAGTCGCGCCCGATCGCGAGCACCACGTGGTCGTCGCTGGCGATCAGGGCATTGGTCGGGTCGAGGCCCCACCAGCCGGCGCTGCCGCACCACACCATCACCCAGGCATGCATGGCATCGGCGCCTTCCAGGCGTGCCGCGCCGGCGCGCGGCACGGTGCGCAGGTAACCGCTGACATAGGCGGCGGGCAGGCCGAGGCCGCGCAGGCCGGAGATCATGATGTGGGCGAAATCCTGGCACACGCCGCGCCGCAGCGCGAACGACATCGCAGGCGTCGTCGTGACCGTGGTGGCGCCGAGTTCATAGGTGAAGTCGTTGCGGATGCGCCGCATCACCTCGGCGGCGCCGGCCAGCGCCGGTCGTCCCGGCGGAAAACTCGCCCGGACATAGTCGCGGATTTCCGGATCGAGCGACACCATGCCGGCTCGGATAGATGAAATGCACCGGAGACTGCGGGCCGAGGTCGAGGCTCGCCAGCGTCTGCGCGCGCACGCTCTCCCATGGCGGGGACGCTTCGAAGTCGGCCGGCGCCGCCGCCTCCACGGTGATGCGTGCCGCCAGCCTGACCGTGAGCGTGTTGTGGGGCGCGTCGATCTCGATCATGGTGGTGCGGTTGTCGAAGAAGTCGCGGCCTTCGCGGCGGCGCACCGGCGCCGGATCGATGTCGAGCACGGCCGCCGTCACCCGCTGGCGCTCGCGCGCGATCGGTGTGAGGCGCAGGACGTGGTGGGCATAGGCCGCCGCCGACGCGTAGGCGTAGGTGGTGGTCTGGCGCACGTCGTAGATCATGCCGGGGCGTCCCCCTGGGTCTCGACCATTTCGGCCTGGCGGAAATAGGCTTCCGAGATCGCCTCGGACAATTTCATCAGTGCGGCTTCGGTGGCGGTGATGAGATCGGTCACCTCGGCGGCGGCGTCCGCGGTGCGCAGCGCGGTCGCCGCGGCCATCGCGAGCTGGCGCGGCGGCGACAGGCGGCCGTCGGCGCGCAAATGCGGCAGCACCTCGAGATGGGCTTCGATCTGGTCGAGCTGGAAGCCGACCGAACGCGGATTGCTGGGATCGAGCAGCGTGAGATCGATCACCGGCGCGCGCGCCGCCACCATCACGTAGCGCTGACGATAGGTGATGCGGCTGTCGCACAGCTCCAGCAGGGTATCGAGCCCGCGGTCGATCTTGCCGCCGAACTGGCGGATGAACCGGCAGGTCGCGATGGCGCGCTCGATCCGGCGGCCCAGCTCGAGAAAGCGCCAGCCGCCGAGCCGCGTCATGTTCTCCTGCTCGAGGCCGGAGAACGAGGCGATGATGCGCAGCGCTGCCTCGACCCGCTCGGCCATGGCGGCTTCGCTGTCGCCGAGCGGCGCCTCGCAGGTGGCGACCAGCCGCGTCAGCGTCTGCCAGGCATCGGGTGACAGGCGGTCGCGGATCACCGATCCGGTGCTGCGCGCCGAGACTGCGAGCGCGGGCAGCGAGCCCGGACACTCGTCGTCCGACAGCGCCGCCCGCGCGATCGGGACCGGGTGCGTCGCCGGCAGCTCCTCGGGAACGGCGTCCCAGGCGATGACGAGTGAGGTGATGGACTGGATGACCCGCGCCGACGGATCGCTTTCCGCCATCCGGTTGAGCAGGGCGCGAACCACCCGCAGCGTCGCCTCGGTGCGCTCGACATAGCGGCCGAGCCAGAACAGGTTGTCGGCGGCGCGGCTCGGCAGGATGCCGGTGGCGCGCTTGATCGTGATCCGGTCAGGGCTCGGCAGCAGGGTCGTTTCGACCATCGGGCCGGGCGACGAGATCCAGGCGTCGGCGGTGAGCGCGCCGCGCTGCAGGCTGATCGCATAGGCGTCCTCATGCGCGCCGATGCGCACGAAGCCGCCGGGCATCACGGTCCAGCCGTCGCCGTGCCGCGTCAGGAAGACGCGCAGGATGAAGGGGCGCGGCGTCAGCTCGCCGTCGTGCCACACCGGCATGGTGGAGAGCCGGACCGCCTCCTGCAGCACGATGTCGACGCCGCGGTGCTCGATCGACTGCTCGACGCGGCGGCGCAGCGGCGGATCGAGATCGCGTCCGCGCATCCCCGTCGCCGAGGGTCTCGCTGGGCAGGTCGCCGGTGAAGGCGGATGCGACCACCATGTCGTCGAGCCGCTCGCGGATGTCCTTGCGCACCGCAGGATCGCCGAGCCACCAGGTCGCGATGTTGGGCAGCCCGGGCTCCTGTCCGTCGCCCGCGGCGGCGAGCGCGGGGAGGAAGGCGAGCATTCCGCGCGCCTCGGCCACCCCGCTGCCGAGGCCGTTGGCGAGAACGATCTTGCCTTCGCGCACCGCCTGGACCAGGCCGGGCACGCCGAGGCGCGAACGCGAATTGAGCTCGAGCGGATCGCAGAAATCGGCATCGAGGCGGCGCAACAGCACCTCGGTGCGCTTGAGGCCGGACACCGTGCGGATGAACACGCCGTTGTCGCGCACGGTGAGATCGTCGCCCTCCACCAGCAGGAAGCCGAGGTAGCGGGCGAGATAGGCATGCTCGAAATAGGTCTCGTTCATCGGACCCGGGGTGAGCACGCACACCCTGCGAATCGTCCTGGCGGTTGAGGCCGGTCAGCTCGTTCTGCAGGGCCTGGAAGAACGGCGCGTGGCGGCGGACCCGCAGGCTGCGATAGATTTCCGGAATCCCGTGAGAAAGCGCGAGCCGGTTCTCCAGCGCGTAGCCGGCGCCCGACGGCGCCTGGGTGCGGTCGCGCAGCACCCACCAGCGGCCATCCGGGCCGCGCGCGATATCGACGGCGTAAAAGCGCAGATGCGCGCCGCCTGGCGGCGCCACGTTGGCGAGCGGCCGCATGAAATCGGGGCTGCCGGCGACGAAGGCGGCCGGCAATCGCGCCGCCCGGATCAGCTCGGTCGGCCCGTAGATATCGGCGAGGACCGCCTCGACGAGGTGCGCCCGCTCGACCAGCGCGGTCTGCAGCCGCTCCCATTCGCCGGCTTCGATGACCAGCGGAACATGGGACAGCGGCCAGGCCCGATTGACGCTGTCCTGGTCCTCGTAGACCCGATAGAAGACGCCGGATTCGCGCAGGTAGCGGTCGCTGGCGGCGAACCGGCGCGACAGTTCCTCGCGCCCGAGCCCGGCGAGGCCGGCGAGAAGCTCGATCCAATGCCCGCGCACCGTGCCGTCATCGTCCATCATCTCGTCATAGACGCCCGGCAACGGACGGTATTTCGCCAACAATTGTGCGATCGGGTCGGGACGCTCGCGGCTCTGTTCGAATCGGGCGGGCATGCGATGAACACTATTCGGTTGAGGTAGGCCAAACCATACGGCAGAAACCGGGGATGGTGGCCGTCCATGCCGTTCGGCCAGCCTGAACTTCGGTTGGGCGATGGGCTCGACCCGCGGGCGGCGCTCATCCCCCTAGCGGAAAGTAGGTGTCCTCCGCAAATCCAGGGTCACCGGATATTCGGTTGCATGTTCCTGGCCCGGAATGTCGGCGACGAATCCGGGCGTGTGGCCATGCTCCTCGAAGCGGGCCCGGCGCCGCGCTTCGGCCTCGTAGGAATTGACCGGGAAGGTCTCGTAATTGCGGCCGCCGGGATGGGCGACGTGATAGACGCATCCCCCGAGCGAGCGGTGGCTCCAGCGGTCGAGAATGTCGAAGGTCAGCGGCGCATGCACCGGAATGGTCGGATGCAGCGCCGAAGGCAGCGCCCATGCCTTGAAGCGCACGCCCGCGACGAATTCGCCGGGCCGGCCGGTGGAGGTCAGCGGCAGGCGGCGGCCGTTGCAGGTCACCACATGGCGGGTCGGGTTGAGCCCTTCCAGCTTGACCTGGAGACGCTCCACCGAGGAGTCGACGAAGCGGACGGTGCCGCCCTGGTTCCCTCCTCGCCCATGACGTACCACGGCTCCAGGGCATGGCGCAGCTCCAGCCGCACGCCGCCGTGATTGACTTCGCCGTAGAGCGGGAAGCGGAACTGGCGTTGGGCGTCGAACCATTGCGGATCGAAGCGGTAGCCTTCGCGGGCGAGCTCGTCGAGCACTTCGAGGAAGTCCTGCCAGACGAAATGCTCGAGCATGAAGCGGTCGTGCAGCGCGGTGCCCCACCGCACCATCGGGCCGTCCAGCGGCGCGCGCCAGAACCGGGCGACCAGGGCGCGCAGCAGCAATTGCTGGGCGAGGCTCATGCGGGCATCGGGCGGCATCTCGAACGAGCGGAACTCGACCAGGCCGAGCCGTCCGGTCGGCCCGTCCGGCGAGAACAGCTTGTCGATGCAGATTTCGGCGCGATGGGTGTTGCCGGTGACGTCGACCAGGAGATTGCGGAACAGCCGGTCGACCAGCCAGGGCAGCGGCGTCGCGATCCCCGGCTTCGGCACCAGGCCGAGCGCGATCTCGCATTCATGCAGCAGGTCCTGGCGCGCCTCGTCGAGGCGGGGCGCCTGGCTGGTCGGGCCGATGAACAGGCCGGAGAACAGGTAGGACAGCGACGGGCGGCGCTGCCAGCACAGCACGATGCTCTTCAGGAGATCGGGCCGGCGCAGGAACGGGCTGTCGGCGGCGGTGGCGCCGCCGAGCACGACGTGGTTGCCGCCGCCGGTCCCGGTGTGGCGGCCGTCGATCATGAACTTGTCGGTGCCGAGCCGCGTCAGCCGGGCCTCTTCGTAGAGGCCCCGGGTGACGTCGACCGCTTCGCCCCAATGCGCGGACGGGATGGATGTTGACCTCGATCACGCCGGGATCGGGGGTGACCTTGATGACGTTGATGCGCGGATCGTAGGGCGGTCCATAGCCTTCGATCTGGATCGGCATCGCGAGATCGGCGGCGGTCGCCTCGATGGCGGCAACGAGCTCGAGGTAATCCTCGAGCCGCTCGACCGGGGGAGCGAACACGCACAGATGTCCGTCGCGCGGCTCGACGGCGAGCGCGGTGCGCACCGGCGCCTCGGCCGCGCGCTCCCGGCGCGCGCTTGGCCTTCGCGCTCTCGGAGTGCGTCTTCGCTGGCGGCGGCATCGGCGAAGCGATCATAGGCGCGCTGGAACAGGATGTCCGGATCGGGCAGGGCGCTGCGCGGCGCGAACGGATCGAGCGGGCCGGTCACGGGCCGCTCCGTCGGCGGCAGGTAGGGCAGCGAATCCAGCGGCAGGCGGAAGCCGATCGGCGAATCGCCGGGGATGAGGAACAGCCGGCCGCGCCGCAGCGGCCAGATTTCGCTCAGCCAGTTCGACCGCGCCGGTGCATTCGCCGGCTGGACCGGCAGCACGTAGCCGGTCGGCGCCGACACCCTGCGCTCGAACTCCCGCATGATCCGCGCGCGCTCGAGCGGATCGTCGATCTTGGGGTTGCCGGGGTCGATGTTGTCGGGCCACTCGCCCTCCTTGAGCATCCGCTTGATCGGATCCTCGAAGGCGGGAATGAGGTAGTCGCGATCGATGCCGAGCCGCGCCGCCACGCCTTCGGCGAACCGCCTCGCCAGGTCGATCGACGGCGCATGGTCCTCCCCTTCGCGCGCGATCAGGTTGTCGTCGCGCCACACCGGGAAGCCGTCCTTGCGCCAGAACAGCGCGAAGGCCCAGCGCGGCAGCGGCTCGCCGGGATACCATTTGCCCTGGCTGTAATGGAGGAAGCCGCCGGGCGCGTAGCGCGTGCGCAGCCGCCTTATCAGCTCGTCGGCGCGGACCCGCTTGGTGGGCCCGAGCGCGTCGGTGTTCCATTCCGCCGACTGATAGTCGTCGATGGAGACGAAGGTCGGTTCGCCGCCCATGGTGAGGCGGACGTCCTGCGTCCTCGAGGTCGTCATCGACCTTGTTGCCGAGCGCATCGAGGGCCAGCCACGCCGCGTCGGAAAACGGAAACGTGACCCGCGGCTTCTCGGCAATGCGACTGATCCGCATCTCGAACGAGAAATCGACCTCCGCCGGTGCGTCGACGGCGCCGGTGATCGGCGCAGCCGAGCGGTGATGCGGCGTCGCTGCCACCGGCAGATGGCCCTCGCCGCACAACAGGCCGGAGGTCGGATCGAAGCCGATCCAGCCGGCGCCGGGGAGGTAGACCTCGGTCCAGGCGTGCAGGTCGGTGAAGTCCTGGGTGGCGCCGGCGGGGCCGTCCAGCGGCTTGAGATCGGGCTTGAGCTGGATGAGATAGCCCGACACGAAGCGCGCGGGCATTCCCAGCTGGCGCATGATCTGCACCAGCAGCCAGGCGCTGTCGCGGCACGAGCCCGAGCCCATCTGCAGGGTCTCGTCGGGCGTCTGCACGCCCGGCTCCATCCGGGTGACGTAGCGCACCGTCGTGTGGAGCTTCTGGTTGAGCGCGACGAGATAATTCACCGTGTTCATCGGCTCGCGCGACAGCGTGCGCACGAACTCCTGGAGCAGCGGCCCAGCCGGCTCCGGCTCGAGAAAGGCGGCGAGGTCGGTGCGCAGCGCCTCCGGATATTCGAACGGAAAGATGTCGGCATAGGGCTCGACGAAGAAGTCGAACGGATTGATCACCTGCATGTCGGCGATGAAGTCGACCGCGAACGAGAACTCTGTGGTCTTTTCCGGAAAGACGTAGCGGGCGATCCAGTTGCCGTGGGGGTCCTGCTGCCAGTTCACGAAATGATTGGTCGGGCAGCACCTTGAGCGAATAGCTCTTGATCGGCGGTGCGGCTGTGCGGCGCCGGCCGCAGCCGGATGATCTGGGGGCCGAGGCTGACCGGCCGGTCGTAACGGTAGCTGGTGACGTGATGGAGGCCGACGAGGAACGACATTGGATGTCCCGGGGCCGCCGGTACCGCCTGGGATGGGACGGCGTCGCGGCGTTGAGGTGCGTGCGGCAGCTTATGCAAGTCATGGGCCCGCAGACGGAAGGGCCAACACGCCGCGGCGCGGTCGGATTTGCACAAATATTATGCAGATCGCGCGCGATTTGCGGTCGCCTCGACCCTGTTCCACCGCGCCACCCATGCCGGCTAAGGTCGGCCGGCAAATGCAGGCCTGCGTCCATTTCCCCGACGGCTGGTTCGTCGTGCGCCCGTGTAGCGTGGTCGCGAGGCATTGAGGGACGCAGCTCGGCGCTGGCGCTGGGATGTCAGGAGATGACCGTGTCCGATCCGGAGATCGACGCCATTCGCGCGATCCTGGCCGCAAGTCCGCGTCCGACCGGGCTCACGGAGCGGCGCGAGCGGCTCGACGGCCTGGGCAGGCATTATGGCATCCCGGCGGATTTCCGGCTGGAGCGGGTCGATGCCGATGGCGTCGAGGCGGAATGGTCCACCGCGCCGGCAGCCGATCCGACCCGCGCGATCCTGTTTCTGCACGGCGGCGGCTACATATCGGGATCGATCGACAGCCATCGTCCGCTGGCGACGGCGATCGGACGTGCGGCGGGCGCGCGCACGCTGGCGCTCGGCTATCGGCGGGCGCCGGAACATCCGTTCCCTGCCGCGCTGGAAGACGTGATGTCCGGCTACCGCTTCCTGCTCGAACGGGGCATCGCCCCCGGCCGCATCGCGATCGCCGGAGACAGTGCCGGCGGCGGCCTCACCATCGCATCGATGGTCGCCGCCCGCGACCGGAGGCTGCCGCTGCCCTCGTGCGGCTGGTGCATTTCGCCATGGGTCGACCTGGAAAACACCGGCGCCACGATGGCGACCAAGGCTGCGGTCGATCCGTTGATCCAGAAGCCCTATCTGATGGAACTCGCCAGCGACTATCTCGGCGCCGCCTCGCCGCGCACGCCGCTGGCGTCGCCGCTCTATGCCGACCTCCACGGCCTGCCGCCGGTGCTGATCCAGGTCGGCTCCGCCGAGACCCTGCTCGACGACTTCGTCCGCCTTGCCGGTGCGCTCGGCGCCGCCGGTGACGTCGTCACGCTGGAGGTCTGGCCCGACATGATCCACGCATTCCCGCTGTTTCACGAGCAGGTCGCGGCCGCCCGTCGCGCCATCGCGCGGGCGGGGGCGTTCATCCGGTCCGCCCAGGGAAGCGCCGGGGCGCCGTGAAGCGTGCGATGGCGCGGTGTCACGGTGGCGCCCTTATTGCCCGGCCCGTCATCGCTGCACCGGGACGCCCGTGGGCTCAATCATCACGTCGTCCAAAACGCGAACGCCGGCCGCATCGCTGCGGCCGGCGTGGCGAAGGCTCGCCTGAATCAATCCTGCGGCTCGATCTTCACGATCGAGGCGCCGTGATTGCTGCCGGTCCAGAACGTCACCGGGGTCGTCGTGTTGTCCACGAACACGCGACGGATGTTGGTGTCCTTGGGCAGCATGTATTCGACCGTCGTGTTGGTCTTGGGGTCGAGACGAACCACGCGGTCGGTGGTCATCCCACCGGTCCAGATTTCGCCGTTGCGGTCGACGATGGGGAAGTAGGGGCCGGTCCATGGCGTGGGGAGCGCGAACTCCTTGAAGGTCTCGTCCTTGGTGTCGAACATGCCGATCTTGTTGCCGCGGTATTCCGCGAACCACAGGCGATCCTGCCCGTCCATGACGCCGCGGCGATTGCGGGCCCGCTCGGTCGGCGTGCGGAACAGGCTCAGCGCGCCGGTCTTGGCGTCGACGCGGCCGATGTAGTTGTCCTGGAATTCCATGAACCAGAGATTGTTCTTGGAGTCCGAGGCGATGCCGTAGATCGAGTGGTTGCCGCCGGAGGTGATCTGCTTCATCGGCGCCCAGGTCTCGTATTTGCCGGAGGCGAGATCGATGCGATAGAGTTCCTGGTTGCCGGCATTGTTGGTCCAGAGCTTGCCGTCCACCTGGTGCTCCAGGCCCAGCATGTTGAGCTGGGTGACGTTGTTGTTCTGGTCCTTCGGCATCGGATAATACTTGAACTGCTCGGTCTTGGGGTCGAACTGGGCGATCGCGCCCTGGAACATCATCCCCATCCAGATGTCACCGGCCTTGTCGATGCCGATGTCGAGGGTGCCGACGGGATAGCCGGGCTTGAATTCCTTGAGCGGGAATTCGGAGTGGGCGCCGGTCTTGGCGTCGAGCTTGCCGAGGAACAATTCGCCGAAGTTGGTGTACCAGACCTGGCCCTTGTTATCGAGGATGACGTCGTGCGGCTCGATGGTCGGGCGCGGCAGGTCGTATTCGGTGATCAGCATCTTGGTCGAGCGGCCGGTCGGGCGATCGAAGGTCTTGAGCGGATACTCCCATTTGGTGACCTCGCTCAGATTGATCGAGGCGAGGAATTCGGCCGGCTTGCGGAACGTTTCCGGCTTGGGCGCCCATTCCGGATCCATCCGCTTCTGCGGTTTGATCGGCTGGCTCACCTGGGCGTAGTTCATCATGCGGTTGATGACCTGCATCCACTCATTGACGTCGTGGGTGGAGCGCACGATCCGCTCCAGGGTGTGGCAACCGACGCAGTTGAGCAGGAAAGCCTTCTGGTCGTCGGTGCCCGGCATGCTCGAGATCCACTCGGCATTGGTGAGCTGGGCCGCCAGATTGCGCGTCTTCTTCAGCTTGAGATCGGCGGTCGCGCCCTTGTGGGCCTCGACGGTGGTCTTGCCGGCGCCGTCGAGGTCATATCCGGTGGCGCGGATGCGCAGCGTGTATTCGCCCGGATCGATCTTGGCCGAGGGGAAGCTGTAGTGGCCCTTGTCGTCGGTGGCGACGGTATAGGCGATGGTCGAGCCGGCCTTCTTGGCGGTGACGAGGACGCCTTCCAGCGGGCCCTCCGCAGAGGTGACCTGGCCGGACAATGCTTCGGCCTGGGCGCGGACCGCGCCTGGGCCTGCCGCCAGCAGCGCGACCGCGAGACCGGCCGCCGTCGACAGCAACAGGTGTACCTTACGCATTGCGATTTCTCCCTTGAGGACGGATGGTCGATATCATGCTTGCCGGCCGGCTCGAGGCCGCTGAATACGCATTGACGCCTTATCCGGAACCGTGGGGGCACTCCAAGGACTCTGATCACGCCGGGCAGGCCGAAACAGATCGGCCCGAGATTCTGCCTGGCTGCAGTCTGCTCCATTTTGCCGCGCTGATCCATAGGGTTGGACCAGATGCGCGGCGGCATCCGGCGCGCCCATCGGCCCTGACGATGCCGGCTCAACGCTCCGCTGGGCCCCGCAAACCGTCGCGGAGCCTCGCGCTCATTTCCCGAAATACTTGAGGCTGGGCGCCGGCTGGCCCTTCTTCGCCGGCATCAGGAAGCCGTCGGCGCTGCGCATGTAGACGTCATTGCCGATCTTGAGGTGGTCGTTGTTCTCCTGGCAGATCGATTCGACCCAGATCTCGTTGCGCACGCGGTTGTAGTTCTTCACCACCGTCCACGGCCGCGTCAGCGCGTGATCCATGGTGGTGACCTCGTCATGGAGGACGTCGGGATTGTCCTTGTCGGCGTAGATCTTCTCGTGGATGACGGTCTCGGCGTCGGCGTGCAGCGGAATGCCGCTGGAATCGAATGCGCGGGGATTTTTCAGGTTCCGGGTCTCGATCTCGAGCTGGTCGTAGCGGCCGTCGCCGTCGGTGTCGACCCAATGGCCGATCGAGTACCCCATGAACGAGGACGGAAAATCCTTCGGAAAGTCGCGGCCGTCGGTATAGATCCGGCGCAGCATGGTCAGGTATTCGATCAGGATGTAGGTGGTCTTGGGCATGATGATGATCTCCATGGGGAAGATCACGTTCATCGCCCGCGGCATGCCGTCGGGAATGCAGGTATAGGTCGGGTCGGTGCCCATGCCGCCGGCTTCCTGGTCCTTGAGGTTGGCGTCGTAGATCGCCTGATACTCCGCCGTGAGCGGCGCTCCTTCCTTCAGGCTCGGCTTGCTCGGGTCCCATTGATTGTTGACGCCGGGCGGGCGGCGCCACTGGCCGTTCCAGTCGGGATATTTGGAGTCGTCGAATGCCTGCGCGACGCCCATCATCATCACCAGCGCCGCGGTCAGAGCCACCGCGCCGACGCCATTGCGATAAAGCATGTAAAGTTCTCCTGGTTGTCCTCGGTCCGTCGGTGCGGCCGGTTATTTGTTTTGCGTCTTGAAATACGTCAGATCCGGCGGCTTCTGGCCCTTCTTGGATGGCATCAGATAGCCGTCCGGGCTCAGCATGTAGGGCTGGTCTTCGATGACGAGGTGCTGGTTGCCCTCGGCGCAGACCGACTCGCCCCAGACCGGGTTGCGATCGGGACTGCGGACGTATTTCTTGGTCGTCGTCCAAGGCCGCGTCAGGGCATTGTCGATCACGGTGATCTCGTCATAGAGCGCGTTGCTGTCGGCCTTGTCGAGATAGATGCGTTCCTTGACGACGGTCTGGTTGTCCTTGTGGAACGGAATGCCGGTGCTGTCATAGGAGCGCGGCCCGCGCAAGGCGCGGGTCTCGACCACCAGCACGTCGTAACGGCCGTCGCCGTCCTCGTCGAGCCATTTGCCGATGGAGTAGCCGGCAAAGCTCGGATCGATTTCCTTGGGCCAGCCGCGGCCATCGGTCAGGATGCGGCGCGAATTGTGGATGTGGTCCATCAGGAAATGCGTCGCCTGCGGCGTGACCACGATCTCGAACGGTTCATAGGCGTTCATCACCCGCGGCATTCCCGGCGACAGGCAGGTAAAGGTCGGCGTGTCGCCCTGGCCGCCCTCGGCCTGGTCCTTGACGTTCGCCTCGAAGATGGCGCGGTATTCCGGCGTGAGCGGCGCCTTGCTGGCGTCCTCCCAGCGCGGGGCGGTGGTCCGGTTCCACTGGCCCTTGAGATCGGGATATTTGGTTTCGTCGAACGCGTGGGCGCCGCCGAGCGTGGCGACGAGCGCCACCAGCGCACACAATCCGATCGAGCCGCGAAGCATATTGTCCTCCCAATTTCAGGGGCAAGCCGGTTGGGCCGGGGCGCCGTCTTTCTTGTTTCGGCCGCTACACTCCTTCGGGATCGCCGCCCTGGCAAGCACCGAAAAGCGCCGCGCCAAGGCGTCGACCCGCCGGTCGTGTGAACACCCAAAGCAGAATAACACAGGCATGGCGATGCGGTAGTGGTGCGGGCGGCCCCGCCGGCAGCGCGCCGATTTCTGGCGCAGGGGGCGACGCTGCCGGCCCCGCGCAACCGGCGCCGGCGCCGAATGACCGAGACAGCGCGGCCGGAAAGGCGCAACACACCGGGACACGGCGGTGGACAACTCGCCCGAGGCGATCATGAACCGTCGCTTTCCGCAGAAGGTGAAGGTCGGCGATCTCATCGGGCTGCCGATGTTGGGCGACAATGATGTGACGCTCGGCCGGGTCCAGCGCGTGGTGCGCGCGCCCGATGGCAAGATCAAGCTGATCGTCAATTACAGCAAGTGGTTCGGCTGGTTCGGCCGGCCGGTGGCGGTGCCAATCGAGGTGGTGGCCATCCTCGCCCGCCAGATCACCTCCCTCGACATGCCCCCGGCGGAGTACCAGTCGGCGCCGACCTGGACGGAAGGCGAGGACGTGCCGATTCCGGACTGCGACATCATCCGCATCGCCGTGACGCGGCGGTAAGGCGGGGCTTCGGGCAGCGCCGCTCCCTCATTTCGCCGGCGAATTCAAGCTTGCTGCGAGGAACCGAACGGCATCGGCGAGCGATGCCTTGTCGGTATCGCGGTCGAGCATGAAATTCGCTTGCCGCATGGTTTCGACGGGGATGGCGCCGATCAGGGGCGCAAGCGGCGCCGCGCAGCACTTCGTCGTTGGCGCGTTTCGGCGCAATCAGGATCACCGCGTCATAGGAGGGAATGGCGTGCTTGACGTCTTCCAGAGTCACCAGGGACGTCGCCGGCCAGCCGGCCGTCGCTGGAAAATGCGGAGATCACGTCGACCAGGCCGTCTTGGATCGCGCGGTACATGAAGGTCGGGTTGAACGACTTCTCCTCGCCGAATGCCAATCCATAGGCGTTCCTCAGCGCGGCCCATTCCGGGCGGCTCAGGAACTCGAGGTCGCTGCCGAGCGCAAGGCGCGGCGCCAGCGGCGTGAGGTCGGCGATCGTGCGCAGGCCGAGCGCACCGGCCCGCTCGCCGCGCATGGCGAGCGCATAGGCATTCTCGAAGCCGAGCGCGCCGAGCACGGTCACGCCGTAGCGCTCCCGCATGAAGCGCGTCAGTTCTTCGAGCATGACCGCGCGGGGCGGCACGTCGCTGCGGCCCATCACGTTGGTCCACAGCGTGCCGGAATAGTCGACATAGGCATCGATCTCGTTGCCGGCGAGGGCGCGAAAGATGACGGCGGAACCGAGCCCTTCCTTGCGGGCGGCGGTATGGCCGCCCTTTGCGATGCGCTCGGCCATCAATCCCGGCGAGGATGTATTGCTCGGAGAAATTCTTCGCGCCGAGCACGTAGTCGGCGGCGGGCCCGCGCAGCAGCGACGCGCCCGGCCGTGGCGGTGCCCGAACAGCAGCGCGGCAAGGCCGATGGCGATGCGTCGGCCGTCGCGTCGGACCGCGCCCGATTCGATCAGGCCGAGCAGCTGGTCGACCAGCAGCGCCAGGATCACCACGGCGATGCAGCCGGTCAGCACGTAGATCCAGTTTTCGGTCTGCAGCCCGGAAAAGATGAAGTTGCCGAGGCTGGTCTGCCCGACCGCGGTGCTCAGCGTCGCCATCCCGATGGTCCAGACCGCCGCGGTGCGGATGCCGGCCATGATCACCGGCGCGGCCAGCGGCAGTTCGACCCGGTACAGCCGCTGCCGCGGCGTCATGCCGACGCCGTCGCGCCGCCTCCACATAGGCGGGGTCGACGCCGATGAGGCCGGTGACGCCGTTGCGCAGGATCGGCAGCATCGAATAGATCGTCAGCGCCAGCAGCGACGGCAGGAAGCCGAGCGCCGGCACGCCGAAGCCGAACAGGCGGCGTGGTCAGCGCCGAGAGCGCGAGCAGCAGCGGATAGAACAGCGCCAGCAGCGCGAGGCCGGGGATGGTCTGCACCAGGCTCGCGCACCGCGAGCGCCGCGCCAGCGCAGCCGCGGGCGTTGCGACGCCAGCGACCGCCAGCGGCAGGCTGATCGCGACGCCGAGCGCCAGCGCCGTCAGTGCTCAGCAGCGACGTGCTGGCGCGGTATATCCCGGCAGCAGGCCGAGCGCTCCGGCCAGGCGGTCATCCATGCGCGGGCTTCGCGGTCAGCGCGCGGATGCGCTCGGCCTGGCGCCGCGGCATCGCCATCAGCGCCGCGACGTCGGGCGCCGCATCGCCGGCGAGCAGCGCGGCCCGGCGCATCCGTCGGCAAGGATGCGGCCGCCGCCCATCACCACGATCCGGTCGGCGAGCAGCACCGCCTCCTGCACGTCGTGGGTCACCATGATCGTGGTCAGCGCCGAGCCGCTCGTGCAGCGCGCGATAGCGCGGTCGCGAGCGCGTCGCGGGTGACCGGGTCGAGGGCGCCGAACGGCTCGTCCATCAGCACCACGCGTGGCCGTGCCGCGAGCGCGCGGGCAACGCCGACGCGCTGGCGCTGGCCGCCCGACAGCGCCTGCGGCAGGCGGCCGGCATAGTCGCTGCGGCAGATTCGACGAGGTCGAGCAGTTCGGCGACGCGGGCGTCGATCTCGGCGCGTGGCCAGCCCAGCAGCTGCGGCGTGATGGCGATGTTCTCGCGCGATCGTCATGTGCGGAAACAGGCCGACACCCTGGAACACGTAGCCGATCCGCCGGCGCAGCGGCGGCGCATCGAGGGTGCGAACCGCGATGCCTTCGACGCGCACCTCGCCTTGGTCCGGCTCCAGCAGCCGGTTGATCAGTCTTCATCGCGGTGGTCTTGCCGGAGCCCGACGCGCCCACCAGCGCGATGAAGGCCCCCGCCTCCACCGCGAGCGAAACGTCGCGCAGCGCGAAGGTGCGGCCGCCGTCGAACGACTTGCTGACCTGGTCCAGTTCGATGAGCGGTGCGGTCGCCATAGGGAAGGATTTACGTGGTCATTGCGGGGTGCAGGCGCAGCGGCGACCCCGCAATCCAGGCAGCCTTTCCGCAGAGGACCTCGTCATTGCCTCACCCATTCGAGTTCGAGAAAGCCTGAACTGGGTGAGCATATCGAATTCGCGCGCCGGTGTCGTGCTGCATACCCGGTCGTCGGCGTGATATACCCACCACGGAATCGGCGCCAAGTGTTTGGATTGGTGCGTTTCGTTTTCGTGCGTTTCGTCTTGGTGGACACAAAACCCCTTCCTGTCATCGCCCGGCTCGGCCGGGCGGGCCAGTAACCACCGATCATGATTACTGGATTGCCCGGTCCGGCAATGACGACCCGTAGCCGATGTAGCGCCCGCAGCCGCGCCCGAATGGAGGATCGATGGCCGACATACCGATAACGATGGCGTGCGGCAATTACGACCGCACGCGGCCGATCATGGACGGCCGGGTCAGGGTCGAGGGCTGCGCGGTGACCTATCTGCCGCTCTATCCCGAAGAGATATTCTTCCGCGCCTTCCGCTATCACGAATTCGACGTCTGCGAGCTCTCCTTCTCGAGCTACATCCGGACCGTGGCCAACGGCACCTCGGCCTACACCGCGATTCCCGCCTTCGTGTCGCGCATCTTCCGGCATTCCGGCATCTACATCCGCCGCGACGCCGGCATCCGCACGCCGGCCGACCTGCGCGGCAAGCGCATCGGCCTGCCGGAATACCAGATCACCGCGGTGGTGTGGATGCGCGGCATGATGCAGCACGAATACGGCGTGCGCCCCGCCGAAATCCATTGGCGCAGCGGCGGCCAGGAGGAGCCAGGGCGCGACGAGCGCACGCCGCTCGCGCCGATCCCCGGCCTCGACCTCAGGCCGATCGGCGAGGGCAAGACCCTGGTCGGCATGTTGCGCGATGGCGAACTCGATGCGCTGTTCACGGCGCGGGCGCCGTCGTCGTTCCTGCGCGGCGAGCCTCATATCGCCCGGCTGTTTCCCGACACCCGCGCGGCGGAGCTCGCCTACTTCAGGAAGACCGGCCTGTTCCCGATCATGCACCTCGTCGGCATCCGCAACACGCTGCTGGCGCGCTATCCGTGGCTCGCGACCAGCGTCTACAAGGCGTTCTGCGAGGCCAAGGCCCTCGCCATGGCCGATCTGTGCGACGTCAACGCGCTGATGGTCACCCTGCCGTTCCTCGAAGCCGAGACCCGGGAAACCATGGCCGCCATGGGCGCCGATTTCTGGCGCTACGGCGTCCACGAGAACGCGGCAGAGATCGAGGCGTTGACCGGCTATGCCCACGAGCAGGGGCTGGTCGACCGCAAGCTCTCCGCCGCCGAGCTGTTCATGCCCTCGGTGTTCGAGCTCTCCAAGGTGTGACATCGAGCTGACCGGGGCGCTGCACGGCCTCGTCCATGAGCAGGACAAGCGCGAGCGCGATGTCGCCGGCGCCACGGCCTATGGGAAGGGGTTCACGCTGACGGAGCAGGCGCTGCGCGATCTCGACCTCGAAAGGATCGTCGCCATGGGCGCGCATCCCCTGGTGCCGTTTCTCGCCCGCATGCAGGTTCAGCGGATGCGGCGGGACTGAGGCCGCTCAGATCGGCACCGCCATCGCTTCGAAGGCGGAGTCGCAATTGATGAGATCGACGCGCTTCTGCGCGATGAGGAAGCCGTCGCCGTTGCGGCGCAGCCGGTGGACCTGCCGTCCGGCGAACAGGCGCTGCTGGTCGTCGCGATACTCGACCATGATCACGGTGGAACTCACGACATAATGGCCCTTGGCATCGTCGGTTTCGTCCACGGTCACGTTGCCGATGAGGTGGGCCGTGCGCGAGGGCGGCGTCTGGATGTGGATGCGCGGATGCTCCAGCCGGTCGATCCGGGTCTTCATGAGGTCGCGGTCGTCGAAGAACAGCGACACCTGATCGTAGGGGCTCTTCTGGTCGGTGGTGGCCGGGACCCAGTAGGTCCCGTCGTCGGAAAACAGCGCCATCCAGTCGCGGAAGCGGCGCATGTCCAGCAGCCGCGCCTCCTCGAACAGAAAGGCCTCGAGCACGGCGCGGTCGACGGGGGTCGCCGTCCGCTTCGGCTCGGGTACGGCGGCTTCCATCATGCGCGCTCGCGCATGTAGCCGACCCACGCCTTGTACTGGGCCCGCACCACCATCTCGTGCATGGCCGAGCCGCGCGTCGCGTTCAGCTCGCGATCGGGTTCCTCGGCGCCGAGGCCGCGCGAAATGTCGACCCATTCGGGGGCGAGGCAGCGCAGCCCCTTCTGGGTCCGCACGAACGCCTCGATGTCGTCGGTCTGCACGAACGAGGCGGCCGAGTGGGTCACGTTGAGCAGGCGCAGATTGCCGAAATTCATCGCGTCGGGCGCGCCGACCAGGCGAACTGGATAGACGTTGATCTCGGTGCGGTCGACCGCCAGCGGCTTGATCACGCGGACATGGATGTTGAGCCCCATGATCGAGACGTTCGGATAGATCAGCGTGTTGTGCAGCCGCGGCGTCAGGATATGCTGCGCGCGTGCGGCGCCCACCTTCTCCACCAGCACCCGCTTGTAGTCATCGAAAGCCGGGCTCGATCGCTTGCCGTCGTCCAGCGCGGTGTTGCTGGTCCAGCCATGGCCGTTGCCGACGATGTAGCTGCGGCGGCCCTTCCAGGATTGCGCAGTCTTTGCCTGGTCGGCCTCGACCACCTTGGCGCCGGACTTGTCGCCTTCGCGCCGGGCGAACTGGACGCCGTCCTTGTTGACGGTGGAGGCATGGCCGAACGGCACGTGATAGGAATCGAGCACGTTCTCGACCTGCAGCTTCCAGTTCCCGTTGAAGATGTAGCGGTGCATGCCGAGGTCGAAGGCGAGCATGCCGTCGGGCGCGCGGTCGACGAGGTCGTCGATGTTCGACTTGATCGGCCCGATATGGTCCTCGAAGCTCGGTCCGCGGGGCGCGAGGCTCGCGAACACGAAGCCGCGGTATTCGCCGGTGCGCGGCACGCGGGCGAGGCCGAATGCCTCCTTCCTGAAATCCGCGGCGCAGCCCTCCGGCATCGGGACCCCGACCAGTGCGCCGTCGGTGTCGTAGCTCCAGCCGTGATAAAGGCAGGTCATCCGCGTGGCATGGCCGCAGCGCTCATTGACGACCTTGGCGCCGCGATGGGTGCAGCGGTTGAACAGGACGTGAACGGCTCCGTCGCGGTGACGGGTCAGCACCACCGGCTGGCGCCCGAGCTCGGTGGTGAAATAGTCGCCGGGATTGGGAACCTGGCTCGTGTGGCCGACGAACAGCCAGGCGCGCCCGAAAATCCGCTCCATCTCCAGCTCGAACACGTCGGGATCGGCATAGACGCGGCGGTGGACGCGACCGGGCTCGACCAATCCCCCTATGGGATCACAGCCTCCGTTTGGCATGGAGGCATCCTCCGGAACCGCCGCTGCGGATTCGTCACTGCATGTACAACGTGCCGAGATACGCGGTCAGCCGCCCTGCGACGAGCACGAAGGTCCAAACGAAGACGGCAAGTCCAGCAAAAAACTTTCCTCGCGCGGACACGGCTCCGCCTGCGTCCCACGCGGTGGATTCGCGGCTCATGATCCTTTGAAGGATGATGGTCACGATGATCCCAACAACGACAAGCGAAAACTTTGTGTCGAACATGCTGTCTCCGGTATAGCGCCCCGGCTTCGTCATCCACAGCGAACCGCCGCTGAGGACCTGGACCACGATGCCGAGCCAGATCACCGGAAAGAACTTGAGCAGCGAGGTAAATGAAATGGTCCGGAACACGCCGACAAATCGAAGGCCGATGATGTAAGTGAGCCCGACCACGGCCGCATTGCCAAATGCGTGGAACGTCAGCGAGATCGCCCAGCCGTAATTCGATTCTCTAACCCAACTGGAATATTCCGTATCTCCAAGGTTTTTGAGGACGTCGCTGTCAATCCCGACCACGTTGGCAACCAGCTGTACGAGCCTGACAAACGGATACAGGAGGAGACCGATCGCCGAATACACCGCGTCAGGGGGGGGGAAGAGATACAGGACCCCCGCCGCAAGCATGACGGCCAACGACAACGCCACTGTCCTCCAGCCGCGCCGCGAGAGGGCGATGCCGTCGGACTGAGCGACCTCGTTGTTGAGAACACATAATGCGAGAAAGTCGATGAGCAGCACGAGCCCGCCGACGAAGACGACCATGTAAAATATCTGCATGGCGATTTCTCCCGATCACAGATAGGGCAGCAAACGGCCGCCCATAATCACCCCGGTCCATGCCAGCAGGGCCAGGATCGCAATCGCCTTGGCACTCGCCGGCGCCTCCTCTCCCCCTTTAACACGCCAAAGGCTGTCGGACAGAGTCAAATAGAGAACCGCCATCACGGCGATGGGAATCAGTCCCATCTTTGGCGCGAACGGAGTGTTCTCCACAACGTACCGGTGAGAATCGGCAAGCATCATGAGCATGCCCGTAAAGACATTCATCATCACGCCGAAGAACCCCAGGGGGAGTAACCGGTGCACCGCCGAATACGGCACCGACTTCCAAAAACCTAACACGCGCAGGAACACGGCGAGCACCGTACCGAATATCAGCGTGTAACCCAGGAAATGCACGGTCTGCCATGGTACAAACCATATGACATTGTTGATCAGCAGTTCGATTGCAGGCGTCCAGCCG
Organism: uncultured Alphaproteobacteria bacterium; assembly: GCA_963795865.1. Taxonomy (GTDB): domain Bacteria; phylum Pseudomonadota; class Alphaproteobacteria; order Rhizobiales; family Xanthobacteraceae; genus JAJPKK01. The sequence goes on from CAWCJX010000021.1 coordinate 137,215, forward strand.
GCGTTCGGGTCGGTCGGCAAGACATCGGTCGCCACTCGGATCTCGGGATGATTGATCTGCCCGCCGCGGTGCCCGGTCTCGGCCAGTATGCCGAGCGTGATGATGGCGAACACCAGCACCGTATACAGCATGGCGTTGGAAAAGCGCCCGAGCTGGCGTGACCGCCACAGTTCGATCCAGGCGGCGCCGCCGGTAAACGCGAGGCCGAACAGGGCCAGCAACGCGATGTCGCGGTGGGCATTGATCACGGCCTTGGAAATCCCCGGCATCTCCGGTTGCGATAACGCCCACATCGAGCCGGTGCCGGTGACGTAGGTCGGGACGATCAGCGCGCCGCAAATGACGAACAGCACAAGACCGCTGCGCTTCATCAGATCATTGTTCACCACCAGCGCGGTGACGTAGACCGCGAGCGCCGTTACGAATCCGACCGTCGGGAAGTGATTGAGCACCATGTGGACGAGCGACCACGCTTGCGGTGCAGATGCGCCGCGGGCGGCTCCCGAAGCTAAGTGCAGTTCGTGGTGGTTGATCTCAAAGCCGTAGTCATCGACGACGGTCATCACGACCAGTGTGGCAAGAGCGAGAACCAGCACCGGATCAAGGGCCTGGTCCGACATCTTGCCGGATCGGCGCCAAGGCCAAAGCTCATACAGTGCGGCAATACCTGTCAGCACCAGGACGCCGAGCCCCGCGAGACCCCACCAGAAGTGGATATTCATCAGGTCCTTGGGAGCTTCCGGATTTGCGGCGAATACCGCCATCGAACGATCGCCGCTGAGGTAGGTCGGCAACGCGAGAAGGCCCAATACGACAAAGAGGACGAGGCAGATTCGCTTCATCGCCTCGTTCTCAGCACGAACTGCGGTGATGTAGAAACCGAGCACGAAGATCAGCCCGACCGAAGGGAAGACGCTCACCAGAATATGAAGATGCGACCAAGACTGCGGGATCAGGTGCATGTAACCCCCCTTACCAAAAACGAGAATGCCGCGGCCGACCGCCGGGCTCGTGGCCTGAGTTCTGCGTGCATCCGCCGTGCCTGATCCGGTGCCGGTCGAACGTGGCTTCGTCGAAAGTGGCTTTGGAGTGATGGGCGGCCCCGCTCGCGATCTGCGCACCGCCAAAATAGGACATGCCAACGCGCGATCTCACCGACGCCGCCTCCCTCGCAGCAGTGCGAATTCTGGATTGACGGACCCGCTGCAAATCCGCTGCCCGAAGGCGGGTGAGGTTTATCACCATTCCGTGATCGGTGCCAAGGGGCGAGGGCATGCTTTGCCGTCGGTTTTTCGCTGGAAATTTCTATACCCAACGGGAGTTAGGTGTGGCACTTCGTCCGCCCACAACCCCACCGCGATGCGAATGGCGACCACCTGTCAGCAGCGGGCATCCGGTCCGGGGTTTTCCTTGCCTGTTGTGCCGATCCGAGGTCCAAACTGCGGCGCGGTCATTGCGCGAGCCGCGGAACCAACGACGCCCGCGGGCATGCGCTGCCGCCGGGGTCAATGGTCGCAAGGCGGGCGTCTGGCCGAAGCGGCAACACGCATCGGCTTACGCAACTCGCGATGCCGCGTCGCGCCTGTGGAACCGTCGGGTCGTCTGGTGACGAGGTCGGGCGTCGCAGAAGCACCCTGTCCGGGCCCGTTTTCGGTTGTGCTATGGTGGGAATCATCGCGTTTGATAATCCCGGGGAGGTTGTTAATGAGCCCAAAGACACCGAGCGCATCGATGGCGGCCCTCGTTCTCGCGACGATTTTTTCATGGGGCGCTCACGGGCCTGCCCTGGGACAGACCATGCAGCCTCCGAGCTTTCATCATCTTCATCTCAACTCGGTCGACCCGGAGGCGGCGATCTCCTTCTATGCCGAGCAGTTTCCGAGCACGGCCAGGGCGAGCTGGGGCGGTTTTCCGGCGCTCAAGTCACCCAACAATGTCCTCGTGCTGTTCAACAAGGTCGCGACCCCTCCGACCATCGAGCCGCAGTCGGCGTTCTGGCATTTCGGCTGGCACGTCACCGATGTGCGCAAGAACCTCGCCACCTACCAGGGTCGTCCCAGCGTCAAGCTGCGGCCGCTCTATACGACCGAGGAGGGCGGCTTCGTCTTCGTGTCCAGCGACACCTGGCCCGGCACCGGCGGCGTGCTCGGATTGACCAAGGCGCAGATCGCCGACGCCAAGGCTCAAGGGCGTCAAGCCGGCGGGCGGGGCCGGGTTCGCCTATATGCAGGGGCCCGACAACGCCACCATCGAATACCAGGGCAACATGCCGGCCGAGCGCTTCAACCACGTTCACATGTACCAGGACGATCCGTTCTGCGCGCAGCTCTGGTACCGCAGGCACCTCGGCGGCACTGTCGCCGGGGGCGGAGCCGCCGGTCCGGCGCGCACCGAGGCCGATTGCAAGGTGGCGCGCACCCAGGATCGCAGCTGGCCGGCGCTCGAGCGGGAGGGGATGTTCAGGGTGCCTACCGCCGCCGTCACCTTCGGCGACGTCGCGCTGCCCTGCGTACGCCAACCCGGGCGACAAGCCGCTCGCGAGCAGCCGCGGACAGCTCTATGACCACATCGCGCTCAGCGTTTCCGATCTCGATGCCTGGGTCGCCAAGCTCGAGGGCGAGGGCGTCAAGTTCCTCGAACGGCCTTACCGGCTCGGCGACACCCGCGCCGCGATGATCGAGGGACCCAGCCGCGAGGCGATCGAGCTGGTCGAGGTCAAATAGGGTGTTGCCGGTGCAGCCCGTCGCCCCCGAGGCGCCCGGATCGGCCACGGAGTGTGCCGATTGCCGCAAGCCGACGGCGTTGTGCGTGTGCGACGGCATCGTGCCGATCGAGAACAAGGTGGCGGTCCTGATCCTGCAGCATCCGCAGGAGCAGGATCGCGTGCTCGGTACCGCGCGGCTGGCGGCGCTGCATTTCCGCGACGCCGTGATGAAGATCGGCCTGTCGTGGCCGAGCCTGGGCAAGATCCTCGGCCGCACCGCCGACCCGCATCGCTGGGCCGTTCTGTATCTCGGCTCGGTGAAGGCGGCACAGCTCGCACCCGACCGCGAGATCGTGTTCGTCAATCGCAAGGGTGAGCTCGAGCGCGATCAGGATGTGCTGATGCGAGATATCGAGGGCATCGTGCTGCTGGACGGCACCTGGAGCCAGGCCAAGGCGCTTGTGGTGGCGCAATGCGTGGATGCTCAAATGCCGGCGGGTCGTGCTCGGTCCGCGGCGGCCGTCGCGTTACGGCAGGCTGCGGCGCGAGCCCCGCCGCGACGGATTGTCGACCATCGAGGCGGCGGGGATGCTGTTGAGCCGGCTGGAGCGCCGGCCCGACATCGAGGAAACGCTGGTCGCGAGCTTCGAGCGGATGTTGGATCGCGTCCGCGAACAGGCCACGGTGTCGGGCGCGCCGCGGCCCTGAGCGGCACATTCGTTTTCGCGGGGCCGCTATTCCTTCTGTGTCACGCCCAGCGAAGCCGGCGCATCCCCCGTGCCGCCGGTGGAACCCATGCTGCGCGCAAATCGCGGTCCCCCGGCTATGGGGAGACAGGAGACTAGCGCCGCCGGAACTGCTGGCGCACCGGCGGACGGGGGCTGGTCGAAGCCCGCTCGTCCTTGTGGCGAAAGATGATCCGGCCTTTTTCGAGATCGTAGGGCGACATCTCGACGATCACGCGGTCGCCCGCCAGGGTCTTGATGCGGTTCTTCTTCATCTTGCCGGCCGTGTAGGCGATGATTTCGTGCCCGGTGTCGAGTTTGACCCGATAGCGGGTGTCCGGCAGGATTTCGGTGACGAGACCCTCGAATTCGATCAGCTCTTCTTTCGCCATGCATTGTGCTCCGGTCAGCGCTGCGGACGATTTTGGGAGTTGCGACGCGGCTCCGATCCGCGCTGCAGGAAAGCGACGCCGCTCAGACCCTTGGGCTCATGTTGTACAGCAGCCGGGCTCGGATTTGCAGGCCCCTGATGGGCCGGCTGGTGCGAAGGCTTGTGGGCAGGCCGGGGATGGGCCGGCTTGGCCGGTGTGGCATGTCCGCTGGCCGGCTTGGAATGCTGCGGCGCGCCGCGGCGGCCGCGCGGATGGCGGTCGCGGCGTGGCGATTCGAATCGCCGCTCGGCGGGCGCCGGCGGGTCGAGATCGCGTCCCGGGCTGGAGCGCCGGTCGGTCGCCGGAAGGCCCATGCGGATGAGCTTCTCGATCGACCGCAGATACGGCACCTCGTCGCGGTCGCACAAGGAGATCGCAATGCCGGTGGCGCCGGCGCGAGCAGTGCGCCCGATGCGGTGGACATAGCTCTCCGGCTCGTTGGGCAGATCGTAGTTCACCACATGGGAAATGCCGTCGACATCGATGCCGCGGGCGGCGATGTCGGTGGCGACCAGGATGCGCACCTGGCCCTGGCGGAAGGCCGCGAGCACTCGCTCGCGCTGCGGCTGGGACTTGTTGCCGTGGATCGCCTCCGAGGTGATCCGCGCCTTGGCGAGGGTCCGCACCAGCTTGTCGGCGCCATGCTTGGTGCGGGTGAACACGAGCGCGCGTTCCATCGCCTTGTCGTTCAGGATCTCGGCCAGGATGTCGGCCTTGCCGGCGCGGTCCACATGAACGACGCGCTGGCTGACCCGCTCCGCGGTGGATGCCACCGGGGTTACGGCGACCTTTGCGGGGTTTTTCAGCATCTGCCCCGCCAGCTCGGCGATCGCCTGGGGCATGGTGGCGGAGAACAGCAGCGTCTGCCGCTGCGGCGGCGTCTTGGCGACGATGCGGCGGATGTCATGGATGAAGCCCATGTCGAGCATCCGGTCGGCCTCGTCCAGGACGACGACCTCGACCCGGTTGAGCCGCAGCGCATTGCTGTTGACGAGGTCGAGCAGACGGCCCGGAGTGGCGACCAGCACATCGACGCCGTTCATCAGTGCGCGCACCTGCTTGCCCATCGGCACGCCGCCGATGGCCAGCGTGGTGCTGAGATTGAGGTGGCGGCCATAGGTGTTGAAGCTGTCCAGGATCTGGCTGGAGAGTTCCCGAGTCGGGCTGAGAACCAGGACCCGGCAGGTCTTGCGCTCGAGCGACACGGGGTTGTTGGAGAGCCGATGCAGGATCGGCAGGGCGAAGGCGGCGGTCTTGCCGGTTCCGGTCTGTGCGATGCCGATGACATCGCGGCCTTCGAGGACGAGCGGCACGGTCTGTGCCTGGATCGGGGTGGGGGTGACATAGCTCTCTTGGACCAGAGCGCGAGCAATCGGTTCGGCGAGGCCGAAACCATCAAAGGAGTTCAATGTGTGACTTTCCAATTTGCGAATGAGCCGCCGGCCGGTCACGACCGGACGCGCAAATCGCGGTGATAAGGACATCCCGCGTGTTCTGGGCTGCCGTCGAGTGAGCGGATATGGCCGAAACCGTCTGCAGGAATCGTGCACGCGGCCATTGGGACCGACTCTAGGGCCGATCGTCCGAACACCGCGTATATGGCCTAATCCGAAGTGGTTTACAAGCATAGATCGCAGCATCGCCGGTTTTTCTGGCCCGCCGGAAGCAGAATGGCACGGTTTGTGGCGCCGAGGCCGCACTTTTTCGCCCAATGAACCGCACCCTAACCTCCTTGGCACCGACACGGCGCGGAGGGCGTGGGCGCAATAGCGTAGCGTATTGCGCCGATCACATGCCGAATCGGCGCGAATACGCTACGCTATTGCGCCCGCGCCCCCGTGATTGCGGTCACGAGGCTCGCCGTGGCGCGCTCGAGATCGCCGACATTCTCGATCACGTGGTCGGGCGAAAGCTCGGCGTCTGGCGGCGCCATGCGGTCGATGCGCTGCGCGAAATCGCCGTCGTCGGCGCGGCCGCGCATCGCGAGGCGCGTCGTCAGCACGTCGGCCGGCGCGGTGACCAGCACGACGCCGAGGCGGACATAGCGGCGGCGCAACGCGGCAACGATGCCGCGCGACACGTTGCACACCACGATGCGGCCGGCGCGGATGTCTTCGTCGATTCCGGCGGGCAGGGCATATTTCAATCCGTGCGCCTCCCACCAGAAGGCGAAGGCGTCTTGTTGCGCCGCCGCCGCGAAGTCGCGGGCGGAAATGGTGTGGTGATCCTCCGCGGTCGAGGCCGCCCGGGTGACGATGCGGCGGGGAAACACGACCGTGGCGTCGCCCGCGAGCCGTGCACGGGCGCGGACGATGAGCGTGTCCTTGCCGGCGCCGCTCGGTCCGACGACGACGACCAGCGGGCCGGGGCCGATCATCGGATGATCCGTGGCGGCGCCGTCCGACATCAGGCGACGCGCCGGCCGGCGCGCCACACCGACCGCGCCACCGGGATTGCCCTTGCAACGTGGACGCGAACGAGATCGGCCCGCTTGCCGGCCGCGATCTCGCCGCGGTCGTCGAGGCCGACCGCCTCGGCCGCGGTCTTGGTGACCATGCGCACCGCCGCCGGCAACGAGATCGCGGGCACCGCCTGCGGCAGGTCGAGCGCCGCCATCAGGAGGCTCGCCGGCACGTAGTCCGAGGACAACACGTCGAGCACGCCCGCCCGCGCCAGATCCGCGGTCGCGACGTTGCCGGAATGGGAGCCGCCGCGGACGAGATTGGGTGCGCCCATGAGCACGCGTACCCCGCCGGCATGGAGCGCCTGCGCCGCCGCTACGGTGGTCGGGAACTCGGCGATGGCAACGCGGTCGGCGATCGACCGCGCGACATGCTCGACGGTGGTGTCGTCATGGCTGGCCAGCGGGATGCCGCGCGCATGGGCCATCCCGACGAGATCGCGATAATTGGGCACGGCATGGCGCCGGGCTTGCTCGCGCCGTTGGTCGAACATGAGGTCGAGCTCGGCATCGGTGAGGCGGCCGGACTTGCCGCGATAATAGTCGCGCAATTTCTGCTCGTCGCGGAACTGGCGCTGGCCCGGCGTGTGATCCATCAGCGAGACGAGGCGCACGTCGTCGCGCCCGATCAGCTCGCTCGCCTCCTCGACCACCCGCGGCATCGGCACCTCGCAGCGCAAATGCAAATAGTGGGTGATCCGCAGCATGTCGGCGTCGCGCGCAGTGGCGATGGCCGCGGCGAGCAGCACCGCTTCGCCGCCGACATCCTCGGCGCCCTCCTCGCGCCACACCCGCAGCGAGTTCGAGCACGGTGGTGATCCCGCAGGTCGCGAGCTGGGCGTCATAGGAAACCACCGCCGACAGCGGGTCCCAATGCACCTTCGGGCGCGGCATGTAATGGGCTTCGATGTGGTCGGTGTGCAGTTCGACCAGGCCGGGAATGACGAGATCGCCGCCCATGTCTTCGGCCTTCGCCGGCGGCGCGCCGCGGCCGAAGTCGGCAATCACGCCGTTCTCGGCGACGATCCAGCCGCCCTCGATCACCTCGTCGGCGAGCACCAGGCGGGCATTGGCGAGGGCGAGGGCGCTCGGCGCTCCGGTCACGGTTTTCAAAAATCTCCTTGCAGAAGTTGTATAAGCCAATGGACAAATCTCCTGATGCCGTCAATCACGGCGTCATGACGGCTTCGATGATGATGCGCGCCGAACCGCAGCACCGGCAGTCTCGCGCATCGCATCGCTCACCCGATCGACGCTTCGCGGCTGTCGCGATTTTGCTGCCGGAGCGGCGCCGGTGAATCCGAGATACGCGCTCTATTTCGTTCCCGACGCCGACAGCGCGCTTTACCGCTTCGGGGCTGCCGTGCTCGGCTATGACTGCCATACCGGAATCGATGTCGATTTTCTCGATCGGTTGCCGATGGAAGTCGCCGCTTGGCGAGAATTGACCCGTGAGCCGCGCGGTTACGGCTTCCATGCCACGCTCAAGGCGCCGTTTCACTTGGCGAACGGCTTCGACGAAACCGCGCTGCTCGACGCGTTCCCGGCATTTTGCCGCTCGATCGAATCCGCGCCCGTATTTGAGCCGATTATCGTTTCGCTCGCCGGCTTCATCGCGATGGTCCCCGCCGCGGCGAATCCCGCCATCGATCGGCTTGCTGCCGCCTGCGTCACTGCCTTCGATCGTTTTCGCGCGCCATTGAGCGGGCCGGATCGCGAGCGGCGCAGGGTCGGCTTGACCGGAAGACAGGCCGACAACCTCGACCGCTGGGGCTATCCCTTTGTGTTCGACGACTTCCGCTTGCACCTCACGCTGACCGGCCGGCTCGGGGCGGACCGCCATGCCGTCGTCCTGGCCTATCTCCGGAACCGCTTCGCCGCCGTTCGGGGTGCACGCCCTCTGCCGGTCGACCGCATCGCGCTCTTGCGCCAGGATCGGCCCCACACCCGCTTCCTCGTCATCCGCCATGCGGCGATTGGCGCGGCCCGGGAGCATGAGAACCCATAATCGGGCTCGAAGATGCTGATCTAGGTCAAAGCCGCAAAGCATCGGACGCATCAACGATCGATGCGGCACGGTGGGACATGGTATCGGAGGGCAGCAATCATGGAAGCAAGCATGCAGCCAGTCGAAGTCCGAGTCTGGGACCCCCTGATCCGGTCGGCCCACTGGCTGCTTGCGGCGGCGGTCCTCATCGACTGGATCACCGACGAGCCGCTGTGGATGCATTCCTGGCTCGGCTATCTTGCGGGCGCGCTCGTGGTGCTGCGCATCGTGTGGGGATTTGTCGGACCGGAGAATGCCCGCTTCATCAGCTTCGTGCATGACCCGCGGATGGTGTTCGGCTATCTCGCGGGGCTGATACAATTCTCTTCGAAGCGGTATCTCGGGCACAGTCCCGCCGGGGGTGCGATGATCGTCGCGCTCCTGGTCATGGTCGCAGCGACCGGGGTGACCGGGATGGCTAATCTGGCGGCGGATCGCGGTGACGGGCCGATCGCCGGGATCATCGCCAAGGTCGAGCGTCCGCCACGCATTCCCGGGCAGAGACGTCCGCCGCTGCTGATGAAGCAGGTGCATGAAACGGTGGCGAACGTCACGCTCGTGCTCGTCGTGCTTCACGTCTTTGGCGTTGCGCTCGCAAGTTATGCGCACCACGAAAATCTGGTGCGCGCGATGATCACGGGGCGAAAGCGGGCTGAGCTGGAGTGATGTTCGGCAAATGAAGACGACGTACGGCCCGGCTCCGCTCGCGCGAGCGTCGGGCCCGGACATTTTCAAGCGCGCCGCACGGCGGCATGGTAGAGAATCCGAGGCAGGCGAATGCATGTCTTCGCTCGCGTCGACGGGCATTCACTCCGCCTCAACACACCGCGCAAGCGGTTTCAATCAAGAGCAAGGGAGAAATCCATGTTACGTCTGACCACTGCGGTGCTCGCGGGCGTTCTGACCGCCGCGGCGCTGCCGGCCTCGGCGCAAGCTCCGGCGGCGCCCCCGTTCTCGACCACCAAGGTCGAAGGCACCGACGGCGTCTACATTTTCCGCTATCAGGGCCACCAGGCGATGTTCGTCGTCACGCCGGACGGCGTGATCGCCACCGATCCGATCGGGGAGCGGCGGCCCGCAGCGGCGGCCTACATCGCCGAAATCCGCAAGATCACCCAGGCGCCGATCAGGTACGTCATTTACAGCCACAGCCACTTCGACCACATCGCCGGCGGCAAGCCGTTCAAGGACATCGGCGCCCTCTTCATCGCCCACCGCAGGACCAAGTCGCTGCTGGAGCAGCGCAAGGCGCCGGACGTCGTCATGCCCGATCTCGTCGTCGACGACAACGGCAGCAAGATCGAACTCGGCGGCACGACGCTGGAGTTGCTCTATCTCGGCAAGAACCACGGCGACAATTCGCTGATCATGCGCCTGCCCAAGGAAAAGATCATCTTCGTCGTCGACTTCCTGCCGTTGTCCGGCACGCAGTTCCGCATCATGGCGGACACCTACCTTCCCGACCAGGAAGACACCATGAAGAAGATCCTGGCGATGGATTGGGATCGCCTGATCTCCGGACATCCCGGCGCCGGCGGCCGGCAGATCGGCAACAAGGAGGACGTCAAGGTCGACCTCGATTACATGCTCGATCTTTCGGCCGCGGTGAAGAAGGCGACCGAGGAGAACAAGTGCTACGCCGGCGCCATCGCCGAGATCAAATTGCCGAAATACGAGAAACTGGCGGGCTACGAGGCCAACCTCGCCGGCAATATCGAGCGCTACTGCGACTTCTGGAACCGCGGAATCTGATTTTCGCGACCGACCGCAGCCGGAGCGATCCGGCTGCGGTCATTTCATCCGCGGCCGCCGCCGGCGCCTGCCGGTCGCGGTTGCCTGCCCACGTGGTTTGTCCGAGCCGGCGCCGCGGCGCGCGCCGTTGCGGCCGGTAATTGAAGCCTCTATCGTTCGGACGGCGAGGAAGATCCGCTCGCTTCTGCCGGGCGAACTCGCCGTCAGGGAGGCTCGATGCACACCGGATCAGCCAAGCCAGCTCTTGCAGCCAAATCGGCGTTCACAGCCAACGCGGCGCTCACCGCGGCTGCGTTCCTGTGCATGACTGCGCTCGCGGCGGCGCAGCAGCCGATCACCATTCGGGCTGGAACGCTCATCGACGGCAAGGGCGGCGTGCAGCGCAACGCCGTCATCACGGTTGAAGGCTCGCGGATCGTCAGGGTCGGCGACGGCGCGGCGACGGGTGCCACCTACGATTTCCCGCGGTTCACCGTGCTGCCTGGAATGATCGATACGCACGTTCACATCGGCGTACATTTCGGCAAGGACGGCCGCGCGTCGACCCCCAGCGAGACTCCGACCCCCAGCGAGACTCCGGCCGAGGAGGCGCTGTACGGCGCCGAGAACGCCTACGCCATGCTGATGGCGGGGTTCACCACCGTACAAAGCATCGGCGCGCCCAGCGACCTGCCGCTGCGCGAGGCGATCGCCAGCGGGCGGCTTCCCGGGCCGCGGCTGCTGACCGCGGTCACCCCGCTGACGGACACGAGCCTCACGATCGAGCAGGTTCGCGCGCATGTCCGCAAGGCCGTGGCCGACGGCGCCGACGTCATCAAGATTTTCGCCTCCAAGAGCATCCGCGACGGCGGCGGGCAGACGCTCAGCGACGAGCAGATTCTCGCCGCCTGCAGCGAAGCGAAGGCGCTGGGCAAGCGGGTCTGGGTGCATGCGCATGCGGCCTCCGCGGTCCGTGCCGCGACGCTCGCCGGCTGCACGACGGTCACGCATGGTTCCCAGATCACCGACGCCGAAGCGGACCTGATGGCGGCGCACGGGACCTATTTCGAGCCGCAGACCGGCCTCCTCCTGCAGAACTACCTCGAGAACAAGGCGCGTTATCTCGGCATCGGCAATTACAACGAAGCCGGTTTCAAGTTCATGGAAGACGGCATTCCGCTCAACGACGCCATGTTCAAGATGGCCATCCGGCACAAGGACCTGAAGATCAACATGGGGACCGACGCCGTGGCCGGCGCCCATGGGCGCAACGCCAACGAGGTCGTCCATCGCGTCAAGGTGGACGGACAACCCGCCATGGATGCCATCGTGGCGGTGACCTCGCTCAATGCCGAGGCGCTCGGCCTGCAGGGCACGATCGGTTCGCTGGCGCCCGGCATGGAGGCGGACCTGATTGCCGTCGACGGCGATCCCGTGACCGACATCACGGCGCTTCAGCGGGTCGTCTTCGTAATGAAAGGCGGCAAGGTCTTCCGCAACGTCGCCCCCGGCCGGTGACACCGCACCGGCGCACGACCCCGCCGGTTGCCGGCATTGCCATGCTGAGCCGGGAGTGTGCCGTCGCCCTTGTGCTGTCGTCGCGCGGCTCGCGCCGCCGTCAAGCCGGCAGCCGCAGCACCGCATATTGGGCGTAGTCGCGGTACGGGCGTTCGAACATGAGGCTCGCCCCGGCGGCTTGCGCCCGCGCCCGCAGGACAGTCTCCATCTCGTCGCGCGGCGTGACGTGGAACAGCGCCAGCCAGCGACGCAGCAGCGCGCGGAACACGCCGGGCAACCGCTGCTGGCCGCCGAAATCGACGATGTGCAGTTCGCCGCCGGGCGCGAGGCTGGAAATCGAGCCGTCGATCACCGCCTGCCAGTCCGGGATCATCGACAGGCTGTAGGAGATGAAAATCCGCTCGAACCGGGCGATCCCGAACAGCGCCTGCGGGATCGAAGCGGGTGGCATCGGCGTGGGCGACGCGGATCTGCGACGCCAGGCCGGCGCGGGCGATGGTCGCGATCGCCGTCGTCAGCATCTGCGTCGAGACATCGATGCCGAACAGGCGGGCGCCGGGATAACGGCGCCGCGGCGGTGGTGAGGTTGCGTCCGGTGCCGCAGCCGATCTCGAGGACGGCGTCGCCTTGGCGCGGCGCGAGCTCCGCGATCAGCCGGTCGCGGCCGAGCAGATAGTATTTCCGCGTGAAATCGTAGACGTGGCGCTGGTGCCGGTAGGTGCGGTTCATCAGCTCGGTCGAACTGACCATCGTCATGTCACGCCCCGCAGAACATAGAGGTGAAACCCGCCATAGATGGCGGAGCGGTCGCGCCGCGTCAGGTCGCGCGATTGATCCGCCTGGTAGCGCCACTGCGCCAGGACCGGCGTCGTCGACGCGCCCCGGCAGCAGGCTCGGCTCCGCCGCGGTGCGGAAGATCACCCTCGCGCCGGGCCGCGCGGTGCGGGTGATCTCGCGCCACAGGTCGTTCAATTGCAGGTCCGACATCCAGTCCTGGGCGTCGAGCAGCACGTAGCGGTCGAGCGATTGCGGCGGTCGGCTCTTGAGGTACTCGGTGAACGAGCGGTTGAGCACTTCGACCCGGTCGGCACGATCGCGAATCGTATCGAAATGCGCGCGCTCGAGATAGGGCGGCACCGGGCCGGAACCGCCGTCGGAATAGGAGCGCCCGAACGCCTGCCAGGCGAAATAATTGTCGTCGATGCTGAACTCGCAGGACAGCTTCTCGACCCGGTCGCGCAGCACCGTCGCCATGTTCGGCGCGCCCGACCCCAAGGCCGCATATTGGGCCGGCGGAATGCCGAGGCCGTACAGGGACAATTGCCGCGCCGTGGCCCAGCGCACGAACGGCTTGTCGAACAACGGCGCCAGGTAGGTCTCGAAGAACGCGCGCTGCTCCTCGAGCGAGCGGGCCAGCAGTATCTTGTTCAGTTCGACGCCATAGGCACGCGCGACCAGATGGCCGAGACCGATGGAGTAGCCGAGCAGCCCGTAGCGATAGAGATTGCGCGAAAACATCGAAATGCGGCGGCGGCCGAAGCCGGAAAGCGCGCGACCTTCCCAATAGGCGCGCGTCTCCTCGTCGAGGTGGTCTTTGAGAAAGCGCCAATAGGCGGCGACGTTCGCCTGCTCGTCGGCCTCGCCGAAGAAGCGGTAGAACGACTGCCAGGACGGCAGATGGCGGGCCGCGGCGAGCTTCAACCGGTTGAGCGCCACATGGGCGCGGCTGAGATCGACCGCCGTGATGCGGCCGGGATCGGCGATGAGATAGGAGAGGACGTTGCACCCTCCCGACGCGATCGCCACCACATGGCACTGCGGGGTCAGCGCCAGGGCCTCGAGATCGACCTCGGGATCTTCCCAGATCTGAGGATAGACCAAGCCCCTTGAACGCCCAGGTGAACATGATTTCGAGCAGGCCTTCGCTCGAAAAGGCGCGATTGCGGCGCACCGCCTGATTGAGGCGATGGCTGGCCGCAGCTTTGGATGCGGACGTCAAGCCAAACTCCACATGATCAATCGAATCGAGGGGGATTAGGCACCGGGGCGGATGTAAGTTTGATGACGGCGCCGGTGGCGAAGCGATTCGGGGCCTCCAGGGTTCGCATTTCCGACTATTCTCCGGGCCATGCCGCCGGCTCGAGCAGGCGTGGCGCGGACTTGCCGGCGGATTCGGCGGCGATGCCGGGCGCGCGCACGAGATTACCGACGAAGCAGCGCGCGCTCTCCTCCCACGTCATCGTGTCCGCATGACGGCGGCAGGCGGCGCGGGGTATAGTCAACGCCTTCAGGCAGGCCGAGCGCAGATCCTCGTCGAGTGCGGCAACCGGCGCGGTGCCGACCACGTCGCGGGTCGCGGCGACCGGAAAGCCGGCGATCGGCAGCCCGCTCGCCAGAGCCTCCAGCAGTACGAGGCCGAAGGTGTCGGTGCGGCTCGGAAACACGAAGACGTCGGCCGCTGCATAGATCGACGCGAGATCGGCGCCGCGCCTGGTCCCGAGGAAGGTCGCGTCCGGAAACCGGCGCTCCAGCGCCTCGCGGGCCGGGCCGTCGCCGACTACGACCTTGCTGCCGGGCAGGTCGAGTGCGAGGAATGCCTCGACATTCTTTTCGACCGCGAGACGGCCCACCGCGAGAAAGACCGGGCGCGGCAGGCCGAGGTCGCGGGCGCGATCGGGATGGAACAGGCGGGAATCGACGCCGCGGGGCCATCGCAGAATGGTGTGGAATCCCTGCTTGCGCAGTTCTTCGGCAAGGGAGGCGGTCGACACCATGGTGCCGCGCCCGGCATTGTGGAACCACCGCAGCCACGCCCAGGTCCAGCCTTCCGGGACCGGAAACCGCGCCGCTGCATAGTCGGTGAACCTCGTATGGAAGCTCGTCGTGAACGGGCGCCGGTTGGTCACGCAGTACCACCGGGCGAAGTGGCCGATCGGCCCCTCGGTGGCGATGTGGATCGCATCCGGGCGGATGTCGGCGATGCGGCGGAAAATCTCGCGCCGGCGCGGCAAGGCGAGCCGGATGCCGGGATAGCTCGGCAGCCCGACGCTCGGAAAGCCTTCCGGGTTGAGGAAGACCACTTCGGCGCCGAGCGCCTTTGCCGCTTGCGCGTTGGCCTCCAGCGTTTGGACCACTCCGTTGACCTGGGGCCGCCATGCATCGGTGGCGATGAGGATGCGCATCAGGCCGCTCGCGCCCTCTGGGGGACGGGAGCGAGGTGCTCCTCCGGCGCGGTCCACAGGATCTCGATTTCGCCGTTCCGATTTTCGACCGCGACTGTGCAGCTTTCGATCCAGTCGCCGCAATTGACATAGCGCACGCCGCCGATGTCGCGGTTGGCGGGATGGTGGATGTGGCCGCAAACGACGCCGTCGCAGCGATGGCGGCGCGCCTCCGCCGCGAGCGCCTGCTCGAAATCGCCGATGTAGTTGACCGCCTTCTTGAGCTTGAGCTTGGCCCAGCCCGACAGCGACCAATAGCCGAGGCCGAAGCGGCGCCGAAACCAGTTGGTCAGCTTGTTGATGGTGATGGCGAGCACGCTCGCCTGGTCGCCGAACAGCGACAACCACCGCGCGTGCTTCACGACGATGTCGAAACGGTCGCCATGGGTGACGAGATAGCGCTTGCCGTCGGCGGCGACATGCACGGCATCGGCAACCACCTCGATGCCGCCGAAATGGGTGCCGAAATAATTCCGCAGGAACTCGTCATGGTTGCCGGGAACGTAGACGAGCCGGGTTCCCTTGCGGGCCTTGCGCAACAGCTTCTGGACCACATCGTTGTGGGGCTGCGGCCAGTACCAGCCGCTCTTCAACTGCCAGCCGTCGACGATGTCGCCGACGAGATAGATCGCATCGGCCTCCAGGTCGCGCAGGAAGGCGACGAGCCGCTCTGCCTGGCACGTCTTGGCCCCCAGATGGACGTCCGAAATGAAGACGGTGCGATACGGAGCGGGCTCTGTCTGCTGCACGTCGTGACCATCGCTTGCGGTCAATAATTTAAGCTCGGCGGCACCTTGTCCAATTCTTGCGTCATCTCCATGACGCCTTTGTCGCAATCCTGTCGTTTCTCGGGAGGCAAGATCAACGCCGGATTCGCTCGGCGCCGCTCTCGCGCACGGGCTTGCCGAATGCGAATGCCGCCCCGTCGGGGCGTTGGCGCCTTGTCGCAAGGAGGGGGGCGATTGCTTAAGCGGTTGCGGAGCCTGGCGGGGGCATTCGGCGCCTGCTTCGGGTGGAATTGGATCGGGTTTGCCCTCGGCCTCGGGATCGTCGGCATATCGCTCTATGTATTGAGCCATCTTCTCCAGGATATCGAGCCGTCGCGGGTGCTGGCGGCAGCGCGGGCGACCCCGCCGCGCAGCATCGCTTCCGCCATTTTCTTCATTGCCTGCGCCTATGGCACATTGACATTTTACGACTATTTCGCGTTGCGCATGATCGGGGCCAACCAGGTGCCTTACCGGATCGCGGCGCTGGCGAGCTTCACGAGCTATGCGATCGGCCACAATATCGGCGCGACCGCGTTCTCGGGCGGCGCCGTTCGCCTGCGGATTTATTCGTATTACGGCCTGGGCGTCGTCGACGTCGCGAAGATCTGCTTTCTGACCGGGCTCACCTTCTGGATCGGGAACCTCGTCGTGCTCGGATCCGGGATGACCTACCGGCCGGAAGTGTCGAGCCTCATCCTGCAACTGTCCCCCGGCGTGGTTCGGGCGCTCGGAATCGTCGCGCTCGCGGTGCTGTCCGGCTACATCGCCTGGGTGTGGCGCAAGCCGCGTTCGTTCGGCCGCAACGGCTGGCGCGTCGTGCTGCCGGGCGGCCTCTCGACCCTCATCCAGGTCGGGATCGGGCTCGCCGACCTCACCTTCTCCTCGCTCGCCATGTACAGCCTAGTGCCGTCGGTGCCGCAGGACGATTTCATCACCGTGGCGATCGCCTGCGTCTCCGCGACGCTGTTGGGATTTGCGAGCCACGCGCCGGGCTCGCTCGGGGTGTTCGATGCCGCCATGCTGGTGGCGCTGCCCGATGTGGGCAAGGAGGAACTGGTCGCCGCCCTCATCATCTACCGCGTGTTCTATTTCATGATCCCCTTCGTCATCGCGCTCCTGATCATGGCGTATTGGGAATTGACCTTGTTCCTGGGCAGCACATGGCGGCGCGGCGGCACGCCCGGGATCGAGAAGAGGGAAATGACCACGGCAGCCAAGCACAGGGATCGGTAGTGTCTCGGTTTGAACTTCTGATCGCGCATTGCGCGCGTCGCACAATCTCAGCGGCGATCCAGAAAAGATGATGCAGCGCAGCAACGTATGGTCGAGCGGCGGCAATGTTCGTGTTGCACCGTCCGGAGGGATCGCACCCATCGGGAATCCCCACAAGCGGCGGATTTCCAGCGCGAACCTGCCACCGGTCTCCCGGCGCACCCATCCATACATGACCCGGAGTGAGAATTGCGCTGTTTGGGCGTGCAAAGCGCGTGTCGAGGTTTGCGGCCACAAGTGCGCAGCTCAGGAATTAATTCATGGTCGCCAGGAGTTCGTCGGACGCGCCATAAATTTGAACTCCGAGCTCTTTCAGCGGCTCCAAGCTCGTGATGCCCTTGGCGTCGTTGAGATAGAGCTTACTGAGATTTGTCAGCCCTTTCAGCGGCTCCAAGCTCGTGATGCCGGTGACGTTGATGAGGGTGAGGGAGCTGAGCTCTGTCAGCCCTTTCAGCGGCTCCAAGCTCGTGATGCCGATAGCGTCGCTCAGATCCAGCGAGCTGAGATTTGTCAGCCCTTTCAGCGGCTCCAAGCTCTTGATGCCGGTGGCGCTGTTGAGATTGAGGCTGCTGAGCTTTGTCAGCTCTTTCAGCGGCTCCAAGCTCGTGATGCCGGTCGCGTTGGTGAGATCGAGCCAGGTGAGATTTGCCAGCCCTTTCAGCGGCTCCAAGCTCGTGATGCCGGTGGCGCCGTTGAGATTGAGGCTGCTCAGCTCTGTCAGCCCTTTCAGCGGCTCCAAGCTCGTGATGCCCCTGGCGTTGCGGAGGTTGAGCGAGCTGAGATTTGTCAGTCCTTTCAGCGGCTCCAAGCTGGTAATGCCGGTGGCGTAGCTGAGATCGAGCGAGCTGAGATTTGTCAGCGCTTTCAGCGGCTCCAAGCTCGTGATGCCGAAAGCGTCGCTCAGATCGAGCGAGCTGAGATTTGTCAGCCCTTTCAGCGGCTCCAAGCTCGTGAATTTTGCATGGGGAAGGTAAAGGTGTGCAATGTTGAGCTTTTCGAGATGAGGTGCTTCCTTTATCAGAGTGTCATCGGATATTTGTGTCGGCAATTCCACTAAGCGCCCGCCGGATTTCGCCTCGCTGAAGCTCGCACCGAGCTTTCGCAAAGCGACCTCTCCCGCGCGTTCCTCAAAGGTACTCCAGATCGGAAGTGCGATACTTGCCAGGGCAATCCCTCCCAGCAGAACGACCGAAGAGACGCCTGCAGCCAAAACCAGTCTTCGCGTCATGAGGTGATCCTCTCCGATGTTTCGGGCCAAGTGCAAGGCCAACCAAGAACTCGGTAACCGCAGGCGCGTGCACACGCCGATGAGACGGCGTCGTACTCCGATCGTACAACCCCGACGGTTCGATGCAAGGGCTGGCGGCAGCGAACGCCAATTCCGCAACGCCGTTCACTACCGCGGGGCGGATCGAACAGGTCGGTACCCGCGGTGGTGCGGCTATTGCCGATCATTTTTTTGCCTGCGAAGGCAATGTGCCGCGGTTGACGGTGAAACGTCGCGTTCCTGTTGTCGCGGCAAGGGGCAACGTATCGGGTTTTGTGTGCTGGCACATAGGCGAACATTCCTTGCCGACGTCCGGAACCGCGGCGGTGGATGGCGAAATCGCTGTGCTCGTCATGAACGCCCTTTGGCCCGAGCCGGAAACCACCGTGGACGCCGGTGGGGTCCGCTGTCTGGGGGCGACCTGCCGCCGGAGCGTTGGCCCTGATCCGCCGCTCGTGACCCGATTCCGGCGTGCCGCCATAGGGTGATTAGCTGACAGTACCGTCAGAAATCAGGCCTGCCGGCAGTCGGGACCGCAGCGTCTTTTTCGGTACCGTATCGATATGGATTTTCGGCACAGACGCGTTCCGGCCAGTCACGAACGATGCGGCGATAGGTTTTGGTCGCGGACCAAGCCGTTGTGAAGACGCCCTCATCTTGGACCGTGAATTGGAGTTGCAGTGCCTTGCCCTTGTAGTTGGGATCGGGAGCGTATCCTTCATTGACAATGCCGCCGCGGATATTCTCTCTGCCCCCACGCTCCCATGCTTCCCTCGCGGCTTCGTAATCGATAAGCCGATAACGTTCCACCACGTGCAGGGCTCGAGTGTACGGTGTCCCGTACTGATCGACGGCGGAAAACGGCCCGATCTTCAATCCCACGGTGTCGATGACCAGGGTGTCGCCTTCGTAATGGCCCACAGAATCCCCGTACCAGGATGGCGTCACCTGCGCCGGATGAGGCACATTCATGCGGACACGTCGGACTTCATGATCCTCGTCGTAAAGCATCGTGATCTTGTCGGGCTGCTGCAACAGCAACAGCGCAGCGTTCGTGAAAATGAAGGGCACCCCTTGCGGCCAACACTGATTGCGCACGCTCGGAAAGCCCAACCCTGCGAGTGCCATTTCCGCGCGTTTCTTGACGACTTCCCCGGCCTCCGGCCTCAAGATCGGGTTCGCGTAATCGCCCGTCAATCTCGTGTTGTCGCTGACGAGTGGAGCATTCCCGGCCCTGTATGGCCGGCCATCGGCGTCCAAGGTTTGTGGCCGCCGCGACGTGTTCACCACCGGGCCGGGGCCGCTTGGCGGCAGTTCGATCCCATAAAGGTAGGGGTTGGCCCAAAAACCGGAGAAATCCGGGAGCGGTGCGCCACTTTGATGCCGGTCCTGCGTGAAGGCTGGAAAAGAGAATAGGGCCGCAGCTGCCGTCGTGGCGATGATGAATGTTCGCATCCTAGTTTTCTCTCGTCAGGCACGGGGTGGCGCACCACGAGGGATGCGCCGATCTCACGGACAGTTTTCGCCATGACGTTATGGCGTCCCGCGCCGATCGCGAGATGTTTAGCGGTGCCCGAGGTCGATGGGAACCGGGTCGCAAGGCGCAGGCGGAATGACGCGTCGCGCTTGAGCAAGCGACGATGCCGGCAGACATGCCGAAATCGTCAGGATCTTCGGCGCTTCCGGTCACGAGGGCCGACCGGAGCGCAATGAGCGAAGCGCATTACGCCACTCCACGGATGCACACTGCACTGGGAGATGCCAGGCCGATGCTATCGACTTGCGCTGGATTGTCCTGGCCAAGTGGTATCGATTGCCAGCGCCGGGTTGGACGTGATCTTAAGGTTCGCGCAGTGGTGGTAGCTGTAATCGCCATCCCGATTGAGAGCGTGCTCACCCATCCAGAAGATGATCTGCAGCGTGCATTTCTCGCAGTTGATATTGGGGAGGCGAATGTCGGCCTCATGAAATGAGCCCGGGGCCGGACGTTCGGTGTGGACGAACAGCCCGTCCGCCAGCACCGGCGGCCTCGGGCTCGGATCGATCTTCGCAGAGACCGAAAGGGGACCCCGTGGGCTCGCCCGTGTGGCGGTTTCCGGGTCGGGGGGCAACTCGCTGATGGAGTTCACTGCCAAGGCCACTCGATAGTGGCCGGGGTGGAAGACCGTTTCGCGGATCTTGATGTGGAGCATGTCGCCACCGCGCTTTTCGGTAATCGCGCTGCTGGGGGTTCCCTGATCATCAGATGTACCGCCGCACGGAGCGGCCTTCTGCGGATCGCCGCGGTTGTTCTGGACCAACGAAGCCGCTGGTTCTTCCAGAAAAAAATGTGAAGACGCTGCGAACGGCGCCAGCAAAGCAACCGCGCCGATGGCGAAAGATGCGTAATGTCTCATTTTGGAAGCCCTCCAAGTTTGCTTTCGGGGTGCTCGACGGTGACGACTATATCATCCAATCGGATGCGGTGGTTCACGAGGTAACGATTAGCCAGAACAATTTTCCGGCGCTGGCCCTGGCGGAAGCTGCAGGCGGGAGCGACGGCTTTCGATGACCCGGCGCTGCAGCCTCTGCTGCACCGCAGCGGCGCCCTCGGATCATCTTCCGGACCTTTATGGAGCCCGCGGCGGAGTTGCGATCGGTGGGCATCGTTTTAGTGGTGTAACGTCGAAGCCCTCGGGCAGCACTGTCTTGCTATTACCGCACGCCTCATTCAACTGCCCCTGGATCAAGTTCTTGGCGCCGCTCAGGTCGGCGCCGCTCAGGTCGGCGCCGGTCAGGGTGGCGTCACGCAGGTTGGCACCGGTCAGGTTTGCGCCGATCGGGTAGGCGCCGTTCAGGTCGGCGCCGCGCAGGTTGGCGCCACGCAGGTCGGCGCCGCTCAGGTCGGCACTGCGCAGGTTGGTGCCGCCCAGATTGGCATCGGTCAGATTGGCGCCGCT
Organism: uncultured Alphaproteobacteria bacterium; assembly: GCA_963795865.1. Taxonomy (GTDB): domain Bacteria; phylum Pseudomonadota; class Alphaproteobacteria; order Rhizobiales; family Xanthobacteraceae; genus JAJPKK01. The sequence goes on from CAWCJX010000021.1 coordinate 158,301, forward strand.
CAGATGGGCGCCGTTCAGGTCAGCGAGACCCAGGTTGGCGCCGGTCAGGTCGGCGCCGGTCAGGTCGACGCGGCCCAGGTGGGCGCTGGTCAGGTTGGCGCCGGTCAGGTTGGCACCGAGCAGGTTGGCGCCGCTCAAGTAGGCGCCGCTCAGGTAGGCGCTGTTCAGGTTGGCGCTGTCCAGGTCGGCACCGCGCAGGTTGGCGCCGCTCAGATTGGCGCCTCGTATGTTCACTTGAGCTAAGTCTGGAAGCTCCTGTCCTTTGCGCCTTCCGATAACCGCAAGCGCCGCCTGAATGTCGATAGCCGGTTTTTCGAAGACGGTTTTTCCAATCGTGTACTCGCGCACGAACGCACACAGCATCTCGAGCACTGGCCCACGATACTGTTCGGGCCGTTCGGACGTGTTCATCACGCCTTCCAGCGCATAGATGCCGCCGAGCCGCATCGCCACCTTGTCGCTGGCGAGTTGCTCGAAGCCTTTCGACAGCTGATTGCTGATCAGGAGGTCGTGCACCGCTTGTTGCTGTCGTTGCGCCGCTTGTTGCTGTTCGATTTGCGCTGTTTGCTGCTGCTGGGAGAATTGCAAAAAAACAAGCCAGGCGCCAAACAGCACCGCTGCGCCGCCGAGGAACTGGCCGACGGTCTTTCGGAAGTTGTCTTCGACATCGGCGCGCGCCTTCGGGTCGCTGATTTCCGGCGCTGAGCGATCTACCTGCCACTTCGGCCACCACCACCAAAACGCCAGTGCAGCAATGGCGCTGACGACGACTGCGATGGGTACCCAAATATGCTCTGGGATCGTCATTCCTCGAGTGCCTTGATTTTTCGGGTCCGTGGGCAGTCAATGATGCTTTTCCGCGACCAAGCTGGCAATCCTCACGCGATTGCGAGGGCGTGTCGGCGACTTGGTCACGCGACGTAGGGGCGGGGATTATCCACTCTCGCATCTACGGGCACTTCCTTGATTTTTGCGCCGCCGGTGATGGGTAACTACGGTCTAGCGCTCCGCGCAATGCTGCGCTGCATCAGGCAGGAATTGACCCTTCGCGTCGTTTGCTGCGGTGCGGCAATTCAACGGCGATCTGCGTTAAGCATCATGGATGTTGGTTGACGCTTTCAGTCGCAGCAAAAACTCGAACTGACCCACTACCCAGGGATCGCATCGATTGACTTCCCTGCCATCCTGCGCTGTTTCACTGGCGGCGGCTCCGAAGAGCCTTTGCGCGGACAGCTTTTTCTCCATGGAATTTTCCGCCCGGCAAAGCTCGATCATCGCGCTCCTCGTCGCCGGTGCGCTCTTCATGGAGCAGCTCGACGGCACTGTGATCGCCACTGCGCTGCCGCAGATGGCGAAGACGTTCGCAGTCGGTCCGGTCGACCTCAACATCGGCATATCCGCCTATCTGCTGACCGTTGCCGTCTTCATTCCCGCGAGCGGCTGGGTTACGGACCGGTTCGGCGCCCGCGTGGTGTTCGGCTCGGCGATCGCGACCTTCACCATCGCCTCGATCCTCTGTGCCGCCAGCGGCAGTCTCTTCGCGTTCACGGCGGCGCGCATCGTCCAGGGCATCGGCGGCGCGATGATGGTGCCCGTCGGCCGCCTCATCGTGCTGCGCAATACCGAGAAGCAGGACCTGATCCGGGCCATCGCCTTTCTCACCTGGCCGGCCTTGACCGCGCCGGTGATCGGCCCGCCGCTGGGCGGGCTGATCACGACCTACAGCTCGTGGCCGTGGATTTTCCTGCTCAATGTTCCGCTCGGGATCATCGGCCTCGCGCTCGCGCTGATCCTGATCCCGAATACGCGCGTCGCGGCCACCGGGCGGTTCGACTGGAGCGGATTTCTGATCACCGGCTTTGCGAGCTTCGGGCTGATGTACAGCCTCGAATCCATTGCGCGCAGCCGGATCGACTGGCGCATCGCGGCCCTGTTGCTGGCGGCGAGTGTCGGTACCGGTTTCTACGGCATTCGCCATGCGCGGCGCGCGGCACACCCGCTGCTCGACCTCACCGCATTCGCGCTGCCGACCTTCGCGATCACCGTGCGCGGCGGCGTGCTGATCCGCACCGCCATCAGCGCCGCGCCATTCCTGCTCCCGTTGATGTTCCAGCTCGCCTTCGGCCTCGATCCGCTCGCCTCGGGATTGCTGCTGCTCGCGGTTTTCGCGGGCAATCTCGGAATGAAGCCGGCGACCAGCGCGGTCCTCAAGACCTTCGGCTTCCGCCGCACCGTGCTGGTGAACGGCACCCTGGCAATGGCCACCATCATGGCGTGCGGGCTGATGACGCCGGATACGCCGAAGGCGCTTATCGTCGCCGTGCTCTTCGTCAGCGGGCTGTCGCGCTCGATGCAATTCACCACCATCAATGCGCTGAGCTTTTCGGAGCTCTCCCAGGAGCGCATGAGCGGCGCCAACACGCTGTTCAGCATGATGCAGCAGGCCGGAAACGCCCTGGGCGTCGCGATCGGCGCCGTCGCTCTGCACGTCGCGGGCCTTACCCATCCGGATTCGGCGGCGGTCACGGTGGGCGATTTCCACATCGCGTTCGTCGCGGTCGGCCTCATTGGGCTCGCCGGGGTGTTCGAGTTCCGGCGCCTGCCGCCGCACGCCGGCGAGGTCCTGCGCTGAACGCTCGACGGGACCCCTGCCATGCCGACATCGAAGCGCCGTGGTACCGGATCGCCCGGTCGAGGCCCACGATGCCAGTCGAGGATCAGCCTGTTGAGCCGCGGGGCGGTCCGCGAAACAGATGAAACCATCTGTTCGGGTCGCAACCGCTCAACAGCGGCCGGCGAAGCCGTCCATTACGGCTTCGTATCGCCTGCACCCGCCCCGGCGGGTTGTCCGGTCGGCGGCTCGCCCGGTAGCGCGGCCGGCGGCGTTCCCGGCAGATCGCCGGGCTGCTCGGCCGGCGGCGGCTCCGGCGCCTCCGCGGTCACCTCGTTGGCGGTCCAGCTGAGGATCTCGGTCTGCTGGCTGGGCAGGCGGAATTCGAAGCCGTCGGTCTTGGTCGTGATCGCGTTCGCCTGCTCGCGCTTGGCGTCGTCGGTGGCCTCCGCCTTGATCTGCACCCATCCGTCGGAAAGGGCGCCGACGTTCGTCAGCGTCAGCCGCAACCCGTCCGCCTCCGCCGTGATGTGACGGGCGTCGGCCGGCGCCGGGGCGGTGCGGCGGCGCACGTCCTGGAAGCTGAAGGCGTCGAACAACGTGGCCAGCTGGGACACTTTGAACGATTTCGGCGTGCGCTTTTCCGGCACGTTCTGGAGGGTGAATTCGCCGGGCTGGGCGGCGGTCGCGGCCACCGCGCCGAGGCCGCCGCCGGTCATTTCGAGCGCCTTGATCTCGCTGCGCTTGACGTTGAAATCGATCGGTACGAACCAGTCCGCCCGGTTCGCCGGCAATTGCACCGTGCCCCGCGCCAGCCAGGTCTGCGGCCCGCCCTTGAGGCGGACATACTGGCCGCCGCGGGCGCTGCCCACCGTCGCGTCGCGGTTGCCGAGGATGATGTCGGCGATCTCGCCGCTGCCTGCACGGAACACGATTTCCTTTCCGCCGTTTTCGCCGCCCGGATCGGCGAGCCCGAGATCGCTGTAACGGGCAGGATCGCTGGTGCGTGACTCCTCGAAGCCGAGCTCGGCGCTGGAGGTCACGACTTCGCGTACCGTGTCGAGTCTTGACGGGATAGCCGGCGTCGGAGACGAAGCTGTTGTCGCGCCGTTCGATCGGCGAACGTGGTGTCGCCGTCGCGGATGGTGAGGCTCGCGAGCTCGTTGGCCTGGCTGCGCAGGGCCGGCAGCACGGCTTCGCCCCGGCGGTCCGACGCGACGGTGGTGGCATTGGTTTTCATCACCGCCGCGGTGGCGGCGACGCTGACGATCGCAAGCCCTGCAAGAACGATGAGTTGCCTCGCGTTCATGATTGGCGCCCTTCCTTGACCGGCACCGGCCGCCGCGGCCGGCGCATTGCGAATACCAACGCGATGATCGCCACCACCAGCGGCACCGACGCCGACATTCACCGCCGTGACCCAGCTCTTGAGGTCGTCGACGTTGCGGCGCAACGCGAACTGCACGTCGCGCAGCTGCGGAGCGGATCGCCAGCAGCTGGGCGCGGAAGCCCGTCGATCGCCTTCATCTGCTCCGGGGTCAGCACGTCGTTGGAGCCCTCGGCCGCGCTTCGGCATCTGGGCGAGCTTCTGCTCGGTGTCCTTGAGCTGCTGGGTCAGCTCCTGCTCCTTGGCGCGGTAGCGCTGGTCGGCCTCCGCCTCCATGCGTTGGATCAGCTCGAACGGACGCCACGAGACGCCGCGTCCGCGCAGATCCGACGAGCGCCGCACCGCCGGCCATCTGCTCGATCGCATTGATGACGAAATCGCCGTTGTTGGCGAACGCCTGGGCGATCTGCTGGCCGAACACGATTGCTGCTGGATCCAGTTGCGGTCCATCAGCATGTCGGCATCGCCCACCAGGATGACGTTGAGCGGCTTGACGGAACGCTTGAGCGTCTCGGTCTTGGCTGCCGGCGCAGCCTCAGACGTCGTGCCGGCGGCCGGCGCCGGCGCTCCGTCGGGAAACGCGCTGTCGAGCGTTCCCGACAGCCGTGCCGCCAGCACCGGCGGCTTGGCCACCCGCTTGAGGCCGACAAGCAGGCGGCGCGGATCGGCGTTGTCGATCGGCTGCGGTTGCGGCATCGATCAGTACGGCGTTGCCGGAGGCCGGTCAGCAGCGGCCGCAGCGTGACGCCGTCCTTGGTGGTCTCGAAGGCGCCCGCAGTGGTCACGACGATGGCCGAAAGCTGCGCCAGGATCGCCTCGTCGCGCGCCAGCGCGTCGCCGCGCAGCGCCAGCCAGGGCAGGTTCTGCGCCACCACCGGGCGGCCGCCGACATTGCGCTCGGTCTGCAGCGCATAGATCGGATCGCCCACCACCTTGGTGGTGTCGAACTTCACCCCCCAGGTCTTGAACAGCGGCTCGAGCGTCGAGGGGATTTGCGGCGGCGGCATCGCCGGGCATGGGCGCATTGAGCTGGTTCTCCGCGAACGGATCGACGAAGATGATCGCCGGCTTTGCCTGCCAGCACCCATTGGTCGATGGTGTAGAGCATGCGCCTGGGACAGCTCCGGTCGGATGCACCACCATCAGTACGCGGGCGCCGTCGGGAAGCTTGTCGAGTCGCCGGCGATCGGCTGGACATCGAAGAATTGCTTCATCTGCGACGAGCATCTGCTGCTCGGGGATTCGCCGCATGCGGATTGCCTCCGGTGAGGCCGAGACCGTCGATCAGCGCGACTACGGGCTTGCCGCGGCGTCCGAGCTCGGAAACCAGGCGCGTGAGGTCGTATTCCAGAAACGCTTCGCGATCCGGCGTGAACACGCTGATGGTGGCGCGGCCGGTGGTCGAATTGGTCGCGGCGAGGCCGAAGAACAGCCGCTCGCCGCCGGTGCCCTGTGAAGCTGTCGATGCCGAATGCGACCGCGCGGTCCTCGTCCTCGGAGAACGGCCGCGGATCGATCACCTCGAGCACGATGTGCCCGTTGGAGGCCGCGACATAGGCATCGAGCAAGCGAGCGCACCCGCGCCGCGAAGGCCGCGAGCTGCGGCGCCTGCTTGGTCAGCGCGGACGGACATGAACAGGCGGAAGCGCAGCGGCTCCTTGAGTTCGCCGAGCAGCGTGCGCGTGCCCTGGCTCAGCGAATAGAGATGCTGCTGGGTGAGGTCGATGCGCGAGTTGCGCAGCACCTGCGCGCTGATGATGTTGACGCACACGAAGATGACGGCGCCGAGCAGCGCGGCGACGATCGCGATGCGGCCGGTCGAGCATCCGGTCTGCCCGGCGTTTCGGCCGGCCGGAGGTTTCTTCGATCGGACGTTCGCTTGATCGGACGTTGCTTGATCGGGCGTTGTTTGATCGGACATGGCGATCCCTCACGCCGCTTTCTTGACTTCGATGACACGCACGTTGAGCCACAGGCAGAACACGATCAGCGACACGAAGAAGATGATGGACGGCAGTTCCAGCACGCCGTCGGTGATGTGCTGGAAATGGCCGAGGAACGACATCGAGCGCACCGCGTCGATGATGATCGCGGGCGCCCATGAGCGCACCGCGGCGAGGACGAGATCGAAGCCCGCCATCACGAACAGGAAGCTCACCGCGGTGGCGCCGATGAAGGCCAGCACCTGGCTCTTGGTCAGCGCGGAAATGGCCGCCGCCAGCGCGAGGAACGCGCCGGCCATGAGCCATGAGCCGACATAGGAGGCGAGGATCACGCCGTTGTCGGGCGAGCCGAGGACGTTGACGGTGATCCACAGCGGGGTCGTCAGCGCCAAGGCGAGCGCGGCGAACGCCCAGGCGGCGAGCCATTTGCCGAGCACGATCTGCCAGGGCTGCACCGGGAGCGTCATCAGGAGCTCGATGGTGCCGTTGCGCCGCTCCTCCGCCCACAGCCGCATGGCGATGGCCGGCATCAGCACCAGGAACAGCCACGGATGCCAGAAGAAGAAGCCGGACAGATCGGCCTGGCCGCGATCGAAGAAGCCGCTCATGAGGAAGGTGAGGCCGGCGGCGAGCGCCAGGAAGACGATCAGGAACACCGCCGCGACCGGGGTGGCGAAATAGGCGGCGAATTCGCGCCGGAACACGAGCAAGGTCGGGCGCATGTCAGTTCTCCGCTCCGTTCGTGATCTGGCGGAACACGTCGTCGAGGCGTCGCGTGCTTCGACGAACATTTCGGAGACCGCGATGTCCGAGCGGCCGAGCACGCCGGCGAGCTCGGCCACCGTCGGCCGGCTCTGCGGCGCGTGGACCAGGAGCCGGGTGACGCCGTCGACGCGTTCGGCGACGTAGACCTTGGAGATGCCCGGCTGGGTGGAGATGATCTCGATCGCCCGCTGCGGGTCGGCGGTGGCGATCGTTATCGCGAAAGCGTTGGCGCCCTGGGCGCGCGCCAGCAGCTCGGCCGGCGTCGCATCGGCCAGCATCCGGCCCTTGGCGATGATGATGGCGCGGGTGCAGACGGCTTCCACCTCTTCCAGGATGTGGGTCGATATGACGATCGCCTTTTGCGGCGCGATCAGCCGGATCAGCTCCCGCATGTCGTGCTTCTGGTTGGGATCGAGGCCGTCGGTGGGCTCGTCGAGGATCAGCACGTCGGGATCGTGCACCAGCGCCTGGGCGATGCCGACGCGCCGCTTGAAGCCCTTGGAGAGCGCCTCGATGCGCTGGTTCCAGACCTCGGCGAGATCGATGCGTTCGACCAGCTCGGCGAGCCGGTCATTGGCCTGCCGCTTCGACATGCCGTGCATGCCGGCGATGAAGCCGAGAAAGTCGGCGACGCTCATGTCGCCATAGGCCGGCGCGCCCTCCGGCAGATAGCCGAGCCGGCGCCGCGCCTCGATCGGCTGGGTGTGGCTGTTGTATCCCTCGATATAAGCCTGCCCGGAGGTCGGCTCCAGGAAGCCGCTGATGATTTTCATCGCGGTCGACTTGCCGGCTCCGTTCGGGCCGAGAAAGCCGACCACCTCCGCCGCGATCGACGGCAAACGAAATGCCATCGACCGCGGTCAAGGACCCAAATCGTTTGACCAGGTCCCGTGCTTCGACGAGCGCCATCTGTTCTGCTCCTGGCATTTGGGCCGGACCGGTCGGAGGCGACCAAGCCCGGGCGTCCTTCTTGTGACGGGCATAACCGCCCCGCGGTGCGTCGGATTACCGTGATCGCAGCAAAATTCAAGAGGGATTCACGACGCACTCGCCGTTTGGCCGGATGGTGAAACCATTTCCCGGCCTTGCGGTGTGCCACGGGCAACTGCACGGACTTCTTGGCGATATCGTGAACGTTCCTCTGTCGGGCGGCTGTGGAGATGCGACCTTTCGACCTATCCGCGGCGTGATCGAGACGCCTGCGATGGGCCGGTCGGGCCACATGGCGACAATAGCGCAGCACCGCAAACGGGGGTTTGCGCCGATCGAGAAACCTGTGCGGGACCACCGGCGGCGAGCCGATGGTTGGAGGTCTTTTTCCCGTGCTCAATGGTTCCGTGCCCAATGGTCCCGGACCCGGATTTCTCGCACCTCAGAGCGTACTCCGGCGCGCCTTTCCCGCGGTAGCCTATTTCGGGATTCTCGTACCGGTTTTCGGGCCGTCGGGCGTGTCGATGATCGTTATCCATTTGTTCGACCGGGTTTGTTCGGGAGTGATTTTCATCCAATACGGCGCGGTTGAAGCCATAAGACTTTCGCTAGTTACCAAAGCTTTCCGGCCCAGGAAAGAGGCCTCGAGCCGCGCATTGCCGGCGCCTCCGGAGCAAACCATATCTTCACCGAGATCCCGAATAGAGGCTTTAATCACGAGGGGATAGACTTGCCAATGGCACAATCCTAAGCTTGCATTTGCCATCGGTTCGCTATAATGCGGGGCTATCCTGAAAGGAGCGACCTGAAAATGAATTTGAAATCGATGAAGATCGACGCGCTGATTGGGCTGAAAAGCCGCATCGATGCGGTGCTGGCGTCGAAGGTATCCGATGAGCGTCGCGCGCTCGAAAGTGAGCTTGCCAAGTTGACCCGTTTTGAGTCGGGCGGCGCGCGTTCAAAGTCGGTTGGACGTGGGGTAAGGGGAAAAGTTGCGCCGAAGTACCGCAACCCCGAAAACCCCTCGGAAACCTGGGCCGGTCGCGGGCTGAAACCCCGGTGGCTCGCCGCCGCGATCAAATCCGGAAAAAAGCTCGACGACTTCAGCATTTCCGGGGCGATGAAGGACGGCGCCAAGAAGCCGCGGAAAAAGCGCGTCGCCAAGAAGTAACGCCTGATATATCGGCGGCAACGTGTAGCCACCGGCCGTGCATGTCGGTGATCGACCGGATGCAGCCAGCATTGGCGCAGGGTTCTGAAGAGCGAGATGACGCGCGCATGGCTGCACGTTTAACGTGCGCACCCTGGTATTTCGCGTTAAATTTGGGTCCGGCCGGCGTGACGCCGCAATCGTGACGCCGCAATCGGGATCAGTTCCGACACCATATTTCAACCTGGAACGCGCTCGGGTAACTGAGCGCTTTCGGCGCATCTGTTTTGTATCTCACCAGCCGCCATGCGCTCGGTTTCTATGCCGCAACCTCTAATGTTTGCCGCTCCGCGGCTGTGGGTGGCGGTTCAATGGCGTTCTGACGGCATGTCATGGCGGCGACAGCTTGTATCCAGTACCCTCCGAAGGAGACTGCGCGCCAAGCGGTTCGTTTCCAACCCGGGTTCGTTTCCACCCGGGTTCGTTCACCGTTCATTTCCACCCGTAGAGCGCCGCCGGATTGTCCGCGAGCACACGGTTGCGCATGGCCGGGTCGGGAATCCAATCGCCCAACAGGTCGGCCAGCGCGCCGTCATTCGGCATCGGGATGGTCCATTTCGTCATGACGTGAGGCCAATCGGTTCCCCAGACGATGCGGTCGGGCGCGGCCGCGAGCAGCATATGGGCGAATTCATCGGTGTCGGCATGGGGCAGCGTCCGTGACGAAATCCGGTAGGGACCGGTGAATTTGACCCAGGCGCGCCCGCCCCGCAGCAATCGCAACAGCGCCTGGAATCCCTGAATTGCGGTACCCTTTTCGCTGCGGACATAGCCGAGATGTCCGAACACGACGTGGACCGGCAGCGCGTCGAGTATTCGATCGAGCGTGGGAAACTCGTCGACATGCATGAGGAACTCGATGTGCCAGCCGAACGGTGCGATGCGGTCGGCGAGCCGCTTGATGCGCTCGACCGGCAATTGTCCTTTGCCGTCGCGCAAGTCGACGATGTTCAGCCGGGCACCGCGAATGCCGGCCGCATGCATCTGTTCGAGGTCGTGCGCGGTGGCGGCGTCGCCGATCACGGCGACGCCGCGGAAGGCGGGCCCGGCCGCCTTCATCGCCGCCAGCATGGCGGAATTGTCGGTGCCGTAGAAACTCGGCTGTACCAGCACGGCGCGCGCGCAGCCGAGCGCGCCCAGCAGCCGGCGGTAATCCGCGAGCAGGGCGTCGGGCGGAGTATAGATGCGCTCCGGGATATACTTGTAGATCGCCTGCGGCCCGCAGATATGGGCATGGCAGTCGCATGCGAGCGGCGGAAACGCGAACTTCGGCGCCCGCGGCGCCGGATCGGGGGGTGCGCAAACCGGGATGTCCTTATCGGCGACTGCCGCCATTTCCAACTCCTTCCGGCCGTCGGCCTGTCGACCGCCGGCCATGGCGCGCGCGCCGGATGTGATGGAAAGTAACGCGCGACGGAACAGGAGACAAATTGATGAGCCGGCCACAGCCAATCGAATATGCCGATGCGTCCCCGCAAGTGCGCGCGGTGTTCGACGATATCAAGCGGAGCCGCAATGTCGAGGATGTCAACAATTTCTGGAAATATCTGGCCCATGATCCGGCGACCCTCGAGCGGACCTGGACGAGCGTCAAAGAAATAATGTCGCCGGGAGCGCTGAGCCCGCTGGTCAAGGAAATGCTGTACGTCGCCGTGAGCGTCACCAATGGCTGCGGCTACTGCATTGCCAGCCACGCCGCTGCGGCGCGCAAGGCCGGCATGACCGAGGCCATGTTCGGCGAGTTGATGGCGGTGGTCGGAATGGCGAACGAGACCAACCGTCTCGCCAACGGCTATCGCGTTCCGATCGACGCGGCGTTCGACCGGTAGCAGGGTCGGCGTGTCCAACCTTCATGGCCCGCCCGCATCCATTCGCCGCGCCGGCCGGATGCGATCATTGCTTCTCGATGCGGGCATCCGCTACGACACGCGCCGATTTTTCGATCTCGCTCGCCGTGGGCTCGCCGAGCCGGCCCGGTGCGGTCGCCAGCGGCTCCAGGCCGAACTCGGCGAAGCGCTTGCGCAGCTCGGCATCCCTGCAACACCGCGTAGAAGTTTTCACCGGGAGCGACGAGGAACCAGGTGATAAGATCGCCGCACTTGAGCGAGATCTGCGAGAGAGCGACCATGTTCCTGAGAAACTTCTGGTACGTCGCCGCCTATGACCACGAAGTCGGGCGCAAGCCGCTGGGCCGGACGGTTCTCGGCGAGCCCGTGGTGCTGTTCCGCAAGGCAAGACGGCACGCCGGTGGCGTTGGAGGACCGCTGCGTCCATCGCCATCTGCCGCTGTCGATGGGCCGGCTCGTCGGCGATACCCTGCAGTGTCACTATCACGGGCTGCGCTATGACGGGACCGGCGCCTGCGTGATGGTGCCGGGTCAGGACACCATCCCGCCCGGGGCCCGTGTCAAGACCTATCCGGTGGTCGAGCGCTATCGCTGGCTGTGGATCTGGATGGGCGACCCGGCGCGCGCCGATCCCGCGGGGATTGCCGACTTCCACTGGCTCGACGACCCGGCCTGGGGCGCCAAGGGGCAATATCTGCATGTCGAGGCGAACTGGCAGCTGATCGTCGACAATCTCCTGGACCTGACCCATCTCGCCTTCGTGCACGAAACCACCATCGGCAATGCCGCGCTGGTGGAGAATGCGAAGGTCGAGGTCGAGCGTGCCCCGAACCAGGTGGTGGTGACGCGCTGGATCGTCGACGCGCCGGCGCCGCCCACCTTCGTCAAGGCCGGCGGCTTCACCGCCAATGTCGATCGCTGGCAGATCATCGACTTCGTTCCGCCGGCGTTCCTGCGTCTCGACGTCGGCTGCACGCCGACCGGCACCGGCGCCCCGCAGGGCCGCCGTGCCGGCGGCATCAACATGCGAAATCTCAACGCGGTCACGCCGGAGACCGAAACCACCAGCCACTATTTCTGGGGCCAGGCCCACGACTGGGATATTCACAACCGCGCCACCACCGACATGCTGGTCGAGCAGATCAAGACCGCGTTCCTGGAGGATGTCGCGGTGTTCGAGGCGCAGCAGCGCAACATGACGATGTTTCCAGGCGCGCCGCAGATCGAAATCAATGCCGACAGCGGCCTCATCCAGGCGCGCCGCATCCTCGATCGCATTCACCGCGAAGAGCAGGCGGCGGCCGCTCGTTAGAGCGTGTTCCGATGAGATCGACGCACCTGCAGACGTCATCGCCGGGGCTCGTCCCGGCGCTCTCGATCACGAAAGCACGATTCCTCCATGATCGAGATGGGCCGGCCGAGACGATTCCGTATGCAGCCGCTTAGTTGATGGCGAAGCAGTAGAACAGGCCGCCGCCGCCGGTGCTCTTGAGATCGGCCTGGCTGCAGCCGCCGTCCGATCCACGCGAGGGATGCGAGGCGTTCCACGACTTCGATGCGGCATCGTCGCTCAAGCCTTCGCGGTCGATATGGCCGAGCATTGCAGAGCCCTGGGTGCTGCTCGTCCAGTTCTTGCAAGTCCGGTCCTCGCCGGGCGGGTAGGCGCGGCCGTCCATGGTCGAGCCGGTGAGCGCGTCATGCTCGTTCGGGGTGTCGCCGCGAACCTTGGTCGGGGTCCCCTTCTCGGAGAGCGCGGTCTGCTTGTTGAGATTGTTGGCGCCGTGCAGCTCGTCGACGCTCTTTGCGATCACGGCGCCCTTGGCGTTCTGCCACGGGCCGTTGCCGATGCGATCGCGCGCATTGACGGCGGGCTGGCCGTTTGCCGCCTGGGTGCTGATATAGGCGTGCCAGGTCTTGCCGCCGGCGCCGGCGGCCTGGGCGAGCTGCTGGCAGTGCCGGTCCGCGCCGGCGAGGCCGCCGAGGTCGGCGCCCTTGCCCGACCCGACGCTGGTGACGAAGAAGCTCATATTGGCCTGCTGGGCCTGTGCGCCGACGCACAGCGCAACCGACAGCAGCGCGGAAGCCAGGATCGGCAGCCGGGTCGTATTGCTCATCTATATTCCTCCGGTTATTGGCTTTGATGTTGCGGCCAGCGATATTGCCGCCAAGCCATAGGCCGCCAGTGGCGAGGCCGCTGCGGACCTTCTATCATAAGGCCGTGCGTGAGGCGTAGCTTTCGCCGCGGAGGATTGAGCGGCGCGGGAGGTACGCGACGTCGGTGTCGTGCCGAGGAGACGGGCGAAGATGTCCGAAGGCGTCCGCAACAACACCGCGCTCAATCGCTTCGAGCTCGAGGTCGATGGGCAGTTGGCGGTTGCCTACTATCGCATGACGCCGGGGGTGATCACCTTCGTGCACACCGAGGTGCCGCAGGCGCTGTCAGGTCGAGGGGTCGCGACGAAACTGATCCGCGGCGCGCTGGAGATGGTGCGGGCACAGGGCCTCGAGGTCGTGCCCCAATGCCCGTTCGTATCGGCCTTCATGGGCAAGCATCCCGAATACAACGACCTGCTGCGATAGCGCCGTCTTACGCGTCGCCCTGCTCCGCGAACCGCGCCAGCTCGGCCGGCGACTTGCCGGCGAGGCCGAGCCGCTCCAGCGTCAGGCCGTCGCGCGCATAGTCGATGCCGAGCGCGACGCGAGCCCAGCTGCACCAGCGCATCCATGGTCGGCGTCGCGACCCCGGCGAGGCGGCCGAGCGCGGCCATGGGCACGAGGCCGTAGCCGATATCCTCGTGGATGTAGCGATGGTCGAGGCGCGGCGGCGCCTTGATGGTCCGGTTGGGCTCGCTCTCCTCGCAGGCGCGCGCGATGTCGCCGCTGTCGCGCGCCGCCGCGGTGGTGAGGCCGGCCTCATGGAAGATGTCGAGGAACGGCATCGCCGGAACCCCGAGCGCGCGCGCCACCGCCATCCTTTCCGCGTCGACCCCGGCGGTGACGCGGCCGACCGCGGGCGTGAAGCCCTGGCGGTAGAACAGAAAGTCGCCGCCGGTGCGCTCGAGCCAGCCGGCATTCATGATCATGCCGGGCGGATGGAAGATGGCATTGAGATTTCCGAGCCCGGTCTCGAGCACGCTGGTCGCCTCGACGATCTCCGGGTAGAGCGGCTTCACCAGCGCGAACATCTGGGCCGCATTCCGGCCGGGCAGGGCGGCGAAGCGCAACCGCCTCGTGTAGCTGTAGATGTTGACGGTGGCGGGGCCCTCCATGCGGGTGATGTAGGTCAGCGTCACCGTTTCGCAGCTGCGCAGCGTTCCTCGATAGCCGGCGCGGCGCATCTCGTGGAGAAAATGCAGCCCGCCGCCGGTGTGTCCTGGATTGAGAAAAACCGGCTGGCGGGCGTCGATGAGCGGGGCAAGGGCCTGTGCATAAGGCGCGTGGGCGACGGAGGGCACCACCAGCATGATGAGATCGGCGCCGCGCACGGCAGCGGCGAGATCGGTCGTCGTCAGCGCCAGGGGAACGAGCCCCTGCTGCATCCCGCGCACCTCGATGCCGTTGCGCTCGCGCAATGGCGCCAGGCGTTCGGCGCTGCGCGCATGCAGGCGCACTTCGTAGCCGCGCAGGCTGAGATCGGCAGCCGCCGCGCAGCCGCCATGTCCGGCGCCGAGAACCGCCACCGTCCGGATGCTCATTGCCGTATCCTGTGATCACACGTGAACGGGATCATGGGCGGCACCGCCCGGTTGTCAACCAAGAGCCGGTCTTGCCGCGGAGCGAGCCGCCGACGCAGCCGGCCTTCCGGCGCCGTCACCAAGCCTGTACGATCGAGGCGAGCGAGTCCAAACCGATTGAAGCCGATTGAAGCGATTGAAGGTGTTGCCCCGGTCCGTGGTATGTCACGCCACCTGCCGCGTGATCGCACGAAGTTGCGGCCTTCGAGGCACGATCATGTGTTGCGCGCGAGGAGAAGCCTCTCATGAGAACACTGCTGGTTGCCTGCCTTGCCGTTCTGGCGAGCATCGGCGCTGCGGCGGCGCAGACCTATCCGTCGCGGCCGATCACGTTGATCGTGCCGTTTCCGCCGGGTGGCAGCACCGACGTGCTGGCGCGCATCATGGCCGAACGGATGCGCGCGACCCTCGGACAGCCCATCGTGATCGAGAATGTCGGCGCCGCCCAGGGCAGCGTCGGCGTCGGCCGGGTCGCCCGTGCCGCGCCCGATGGCTACACCATCGACATCGGCCAGTGGGACACCCATGTGGTGAACGGCGCGATCTTTCCGCTGCAATACGACCTGGTCAAAGATTTCGAGCCGATCGGCCTGTTGTCGAAGAACCCGCTGATGATCATCGGCAGGAAGACGTTGCCGCCCGATGACCTCCCGGGCCTGATCGTCTGGCTGAAGGCAAATCCCGACAAGGCCACGCAGGGCAACCCGACCGCCGGCGGCCATGTCGCCGGCGCCTATTTCCAGAAGGAGACCGGCACCCACTTCACCTTCGTGCCCTATCGCGGCGCCGGTCCGGCAATGCAGGACCTGGTATCCGGGCAGATCGATCTCCTGATCGTCCAGCCGGCGGTGGCGCTGCCGCAGGTGAGCAGCGGGGCGATCAAGGCCTTCGCCGCCACCGGCAGGACGCGCCTCGCGGTGGCGCCGGAAATCCCGACCGTCGCGGAGGGCGGGCTGCCCAGCCTCGAAATCATGGGATGGTACGGGCTGTTCGCCCCGAAGGGGACGCCGAAGGAGATCATCGCGAAGCTCAACGGTGCCGTCACCGAGGCCCTCGCCGATCCGGGGGTGCGCCGGCGCTTCGCCGAGCTCGGCCAGGAAATCCCGGACCGCCCCCAGCAGAGCCCGGAGGCGCTCGGCGTCTTGCAGAAGACGGAAATCGAGAAGTGGTGGCCGATCATCAAGGCGGCCAATATCAGGGGCGAATGAAGCTGCCCAGTCGGGTCCGGGCGGTGACACGACCGGACCCATCGGCTAATGCTTCGGCGCCGACGCTTCGCAGGCTCCCGCCCGGCAGGAGATCGAGCGCAGCAAGCGCAAACAGAGGATGCGCCATGGACATTGCCCGTCGTCGATTCATGCTCGGCGCGGCCGCCGCGGCCGCGACGCCAGTGCTGTCGCGGGTGGCGATCGCCCAGGCCTATCCGACGCGGCCGATCCGGTTCATCGTGCCGCTCGCACCCGGCGGCGGATTGGACTTCGTGGCGCGCCTCGTCGGCGAGCATATGTCGCGCACCATCGGCCAGCAGGTCTATCTCGAGAACAAGCTCGGCGCCGGCGGAATGATCGGCATCGAGACGGCGGCCAAGAGCCCGCCGGACGGCTATTCCGTCCTCGTTTCCAACGACAATGTCGCCAGCGCGCCCCATGTGCTGCGGGTCAACACCGACTTCGTGAAGGACCTCGTGCCGGTGATCCAACTGTCGCGGCAGACGCTGGTGCTCGCCGTGCATTCCTCCTTCAACGTGAAGTCGGTCGCAGAGTTGATCGCCGCGGTCAAGGCGCAACCGGGGATGAGCTTCGCCACCTCGGGGGTCGGTTCCAACCAGCATATTCTCGGGGAATGGTTCGCCAAGGAGGCCGGCATCAAGCTCGAGCACGTGCCCTATCGGGGCGGCGGCCAGGCGATCAATGATTTCATCGCCGGCCACATCAAAGTCGGGGTGCTCGGGCCGGTTGCCCTGATCCCACATTACAAGGCTGGAACCCTGCGTTTCCTCGCGCAATCCTCGAAGGTGCGGTCGCCGAGCCTGCCGGATGTGCCGACATTCGAGGAGGCCGGCATGGAGGGTATCGTGTTGGAGTCCTGGTTCGGCGCCTTCGTCCCGTCCGGCACGCCGGGTGCCGTCATCGCCCGCCTCAATGCGGAGATGAACCGGGCGGTCTCCGATCCGGCCGTCCGCGACAGCCTGCTGCAGACCGCCACCGAGCCGGTCGGCGGCAGCGCGGAGCGCTTCGCCCGGGTGCTCCAGGAGGATTCTGCCCGCTATGCCCGGCTTGCCAAGGAACTCGACATCAAGCTGTAGCCCGCATTGCCTCCGGTTCGGCGGCAGACTGCCATGCGATCCGACAGCGATGCAATCCGTCCTTTCCGAGCGGGCGGTGCCCGTGTAGTCTGCGCTACGAGGCTCCCCGAGCGTGTGCAGTCGGAACAACGGCGCGGGGGAGTTGGGAGAACACGTCAGGGAGGATTTTGATGCGTCTTGGCACCAGGAGTGTCGCCACCGCCTCGCGCGTTGCGCTATTGGGCGCTTCGCTCGTCGCGCTTGCCGTTTCGGCCTTTGCCGCCGATTACAAGATGACGGTCAACAAGGACCGGCTCATCAACTCGGACAAGGAGCCGCAGAACTGGCTGATGATGAACGGCGACTACGGTTCGACCCGCTATTCCAAGCTCGGCCAGATCAACCGCGACAACGTCAAGAACCTGCGCCTCGTATGGGCGCTGGCGTTGCGCGGCATGCAGGATGTCGGCCAGAACGGCCCGGAGAACGAAGTCAATCCGCTGATCGACAACGGCTTCATGTACACCAGCGACGGCTGGGGCACGGTCTACAAGATCGACGTGCGCAGCGGCGACCACGGCGAGTTCGTGTGGATCGCCGATCCCGGCGTCAAGCACGAGGGCAACATTCCGCAAACCCGCGGCATCGCTCTGTGGGAAGACCTCGTCATCAACAACCTGCCGGACGGCCGTGTCATCGCCATCAACCGCGACAGCGGCGAAATCGTGTGGGACAAGCAGGTCGCCAAGCCCGATGAGTTCGGCAGCAAGGAGCGCTTCCGCTCGGCGCCGATCGCGGCCGAAGGCAAGATCATCGTGGCGAATGGCTCGGGCGATGCCGGCACCCGCGGCTGGCTCGCCGGGCTCGACGCCAGGACCGGCAACGAGCTGTGGCGCTGGTACGTCGTCCCCAAGCCCGGCGATCCCGGCAGCGAGACCTGGAAGGACAAGAACAACGCCTGGAAGACCGGCGGCGGCGGCATGTGGCAGACCGGGTCCTACGATCCCGTCAACAAGCTGACGATCTGGGGCACCGGCAATCCGGTTCCGATGTACGATCCGCAGTCGCGTCCGGGCGACAATCTCTATACCGACTCGGTGGTCGCCATCGACGTCAACACCGGCAAGCTTACCTGGTACTATCAATACTTGCCGAACGACTCCTGGGATTATGACGAGATCGGCATCCAGATGCTCTACGATCTCAATATCAACGGTGAGCCCCGCAAGGTGGTGGGCCATTTCGGGCGCAACGGGTTCTTCTATACGCTCGATCGCGCCAATGGCAGCTTCATCAAGGGCGGCCAGTACGTCAACGATCTCAACTGGACCAAGGGCCTCGATCCCAAGACCGGCAAGCCGATCGAATACGATCCCGGGCTCGACGTGCAGAAATACGTGCCGGAAGCCCGCGCGTTGCGCGGCGATCCGATGAAGCGGGCCTGCCCGACCTGGCACGGCGGCGTCGCCCATCAGCCGACCGCCTACAACCCGGTGAAGCAGATCGCCTACGGGGTCGGCGCCGAAGGCTGCTTCAGCCAGACCGGTGCCGAGTTCAAGTTCAGGAGCCCCAATGGCGGGCTCGACGCCAAGGGAAGCGAGAAACGTAACTACACCAGCGATCTCTACTACGGCGCAATCACCGCTTACGACGTGGCGAACCACAAGGTGCTGGCGAAGACGGTGACGGACATCGAGATCCGTTCCGGTGCGACCGTCACCGCGGGCGGCCTCGTGTTCTCGGCGCTGCAGGACGGCTGGGTGGTCGCCTATGACGACGAGAAGCTGCAGGAGCTGTGGCGCTTCAATGTCGGCACGCCGCTCAAGGGCGCGCCGGTCGTCTACGCGATCGGCCCGAAACAGTATCTCGCGGTGCAGGCGAGCGGACGTCACCTGCATCCGGTGAAATACGACAATCTCGAGCACTCGAGCTACTTGTTCGTATTCTCGCTGAACTGACGTTCCAAACCGTCATTCCGGGCCGGCCCCAGGCACAGCGGTGCCGGGCCGGAACCCGGAATCCACGTCGGAACCGAAATCGGGTTTGCGGGCTCGGGACCCGCACCCCGCCATGAACACCGGCGGGGGAGCAGAACAACGATCCAGGAGGACATCATGTGTGACTGCATCAGGCATTACCGCGTTGGACGTCTCGTCCATGCGGCGCGCGCCGGCTTGCTCGGCGTTTCCTTGGCCGCGCTCGCCGTTTCGGCCTTCGCCGCCGATTACAAGATGACGGTCAACAAGGACCGGCTCATCAATTCGGCAAACGAGCCGCAGAACTGGCTGATGATGAATGGCGACTACGGTTCGACCCGCTATTCCAAGCTCGGCCAGATCAACCGCGACAACGTCAAGAGCCTGCGCCTCGTCTGGGCGCTGGCGCTGCGCGGCATGCAGGATGTCGGCCAGAACGGCCCGGAGAACGAAGTCAATCCGCTGATCGACAACGGCTTCATGTACACCAGCGACGGCTGGGGCACGGTCTACAAGATCGACGTGCGCAGCGGCGACCACGGCGAGTTCGTGTGGATCGCCGATCCCGGCGTCAAGCACGAGGGTAACGTCCCACGCTCGCGCGGCATCGCGCTGTGGGAGGACCTCGTCATCAACAATCTGCCCGACGGCCGCGTGATCGCGATCAACCGCGACAGCGGCGAGATCGTGTGGGACAAGGTCGTCGCCAGGCCCAACGAATTCGGCACCAAGGAGAGGATGAACTCGGCGCCGGTCACGGCCGAAGGCAAGGTCATCGTGGCCAACGGCGCCGGCGACGGCGGCACCCGCGGCTGGCTCGCCGGGCTCGACGCCAGGACCGGCAACGAGCTGTGGCGCTGGTATGCGATCCCGAAGCCGGGCGAGCCCGGCAGCGAGACCTGGAAGGACAAGAACAACGCCTGGAAGACCGGCGGCGGCGGCATGTGGCAGACCGGCTCCTACGATCCCGCCAACAAGCTCACCATCTGGGGCACCGGCAATCCGGTCCCGCAATACGACCCGCAATCGCGCCCCGGCGACAATCTCTATACCAACTCCGTCGTCGCAGTCGACGTCAACACCGGCAAGCTCGTCTGGTACTATCAATATCTGCCGAACAACTCCTGGGACTATGACGAGATCGGCATCCAGATGCTCTACGATCTCAACATCAACGGTGAGCCCCGCAAGGTGTTGGGGCATTTCGGGCGCAACGGCTTCTTCTACACGCTCGATCGCGCCAATGGCAGCTTCGTCAAGGGCGGCCAGTACGTCAACGACTTGAACTGGACCAAGGGCCTCGATCCCAAGACCGGCAAGCCGATCGAATACGATCCCGGGCTCGACGTGCAGAAATACGTGCCGGAAGCCCGCGCGTTGCGCGGCGATCCGATGAAGCGGACCTGCCCGACGTGGCACGGTGGCGTCGCTCACCAGCCGACGGCCTACAATCCGGTCAAGCAGATCGCCTACGGCGTCGGCGCCGAGGGCTGCTTCAGCGGCAACGGCGCCGCCGCCGCGTTCAAAGGTCCCGACGGCGGGCTCGACAGGGGCAAATTCGAGAAGCGGACCTACACCAGCGATCTCTACTACGGTTCGATCACCGCATACGATGCGGTCAGCCACAAGGTGCTGGCGAAGACGGTGACGGACATCGAGATCCGTTCCGGCGCGACCGTCACCGCGGGCGGCTTGGTGTTCACGGCGCTGCAGGACGGCTGGGTGGTCGCCTATGACGACGAGAAGCTGCAGGAGCTGTGGCGCTTCAATGTCGGCACGCCGCTCAAGGGTGCCCCGGTCGTCTACGCGATCGGCCCGAAGGAGTATCTCGCGGTGCAGGCGAGCGGACGTCACCTGCATCCGGTGAAATACGACAACCTCGAGCACTCGAGCTACTTGTTCGTCTTCGCGTTGAATTGAGCGTGCCGGCGCTTGCCGCTTCCTCCCGCTCGTGCGGGCGAAATGCGGCGTGAGGGCTGTTTCCTTCGGCTCAGGCCGATTGGAGGCCCTCGGGCGCACCCGTTTCGACCTCGCCCTGCAAGCCAGGGCGAGGCGCCGGCGGGGCGGATTGCCGACGGCCGTCGTTGAGGAGGTTCCAACACAAGAATGCAGGGAGGACACCATGCGTGACAGCTCCAAGCGTTGCCGCTTCGAATGTGTCGTCACTACCGCGCGCGCCGGCTTGCTCGGCGTTTCGCTTCGCCGCGCTCGCCGCTTCGGCCTTTGCCGCCGATTACAAGATGACGGTCAACAAGGACCGGCTCATCAACTCGGACAAGCGAGCCGCAGAACTGGCTGATGATGAACGGCGACTACGGCTCGACCCGCTATTCCAAGCTCGCCCAGATCAACCGCGACAACGTCAAGAACCTGCACATGGTGTGGGCGCTGGCGCTGCGCGGCATGCAGGACGTCGGCCAGAACGGCCCGGAGAACGAAGTCAATCCGCTGATCGACAACGGCTTCATGTACACCAGCGACGGCTGGGGCACGGTCTACAAGATCGACGTGCGCAGCGGCGACCACGGCGAGTTCGTGTGGATCGCCGATCCCGGCGTCAAGCACG
Organism: uncultured Alphaproteobacteria bacterium; assembly: GCA_963795865.1. Lineage (GTDB taxonomy): Bacteria > Pseudomonadota > Alphaproteobacteria > Rhizobiales > Xanthobacteraceae > JAJPKK01. The sequence continues at coordinate 179,554 of CAWCJX010000021.1, forward strand.
AGGGCAACATTCCGCGCACCCGCGGCATCGCGCTGTGGGAAGACCTCGTCATCAACAACCTGCCCGACGGCCGCGTCATCGCGATCAACCGCGACAGCGGCGAGATCGTGTGGGACAAGCAGGTCGCCAAGCCCAACGAATTCGGCACCAAGGAGCGGTTCAACTCGGCCCCGGTCACCGCGGAGGGCAAGGTCCTGGTGGCGAACGGCGCCGGCGACGGCGGCACCCGCGGCTGGCTCGCCGCGCTCGACGCCAGGACCGGCAACGAGCTGTGGCGCTGGTACGCGATCCCGAAGCCGGGCGAGCCCGGCAGCGAGACCTGGAAGGACAAGAACAACGCCTGGAAGACCGGCGGCGGCGGCATGTGGCAGACCGGCTCCTACGATCCCGTCAACAAGCTCACCATCTGGGGCACCGGCAATCCGGTGCCGCGAATACGATCCGCAGGCGCGCCCGGGCGACAATCTCTACACCAATTCGGCCGTGGCGCTCGACGTCAACACCGGCAAGCTCGTCTGGTACTACCAGTACCTGCCGAACGACTCCTGGGACTACGACGAGGTCGGCGTCCACATGCTCTACGACATCAACATCAACGGCGAGCCGCGCAAGGTGATGGGCCATTTCGGGCGCAACGGCTTCTTCTACACGCTCGATCGCGCCAATGGCAGCTTCGTCAAGGGCGGCCAGTACGTCAACGATCTGAACTGGACCAAGGGCCTCGATCCCAAGACCGGCAAGCCGATCGAATACGATCCCGAAGCTCGACGTGCAGACATACGTGCCGGAGGCCCGTGCGCTGCGCGGCGATCCGATGAAGCGGACCTGCCCGACCTGGCACGGCGGCGTCGCCTATCAGCCGACCGCCTACAATCCGGTCAAGCAGATCGCCTACGGCGTCGGCGCCGAGGGCTGCTTCAGCGGCAACGGCGCCGCCGCCGCGTTCAAGGGGCCGGACGGCGGGCTCGACCGGGCCAAAGTTCAGAAGCGAACCTACACCAGCGATCTCTACTACGGCGCGATCACCGCATACGACGCCGTCACCAGCAAGGTGCTGGCGAAGACGGTGACGGATATCGAGGTCCGTTCCGGCGCGACCGTCACCGCGGGCGGCCTGGTGTTCTCGGCGCTGCAGGACGGCTGGGTGGTCGCCTATGACGACGAGAAGCTGCAGGAGCTGTGGCGCTTCAATGTCGGCACGCCGCTCAAGGGCGCGCCGGTCGTCTACGCGATCGGCCCGAAGCAGTATCTCGCGGTGCAGATCGAGCGGGCGTCACCTGCATCCGGTGAAATACGACAACCTCGAGCACTCGAGCTATCTGTTCGTCTTCGCGCTGAACTGATGGTCGCTGGCATCGCATCCGTGGGCCAGCCCGCGAGTGCGGGCAGCCTGGAGTCGCGGAGTCTGAGCTGCCGCGACGCAACTCGAAGCTGCGATTCGCGGCGTTCGTGCACGCGCGCCGCTCGCGGAGAGGTGCGCCTCGCGCGCTCCGCCTACTTCGGGAACTCGCTGCAGGTCTCGACCTCCGAGCCCCAGAACTCGATGCACTTGGCGTGGTCCATCGGGCCCTTGCCGATGATCTTGGCGAACAGGAAATCGACGATGAAATCGATCTCGCGGTTCTGCAGGGTCGCCGGCGGATCGCTCATGCGCTGGCCGGCTTTCGCGAGGTCGGCCTGCTTGAGGCCGTAGCAGCGGCCGTCGCTGTAGGCGAACTTGTCGAACGGCGGCATGCCGGTGCCGGGCAGCCCGCATTTGATGGTCATGATCAGGGCGGCGCGGTCGAGGCGGGTTTCGCGCAGATTGGCGCCGTCCGGCATCTGGCTCGTCCATCTTGCGGCCGTCGCCGGCCCAGCCGTGGCAGGACTGGCAATTGGCCTTCTGGCGGAACAGCCGCGCGCCTTCGGCGATGTCGCTGGCATCGGGGGCCTGGGCGGCGAGGGGCAGGGTGCGAAACCAGCACCGCTGCCGCGACGGCGGCCACCGCCGCTGCGTCGCGCCAAGCGCGCCGGCCGCAAGATCGTACAAGTCGCGCACGTTGCTGCTCCGTTTCCTTCCCGATCATCCGCCGATCGCATCGACGGCTGATCGTTCGCATGTGCCGTTCTGCCGCCGTGCTGGAGGCGGACACCGCCAGCCTGCGCAGGCGATGATACCACCGGGCATCGGGCCTCGGAAACAGACCACTAGCGGCTTGAGGCCGCACGATCAACGGCGCAACGATTGGCGGCTGCGGCCATGCGCGCTAGGATCGGCGCGAAAGGGTGTGTCCATGCGATTTGCGGCGATGCTGCTGGTGGGAGTGCTGGGGTCGACCGTGGCGGCTGCGGCGGCCACGGAGGAACTGCGCCGGCCACCATCTGGGACCTCGTGCTCGGTGCGCCGATCGCGGCGCAGCCGCCGCCCGAGCAATTCCAGGCCTTCGCCTGCGGCTCCAACGGCGGCTCGCCGCGCGCGCCGCTGCGCGGCTGGGGCGATTTCAAGCGCTGTCCGGCGGAGCCCGACGGCCTGCACGAGGTCTATTTCGAGTACGACGACGAAATCGAATACATCGCCCGTGCCCACGACAATGACCGCGAGATCTCGCGCTGGGCCGGCACCCATGAGGTGATCTTTCCGGTGATCGCCAGCGCGCTGTTCGACGATGCCGGCGTCCTTCAGGGCATCCGCCTGGTGACCGATCCGCGCCCCGACCACCGCAACGACATCACCGAGGCCGACCGGCGCAAGCGCGAGGAATCCTACCCGCTCGGCGGCGTCATGGCGTCCCGCTTCGGGATCGAAGCCGGAACGCGACTGCAAGTCGACGCCGCCGGCCGAGGGCGAGAGCGCGGTCGGCTCGCTCTTCATCAAGCAGGTCTGCGAGCGCATCGACCCCGCCACCGGCCGCCGCATCGTCGTCCGCGCGAATCTCTACCGCAAGCCCGGCCAGAGCGGCGTCAATCCGCAACTGCCGACCCAGTTGACCCAGGGCCAGTTCGAGAGCTCGGCCCGCCTCGAGATCTACCGGCTCGACGCGCAATAACGCATTTTCCGATTGCGCCGACCCCATCGGTGTCATTGCCCGGCTTGACCGGGCAATCCAGTACCCACTGGCCGGCGCTTACTGGATCGCCCGGTCAAGCCGGGCGATGACAGCAAAACTGACGTGAACCCGAACGAAAAACGTCCCGGACCTCACGGCTGGGTGGTGCCGTCGGGCATGTGGTCGCGCGCAGGGTCGCGCCGTCGAGCTTGGCTTCGTAAAGGTTCGCCAGCCGCAGATTGGCGTCGGCGAGATTTGCCCGGGTGAGATCGGCGCCGCGCATATTGGCGTGCAGCGCATTGGCCTCGTGCAGGTCGGCGCCGACCAGGCTCGCCTCTACCAGTTCGGCGCCCATCAGCCGCGTGCCGGACAGCGTCGCGCCGTCGAGCTTGGCGCCGCGGGCGAATGCCTCATCGAGCGCGGCGTCGGTGAGGTCGGCGCCGGTGAGCACCGCGTCGGTGAGGCGGGTCTTGCGCATGTCGGCATTGCGCAGGACGGCGTTGGCGAGATTGCTGCGCAGCAGGTGCGCGGTCCCCATCATCGCATCGGTGAAATCGGCGCCGTCGAGCGCGGCGGCGTCGAGAATGGCGCCATAGAGCATGGCCTCGTGCAGCACCGCGCCGGTGAGCTGGGCGCGGCTCAGATTGGCCTTGTTGAGGTTGGCGCCGGTGAGGTCGGCGCCGGCCAGCCGCGCACCGGTGAGCTTGGCGTCGTGGAAATTCGCATCCGTGAGCTTGGCGCCGGTCAGGTCGGCGCCGGTGAGGTCGCGGCGCTTGAAATTGGCGCCGGTCAGGTCGCAGCCGGCACACGTCTTGGTGCGGCCGGCGAGGAAGTCGTCGCGCGGCTCGGCCCGCGGCGCCGGCCGAAGCCAGCATCGATGCCAGCGCGGCCGCCAGCAGAGGGGTCGACAGGAAGTTTCGGTATTTTGCTGATATCATGGAACGCCGCTTATCGACATGGCCCTGGCCCCGCGGCTACCATAGCATCGAACGCCGCCGCCGTATCGCGGCAATCACCCCATGATCGGAGTGCCCGATGCGTACCAAGCCGTGCCTGACTTCGGCCGACGTGAAGAAGATGATGGCGGCATGTGCCGCCGAGGCCGAGAAGAACAAGTGGAAGGTCGCGATCGCCATCGTCGATGACGGCGGCTTCCTGCTCCATCTCGACCGCATGGACGGCGCCGCCGTGACGACGGCCGAGGTCGCGACCGGCAAGGCGCGGACATCCGCCCTGACGCGGCGGCCCAGCAAGGATTTCGAGGAGCGCGTCAAGGAACGCCCGTCCTTCATTTCGTTTCCGGCCGGCCTGTTCATCCAGGGCGCGGTGCCGATCATGCACGACAATGAATGCGTCGGCGCCATCGGCGTGTCGGGCGTCCAGTCGTTCGAGGACGAGCAGATCGCGCGCGCCGGCGTCGCGGCCTTGAAATAGGTGCACGCCGGGCGATCCCGGCGCGGCAGGCGGCTGCGAGACACGGCTGCGAGACACGGCGACGGTCATGGTCAGCACCGACATAGCCAAGCGCGTCTACGATCACACCTTCAAGCTCGATCCGATCGTGCGCAGCCTGCTCGACACCGACTTCTACAAGCTGATGATGCTCCACATGATCTGGGGCCTCTATCGCGACGTGCAAGCGACGTTTTCGCTGCTCAACCGGACCACGCGGGTGCGCGTCGCCGACGAGATCGACGAAGGCGAGTTGCGCGCCCAGCTCGATCACGCACGCACGCTGCGCTTCACCAAGAAGGAGATGATCTGGCTCGGCGGCAACAATTTCTACGGCCGCGCCCATATCTTCGATCCGAAGTTCCTCGCCTGGCTCGCCGACTTCGCGCTGCCCGACTACGAGCTGCACCGGGAAAACGGCCAGTACGTCCTCCAATTCGCCGGGCCCTGGACCCACACCACGATGTGGGAGATCCCCGCGCTCGCCATCATCAACGAGCTGCGCTCGCGCGCCGCGCTCAGGGACTACGGCCGCTTCACCCTCGACGTCGTCTATGCGCGGGCCAAGGCCAAGCTGTGGTCGAAGGTGGAGCGGCTGCGCCTGTTGCCCGACCTGCGCATCTCCGATTTCGGCACCAGGCGGCGTCACGGCTTCCTGTGGCAGCGCTGGTGCGTCGAGGCGCTCAAGGAAGGACTGGGCGACGCCCTGATCGGCACCAGCAACGTGCTGCTGGCGATGGACAGCGACCTCGAGGCGATCGGCACCAATGCCCACGAACTGCCCATGGTGCTCGCGGCGATGGCGCAGACGCGACGAGGAGCTGCGCGCGCGCCCCCTATCAGGTGCTGCGCGACTGGCAGCGCTACTACGCCGGCAATCTCCTGATCGTGCTGCCCGACACCTTCGGCACCACGGCCGTTCCTGCGCGATGCGCCGGATTGGGTCGCCGACTGGACCGGGTTCCGGCCGGATTCCGCGCCGCCGATCCCCGGCGGCGAGGAGATCATCGCCTGGTGGAATGCCAAAGGGCCGCGATCCCCGCGACAAGCTCCTGGTGTTCTCCGACGCGCTCGACATCGACACCATCGAGGAGACCTACCGCCACTTCACCGGGCGGGTGCGGATGAGCTTCGGCTGGGGCACCAACCTCACCAACGACTTCAGAGGGCTGTGCGCCGGAACCCAATGACGGCCTTGCCGCCATTTCGCTCGTCTGCAAGGTGACCGAGGCGAACGGGCGACCCGCGGTGAAGCTCTCCGACAACCCGCGCAAGGCGACCGGCACCCCGGCGGAGATCGCCCGCTATCTGCGCGTGTTCGGCGGGGAAGGTCGCGTCGACGAGCCGGTGGTGATCTGAGCGGGAGAGGCACGAAAACCGATACAGTTTTTTCCCCTCCCCCGCTTGCGGTCCGCATGCAGGGGCGGGGCAGGGGTGGGAAGGGCGGGGATCATTTTTTCAAAAACAACCCCATGCAAAGTAGAATTGGGAGGTATTTTTATACCCCATTCACGCGAATTGAAGCGACGATTTACAACCGGGTCCTCAGCCCGCGGTCGCCACGCCCACCGCCTCCGCGCGCGCCAGCAGGCGCAGCGCCTTGGTCAGATGCGGGCGGTCATACATCACGCCGCCGATCCCGACCACGCCCGCGCCCGGCCGGCCGGCAAAGGCGGCGATGATCGCCTTGGCCCTGGCGATTGCCTCGGGCTTGGGCGTGAACACGTCGTTGATGGTCGCGACCTGGGCGGGATGGATCGCCATCTTGCCCTGAAAGCCGTCGCGGCGGGCCTCCTCGCATTCCCGGCGCAGGCCCGCCTCGTTGCGGAAATCCACATAGACGGTGTCGAGCGCAGCGACCTCGGCGGCGGCGGCGGCGGCGAGGCACAGCGTGCGGGCGAGCCGATAGGGATCGAGGAAATCGCCTTGCGCGTCCCGGTTCGCTTCGGCGCCGAGGTCAGCGGAAAGGTCTTCCGCGCCCCAGGTCAGCGCGGTGAGCCGCGTGCTCGCCTCGCGATAGGTGCCGGCGAGAAACAGCGACTGCGCCGTCTCGGTGGCGATGGCGACGATCTCGACGTGGCCGTCGGGCAGGCCGTGCAGCGCCTCGCGGGCGGCGAGCTTGGCGTCGGCATGCATGATGCTGGCGGCGCCTTCCGCCTTCGGCAGCATGATGGCGTCGGGCCGCGCCGCCACCACCGCGTCGAGGTCGGCATCGGTGAGGCCGGTCGCGAGGCCGTTGACGCGCACCAGCAGGCGCGGCCGGCCGGGGCGCCCCGTGGCCATGCCGAGAAAAGCGGCGGCCGCGTCGCGCGCCGCGGCCTTGCGCTCCGGCGCGACCGAATCCTCGAGGTCGACGATGATCGCGTCGGCGCCGGCGCCGAGCGCCTTGTCGAGCTTGGCCGGGGCGTCGGCGGGCACGAACAGCAGCGAACGCATCTCAGGCCGGACGCATGCGGATGAAGGCGCTGCGGTGACATTCCGCCACCAGCTTGTCGTCCTGGTTGAAGCAGCGGTGCAGCAGCTCGACGATGCCGGCCCCCGGCCGCGACTTCGAGGCGCGCTTGCCGATGATCTCGGTGGTCGCGTGGAGGGTGTCGCCCTCGAACACCGGATGGGGAAATTTCACCTCGGTCATGCCGAGATTGGCGATGGTGGTGCCGGTGGTGAGGTCGGCCACCGACATGCCGATCATCAGGCCGAGCGTGAACAGGGAGTTCATCAGCGGCTGGCCCCATTCGGTCTCCTGCTCGCAGAAATGCCGGTCGATATGGAGCGGCTGCGGGTTGAGCGTCATGTTGGAGAACAGCATGTTGTCCATCTGCGTGACGGTGCGGTAGTAGCGGTGCTCGAACACCTCGCCGGCGACGAAATCGTCGAAATAGAGGCCGCCGCGCTTGTGGCGATGGGCCGTCGTCGTCTCGGGCATGGTCTGATCTCCTTCACCGGGGGCGCGCCCCGAGCGTTGAACTTTCGTCTACCATATATGCTGGGGCGGCGAACCCGAAGCGCACCAAGCGGAGGGCTCGGGCGCGATCGGGCTCCGAAGGTCCCGGCCGATCTCCGCCGTCCCGCCATGAATTCTTCCTGAACAAACATGGTGAACGAATTTTTAATGCTCGCCGCCTAGACTTCTTCTCGATCGGCGCCACGCCGCAATCGGCCGGCGCCGGGGCAGGTCCGGCGACAAGAGCGTGGTCCATCGATGATCGTCCGTCAGTTCCTCCATTGGGTGCGCACCGCCCCCGCCGGCGAGCGGGCCGAGGCGACCGGCGCCCTGGCGCGGGCCTACCTCTACTCCGACCTTTCCAGCGACGATCGCGCCACTGCCGAGGGCGCGATGATCATGCTGCTCGACGATCCTTCGCCGCTGGTGCGCCGGGCGCTCGCCGAAGCGCTGGCCGGGAGCCCGGACGCTCCCTATGCCGTGATCCATGCGCTCGCCTGCGACCATGCCGACATCGCCGCGCTGGTGCTGGCGCGCTCGCCGCTGTTCATCGACGCCGAGCTCGTCGATCTCGTGGCGACCAGCGGCTGCGATCTTCAGGCGGCGATCGCCGCGCGCGCCCCTTTACAGTGCGCGGTCGCCGCCGCGCTTGCAGAGGTCGGTTCCGCCGAGGCCTGCCTCATCGCCGTCGAAAATGCCGATGCCGACTTTGCGCCGCCTTCGATCGACCGCATCGTGGCGCGGTTCGGACACCTCGGTGCGATCCGCGAGGCGCTGTTCGCGCGGCCCGATCTGCCGCTCGCCGCGCGCCATGTGCTGATGGGGCTGATGTCGTCCCTGCTGGCGGATTTCGTGGTCGACCGCGCATGGCTCAGCCGCGGCCGTGCCGACCGGGCGGTGCACGACGCCTGCGAAAGAGCCACGGTCGCGATCGCCGCGCTGGCGCCGGATTCCGATACGAGGCCCCTGATCCGGCACCTGCGCAGCAGCGGCCAGCTCACCGCCGGCCTCGTGCTTCGCGCCCTGCTGTCAGGCAACGTGGCGATGCTCGAGGATGCGCTCGCCGAGCTGTCGGAGTTGCCGCTCGGCCGCGTCCAGGCCCTCATTCACGATCGGGGCGCTGCGGGATTCCGCGCCATTTACGAGAAAGCGGGCATGCCGGCTTCCGCCTGGGTGGCGTTCCGCGAGGCGATCGGCGCCATCCGCGATGCCGAGGACGACGGCGAATATGCCACCTCGAGCCGGCTCAAGCGGCGCGTGGTCGAGCGCGTGCTGACGAGTTGCGAAAGCACCGATGTCGGCGACATCGAGCCGCTGCTGATCCTGCTGCGGCGCTTCGCGGCCGAAGCCGCGCGCGAGGACGCGCGGCTCTATTGCGAGGAACTCGTCGCCGACGATCGCCGCCGCGCCGCCGACCGTGAAGCGGCTTAGGAGTTGTCCGCGGACCGCTTCCTCGGAAACGTTGCGCTAGTTTTTGACGTACTTGTACACTTCCATCGCCGGAACGGCCGCAGCGTAGATGTTGCCGTGGCTGTCGGCCGCGACGCCTTCGGGCGGCGGGAAGCTTCGGGTCGCGAACCGGCGGCGGCGGGATGTAGAATTGCACCTTGCCGTCCTTGAGGGAGCCGACGCGGATGCCGCGCTTGCAGCCCGGATTGTTGGTGTCCTGGCCCGGCGCGTCTTCGGATTCGGAATCGGAGACGTACAGCATGTCGTTCTTGTCGATGAAGATGCCGCTCGGCCGGCCGAATTGGTGCCAGGCGCCGAGGAACTTGCCGTCCTGGTCGAAGAACGCGACGCGGCTGTTGCTGCGGTCGGCGACGAACAGGCGCCCCTGGCTGTCGAAGGCCAGCACATGGGGTCCCTTCAATTCGCCGTCGCCCGATCCCAGATGACCGAAGCTCTTGATGAACTTTCCGTTCTTGTCGAACTTCATGATGCGCGAATTGCCGAAGCTGGGCGCATGGCCCTCGGAGATGAAGACGTCGCCGTTCGGCGCGAAGGCGATGCCGGTCGGCCGGTCGAACACATCGGTGCCGCTGCCGCCCTGGCCGGCCTTGCCGAGCGTCAACAGCAGCTTGCCGTCCGGCGAGAACTTGAACACCTGATTGCCCTTGCCGTCCTTGGCGGCGCCGTCGATCGCCCAGATGTTGCCGTCCGCGTCGGGCTTGACCGTGTGCGGGAAGGTGAACATTCCGGCGCCGAAATTCTTCGCCGGTTTTCCGTCGGCGGACAATTTCCAGATCGGAGATTCCTCCGAGCCGTCGCATCCCTTCGTCTCGCAGCGGTCCATCACCCAGACGTTGTCCCCGCCGTCGACGTAGACGTTGTTGGTCGGACCCCAATGGCGCGGCAGCTTCTCCCAGCCGCTGACCTGCTTATAGGGATTGGGCGCATCATTGACGCATGGATAGCTCGCCTGGGCGTTTGCCAATCCCACGGCGGCGCTGGTCGCGAACAGCGCGATGGCAATTTTCTTATGGCCGGAATGCATGTGATCCTCCCGATGCGGATGGGCAGCCATCCCTGAATACTTGACATCACATGCGCGAGGAAGAGGGTTCGCGGCTCGGTGGCTCCCGAATTGAGCCTGCGGGTTCACGAGCCTGCAAGTCGCGCCAGCGCGCGCAATATTCACATGCTATGATCGAGCCAAACACGCAATGTCGGGAGGACAGACATGCCTTTTGTCCGGGTGGCCACGTTCGCCGTGCTGACGCTCATGGCCGGCTCCCACTTTGCCGCCGCCCAGGCGCCCGCATCGGCCGGCCCCGTCGATGCCGCCTTGATCAAGGATCTCGTCGCGGCGCACCGGATCCTGGCCGATCAAGGCGTGCTCGATGCCTATGGCCATGTCAGCATCCGCCATCCGGCCAATCCGAACCGCTACCTGATCTCGCGTGCGATGTCGCCGGCGAACGTGACGGCCGCCGACATCATGGAGTTCGACCTCGATTCCAATCCGGTCGACCAGCGCGGCCGCAGCATGTTCCTCGAGCGCTTCATCCACGGCGAAATATACAAGGCGCGGCCGGACGTGAATGCGGTGATCCACAGCCATTCGCCCGGCGTGATCCCGTTCGGCATCACCAACGTGCCGATGCGGCCGGTGTCGCAGACCGCCTCGTTCCTCCATGTCGGCGTTCCCGTGTTCGAGATCCGCGATGCCGGCGGGACGACCGACATGCTGGTGAGGAACGGGTCGCTCGCCAAGGCGCTCGCCGCAACGCTCGGCGACCGGCCGGTCGCGCTGATGCGCGGGCACGGCAATGTCGTGGTCGGGCCCAATGTGAAGCGGGCGACCATCCGTGCCGTCTATACCGAAGTGAATGCGCGCCTGCAGACCATCGCGCTCGGGCTCGGCGGGCCGGTCAACTATGTCAGCTCCGAGGAAGGCGCGCTGCGCGACAAGAACCCGGGCGAGGAGGGCCGCGCCTGGGACGGCTGGGAAGAGAAGGCGATGCGGAAATAGGGGTGTCGATGCCGATTTCCTGCGTCGGGGTCGACGCGATCGCGGCGCGGAAAAAAAAGCCCTCCTTTCGCATTGCGGCATCCGGCGCAACCGGGTGCTGTTTTCCTCAGTCAGGCGTATGATCGAGCCGATCGGGTCGCGGGCGCATCGAATGCGCGAACGGCGGCCGCGAACGACAATTCGGGAGGTGCCCCATGAATCCGTTCGATCGCCGTGCGTTCCTGCGCGGCTCCACCGCCACGGCGCTCGGGCTGGCCGCGCCGCCCGACCTGTTCGCGGCGGCGGCCAAATCGGAGCCCGGCGCGAGGAATTCGGCGGACAAGGCCTGGGATGCCGGCCGGGTGCAGCACTTGCTGCCGGCGGTCGGCGACAGCCGCATGCTGGTCAAGGCCTCGTTTCGCGAGCCCCTGCTCGAACCGCCGACGCTTCGCGTCGGTACCGCGTCGGTGCGGGGACGCATGAGCGACACGCGGGGCGAGTTCTGGCAGTTCCAGGTCGCCGATCTCAAGCCGGGGCGTCCCTATGTGCTGTCGCTGGCGGGCAGCCGCGGCCGCGCGCTGTGCGAGCCGTGGACGCTGTCGACCTTTCCGGGACCGGACGAGCGGCCGTCGTCGTTTCGCGTGCTGCTCTACACCTGCGCCGGCGGGCATGAAGCCTTCGACTTCCTGCCGACCGCGGTGCGCAAGCGCTTGCTGCTGCGCGGCCTCTCGTTCAAGCCGGACGCGCTCGTCGCCAATGGCGACCAGGTCTATTGGGACCTGCTGGCGCCGCAGTTCGCGCACATTTACGGCGGCGCCTCGCCGCTGGGCGAACGCATCGCCGGGAAATTCGACCGCTCCGCACTCGTGCTCGGCGGCGACAACGAGACCGTGCTCAAGCGCGCCGCCGGGCCGCAGATCCTGCCGATCTACGGCACCGACTTCCGCTCGATCCCCACCTTCTTCATCCAGGACGATCACGACTATTTCGACAATGACGAGGCGACCGACGACATCGTGACGTTTCCGCCGCCTTATTTTTCGCTGGCGCTCGCGCGCGCCACGAGAAGCATGTTCTATCCGGAGTTCCTGCCCGACGTGGCGCGGCCGCTCGGCCTGCCCTGGACCTCGGTCGGCGACCCGTCCGGACTGTCGGAATGCTTCGGCACGGTGCGTTACGGCCGGCTCGCGGAAATCCTGCTCTACGACATCCGGCGCACCCTGACGCTCGCAGGAGAAAGCGCGGTCTATGTCGACCTCGAGGCGGAGAAATGGCTCAAGGCGCGCAGCGCCGCGCGCGAGGTGACCCACCTCGTGCACATTCCCTCCAATCCGCCCGGCTGGACCGCCGGCAAATGGGGCGAGTGGTATCCGGACGTGCTGGGCGAGGACGGCAAGCTGACCATTGCCAGGCGCAAGCCCTATTGGCAGCCGGGATGGCTCAAGCAGCACGACCGCCTGATGGAGGCGATCCACGCCATGCCGGGCCGCATTCCGCTGGTGATGAGCGGCGACCTCCATGCGATCGGCGTCGGCCGCATGCTGCGCAGCGGCGCCCTCGACATGCACGCCAACCCCATTAACGCCGTGCTCACCGGACCGATCAGCACCAGCCAGCGAGGTTGGCCCTCCGGGCGCCGCGGCACCGGCGCGCTGCCGCCGCAGCATCTCGACATGGAGGAGCAGGTCAAGCCGATCGAGCAGCACGGCTTCACCATCGCGGACTTCGCGCCCGACAAGATCGTGCTGCGCATGTTCAAGTGGGACGTGAAGACGCAGAGCCCCGACGCGATCGATTTCCTCGAGCCGTTCCACACCGTGGAATTGGCGAAGCCGGCTTGAGCATCTTCTCCCTCCCCTTGAAAATCCGAAGAAAGGGGGGTAGGGGCCCTACACCCCGAACTGTTCGCGCAGGATGCGTTCGTCGAGGGCATGGCCGGGGTCGAACAGCATGTGCATGGCGATGCTGCGCTCCAGGCGCGTCTCGACGGTGCGCACGAAGCGCACCTCGGCGTGATCGGCGACGGCGGCGACCGGGCGCTTGTCGGCTTCGAGCACCTCGATGGTGACGACCGCGCCGTCGGGCAGGAGTGCGCCGTGCCAGCGGCGCGGCCGGAACGGGCTGATCGGCGTCAGCGCCAGAAGCGGCGTTCCGATCGGGATGATCGGGCCCTGCACCGAGAGATTGTAGGCGGTCGAGCCGGCCGGCGTCGCCACCATGATGCCGTCGGCCACCAGCTCCGACAGGCGCTCCTTGCCGTCGACCAGCACGCGCAGGCGCGCCGCCTGGTAGGTCTGGCGGAACAGCGCCACCTCGTTGATGGCGCGCGCCTCGTGCACCGCGCCCGCGGCGTCGACCACGCGCATCATCAGGGGATGGATGACCGACTCGGTGGCGGCGGCGAGGCGCTCGCGCAGATTGTCCTCGCGGTATTCGTTCATGAGGAAGCCGACGGTGCCGCGGTGCATGCCGTAGATCGGCTTGCCGGCGTCCATGAAGTTGTGCAGGGTTTGCAGCATCAGGCCGTCGCCGCCCAGCGCGACGATGACGTCGGCGTCCTGCGGCGGCGTCGCATTGCCGTAGCGGCGGACCAGCGCGTCCCGTGCCGTTTCGGCCTCGGGCGTCGCGGCCGTCACGAAGGCGATGCGGTCGCGGGTGCTCATGGCCGGATGGCGTCTCGGTCGGGGCGGCTGCGCGGCGGCCGCAGATCGGGGGCAGGCATGGATCGCGCGGTGTTCGTCTATACGACCTACCCTTCGGTTGTCGAGGCTGAGACGGCCGGCAAGACTTTGGTCGAAGGCCGGCTCGCCGCCTGCGTCAACATCCTGCCCGGCATGATCTCGCATTATCGCTGGCAGGGCGCGGTCGAGCGTGGCGAGGAGGCGGTGATGCTCGTCAAGACGCGGGCATCGCTCGCCGAGCCGGTGCGGGCGGCGGTCAAAGCGTCGCACCCCTACGACACGCCGGCCATTCTGGTGCTGCCGATCGAGAGCGTCGACGAGACCTATTTCGCCTGGATCATGGCCTCCACCGGGCCTTCCGACGAGACCTGACCTCCGCGATGTGAACGCCCGGCAACGGCGGCGTTCGCAACGCTTCATCTACATGAACCGCGAACAGTGCCGCGCTTCAGACGCAGTTCAGCGCCGCACCGGCATGGTGGCGTCAAGATCGGTCCTGAGCCGGTCGAACAGGTCAACCGGTTCGCCGCAGGCGGACCGTTCCCCCGAAAGGCAATTCCCATGTTCCGCAAAGTCGCCATCGCGCTCATCGCAGCCTCCATGCTCACGGCGCCGGTGATGGCACAGGTTCCCGCCTCCACCACCAAGCCCGCCGCGACCACCCCGTCGGCCGTCAAGTCGGTCAAGACCGTCAAGGCGGACAAGACGAGCCTGAAGCATCGCAAGCATGCGCGCGCCCATCACGGCAACCGCATGGCCCAGCACAAGCACATGAACGGCACCAAGCACGCCCGCCACTTCAACGGCGGCAAGGCCCACAAGGTCGCCGGCGCCACCGGCAAAGTCGTTTCCGCCAAGCCGGCGACCCGGTCGAACTGATCTCCCACAGTCGCGACCGCGTTTCCGCGCGGAGGCCGGCCCTTTTGCCCATGATCCCGTGCGAAAAGTCCGCGACTTTTCGGGATCAGGCGTCGGGCCGGCCTCTCGCATTCAACTCCTGCAGAAGTGCCGGCAGTGCCGAGCCCGGTCGATCGTGCGGGAGCGTGCTCCGGACGCCCGCCGCACCGGCGCCTCTGTCCCCAGCGCTGTCATCCGATCTTCATATTGTTGCACGCCTGTGTTCCGCGACGTCCGGCCTGCGATGGCGGTTTTGACGTCGGTGCGCGAAAGGCAGGGGCATGGATTTCTTCAGGCGCTTCACGTTTCTCGTCTGCGCGCCGGCATTCGATGCCGAGGACCTCGAAGGGATGCGGCTCGGGCAGATCACCGTCGCCATCGAGAAGCTCGGCTTCCAGGTGGTGCGGGCGCGGCGGATCGAGGACGCCGAGATCGCGGTGCAGACCGATGCCGCGATCGGCTGCATGGTGGTCGACTGGGGCAAGAAGGGCCTCGAAGGCAAGACCGCCGCGCTGATCAACCTGATGCGCCGGCGCGGCCTCGAAATGCCGATCGTCATGCTGGTGCGGCGCAAGCGTTTCGAGGACATCCCGGTCGAGGTGCTCGACTACATCGACGGCTACATCTTCCTCGCCGAGGAGACGCCGGAATTCATCGCCACGCAACCTGGTGAGCCGGCTCAAGCAATATGCCGAGACGTTGAAGACGCCGTTCTTCGGCGCCCTGGTCGACTATGCCGAGCACGGCAATCAGCTGTGGACCTGCCCGGGCCACAATGGCGGCGTCTTCTACAACCGCAGCCCGATCGGCCGGATCTTCGTCGAGCATCTCGGCGAGGCGGTGTTCCGCGACGATCTCGACAATTCGGTGCTCGAACTGGGCGACCTCCTGGTCCATGAGGGCCCGGCCCTCAGGGCGCAGCAGGAGGCCGCCGCGATCTTCGGCGCCGAGAAGACCTATTTCGTGCTCAACGGCACCTCGTCGTCGAACAAGATCGTGCTGTCCGCGCTGGTGGCCGCAGGGCGACCTCGTGCTGTTCGACCGCAACAACCACAAGGCGGCCCATCACGGCGCGCTGTTCATCGGCGGCGGCATTCCGATCTTTCTCGAGACCGACCGCAACGCCTACGGCCTGATCGGACCGATCTACCACGAAGCCTTCGACGAGGCGCGCATCCGCGAGAAGATCCGCAACCATCCGCTGGTCGAAGACAAGGAGGCGTGGCAGCGCGAGCGGCCGTTCCGCGTCGCCGTGATCGAGCAGTGCACCTATGACGGCACGATCTACGATGCCGAATGCGATCGTCGCGAAGATCGGGCATCTCTGCGACTACATCCTGTTCGACGAGGCCTGGGCCGGCTTCATGAAGTTCCACCCGCTCTATGCCGGCCGTTTCGCCATGGGGCTCAGCCATCTCGACGCCGACGCGCCGGGCATCATCGCGACCCAATCGACCCACAAGCAGCTCGCGAGCTTCTCCCAGGCCTCGCAGATCCACGTCAAGGACCGCCACATCAAGGGGCAGCGCCGGCGCATCGAGCATCGCCGCTTCAACGAGTTCTTCATGCTGCATGCCTCGACGTCGCCGTTCTATCCGCTGTTCGCCTCGCTCGATGTCGGCGCGCAGATGATGAAGGGCCGTTCCGGCGAGGTGCTGTGGGACGATACCATCCGGCTCGGCATCGAGCTGCGCAAGAAGGTGCGGGCGATCCGCCGCGAATTCGAGGACAAGGAGCAGCGACCCGGCGCGGCGCTGGTTCTTCGAGGCCTTCGTGCCGGATCGCGTCACCGTGACCGACGGCGACGGCGCCACGAGCGAGACCGCCTGGGAGAATGTGTCGACCGACGATCTCGCGACCACGCCGCGCTATTGGGAGCTGGCGCCGGGCGCGCGCGTGGCACGGCTTCACCCATGTGGCGCCGGGCTACGCCATCACCGATCCCAACAAGCTGACCCTGCTGACGCCGGGCTTCGACCGCGACACCGGCGCCTATGCCGAACACGGCGTCCCGGCGCCGGTGGTCGCCCAGTATCTGCGCGAGAACCGCGTGGTGCCGGAGAAGAACGACCTCAATTCGCTGCTGTTCCTGCTCACGCCCGGCGTCGAATCGAGCAAGGCCGGCACGCTGTTGAGCGCGCTCGTGGCGTTCAAGAAGCTGCATGACGACAATGCCCGCCTCGACGACGCCATCGGCGAGTTCGTGCGCCGGCGCCCGGCGCGCTATGCGGGGGTGCGGCTGCGCGACCTGTGCGCGCAGATGCATGCCTTCTTCCGCGACAGCGCGACCAGCAGCCTGCAGCGCGCCCAGTTCGCGCCCGACGCACCTGCCGACCCTCGCCATGCCGCCCCACGAGGCGGTGCGCCAGATGGTGCGCAACAATGTCGACTACGTGCCGATCGACCAGGCGTTCGGGCGCATCGCCACCACGATGTTCGTGGTCTACCCGCCGGGCATCGCCACCATCGTCCCGGGCGAGCGGCTCGACGCGCGCGCCCGTCCGATGCTCGACTATCTCATGATGTTCGAGCGCAGCGCCAACCTGTTCCCGGGCTTCGAGGCCGAGATCCAGGGCGTCTACCGGGAGACCGAGAAGGACGGCACGGTACGGTTCCACACCTATGTCGTGCGGGAATAAAGCTCCCTCCCCAGCGTACAGGCGGGGCAGAAGCGAGTGCCTCAGAGGTCGGACTGCGGGATCGGCGTACCGTCGCCGGCGCCGGGCGGCGCAGTAGCGCCGGGCCCGAGCGCGCGCTGCATCAGGACGGTGTCGGTCCAGCGCCCATACTTGAAGCCGACGCCCTTGAGGAGGCCGGCGTGCTCGAACCCGAACGCCTCGTGCAGGCGCTGCGACGGCGCGTTGGAGACATCGATATAGGCGATCATCTGACGATAGCCGGCGGCGGCGCAGGCGTCGATGAGCGCCGGCAAGAGACGCCGGCCGACGCCGGAATGCAGGTGATCGGGGTGCACGTAGATCGAGTGCTTGACCGCGTAGCGGTAGGCCGGACGCTTACGGAACGGCACCGCATAGGCGTAGCCGATCACGGCGCCGGCCTGTTCGGCGGCGAGGTGCGGCAGCCGGCGCTTGAGCATGTTCTTGCGCCGGCGCTTGATGTCGTCGCCGTGCAGCGGCTCGACGTCGAACGCGCCGAGGCCGCGCTGGATATGGTGGGCATAGATCGCAAGCATGGCCGCGACGTCGTCCTCGGTGGAGGTGCGCACGATGATTTCGCCGGTTTTGTCGAGTGCCGTCGCGTCGGTCGCCAAAGAATTCAAAACGTCCATCCCTGCATTGCGGGCTGAGGATTGTGGATCGATCACGCCTGCATGACAGTTTCATGTCAAAGCGCGCCGGGCCGTTGCGATTTGCAAGAGGGCGGCGCCGCCCGGGGGCTCGTGTTTCGCGCTCTCCGAGGTCGACGCGCTGAAATTCCGCGCCCTGGACGGCACACTCGCCGAGATCGTGACCCGCGGCGCCTGCCACGAGGCGAAGGAAAAGACGGCGTAGGGGGCGGTTTCGGTAAAAGAACGCGGCCGCGCAGTCGGCCGAATTTCGGGCGACGGGCTCAGGACGTCGTCGTTGCGGCGCCTTGCTGCGGCGGTCGGTTGAGGCCTGCGAGGCGCCCGCGAATTGGCACCGTCCCGAGCGGGGGCGAAATCGGCGGTATATGTGTTGCTCCGACTACATTTGTGGGTCTTGGACCGCCTGCCGTCGTTTGTGTTGCTGCGCCTACATTTGTTGTTCTTGAACCGGCTACCGTCGTCAGAGTTGGGCCGCCGACCAATGAGGAAGCCGCTGCGCCCGCAGTGATGCCGGGAGCCGTCCTGGTCGGAGTCGATCCCGCCGTCACGACGCCCGCCGAGCCGGCGATCGACGTGTCGCTCGCCGACGTCTGGCCGCAGACAATGTCAATCTTCTGGAACACCATGGCGATTTCTTCTAGGTCTTGTGCCGTGCCAGCGGAGCTTGGCACCGGGCCCTGTATGTCAAATTTGATCGCTGTGATTGTTGCGTTGGTGAGCGTGATCGTGTGGGAGACTTGTTGGTTTCCCTGAGCATCCGGTTCGACAAACTCGAACAGCACCGATTTCAACGCTTCGTTGTTGCAACAGGCTTGGAAAAGCTGCGGCGAGGCAGCATCCCACTCTTTTACGAACGAGACCGGCGAATGTTGGCGCTTGCCCGAGGTCTGTCCCGAGGCGGAATTACTCGGCGTCGTCACTCCGTAATTGAAGGCCAGCACGGTGATCCTTCCCCCGGTTGCCGCGCCCGCCTTGCCCACCGCACCATTGGCGGCGGAATCGCCTGTGAATGTCCCCTGTCGCGTCCCTTCGATCGTCACGTAGAATTGAAAAGCCATCGACCCTCCTTTCCCGCTGCCGTTAAGCGAAGCGGAGCCGAATGAGCGCCGTATTGTCCTTGATACGCAACGCGAACCGCTCCCAAACGCGGAAATGGGACAATCCCGCCGAATCAACATTCATGAAGTCGACAGCAGCGTCGGTGGCAAGCACGAGGTCTATCGTATTGCCGCCGACCGAGAGCAGAATGCCGATCGATGGGGGGAGTGCACCGCTGCCCACATACCCCTGCGTCACAAGCGGCTTGATGCGGTCGGCAGGCGAGACGAGAGTGCCGGCCAACGGAGCGAACGTATCGGCGTAGACAGCGTCCTGAAGGGCAAGCGCATACGGTCCGTATTGACCCTTGGCCTGCAGATCTGCACAGCCCTGCGCGACTGCCGCAAACGTCCGCTCGCCGTACTGGTTGCTGCCCGCAGCGAGAGGTTGAACGACGATCTCTTCGGGGGCCGACGCAACCAGGCCGGCACCCGCCAATTGGCGTTGGCTGACGATGTTGAAAACTGGCGAGTTGTTTCCGGCGTCGCCCTGAAAGATGAGCGTATCCTCTGCCTGGGCGAGGAGGTTTGCCGCGCGGGTCGCAAGGCTCGTTGCCGTCAGGAGACTTGCCTCGCCAGCCACCTGCGCCGTGGTCAGGGTGAACTCGGCAGTGAGCTCGACTATGGGCCGCGTAATATCTTCCGCGATGGCGAGTTGGTTGGCATAGATCACATCGGCTGGCACGGTGACGGCGTTAGGTAACGGCCCGACCAGTGGGAGAATTGTGGAGGCAATGCTGCTGCGCTTGCTCTCGCTGGAGACACCTTCGTCCAGCCGATCCCAAATATCTTGGCTCCAGCCGAGCGCTTCTCTTCCAGGAAATCACGGGCAGCCTCCACGGTAACCGTGTGCAGCAGACCGGCGATTAACTTACTCGGATCGCGACGGCGATGCAACGTTCGGAGCTTGCGTTCGGAGCGGCTTGCGCCCCCGTCGACCGATGTCTGCCCGTGGGGCAAAATGGACTCGATGCGGACATTCGCCGGTGGGCCGTTCAATGCCGCAACCTTCAATCCCAAACGAATTCAGCTCTTTTGATGGTTGCTGCCTTGACGGCAATGCCCGAAAAATCGAGAGTTGACGCTGACAGGCATCCCGATGCCACTGGAAACGCTCGATGATCATCACGGATTCCGGCGTACATGTCTGGCGCGCCGCCGGACCGGACCGGCCGTGGCAGCCGGGGCGCAAGCCGCATCTGGAAACGCCGATCGGGTACGAGGAGCTGAGCGCGATGATGGCGCAGGCGGGCGTCGATCGCGCCATCCTGGTCCCGCCGTCCTGGGAGGGCGACCGCGTCGACTACTCCCTGGAGGCTGCTGCCAAATACCCCCGGCGCTTTGCCGTCATGGGGCGGATTCCCCTCAACAAGCCCGAAGGTCGCCAGATGCTCGAAACCTGGAAAGACCAGCCGGGCATGCTCGGCGTGCGGCTCACCCTCCATCATGAGTGGGATCGCCCTTGGATGACCGACGGTACCGTGGACTGGTTCTGGCCGGCGGCGGAGCGGCTGGGCATCCCGGTGATGCTCAACGCGCCGACGCTGCAGGCCGAGATCGGCGCCGTCGCGGTCGCGCCACCGGGGACTGCGCCTCATCCTGGATCACATGGGCCGCGTGCGCGGCATGAAGGACGAGACGCTGCTGCCCGCCATCGAGAAGACGATCGAGCTTGCCAGATACCCGAACGTCTTCGTCAAGCTCACGCAGATTCCGGAGTGCTCGTCGCCGCCCTATCCCTACCGGAGCACCCAGCCCTATGTGCGCCGCATCATCGAGGCGTTCGGGCCGCGGCGCTCGTTCTGGGGAACCGACCTGTCGGCGATGCTGTCGCGCACCAGCTGCACCTATCGGCAGGCCGTCACGCTGTTTACCGAGGAAATGAAGTTCTTGTCGCCGGACGACATCGAGTGGATCATGGGGCGAGGCATCGCCGAATGCCTGCCATGGCCGGCGGAATGAATGCGTGCGACCTCGGCGAGCCGGGCTGCCGCGCCCGCCGCTCCGGCCGTCGGGAAGACATCGAGGAGGGACCGCCATGTCCAAGCAAGACGTGCCGAATGAGAAGCGTCGCCAATTCCTGAAAGGCGCGACGTTGGCCGGGGCCGCGGTCCTGGCGGCTCCGCGCGAGACCGCCGCACAGGCGCCCGCGCAATCCGGTGCCGCTGCCGAACAAAGTGGCCGAGACCGCCCCGCCGGCCGCGCTCGAGCCGCTCACCCTCGGCAAGAGCGGCAGCGATTTCATGGTCGACGTGATCAAGACGCTCGGCTTCGAATACATGGCCGCCAATCCGGCGTCGAGCTTTCGCGGCCTGCACGAGTCGCTGATCAACTACGGCGGCAACGAGAGCCCGGAATTCCTCACCTGCTCCCACGAGGAGATTTCGGTGGCCATGGGCCACGGCTATTTCAAGATCGAGGGCAAGCCGCTGTGCGTGTTCGCGCACGGCGCCGTCGGGCTGCAGCATGCCACCATGGCCCTCTACAACGCCTGGTGCGACCGCGTTCCCGTCTACATGGTGATCGGCAATATCCTCGACGCCACCATGCGGCGGCCCGGCGTGGAATGGAACCACACCGTGCAGGACGCCGCCGCGATCGTGCGCGACTACGTGAAATGGGACGACTATCCGGCCTCGCTCCAGCATTTCGCCGAATCGAGCGTGCGCGCCTACAAGATCATGATGACGCCGCCGACGGGATCGGTGGTGATCGTCGCCGATGCGACGATGCAGGAAGACCCGATCCCCGAACACGCCAAGCTGCGCATCCCCAAGCTTCCGCAGGTCGCCAACCCCCAGGGCGATTCCGGCGCGGTGGCGGAGACCGCACGGCTCTTGGTGAACGCCGAAAATCCGGTCATCATCGCGGACCGCTATGCACGCACGCCGACCGGCTCCAAGCATCTCGTCGCGCTCGCCGAGGTGCTGCAATGCGCCATCATCGATACCAGCGGCCGCCTCAACATGCCGTCGCGCCATCCGCTCAACCAGAGCAGCCGCGCGCGCGGCCATGTCGCCCAGGCGGACGTCGTTCTCGGTCTCGAAATGAGCGACTTCTGGAATTCGCTCAACTCCTTCAAGGATGGAATCCAGCGCACCTCCCGCCACATCGCCAAGGCCGATGCCAGGACCATCAGCATCGGCACCGGCGATCTCTACATCAAATCGAACTACCAGGATTTCCAGCGCTTCGAGGACATCGATCTCGCTATTGCAGCCGATGCCGAGGCCACCATGCCGGCGCTGATCGAGGCGGTGAAGAAGCTCGTCAACGGCGAGCAGAAGGCGGCCTACGAGGCGCGCGGCAAGAAGCTCGCGGCCGGCCACCGTGCCGATTTCGAGCGCTCGCGCCTCGACGCGACCTTCGGCTGGAATGACGAGCCCGATCACCACCGCGCGGCTGTGCGCGGAGCTGTGGGCCCAGATCAAGGACGAGGACTGGTCGCTGGCATCGCCGACCTCGCAGGTGAGCTACTGGCCGCAGCGGCTGTGGACGATGGACAAGCCCTACCAGTTCATCGGCGACGGCGGCGGCATGGGCATCGGCTATGCCGCCTCCGCCTCGGTCGGCGCGGCGCTCGCCAACCGCAGGCATGGCCGCCTCACCGTCGCGCTGCAGCCCGACGGCGACCTCCTGATGACCATCGGCGTGCTGTGGACCGCCGCGCATCACAAGATTCCCGATCCTCAGCGTGATGCACAACAATCGCGGCTATCACCAGGAGCTCATGCATGTGCAGCGCATGGCCGACCGCCACATGCGCGGCATCGATCGCGCCCATATCGGCACCACGCTGCGCGATCCTTTCATCGACTACGCCAAGATCGCCCAGGGCATGGGCATCGCGGGCATCGGCCCGATCACCGATCCCAACGACCTCGCGCCCGCGCTCAAGCGCGGCATCGCCCTGGTCAAGAGCGGCGAGCCGGTGCTGGTCGATGTGGTGACGCAGGGACGGTGAGGGAGGTCGACGATGACAGATGTTGTTGTATCGCATTCGCCGCGGTGCTTGCTCGCGCGGCCGTGCTGGCCGGTGACGCTTGCCTCGCTCGCCGGCGCCCAGGCGCAGGAAGCCCCCACGGGCGATGCCGCCAAGGGCAAGTCGCTGTGGCTCGCCGACGGCTGCTCCTATTGCCACGGCACGGTCGGCCAGGGCGGCGGCGGCCGCGCCGCCGGGCTGCGGATCGCGCAGCAGCCGATCCCGTTCGCGGCCTTCCGCAATCAGTTGCGCCGGCCGGCCGACGAGATGCCCCCCTATGTCGAGGCGGTGCTGTCGGACCAGGACGTGGCCGACATCTTCGCCTACATCCGGGCCTTGCCGCCGCCGCCGGACCTCAAGACGATCGGAATCCTGGCGAATTGATCGGCAACCGCCGGCGCTGGGGACGCAAGTGGACAGGACATCGTGTCGAGGTGGACAATGAGCGCGGATATCGGACGTCGCCGCCGCGCCGCGACGGCGGCGGCGATTGCGTTTTTCGCCCTGGTGATCCCCGCCTCGTCGGCGTCGGCGCAGAATTCCGTCGAGGACTTCTACCGCGGCAAGACCGTCGCCATCCTGATCGGGCATCCCGCCGGCGGCTCCTATGATCTCTATGCCCGGCTGGCGGCGGCCCATCTGGGCAAATACATCCCCGGGCATCCCCAAGTCGTGGTGCAGACCAAGCAGGGCGGCGCCGGCGCCGGCGCCTTGCAGTTTCTCTACAGCTACGGGCCGAAGGACGGCACGCTCCTCGGCCTGTTGCCTGAGACCATCGCGCTCACCCAGTTGACCCAGCCCGAGATCGGCAAATGGAAGGTCCAGGACCTCGCCTATCTCGGATCGTTTGCCAACGTGAATGCCGTCTTCATGATGCGCAAGGGGGCGCCCGCCAAGACCATCGACGAAATGCGCCACGTCGAAACCAAGGTGGGGTGCAGCAGCCGGCTGTCGCAGAGCTACGCCAATCCGTCGATCCTCAAGGCCTATGGCGGATTCAAGTTCCGCATCATCTGCGGCTATCCCGGCTCGATGGAATTTCCGATGGTGCTGGCGCGCGGCGAAGTGGACCTGATCTCCAGTTCCTGGAACGCATGGCGTCTGCGCACCGACGTGGCGGACGGCACGCTGCGGCCGGTCATCCAGTCCGGCCTCGTGCGGCACAAGGAATTGCCGGACGTTCCCTTGATGCAGGAACTGCTGACCGATCCCAGGCACAAGCAGCTGGTGGAATTTCTCTCCAGCGGCTCGGCGATCGGCCGGGCGCTCCTGGTTCACGGCGCCGTGCCGCGCGACCGCATCGCCGCGCTGCGCGATGCCTTCGATCGCCTGGTGAAGGACCCCGAATTCCTCGCCCAGGCCGAGCGCGCGGGAGCCGAGGTCGACCCCACTGCGGGCATCGAGGTCCAGAACATCAGCGATGCCATCGTCGCCACGCCCAAGGACATCGTCGCCATGGCGGCGGCTGCCGAGAAGTAGTCCAGGCCCTCACGGCCGCAACCAGACCGATCGGGACGATCGGCTCACGCCGGCATTTCAGAAATCGGGCGTTTCGGCCTGCGGGACCGGGAACAGGTTCTTGCCGAACTGATCGCCATTGTTTTCGGCGCAGACCATCTCCAGGCGCTGGTTCGGCACCTTGCGCCAGCGCCGCACCATGTAGAGCGGTTCGTTGAAGGCGTCGGGGTCGTCGACCTCGACCAGGACTTCCAGCCCATTGCCGTCGGCGGACAGCTTGAAGCGCTCGACGACGTGCTCCTTCTCGCTATGGGGAGTGCGGAGCCAGTCGAGGAAGCTGTTGCGGGTCTGAAGCCCGACGGTGTCGACCACCAGGGTGTCGCCGCCTTCGTAATGACCGATCAATTCGCCGAACCACGACGGTTTCACCGTCTCGGAGTGCTGATCGGTCATGTAGATGCGACGCACCATGTGGTCGGTTTCCCAGATCATCCACACTTCGCTGGGCGTCTGGATGAAATAGAACGGCTGCGCCGGCGTCAGCAATTGCTCGGGAACGCCGCCCGGATAGCAGGCCGATTGCGCGGAGAACGGAAGCCCGCGTTTGCCGGCCAGCACCTCGTCGTTCGACGCCTGCATCTGCCGCGCCGCCCACGGCTTGAGCACGGGGTCGTTGGCGTCGCCGATGTGCGGCGTCACCTGGCCGGGGCCGTCCCGGTTGCCGTGGAAGGGATGGGCGGGGTCCTGCCGGATCGGGCCGTGGCCCAGTCCCGCCGGCGGCTCCAGCCATTCCACCCCCAAGGCGAGCCAGGCGAACTGTGCCGACGCCAGGGCGGGAACATTGTCTTTGGCAGGTCCCCGCTCCTGCGCGGGGGCTTGCGCGGCCACGGGAGCGCCGGCCGCCAAGATCGCAACGCTGGCGACGAGTGCTGCCATCGCGCCACCACGCAACAGGGCCGCCCCGGACCGATTGCCGTGTAGCTTGGAAGCCGCTGCGAATTTCGACATCTGAAGGGCACCTCGGAACTCACGTTGCGGCACTCTGGGACAAAATCACCAGGATTTCCAGCGCGCGATCTCCCGGAGCACAAACCGCTACGGCGTGACGACCCCGCAGAACCGCGCCAGCCGGCAGGCGAGGTCGAGCAGCGCCTCGTCGGCGCCGGCCCAGCCGATCAGGGAGAGCCCGGCCGGGCAACCGCCGGCGGTGCCGGCGGGAATGGAGATCTGCGGCAGGCCGGCGAGGCCGGCGATGCAGGTGAGCCGCATGGCCCGGGTGCGGAAGGCGTCCTGGGCGGCATCGGGCAGGTCGAGGGGCGGCGCGATGCAAGGCGCGGTCGGCAGCGCCATCACCGTGCCCGGCGCAACGAGGCCGCGGATATGCGCCCGCGCCGCCGCCATGGTCCGGCGCGCGGCCTGCGCCTGCTTCGGCGGTCACGGTGGCGGCGTAGGCGACGCGCTCTTTGATGCCCGGGCCGAGGTCCGGCTTGGCGGAGCGGACGAAATCGCCATAGCTCTCCCAGGCCTCGCGGCCCTGGATGACGCGGAACGCCTCGCGCCAGGGATCGAACCCGTCCGGCGCGACCGCCTGCTCCGCCGGTGGCGGCAGCACGCCGCCGGCGCGGGCGAGAAAGCCCGTGGTCGTCGCGATGACATCGGGATCGGCCTGGGCAAAGGCGTCGGTGGCGACGACCAGCGCGCGCACGGGGCCTTCGACGCGCCCGCCGCCCAGCAGCACTTCGCCGACGCGCCGGAGCACGCCGGGCGAGGGGGCAAACCATCCGCAGGTGTCGAAGGAAGGCGCCATCGCCACCGCGCCCGAGAGGTCGACGCGGCCATGGGTCGGCCGCATGCCGTAGAGGCCGCAGAAGGAGGCGGGGACGCGGATCGAGCCGCCGGTGTCGCTGCCGAGCGCGAAGTCGCAGGCGCCCGCCGCCGTCGCCGCCGCCGAGCCGCTCGACGAGCCGCCGGGAATGCGGCCCGGCGCGCGCAGATTGGCCGGCGTCCCGTAATGGGCATTGATGCCGGCGACGCTGAAGAACAATTCGTCGCAGATGGTCTTGCCGATGATGGTCGCGCCGGCGGCGAGAATCTTCGCGACCGCGGCCGCGTGGTCTGCGCCGGGGCATGGGTGGCGAGCCAGGCCGGGTTGCCGGCGCCGGTGCGCGAGCCCGCAATGTCGTACATGTCCTTGACGGCAGCGGTCAGCCCGGCGAGCGGCCCGGTGCCGCTGCCCGAAAGGGGCGCGGCGAGATCATGCGGAACGAAGAATCCGCCGTGGCCGCGTTCGTCATGCATCGGTCTATCCGGTCGGTGCGGATTCAGGACTCGTCCGCCAACAAATCAATTTCAGTTTTCGTCCCCTCTCCCGCTTGCGGGGGAGGGTCAGGGAGGGGGCAAGACCAACGGCACAAACTCGCTACGAGAGCCCCCTCCCCAACCCTCCCCCGCAAGCGGGAGAGGGAGCAAAAAGCCGTACGATCACGCAAATGAAGCGATAATTCACGGACGAGTCCTTAGCACGGATTTCGATCGGTTTGACCCGTCGTGTCGGCGGAGGGCGCCAATGCGGCAAGCGTATCGGCGTTTGCGTATCGGCGTTCGCGGGTCGGCTTCCGCGCCTTCGCGCCGAATGCTATCCCTGTGACGAGTTTCAGGCGCCGGCAGGCGCGGCCGAAACCAAGAAATCGAACGCGACGGATGTCGAGCGCGAACAATCAAACGGGAGAAGATCGATGAAGACCTCATTCTTGATGGCGGGACTGACTGCGGCCGCTCTCGCCGCGAGCGCGTCGGCCCAGGAGATGGATTTCAACAAGGTCGAAATCGTCACCCAGCAGCTTGGACCCAACGTCTACATGCTGACCGGCTCGAGCGGTCTCGATCCGTCCCACGAGGATGCGGCGGGCGGTCAGAATCGGCGTGCTCGCCGGACCGGACGGCATCCTGATGATCAACTCGCAATACGCCCAGCTCACCGACAAGGTCCTGGCGGCGGTCCGGCGCATCGGCAGCGGGCCGATCCGCTATCTCGTCAACACCCACATTCATCGCGACCACACCGCGGGCAACGCGTTCTTTGCCAAGCAGGGCGCCGTGATCTTTGCCCGCGAAGAGCTGCGCGAAGGGATGGTCGGCCTGTCGAAGGCGCCCAATGCCGCCACCAACCCGGTGGCCAATCCCGCCGGCTTCCCGGTCGTCACCTACGGGATGGGGGAGCCGGTGAAGATCCACATGAACGGCGAAGTCGTCGATTTCATTCCGATCCGGGCGGCCCATACCGGCGGCGACACCAACATCAAGTTCGAGAAGGCGAACGTGCTCTTCATCGGCGATTTCTACCGCAATTACGGTTACCCCTTCATCGACATCGGCAATGGCGGCTCGCTGAAGGGCATGCTGGAGGGGCTCGACGCCACCATGAAGTCCGCCGACGCGAACACGACGCTGGTGCCCGGCCACGGCACCCTCATCAAGCGCGACGACATCATCCCCTATCGCGACATGATTCTCGCCGTGCAGCAGAAAGTGCAGCAGATGATCGCGCAGGGTAAGTCGCTGCAGGACGTGCTCGCCGCCAAGGTCACGGCGCCCTATGACGCGAAAGTCGCAGGCGGCACCGAGTCGAGCGCCGACCGCTTCGTCACCGCCGTGTATCAAGAGCTCAAGGGGCGGAAGTAGCTCCAGGCCCGACCATCGCCGGCCGCGGCTCGGCGGCGCCGGAGCGGCTCGATTTTCGAAAAACAACCCCATGCAAAGTAGAATTATTTGCACGGGGGCGCGGCGTTTGGTATTAGAATACCTCTCAAGCGAGCGCACATCGCCCCGCAGGGGTACGGAAGCACCTCTCCCCGCGCGCGGGGAGGGGGAGGGGGCTCTCGCAGCGCTGTCCGTGCGGCGGCCTTGCTCCTCCCTGACCCCCCGCGATCGGCCGGCGCCCGGGATCATTCCCCCTTGATGTTCGCCGCCTTGATGATCGGCCACCACTTCTCGATTTCGGCCTTGTGCAGGGCGCCGAGCGTTTCCGGTCCGAGTTGATCGGGCGGCGGGATTTCGATCGCGAGCACCGCCAGCCGCTGCCGCACGGCGGGATCGGCGAGGGCGGCGCGCACCGCCTCGTTCAGCCTCGCTATGATCTCGCGCGGGGTTCCCTTGGGCACCCACAGCCCGGACCATACCGAGAAATAGAACCCCGCCAGTCCCGCCTCGTCGGTGGTGGGAACCTCCGGCGCCTCAGCGATGCGGTCCTTGGCGGTGACCGCATAGGCCTTGATGGCGCCGTCGCGCAGATGCGGCAGCACGATGGCCGGGCCGGTGATCATGAGGTCCAGTTGGCCGGCCACCAGGTCCAGCAGGGCCGGACCGGAGCCGCGATAGGGCACGAGCGCAAAGCGCGTGCCGGTCCTGATCTGAAAGAAGGCGGCCGACATGTAGGACGGGCCGCCGATGCCGCTGGTCCCGGCCGAGGCCTTGCCGGGATTCTGCTTCAGCCAGGCGATCAATTCGCCGAGCGTGTTGGCGGGGAAGTCCTTCCTGGCGATGATCAGGTCGGTCTCGAAGGGGAGCTGCGCGACCGGCTCGAGGTCCTTGAGCAGATCGTAGGGCAGCGTGTAGATCGCGCCGGTCGCCACGTGCGAACTCCAGTTGCCGGCGCTGATGGTGTAGCCGTCGGGGGCGGCGCGCGCGACCCGGCCGACGCCGAGGCTGCCGCCGGCGCCGCCGACGTTTTCGATCACGATGGTCTGGCCGAGCGCCCGCCCCAGGCCCTCCGCCACGATGCGCCCCATCACGTCCAGCGGCCCGCCCGCCGCATAGGGCACGTTCATGGTGATCGGCCGCGACGGATAGACCTGCGCATTGGCGACCGGCCCGCTCGCCGCCACCGCCGCCGCAAGCGCGACGACGCGGATCAGGTGTTTCATCGGACCCTCCCGGATTGCCGTCCTGGTGATGGCGTCACCGCGCCCCGATCCGGCACTCGCGATCCCCGCTGCCGCGGGCGTCGCGATATCGGTGAGTCAGGACGACGGTCCGCCGCAGACATGGCGCCTTTCGATCATCGGGGTGCGACCCGAAGGCGCATTGCGCCTATTCGATCACGCGTCGGCGGGGGCAGGCAAGTCCCGGCGCCATCGTCCTCGGATAGTCCCGGCGGGATATTGATCGCCTATGCTATTGCGATGACACCATGATCGCCATGGCTCCGATAGCAAACGGCCATGGGCACATTGATCTGTCTCAACATGACAGTCACGGCGAAGGGCTAGTAGCTCTCCCTCCAGCGCTCGCCCGTTTCTATCCCCACGGGGGCGCGTAGCGCCGATGGAGAGAGCAAATGCCTACACATAGCAAATTGCACTTTTACCTCAATTGGGCAAAAGAGCGAGTGGATGAGATGGACGCTATATTGGCATCTCTTGAAAGCAAAGTCAGCGAATTGCACGCCGATGCCCGTGTGAAGGCGGACCAAGTTCTCGCCGACATTCGCAAAAAACGTGATGATTTCCGGTCTATCGTCAAGAAGCAGGCGGAAGCCAACGAGGCCGCCTGGATCAAAGCGAAGGCACAACTGGAATCTGAATGGAGTTCCTTCGAGACTGAGGTCAAGAAATATGTTGAGACTTTCGGCAAGCAGATCGAGCAACAACAGGCGACCTTTAAGGTTCAGGCTGCCGCCCAGGTGAAAGCTTGGCACGAAGCGGCCGACAAGTTTCAGATCGCTGCCAAAGAATTCGCAGCCGAGCGTCGGGCCGAAGTCGACACGACCGTGAAGCGGATGAACGCCGATGCCGCCGCGGCGGAGGAAAAACTCCAGAAGAAGCTGCACGAAGCAGGGACCCAGTCATGGTCCGCGCTGACGGCTGCTCTGGCGGAAACGCGCGCTGCCTTCGATCGCGCCAATCACGCGGTGCAGGAAGCGTTCAAGCGGGCCGCTTAATCTCCTCACGGCTTTGGGCGAGGCGGTCGGTTCCGCTTCGCCATCGTGATACGTTGAAGCAAAAGCCCGGCACCAAGCCGGGCTTTCAGGGAGAGGTTCGTAAGCGGCACCTCTCTATGCCCCCATTGAATGGTCACGACGTGGTTTGCGGCATGTTCGCTTGGCTATGCCGACGAGGGAGCAGCTATAAACCGGCTGATATGCCGAGAGAGCCGATTGAGCGCTTCAGCAATTTTCTCGGTTTTTCGGACTGATTTTCCCGCAGCACCTCGGCAACCGGACGCCGTAACATCTGAGGCTTAGCGTGGAATTGCGGGGATATGCCGTCCGCTCTATGGAACCGAACGACGAGGCGCAGGTTCGCGCGTTGCTCGAGTCCGATCCTGATTTCTTCACGAGCACTCAAGGCGCTCCGCCAGGCCCGACTGATGCACTGGGCTTGCTCAACGAAATGCCCGAAGGCAAGGAACTTCGCGACAAGTTCGTCTACGTGGTTTTCAATCACGATGGCGTCCTGTCCGCGGTCATCGATCTCCTCCGTGGCCATCCCAAGGACGATATCTGGTATCTCGGACTGATCTTCGTCGGGCCCGCGAATCGTGGTCTTGGCTTGGGCACCCGCGCCCTTGAGGCGATCTGCGCGCATGTCAGGCAGCAGGGTGGCCACGCACTGCGCCTCGGCGTGGTACGCGAACATTTGCGCGCACGCGCCTTGTACGACCGCATGGGGTTTCACTTCCTATATGAACGCCTGCGCTCCCTGCCGAATGGCTTTAAGGTCACGATCGACGTTTTGGAGCGTGGCCTGTAGCTGGCCCGGCACCGTGTCCCGCAGTAGCGCGCACCGGCCGGAACTTGCCGTGGCACTGCTGACGCGAATATCCTCCCCGGCATGAGCACACCGCGATCTCAAGCCGGGCCGCCCATGACCCTGGGCAACATGCGCGCCAACGGCGTGCGGTCGCTCGACGTGTGCTGTTGGCTGTGCCACCACCGGGCGATCTTGAGCGCCGATCCGTGGCCCGATGACGGGCCGAATTAGGATGCGTGGCATTGCCGGATGTCCTTGCGGTCCTTATTTCGGTGTCAAGGCGGCTTTCTTTGGTCGCAAGCCACTGTTAGAGGAGAACGACATGCGTCTCATGGCACTCATACTTGTTGCCGTGTTGGCGACTTGCTTCGTGAGCCCGGTCGCAGCTTATCGCGGAAACCCAGATCGAGGCCCCTACCCAGTTTCTCGCTTTTTCTGATTCCTTACCCATACCGCCATGTGCGCAGCGGGGACGTACCGAACTTGACCGACCGGCGCGCGCGTACCTCCGCCGAAGGACAAGCCAGGCTACCGGGCATGAGCACACGACCACGATCCCACCCGGCGACCTGATGACCCTCGGCAACATGCGCCAACGGCGTACGGTCGCTCGACGTGTGCTGCTGGCTGTGCCACCACCGGGCGATCCTGAGCGCCGACTCGGCCAGATCACCTGCCAGTGCCGTCGTTCGGCCCCCGCATGGTCTGCACCCGCTGCGGCATCATCGGTGCCGACGCCCGGCCGAACTGGCAGGAGCGACCGGCGCGGCTGAGTGGCCCTGGTGCCGCGCCGTGGCAGTGAGCGCCGAGGGGCATCGGGCGCTGCGGTTGCTCGCAGTCCGGTCGAGGCGATCATGCTGGCGCATGGCTTCACCACCGATCTGCTGGTCAAACTCGTGCACCAAGGGTTGGCTACGGCGACGCCCGAGCAGCGCCCATCGTGACGACTGGCTCCCCGGCCGTCATCGTGTTAATCGCCCAAGCCATGACACCTGAGCCGGGATCGAAGTCGGGTCCGTTGGCCGCCTGGCCGCGGCGCGCCGTGGTCCGGGCGGGCCTCGCAGCCGCGACCCTCGCCATGATTCCGGCCGCGGCCTGCACCCAGGACTACCCGGCAAGTTACCTATCCGACGCGCGCGGTCCGGATCATCGTGCCGTTTCCGGCCGGCGGCACCGCCGACCTGATGCCGCGCGTCGTGGCGACAGGCTGTCGCGCAAATGGGGACAGGCGGTGATCATCGAAAACAAGCCGGGCGCCGGCGGCAATATCGGGGCCGAGGCCGCGTTCAAGGCCGAGCCCGACGGCTACACGCTGCTCTCGGCGCCGCCGCCGCCGTTGGTCATCAACCAGAGCCTCTATCCCAAGCTCGGCTTCGATCCGTCCGCCTTCGTGCCGGTCGTCGGTGATGGGCGTCGTGCCGAATGCGCTGGTGGTCAACCCCGACAAGGTGCCGGCGCAGCGTCGCCGAGCTGATCGCCTATGCGCGCGCCAATCCCGGCAAGGCTCACGTCGGCGACCCAGGGCAACGGCACCACCTCGCACCTCACCTCGGAGATGTTCCAGATGATGGCGAGGGTGCAGTTCCTGCACGTTCCCTATCGCGGCTCGGCGCCGGCGCTTGCAGGGCCTGCTCGCCGGCGACTTCGATATCATGTTCGACAATCTCGGGGTCTCGCTGGCGCTGGTGAAGGGCGGCCAATTGCGGCTCTTGGCGGTCGGCACGCGCGAAGCGCATGGCCGCGCTGCCCGAGGTGCCGACCATCGCCGAGACGCTGCCGGGCTTTGCCTCCTCGGCGTGGTTCGCGGTGGTGGCGCCGCCGAAGACGCCGCGCGCCGATCGTCGACAAGATCAATGCCGACATCGCCGCGGCGATCCGGTCGCCGGAGGTCGCGCGGCGTTTCGACGAATTGTCGGCCGAGCCGGTCGGCAGCAATCCCGATGCGTCGGCCCGCTTCATGGGCGAGGAGAGCCTATACTGGGGCAGCGTGATCCGGGCCGCCGGGGTCAAGCTCGACTGATCGGACAACCGGGACCATCGTGACGACTGGCTCCCCGGGCGTCGTCGTGTTAATCGCCCAAGCCATGACACCTGAGCCGGGATCGAAGTCGGGTCCGTTGGCCGCCTGGCCGCGCCGCGCCGTGGTCCGGGCGGGCCTCGCCGCCGCGACCCTCGGCATGGTTCCGGTCGCGGCCTGCGCCCAGGACTACCCGGAAGTTACCTACCCGACGCGCGCGGTGCGGATCATCGTGCCGTTTCCGGCCGGCGGGACCGCCGACCTGATGCCGCGCATCGTGGCGGACTGGCTGTCGCGCAAATGGAAGCAGGCGGTGATGATCGAGAACAAGGCGGGCGCCGCCGGCAATATCGGGGCCGAGGCGGCGTTCAATGCCGAGCCCGACGGCTACACGCTGCTGGCGTCGCCGGCGCCGCCGCTCGTCATCAACCAGAGCCTCTACCCCAAGCTCGGCTTCGATCCGTCCGCCTTCGTTGCCGGTCTCGGTGATGGGCATCGTGCCGAATGCGCTGGTGGTCAATCCCGCGCAAGGTGCCGGCGAAAACGGTCGCCGAATTGATCGCCGATGCGCGCGCCAATCCCGGCAGGCTCACGTCGGCGACCCAGGGCAACGGCACCACCTCGCACCTCACCTCGGCGATGTTCCAGATGATGGCGAAGGTGCAGTTCGTCCACGTGCCCTATCGCGGCTCGGCGCCGGCGCTTGCAGGGCCTGCTCGCCGGCGATTGCGACATCATGTTCGACAATCTCGGCGTCTCGCTGCCGCTGGTCAAAGGCGGCCAGCTGCGGCTGCTCGGGGTCGGCACGGGGAAGCGCATGGCCACGCTGCCGGACGTGCCGACCATCGCCGAGACGCTGCCGGGCTTTGCGTCCTCGGCGTGGTTCGCGGTGGTGGCGCCGCCGAAGACGCCGCGCGCGATCGTCGACAAGATCAGCGCCGACATCGCCGCGGCGATCCGCTCGCCGGAGGTCGCGCGGCGTTTCGAGGAATTATCGGCCGAGCCGGTCGGCAGCGATCCTGATGGCGTCGGCGCGCTTCATGGGCGAGGAGGCTCTGGGCGCCTGATCCGGCGGCGGCGTCAAGCTCGAGATCGGCAGCATGGCCGACCCCGACATTTGCTTCCCAAATGTCGGGACAAGTCAGCCCACTCACTATTATAACCGTGGGGCGACTTATCCAAACAGACGGGAACCATCGGTTTGGGTCGCACCACTACGGAGCGGCGTCATGAACATCCATGCGGGCCGGCGCCCATGGCCGGCGGAAGGGCTCACCCGCGTTCCCTACTGGCTCTACACCGACCGCGACCTCTATGCGCAGGAGCAGGAGCGCATCTTCCGCGGCAATGCCTGGACCTTCCTGTGCCTCGAGGCGGAGCTGCCGCAGCCCAATGCGTTCCGGCTCTCCAATCTCGGCGACATGCCGGTGGTGGTCACCCGCGACCACGACGGCGCCATCCATGCCTTCGAGAACCGCTGCGCCCATCGCGGCTCGCTGCTGTGCCTCAAGGAGCGCGGCGAGGCGAAGCGAGATCATCTGCGTCTATCACAACTGGACCTATGATCTCACCGGCAAGCTCACCGGGGTCGCGTTCCGGCGCGGCATCGCCGGCAAGGGCGGCATGCCGGCCGACTGCAAGCCGGAGGAGCACGCGCCGCGCCGGCTGCGCATCGGAAAGCTTCGCCGGGCTGGTGTTCGGCACGCTCGGCGCCGACGACGCCGCCGCTCGAGCGACTATCTCGGGCCCGACATCGCCGCCCATATCAGGCGGGTGATGCGCGCGCCGGTGAAGCTCTTCGGCGGCTACACCCAGATGCTGCCGAGCAACTGGAAGCTCTATGTGGAGAACACCAGGGACAGCTATCACGCCAGCCTGCTGCACATGTTCTTCACCACCTTCCGGCTCAACCGGCTGTCGCAGAAGGGCGGCCTCGTGGTCAGCGAGAGCGGCGGCAACCACGTCAGCTACTCGATGCGCCAGGACGTCGCCGGCAAGGAATACGAGCAGGCCGGCATGCGCACCGCCCATGACGGCTATCGCGCTGGAAGCGCCCGAGCTCCTGGAGAATGTCGACGAGTTCGGCGACGGCATCGGGCTGCAGATTCTCACGGTGTTCCCCGGGCTTCCTGCTGCAGCAGATCCGCAACTCGCTGGCGGTGCGCCGGGTGGTGCCGCGCGGCCTCGACCGGACCGAGCTGGTGTGGACCTGCTTCGGCTTTGCCACCGACGACGAGGCGCATGACCGAGCGTGCGCCTGCGCCAGGCCAACCTGATCGGGCCCGCCGGTTTCATCTCGCTGGAGGACGGCGCCGCCACCGGCTTCGTGCAGCGCGGCACCGGCGGCGCGGACGACGAGGAATCCCTGGTCGAGATGGGCGGCAGCGGCACCGCCTCGGAAGAGAGCCGGGTCAGCGAGGCGGCGGTGCGCGGCTTCTGGAAGGACTATCGCCGCCACATGGAGCTTTGAAGCTTTTCTCCCTCGCTCTGAAAGCCCTCTGAAAGAGGGAGGGTCGGGGAGGGTCGGGGCTACGGGGCGGACACATCTTGCGCGGCACGGCTGCACCTCTCCCCGCACGCGGGGAGAGGTATCCAGCTTCACGATGTGCGCATACGATAGCCGCGCGCGGGGAGAGGGAGCACACCGATGCAGGCGTGCCCATCCCGAAGGGGTCGGGGAGGGGTCGCGGGTGGCGTGCGCTATGAGTCCTCCCTCGTTCAAGAGGAGGGAGATCGGAAGCCCGCGCTTGTGGCACTGGCGCGCGAAACGGAATGCGACGGGCATGAGCATCGAGCAGGTCTACCGGGTCCAGGAACTCAATGCGCGCTATGTCGAGGCGATCGACGACGATCGCCTCGAGGCGTGGCCCGACTTCTTCGCCGACGACGGATGCTACCGCATCACCACGGCGGAGAACGTCGCCCAGGGCCTGCCGCTGAGCCTCATCTACGCCACCTCGCGCGCGATGCTGCGCGACCGCGTGCGGGCCTTGCGCGAGGCCAATGTCTACGAAAGCCAGCGCTATCGCCATGTGCTGGGAGCGCCGCGCATCCTCGCCGCCGACGGCGCCGGCCTGCGGGCGCGCACGCCTTTCATGGTGGCGCGCATCATGCACAGCGGCGAGACCATGCTGTTCGCCACCGGCTGCTACGAGGATCGCGTCGTGCCCGACGGGGCGACCGCGGCGCATTTCGCCGAGAAGGCCGTCATTCTCGACAGCCGCCAGATCGATACCCTGCTCGCGATTCCGCTATAATCTCGTCACACGCATCCTCGGAGACCCACCGTGAGATCGGCCATGATGATCCTGGGCGCAGTGCTGGCGGTCCTCGTACTGCTGGTCGCCGGCTTCTTCGTTGCGACCTGGGCGCCGGATCGTCCGGTCGAGTCGCTGGTCGGCCGCTGGGCGCCGCCGCCCTCGGTGTTCGTCGACATCGCCGGCATGAAGGTGCACCTGCGCGACGAGGGGCCGCGCGACGATCCGAGCCCCATCGTGCTGATCCACGGCACCGGATCCTACCTGCACGCCTGGGAGGGCTGGGTGCCGGCGCTCAAGGAGCAGCGCCGCGTGATCACCTTCGACCTGCCGGGGTTCGGGCTCACCGGCCCGTCGCCGGACGGCGACTATTCGCTCGAGGCCTCGGTGCGTTTCGTCGTCGCGCTGCTCGACAAGCTCGGCGTCGCCCATTGCGTGCTCGGCGGCAATTCGCTCGGCGGCGCGATATCCTGGGCGACGGCGGTGCTCGAACCGTCGCGGGTGGACAAGCTGATCCTGGTCGATTCCGGCGGCTACCCCGCCCATTCGACCTCGATCCCGCTCGGCTTCCGCATCGCGCGCCTGCCGGGGCTCAACCAGATGCTGTCCCACACCTTGCCGCGCTTCCTCATCGCGTCCGGCATGCGCAACGTGTTCGGCGATCCCGCCAAGGTCACCGATCTGATGGTGGACCGCGCCTACGAGATCACGCTGCGGGAGGGCAACCGGCAGGCCATGGTGGCGCGGTTCAACCAGCCGCGCCGCACCGCGCTCGCGGTCCGCATCCCCGAAATCAAGGTTCCCACGCTCATCATCTGGGGCGGGCGCGACCGACTGGTACCGCCCGATGATGCCGAGCGCTTCCATCGCGACATCGCCGGCAGCACGCTCGAGATCTTCGACGGACTCGGCCATGCGCCTGAGGAGGAAGACCCCGCCGGCACGGTGGTGGCGGTGAAGCGGTTTCTCGGCCTGAAGTGACGTGATGTAAGAACGACTTGGCGCGATCCATTCACTAACCGGAGATGGCGGGCCGGCGGATCGGCGCCGCGACCATGGCCGGCGCTAATGCTTCTGCGCCTGCACGAGGTAGCCGAGGATCGTCTCCTCGCCCAATGCCTTGCAGGCTTCCAGCCGGTGCAGGCCGTGCACGAGGACGAGGCGGTCGCCGTCGCGCCGCACCAGGATCGGCGTTTCCTGGCCGCGCTCCAGCATGCTGCGGGCGATGTCCTGGACGACGTCCGGCTTGAGCGTGCTCCGGCGCTTGACCGGAACATAGATGGTCGCGATGTCGAACTTTTCGCGCTTCATCATGCTGCGGCACCATCCTCTCCGGCGGATGCGAACCGGACAGATGCTGTCCGGCCAGGCCTCCGCTGCTCGAATAGTCGGCTCGGCCTCTCCCGGTATTTGGAACCCAAGCCCGGAACCCAAATCGGAACCCAAGTCGGAACCCAAGCCGGTCAGGCGACTCGCTCCTTGCCGCCCGGCTTGCTACTTGCCGGCGATCTTGGCCTTCTTGGCCTTGGCGGCGGGCTTGCTGGCCCGCGCTTCCGCCTCGGCGGCTTCCCTGGCCAGCCGCAGCGAGCGCAGCTTGGCGGTCTTTTCCACCAGGGCCCGGCTCGCGGCTTCGTACTCCGCCATGGCCTTGGAGGCCTCCCGCGCCTGGAGTTCCTTCTTCTTCAGGCTCGCTTCCGTCCGCGCCTGGTCCTTGGTATTGCTCGCCAACGCCGCCTCCTGTTTCTATTCCCGGCACGGCCACGCATCGTGCATGGCCGTCAGCGCGAGCAATCGAAAATCTTCCTGCATCCGCTCGGGGTGGGTTTCAACAAAGTCGATGACCGTGCCCAGCATTTGTTCCGGCGAAATCGTGCTGGGCTGGCAGAACTGCAATCCCTGGTCGAGAACGTGGCTGACGAAGGACAACGTGCCCACGATGCCGAGACATCCGCCCCCGACGGCATCGCGGGTGGCGGGATCGAGCCCTGCCTTGCAGTGCGGCAACATGAAGCCAGCGCTTCTGGTGTCTTCGGCAGCGGTCGACGGTGCGGTCCACATCGACACCGCGAGACCAATCAACATCAACATCCGCATGCGAAGCGCTCCAAATGGGTGCCGACCCCGGCCTTCGGTTCCAGATGCTGGACGGCCGACCAACGATGAAGCGGTGGACGACTTCCAAACCGGCGGGAACCCTCCGTTTGGGTCGCCCCGCACGGAAATTCATATGTAGTTGCAGGATCGTATAACGTCCAGCCATGGCGATGCCATCGCGACGGTTTGTCTTGCAAAAACCGCGATTCGCCCCTATTTGGAGTGATATCGACGTTTGGCCGGACGATTTGGCCGTATCGCCTTCGCTGTAAAGCGCGGCGCACGCGCTCAGAGACCTCTCCAAAATTCGACTTAACCAAGGCTTTCGATTGCGCATTTTTGCGTGATCTCGGGCCGGCGACGCTTCCAGACCGATGGCAACCATCGGTTTGGATCGCGCCACCAGCGCACTCCAGCGAAGGAACTGTCATGGATACGGGAACGGTGAAATTCTACAACAGCCAGAAGGGCTTCGGCTTCATTCAGCCGGACAATGGCGGCAAGGACGTGTTCGTCCACGCCACCGCCCTGGAGCGGGCCGGCATTCGCGGCCTGGTCGAGGGCCAGAAGGTCTCCTTCGACACCCAGGAAGACCGCCGCACCGGCAAGATCGCCGTCGGCACCATCCAGGCGGCGTGACGGCCGAGTAATCCCGAAGGCCGCCCCCCGGGGCGGCTTTCCCTTTTGTCTTGCTTTACCCTTTGCCCTCCCCATTTGCTCTTTCGCAGGCAGGGGAGGTGCGGTAGTCAAGCGCCGGATGCCTCTGCGGAACGAATAGGGAACGATGAGCGCCTTGAAGAATGACGACGATTTCAACGAACGGCTGACCACGGCGGCGAAGGCCAAGCAGGCGCTGCTGGAGAAATTTCGGGCAAGGCCGCGGCCGGATGACCCGGCCATCGCCGAGCGTCAGGCCGCCCGCCTGGCGGCGAG
Organism: uncultured Alphaproteobacteria bacterium; assembly: GCA_963795865.1. Taxonomy (GTDB): domain Bacteria; phylum Pseudomonadota; class Alphaproteobacteria; order Rhizobiales; family Xanthobacteraceae; genus JAJPKK01. Next base: position 218,899 of record CAWCJX010000021.1, read on the forward strand.
CCTTGCGCGCGATGCACGCGCTGCCGAACGCAAGGCGACCCGCGAAGCCGAGGTCGCGCGGGCGCAGGCGGAGGCGGTCCGCCTCGCCGCCGAAGCTGCCGCCCACAAGGCCGCCACGGAGGCCGCCGAAGCGGCTCGCGAACTGGCATTGGAGGCCGAGCGCAAGGCCGCCCGCGATGCCCGTTATGCCGCCCGCAAGGCGCGGCAACGCTAATGCGCGTCGGCCGGATCGAAAGCGTCGGCGATACCGGGCCGGCTTTCGATGAGGCGCTCGATTGCCAGGCCTGCGGCGCTTGCTGCTGTTATTCCTCCGAGTGGCCGCGGTTTTCCCTGGAGGACGACGCCGCGCTGGAACGCATCCCGCGCCGGTTCGTCGATGACGAACGCGGCCGCATGCGCTGCAACGGCGATCGCTGCACGGCGCTGGTGGGGGAGGTCGGCGTCGCCACCGCCTGCGCCGTCTATGCAGTGCGGCCCGACGTCTGCAAGGCGTGTCTGCCCGGCGACGACGAATGCCGCACGGCGCGCCACCGCTTCAATCTGTGACACCGTCGTCATCGTGGCCAGCGCACGGAAAGTGCACTGCACCCGGTGCGTGTTGCGGCCAGCGCCGCGGCGCCCCGGCCGCACTCTCTTTACTTCGGCTTACTTCGGCGGCTCGAAGCCATTGGCGCGCCAGCGCTCGGCCATCGCCGCCGAGGTGAGTGCGGCAATGAAGGCGCGGGCCGCGGCGGGATCGGTGCTGTTCGCGGGGATCGCGGCGGCATAGGCGGAGTAGTCCTGCTGCGCCGGCGGCAACAGCCCGGCCAGCTTGATGCCCTTGACCGCCATGGCCTCGCTGATGAACACGATCGCCATTTCGGCGCGTCCCTCCGCCACTTCGATCGCGGCTTCGCGGCCGCCCCGCGTCAGCACCGCCTTCTGCTTGACGGCATCGGCGATGCCGAAGCGGTCGGCCACCCCGGCGAAGTGGATTCCGGAGGTGCCGCCCTCGGCCGGGTCGGTGTAGGCAATCGAGCGCGCCGCGACCAGAGCCTTCCTCAACGCCTCGGATGTCGAGACGTCGGGCACCGCCGCGCCGTCGCGGACGGCGACGCCGATGCCGACGCGGCCGAGATCGGCGCGGCTGCCGGGCGTGAGCTTGCCGGTCTTCTCGAGTTCTCCCATCAGCGGCACCGAGACGATGATGAGGTCGGCCGGCTGGCCCGACGCGATGATGTTGCGCAGTTGCCCGGTGGTGCCGATCGTGAAGTCGAACTTCTGGCCGGTCTGGCGCGAATAGTCGTCGATGATCTGTGCGATCAGGCCGCGCACCGCGCCGGCGGAGATCACCTTGAGATCGGCGGCGCCGGCAGGGGCGGCGGCCAGCGCGGCCATGACGGACAACACGCACAACACCACGTGACGCGAAAGACGACCAATCATGTTTCCCCCTGTCCGGCCGCGCATGGTGAAAGACGAATGCTTGCCGGCGTCGGCCGGATGCGGCGCACCGGCACTATAGCCGGTTGCCGCCGCCGTTCCCACCGCTGCGGTCCCGCTGCGGTCCCGCGATGGGCCATGGAGGCGGAGGCGCCCGACCCCGTCTCCACCCCGTCCTGAGCCTCTTGCAAGAGGCCTTGCGGCTCTTTACGCGTAAGCGGCGGCCTGCGGCCGCTAACAGGAGGAACCCCATGCGCCTGCAATTTCTGGCTTTCACGTTTCTCGCCACCGCGGTGGCCTCGAGCGCTCTGGCTCAGGGCACTCCGCCGTTGAAGACCTTCATGAACAACAAGGAGATCATGGGACTGATCGACAAGGCGAAGGCCGACCGCAAGGGTGACGCCCCGCTGGTGGCCGAGCCGATCCTGTCGCTCACGCCCTATCGGGCCCAGCTCGAATACCGTCCCGGCACGTCGCCTGCGGCCGTCCATGAGAAGGACGCGGAGCTGATGGTTGTGCTCGAAGGCACCGGCAACATCGTCACCGGCGGCAAACTCGTCGATGAGAAGCGCAATAATGCCAACAATCTGGGCGGCTCGTCGATCGCCGGCGGCAACTCCCAGGCCGTCGTCAAGGGCGATATGCTCATCGTTCCGGCCAACACGCCCCATCAGGTCATCCCGACCGGCGGCGCGCCGATCGTGCTCATGACGCTGCATGTGCCGCACCCGCCGACGAGTTGGCCCCCGACGAACTAAGGGTTCGTGCGCGAATTATCGCTTCGATTTTGGTCCCCTTCCCCGCTTGCGGTCCGCTTGCGGGGGAGGGGCAGGGGGGCAATTCCATAGCACGGACGGCGCGCGGGGCCGGAACCGCATGCGAGGCGGCAGCCTATTCCGCATGCCGCACCACCAGCACCGAGCACCGCGCATAGCGCACGACATGGCCGGCATTCGAGCCGAGGAAATAGGTCCGCATGGCTGGACGGTGCGAGCTCATGACGATGAGATCGGCGTGGTAGGTCTTCGCCTCTTCGAGCACCTCGTGATAGATGCCGCCCTGGCGGACGACGGTGGTGATGTGGGCGGGTTCGGTTCCGCTCTCGTTGGCGATGATCGCGAGCGCTTCTTCGGCGGTCTGGCGCTGCTGCGCGTCGAAGTCGGGCGGCACATATTCGGCCAGCATCGCCGGGGTCGCCGGCAGCACGTTCAGCAGCCGGATCGAGCCGCCCGAGGCGCGCGAAAGCGATACGGCGGTCTCGATCGCCGACTTGGCGAGGTCGGTGTCCGCAAGGTCGACCGGGACCAGGATCCGCTTGAACATGTCGTTATTCCTTCATTGCCGAATCAATGGGCAAACGTAGCGGTTCGGCTTGCCTGTTTCAGCTTGCCTGTTTCAGCTTGCCCGTTTCAGCTCGCCGCTGCTGCAATCCAGCGCGGCGTGACGAAACGGTCGAGCCGGCCCGACTGGCGGTGCAGCTTGCCCCAGGCGTCGATGGGAAAATCCAACACCGCCAGCGCGGCGGTCGGATACTTCTCGTGCAGCCGTTCGCGCGGTTCGATGTCACCGCTTGCGATCAGCATGCGCGCAGCTTCGTGGAGACCGGGATTGTGGCCGATCACCAGGAGCCCATGGACATTGGGGGCCACCGTGCGGACGAGCGCGAGGATGGCTTCAGGAGATGCCTCGTAGAGGGAATCGGAATAAGCGATTTCCACGCCTTCCGGCCATTCCTCGACGATCGCCTCCGCCGTCTGCCGGGTCCGCTTGGCCGACGAACACAGGATGCGTTCCGGGATCAGGGCATGGTGCGCCAGATAGACTCCCATGGTGCGTGCATCGGTGGCGCCGCGCGCATTGAGCGGCCGCTCGCGGTCGGGCATCCCCGGCGACGACCAGTCCGATTTGGCATGGCGCAGCAGCATCAATCGGCGCATGGCGGCAGCATCGATTTTGTCCGGGGGAAAGTCTAGAGTGATTGATGAAGCATGGCGTGATTGCGACTTCGCTCGAGCATGCGGGCTTGGCCCGGGCGGGGAGGCGTGGTAGGGCGCGCCTGTGTGGGTCGGCGCGGAGGCCTGCGACCCCTGCCCCCGGGGCGTTGATGGCGCCGACCTCCCGCGAGTCGGTGCAGGCTTGACCAGAACGGGGTCCGAGGCTGGATCAGATGGAAGGCGCCGATCAATCCGAATTCGGACCGACCTGGTATTCGCGTGTGACGACCCTGCCGCCGGCGCGGGCGTCGCTCGGGTTCGAGATCGACGTCGACGTCTGCATCATCGGCGGCGGCCTGGCCGGCCTGACCGTGGCGCGGGAAATCGTGCGGCGCGGGTGGTCGGCGGCCGTCCTCGAAGCCAGGCGCATCGCCTGGAATGCGTCGGGGCGCAACAGCGGGCTGGTGATGCCGGGCTATCCGGCCAATATCGAAAAGGTCGTGGAGCGGATCGGCTTGCCCGCGACCAGGGCGCTGTGGGCGCTCTCGGAAGCCGGCGTCCGCTACGTGCGCGATACCATTGCCGAGATCGGCATGAGCGGGGTCGTGCAGGGCTATGGCTGGCTCGACGTCTCCAAGACCGACGATCGCGAAACCACGCTTGCCCGGGCGCGGCTGCTGTCGGAGGACCTCGGGGTCGAGGTCCAGGCGTGGTCGCTCGAACAGGTCCGCGACGTGCTGCGCTCCGACCATTATTTCAGCGCCGTCAATCATCCCCACGCGTTCCAGATCAATCCTCTGGCCTACGCCCTCGCCCTCGCCGGCGCGGCGGAGCGCGCCGGCGTCTACATCTTCGAAAACACGCCGGTGCTCTCGGTCGATCCCGCCGGCGTGCGCAAGCGCATCTCGACCGCCAACGGGCGGGTGCGCGCCGGCCGCGTCGTCCTTGCCGGGAACGTCTATCTCGGCAACGTCGCCAACCGCATCGCCGATACGTTGGTGCCGGTCACCGCCTATACCGGCGTGACCAAGCCCCTGGGGGCGCGGCTCGCATCGGTCATGTCCTATCGCGGCGCGGTCAGCGACAGCCGCTATGGCGACTATTCCTACCGGATCATCGACGGCGACCGCCTGATGTGGTCCGGCGGCGTCTCGATCAGCGAAGCGCAATGCCGCCTGGATGGAAAAGCGCCTGGCGCGGGCGATCCGCGCCACCTATCCGGAGCTCGGCACGGTCGCGTTCGAGAATTTCTGGTCCGGCACCATGGGCTTTGCGGTCCACCGCATGCCGCAGATCGGGGAGCTTGCGCCGGGCGTCTGGCTCACCAGCGGATTCGGCGGCCAGGGCATCAACACGTCCGCCATCGCCGGCCAGCTGATCGCCCGCGCGATCATCGATTCCGATGCGACATGGCAGAACTTTCTGCCCTACGAGCTGGTATGGGCGGGCGGCGCCGCCGGGCGCGTGGTGACCCAGGCGATGCTGTCATGGTGGCACGCCAGCGAAGCGATGGCCGCGAGCGCGGCGCGCCGGCACGAAACCCTCCTGCAGCGCCGCCAGCGCGAGGCCGCCGGCGAGCCGGTGGAGCGGGTGCGGCCCGCCTACCGCATGGTGAGCGCCTCGCGGCGCATGCTCGCCGAACGTATCCCGGCCCGGCCCAATCCCGACCTGCCGATCGCGGCGCCCGGCGCCCGGCCGCACGCAGTCCCGGCCCCCGAGCCGGCCGAGCCGGCGCCGGTGGGGGATTCGGAGGAGGCGGTGTAGGAACGGATTGCGGAGCGGCCAGCTATGGCTCCTGGTTCAGACGCATTTGGACAAGGATGGTGGCGGTACGATTCAGAGCCGCCGACGCGTTCGTCCTTCACCGCCCCTCGCGCCGCGCCATGAAGGCCAGCCGCTCGAACAGATGCACGTCCTGCTCGTTCTTGATCAGCGCGCCGTGCAGCGGCGGGATCAGCTTCTTGGGGTCGCGCTCGCGCAGCGTATCGGGGCCGATGTCCTCGACCATCAGGAGCTTGAGCCAGTCGAGCAGCTCCGAGGTCGACGGCTTCTTCTTCATGCCGGGCACGTCGCGGATCTCGTAGAACAGCTTGAGCGCTTCGGCGACCAGGCGCTGCTTGATGCCGGGGAAATGCACCTCGATGATGGCGCGCATGGTGTCGGCATCGGGAAACCGGATGTAGTGGAAGAAGCAGCGCCGCAGGAAGGCGTCGGGCAGCTCCTTCTCGTTGTTGGAGGTGATGACGACGATCGGACGCCGCCGCGCCTTGACGGTCTCGCCGGTCTCGTAGACGTAGAACTCCATGCGGTCGAGCTCGAGCAGCAGATCGTTGGGGAACTCGATGTCGGCCTTGTCGATCTCGTCGATCAGCAGCACCGGCCGCCGGTCGGCGGCAAAGGCGTCCCACAGCTTGCCGCGCTTGATGTAGTTGCGCGATGTCCTTGACGCGGACGTCGCCGAGCTGGCTGTCGCGCAGGCGCGTCACCGCATCGTATTCGTAGAGACCCTGCTGCGCCTTGGTGGTCGATTTGACATGCCATTCGATCAGCGGCGCGCCGACGCTCTTTGCGACCTCGATGGCGAGCACGGTCTTGCCGGTGCCCGGCTCGCCCTTGACCAGCAGGGGCCGCTCCAGCGCGATGGCGGCATTGACGGCGACCTTGAGGTCGTCGGTGGCCACATAGGCATCGGTTCCTTCAAAACGCATGGTCTCTCCAAATGGGCTGCGAATGCTTTCCCCTGTCATCGCCCGGCTTGACCGGGCGATCCAGTAACCACCGGACGTCGAATTGCGAACCGCGCGCACCTCAAGCGCAGGGGTTACTGGATACCCCGCTTTCGCGGGGTATGACACCTTGGGAATCAGAACGCGTGGAAGCCCTTCAATTTCCGCGCCAACCCGCTCGCTCGTCAATCGCCAATGGTGTCTTTCCACGGTGCGATCCAGGATTCGAGGCGGCGCATCAGCGCGGTCAGCGTGACGCCGAGCAGCATCAGCGTGAGGATCGGCACGAACATCGCGGCGGTGTCGTACTGGTTGCCGTATTTCACGATCAGGGCGCCGAGCCCGGTGATCGCGGTGAAGAATTCGGCCACCACCATGCCGATGATGGCGCGCCCGACGCCGAGCCGCAATCCCGTCATCATGTAGGGCAGCGACGCCGGCAGGATGAACTTGGTGAACAGCTGCCGCTCGGTGGCAGCGAAGGCGAAGCCGACATCGAGCAGCGGCTGCGGCACGTTGCGGACCCCGGCCGCGGTGTTGATGAGGATCGGGAAGATCGCGAGAATGACGACGATGAACAGCTTGGCCGAAAAGCCGAGCCCGAACCACAGCACCACCAGCGGAATGATGGCGACCAGCGGAGTGGCGTAGAGCGCATTGACCAGCCAGTCGGTCGCCGCCTCCACCGTGCGGTAGCGGCCGATCAGGAGGCCGATGCCGATCCCGAGCACCGAGGCGACGAAGAAGCCGAGCAGCAGCGTGCCGAGGCTGTCGAGGAACGCGGCGGTCAATTCGCCGCTGCGGATCATCTCGATCGCCGACGTCCCGATCGCCGTGGGGTAGGACATGAACAGCGGGTCGATCTGCCGGCCGAACACCTCCCAGGCCACCAGCACCCCGACCACCGAGACCAGCCGGATGATCTTGTTGCGATGGCTGCGCGGCGGCGGCCCGAGTTCCTCGATGTCGGGCGCCACGTCCTCCGCGACGCCGTCGGCGGACAGCGCCACGGCTTCCGGCCTCGGGCCGGCGAGGGGCGCGCTCATGCGGCGGCCGCGGACGGCGCGCGGATGAGCTCCCACATCTGCGTGCGCATCTTCTGGAACGCCGGCTCGCCCCGCAGCAGCGGGAGCTCCGCGCGCGGGCGTGGGAACGGCACCGGCAGGGTGGCCTTGATCCGGCCCGGCTTGGCGCCCATCACGATGACGCGGTCGCTGAGGTAGATCGCCTCGTCGAGATCGTGGGTCACGAACAGGATGGTCTTGCCGGTCTCGGCATGGATGCGCAGCAATTCGCGCTGCAGGATCTCGCGGGTCTGGGCGTCGAGCGCGCTGAACGGCTCGTCCATCAGCAGCACGGCGGGATCGATGGCGAGCGCCCGGGCGAGCCCGATGCGCTGCTGCATGCCGCCGGACAGTTGATGGGGAAACTGGCGCGCCGCCACCGACAGGCCGACCAGCGCGAGCAGCCGCTGCGCCGTCTGCCGGCGCGGGGCGGCAGCGACGCCCTGCAGCTCCAGGCCGAGTTCCACATTGCCGATCGCGGTCCGCCACGGCAGCAGGTTCGGCTGCTGGAACACGAAGCCGCGGTCGCGGCCGGGGCCGTGCACCACGTGGCCGTCGAGCCGGATGGTGCCGTGGTCGAGCCGGACCAGGCCTTGCACGATGCGCAGCAGCGTGGTCTTGCCGCAGCCGCTTTCCCCGACCAGCGATACGATCTCGTTTTCGCCGACCGCGAAGGAGATATGCCGCAGCACCGGCAGCAGAGCGTCCTTCTCGCCGGTCGCGCCGCGCACGCGAAACGTCTTCGAAACGTCCTCGACCGCGAGCTTGATGCGGTCCGGCGCGGTGCGGTCTTTCGCTCATCGGCAAACGCGCTCAGCCGAGCGCGCGCATGGTGTCGCTGAACAGCTCGTCGACCGGAATGCGGCGCGGGATCAGGCCCTGCTTGACCGCGAAATCGATGACGATCTCGAGCGAGCGCCGGTTGGCCTCGATGCCGAAGCGCCAGGGGTCCAGCGCCGGCACGCCGCCTTGCGCAAACGCCGCCTGCTTGGCCTCGAGGAACAGGCGGTAGACCTCGCGCACCACGTCCGGCCGCGTCTTGGCGAGCTCTTCGCGGATCACCAGCATGTGGTTGATGGGAACGCCGCCATGGCTTTCCGACCATTTGCGGTTGGCCGTCTCGGCATCGGGAATGAGCGGCGCGAGCCGGGGATCGGGAAACTTGTCGCCGACGATCGCCGCGTCGATCTCGCCGTCGAGCAGCATCTGCACGAGCTGCTTGCCTTCGGGGGCGCGGCGTACATTGGGCGGATCGGCGTATTCGGCGACATGGCCTTCCTCGAAGGTGACCCATTTGAGGCTGCCGAGATCGACCCCGTAATCCTCGGCGAGGATGCCGCGCACCCATACGCCGGTGGTCTGGGTATAGGCGCGCACGCCCAGCGTCTTGCCGTTGAGATCGGACGGCTTGAGCGGCCCGCGTTCGGGATTGTAGGCGATGGTGTGGAGCTGGCCGCGGCCGACCACGGTCGCCGGCATCAGCGCATAGGGCTTGCCGTAGGTGCGCGCCTGCAGGAAGGTGACGATGGCGACTTCGGCGAGGTCGAACCTGGCCTCGCGCACCAGCGGCTTGAAGGCGGTGTTGGAGACCTTCACGTCGGCGAAATCGAACTCGACGACGGGCGAGGCGAGCTTGCCCTCCTTGAGCGCCATCGCGTTGGGATAGTTCCCCATCAGGGTGAAGAGCTTCACTTTGTCGGGCTTGGTCAGCATCGACGTCTCCTCCGGTCTCGTTCGTCTTATGTATCGGCCAGCGCGGGATAGAGCGACTGCGCGGTTTTGGCGAAGATCCAGTCGCGGTCGGCCTGGGGCAGGGACGCGACCGAGGCGCGCGCGACCGCCAGCAGGTCTTTCAGCGGGCCTTCCGAGGCCGGATAGTTGGAACCCCAGGCGATCCGCGAGGCGCCGAATTCGCCCACCAGCTTGGCGAAGAACGTCTCCGGGGTGGCCTTGCCGTTGCGGCATTCGGCGAAGGTCCGCGGCGTCACCTTGAGATAGATGGTCGGAAATCGCGCCAGCTCGAACAGGCCCGCCGCCTCCGCATAGGGCGGCCCGTCCTCCAGCACCGGCCGCGCCAGATGGTCGAGCACGATCCTGACCTCCGGGAAGCGCTTCACCAGGTTGACGAGCTGCGGGAACGCCTGCTTCGACATCTGCATGCAGATGGGTATGCCGAGCTCGCCGGCGGTCTGCCAGGCCGGATAGACCCGGGGATCGTCGATCCAGTCGGCCTGGGTCTGCATGGTGCTGCCGATGGTGAACTGGCGCAGCCCGGTGAGGCCGCGGCTGCGCCAGTAGCGCATCCGCTCCGGCGCGTCGGCGGCGAGCACGTCGACCGAGAACACGCCGGTGAAACGCCCGGGATGCGCCGCGACGGCATCGGCGACATAGGAGTTGTCATGGCCGTAGCAGGTCGACGCCTGCACCAGCGCCGACTTGTCGACGCCCGCCTCGTCCATCGCGGCGATCATCGCTTCGGTCGAGACCGGCCGCGTGCGCGACCAGTCGGACTGATGGCCGCCGAGCGGCGCCAGCGGATAGCGCACCCCGTCATTGGCGATGATGTGGGGATGAATGTCGATCGTCTTGGATGCCATGAAGGGAGTGCTCCGGTGGGAAATTGATTTCTCCTTCCCCTGCATGCGGGGGACGGGAGCCGGCCGCTCTGCAGGCCGAGTTCCGAGGCCGGCGGCGCCTGGCTCGAGAAAAGCGCAGCGACCGCCGGCGCCGGCTCAGGCCTTGCCGGGGACGCGCTTGTTGAGGCGGCTGTAGACCTTGCGCGCATTGCCTTCGAAGATCTTGTGCTTGTCCTCGGCGGAGAGGCCGCTGACCTGGTCGATGTAGCGCTTGGTGTCGTCGTAATGGTGGCCGGTGCTCGGGATCGATGCCCTTCACCGCGCCCACCATTTCCGAGGCGAACAGGATGTTGTCGGCCGGGATCACCTTGGTCAGCAGCTCGATGCCCGGCAGGTGATAGACGCAGGTGTCGAAGTAGACGTTCTTGAGCAGATGCTCTTCGAGCGGCGGCCGCTTCATGTCCTGGGCGAGGCCGCGATAGCGGCCCCAGTGATAGGGCACCGCGCCGCCGCCATGCGGGATGATGAATTTCAGCGTCGGGAAATCCTTGAACAGGTCCGAGGTGATGAGCTGCATGAAGGCGGTGGTGTCGCCGTTGATGTAATGCGCGCCGGTGGTGTGGAAGTCGCGGGATTGCAGGACGCGCTGACATGGATCATCGCGGGCACGTCGAGCTCGACCATCTTCTCGTAGAGCGGATACCACCAGCGGTCGGTAATCGGCGGCGCGTTCCAATGGCCGCCGGAGGGATCGGGATTGAGGTTGCAGCCGACGAAGCCGAATTCGTTGACGCAGCGCTCGAGCTCGCCGATGCAGTTCTTCGGGTCGACGCCGGGCGATTGCGGCAACTGGCAGACGCCGATGAAATTGTCGGGATAGAGCGTGGAGACGCGGTAGATCAGCTCGTTGCGAGACCTGCGACCATTCGAGGCTGACGCCCTCGTCGCCGATGTGGTGCGACCATGCCCGAGGCGCGCGGCGAGAAGATGGTGAGGTCGGTGCCGCGCTCGCGCTGGAACTTGAGCTGGGCGCCTTCGACGCTCTCGCGCATCTCGTCGTCGCTGATCCTGAGCGCGGACGCCGACGGCTTCTGCGCGGGATCCTTGATCGCGGCGATCTGGCTCTTGCGGAAGTCGTGGAGCTTCTGCGGCTCGGTGGTGTAGTGGCCGTGGCAGTCGATGATCATGGCGCCTCGCTCGATGCCGGCGCGCGGCGCTGCTGCGTGCGGCCCGGCGTTCGGTGGCGCGGATCGTAAGGCCGGCTTGCGGCTTGTCAAACGGATTGGTCGTGCGCCACGTCGCAAAATCGGCTTGTAGCCCGCATCGGAGCGAAGCGGAGATGCGGGGAGGGCGGTCCCGGATTTTCGCTGCGCTTCGATCCGGGCTACACACCCTGCGCATCGGTCGCTGCGCATTGGGGAAGGAGGCGCCGCGAAGATTCCGATTGCACCGGCGGCGCGTTGCTCCCTATGTTCTGCGCGCAAAACGCAAGACCCGCGTCCGGGGGAGAGACATGGCCGAACTTCCGCGTCTGAATGGTGTCATCCGCGCCTGGGAGGAAGGCAAGCCCGCCTTCACCTCGTTCGCCCAGGCCGAGATCGAGACGGCCGTCGCGATGAGCACGTCGAAATTCGACGGCATCGTCTACGAGATGGAGCACAATTTCTGGGACGCGCGGGCGCTGCGCGACTGCATGCAGTACATGCTCAATCGCCGCGCGCTCGTGCAGGGCGGCACGCTCGCCCCGGCGGTGACGCCGATGGTGCGCATCCCGCCCAATGGCGGCGAGCACAATCAGTGGCTCGCCAAGCAGGCGCTCGACCTCGGCGTCTACGGCGTGCTGTGGCCGCACATCTCCACCGTCGACCAGGCCCGCAACGCGGTCGCGGCGTGCCGCTATCCGCGCCTCTCGACCGCGCCGCTCTACGAGCCCGCCGGCATCCGCGGCGACGGCCCGACCACCGCGGTGCGCTACTGGGGCCTGACCCAGCAGGAATACTACGGCAAGGCCGACGTCTGGCCGCTCGCCCCCCAGGGCGAGATCCTGGTGCATGCTGATGATCGAGGACACCCAGGGCATCGCCAATCTCGCCGACATCCTGAAGCAGGTGCCCGGCATCGGCCTCGTCCTGATCGGCGAGGGCGATCTCTCCCAGGAGCTCGGCTATCCCGCGCCAATACGAGCATCCCAAGGTGCTCGACGCCATGGCCTACATCGTCAAGACCTGCAAGGAGAACAAGGTCCATGTCGGCCACCCCCATGTCGACGCGACCAATGTCGAGCGCATCCTCGGCGAGGGCTACACCTTCCTGATGGCCGCCCCGGTGCGCAGCTTCGCCGCGCTCGACAAGGGCCGGCAGCTGGCGGGGCGGAAGTAGGGAGCTTCGTCATTCCGGGGCGCGCCGAGCGCGAACCCGGAATCCAGTCTGCGTTGGCAGGCGACGCCGTCTGGATTCCGGGTTCCGCCTGCGGCGGCCGCGGAATGACAGAGAGGCAAATCATCTTCCGCGTCGCGTTGTCGAAACCGCGCCGTCGCGTAGCCGCTCGCTCTGCGGCATCGCCGGTCACTTCTGCCCTTGCTTGAAGTACCTCAAGTCAGGCGGCGGCTGGTCTTCTTTTCATCGGCATCAGCATGCCGTCGGCGCTGCGGAAGTAGACCTCCTTGCCGATCGTGACGTGGGCCTGGCCCTCGATGCAATTGTCGTTCGCCCACCACGACTTTGGTTCGCCGCTTGAAGGTCTTCGTCACGGTCCACGGCCGGGTCAGGGAATTAGTCGACCGTGGTCATCTCGACGCGCAGGAGCTCGGGATCGGTCTTGTCGCTGAAGAACCGCTCCGTGATGACGCCCTCGTCGTCGTTCGCCATCGGCATGCCGGACTGGTCCCACACGCGCGGTCCGCGCACATGCCGCGGTCTCGACCGCGAGCGTGTCGAAGCGGCCGTCGCCGTCGGTATCGAGCCATTTGCCGATCGAATAGCCGGGGAACCAGGTCTCCTCGGTCTGCGGCCAGGCGCGCCCGTCGGTGTAGATGCGGCGCGGCGAGAATTCGGTCCGCTCGAACAGGATGTGGGTGACGTCCGGCGAGATCAGGAATTCGAACGGCGATACACCCCGAGCATCATCCGCGGCATGCCCTGCGGCAGGCAGCTGTAGGCCGGGTCGAGCCCGTGACCGCCGAGGTCCTGATCCTTGATGCTGGCCTCGAACATCGCCTGGTACTCCGGCTTGAGCGGCGCTTCCTGCTTGCGGATCGGCTTCGTCTGGTCGTAGCGCGGAGTTGCCGGTATAGGTGCGGGTCCACTGGCCGGACCAGTCGGGGGAATTTCGAGGCGTCGTGTCGCCGACGCGGCCGCGCATGCCGCGGCCAGCCACGCTGCGCAGCGCGTCCCGCCAATCGAAGCTCGCAGCATCTCATTCCGATCGCGACGCCCTTCTGCAGGACCGACGCGCCACTTTACCGGGTTCGCGCAAGAGCCCGCCCCGGAATGACGGTCGTCTGCTCAAATCATCTTCCGCGTCGTATCGTCGAACAATTCGTCCACGGTGAACCGGCGCGGGATCAGCCGCTGCTGCGCGGCGTAGGCGATGATCTTCTCCAGCGCCGGGCGGCAGGCGTCGACGCCGAACGGCGGCGGGGTGGCGCCCGCCGCGACGGCGCGGCGGCGGCTTTCCCTGAGCTGGGTGTAGACCTCGGTGACGATGTCCGGCCGCAGCCGCGCAAGCTCCGCGCTCACCACCACGAAATGGTTGAGCGGCACGATCTTGTGCTTGGCCACCCAGGCCTTGGCGGCCGCGTCGGGATCGCCGAACAGCGACTTGACGCGGGGGTCGTCGGAGCGGTCGCCGAGCACGGCGTCGAGCTCGCCGTCGAGCAGCATCGGAATGATCTTCTTGCCCGGCGGCGGCGCGCTCGGTGGTGTCCTTGTATTCGGCCACATGGGGCTCCTCGAACGTCACCCAGTTCACGCGCTCGAGATCGAGGCCGTAGTCGTTGGCGAACATGCCGCGCAGCCACGCCCCCGTGGTGGTGGTGAAGGAGCGGATGCCGACCCGCTTGCCGGCGAGCTGCGGCGGCGTCAGGGTGCCGCGTTCGCTGTTGTAGATCGCGAAGGCATGCTGGACCCGCGCCGTCATCACCGCCGGCAGCAGCACCATCGGCTTGCCGAACGACTTCGCGATCAGATAGGTGACGATCGCCATTTCGGAGACGTCGAACGCCCGTTGCCGCACCATCGACTTGAAGCCGCGACCAGATCGGCGTCACCTCGGCGAAGTCGAACGCCACATGATCGGAGGTGACCTCGCCGCGCTTGAGCGCCGCGGTGTGGGGATAGTCGGCGAGCAGCGTGCGCAGCCGCACCGGTCTGGTCTTGGCGTCCATCACAGCCTCTCAATCGGCGCCATTTTGCGACTGGTCTTTTCGGTAGAGCTTTCGCCTGCCTGTTTATCAGGTCTTTCAATGGGTCGCTTCACATGAATGTCCGGTTCACATCGCTTCCGGGTCGGCGAACACCTCGTCCAGCGCCGGCCGCTTGGGGATCAGTTCCTGCTGCACGGCGTAGGTCACCAGCGCCTCGGTGCTCGCCTGGTTGGCCTTCATGCCGTAGGGCAGGGGGTCGCTCATGAGGGGCGCGAAGGAGCGGTAGCGCAGGTCTTCCGGCGCGCTGCCGTGGCCGGCCTTGAGCCGTTCGAGATAAGGCTGCTTTGCCGCGACAAAGGCATCGAACAGGGAGCGCGCCACGAACGGGTGCTGCCTGAGCACCTCTTCCTTGATCACGATGGTGCCGTGGATCGGATAGATGCCGGTCCGGCGGTACCAGTCCGCCTCCACATTGGCGGCGTCCGGGATCAACTCGGGATAGGCCTGGGTGGGCGCGCCGCCCTTTTCCCAGTTGCCGGTGGGCGGGCCGGCGCGCCCGATGCCGGCCGGGCCGGTAAAGCCCGCCTGCAATTCGCCGCTCGCCATCATGCTCGCGAGCGATTTGCCCGGCTCGGCGTGGATCACATTGGGCGGCAGCGCGAGCGTGGTGACGTGCTCCTCGTCGTCCACCACCCAGGTCACCTTCGAGGAATCGAGGCCGTATTCGTTGATGAAGATGCCGCGTGTCCATACCCCCGTGGTAACGGAATACGCGCGCACGCCGACCTTCTTGCCCTCGAGGTCCTTGGGCACCTTGATGCCGGCATCGGGGCGCACCACGAAGCCGCCATGGTGGAACCGGCGCATCACGAAGATCGGCAGCGCGATATAGGGCGCGCCGCGCGCCCGCGCGATCATGTAGGTGGTCGGCGCCAGCTCGCAGACGTCGAATTCGAGGTCGCGCACCATGCGCCGGAACGCGCCGACGATCGGCGCCACCTCGATGAAATTCGCGTCCACTCCCTTGATGGGAACGCTGCCGTCCTTCAACGCGGCGGTGTGGCCGTAGGTGGCGATGGCGATATCGAGCTTTACGCCGTTATCCGGCATTCGGGTCTCCTTCTGAGCGGGATCAGGCATTGCGAAGCGCCGCTGCGGTCGCGGAAGCGATGCGGGGATCGAGGGTCATCGCGATATGGTCCAGGCCGGGACGATGGTTGGCGGCGGGTTCGGAAGGATCGCCTGGATCGTCGCGGCAAAGCGGCTCGGCGCGAACAACTGGGCCTCGCCGCCGACCGGACCGTCAGCGGCACCGACGCATTGTGGAGGTCGGCGGCGTAGTCGTTGGTGCCGAAGGGGGAGGGCGATCAGGCGCGCCCACTCCATCAGCACGGACCTGCGACCGGCTGCTCGATCGGCTCGCCGGCCGGCTATTCGGCCCATTTCCACCCTGACGGTCGCGTTTGTCATTTATGCCGATGCTAATTGAGGCCGCAACGCAATACCAGCGCCGCTGCCGGGCGGCACCGAATCGCCTTTGGGTTGCGGTGCGGGAGAAATCCGGCGGCTTCGGGCGCTACCGGCCTTCGGCATCCGGCGACCCCCATCCCGGGACGGCCGGGGACCCTTCCCGGCGCCGCGGAAATGCCCAAACTGCAGCCATTTGTCACATTTCCGTGGTCCGATTCATCTAATGGCTCCTTCGCGGTTGAAGGGCCCGAGGCGGGGAGATATAACGCCGCCCGCGGACTCGACCCGCGCTGAATGAAGCGACCAGGGAGTGGGAGTGTGCGTGGATGCGAGCGGATAAGTTAAAATCTTATCGGCCGACCGATAGAGAGCCCTTCATGAATGAACGCCAGCGCGACTATTTCCGGCAGAAATTGCTCGCCTGGAAAGAGGACATCCTGAAGGAAGCCAAGGAAACCTTGCAGCATCTCCAGGACGAGAATCAAAATCACCCCGATCTCGCGGACCGGGCGTCGTCGGAGACCGATCGCGCCATCGAACTGCGGGCGCGGGACCGCCAGCGCAAGCTGATCGCGAAGATCGATGCGGCGCTCGGGCGCATCGAGGACGGCACCTACGGCTATTGCGAGGAGACCGGGGAGCCGATCTCGATCAAGCGCCTGGAGGCGCGGCCGATCGCGACGCTGTCGATCGAGGCGCAGGAGCGCCATGAGCGCCGCGAACGGGTCTATCGCGACGAGTGATGGCGTCCGCGATGCGGCCGTTCAGATCGGCTTGAGATCGAGCGCCTTGGCGAGCTTGCCGGTGGAGACGACCTCGTCCCTGACGAAGCGGTCGAACGCCGCGGTGTCCATCTCCATGGGGTCGACGCCCTGGAGCGGCGAGCTTCTCGCGCACCGCCGGCACCTGCAGGGCCTTGCCGATCTCGCGGTTGAGCTTGTCGACGACGGCGCGGGGCGTGCCCGCCGGCGCGAACACCCCGATCCAGAAATTGAAATCCGAATCGGGATAGCCCGATTCGATCGAGGTCGGCACGTCCGGCAGCGCCGCGGAACGCTGCACGCTCGACACCGACAGCGCCAGCAGCTTGCCGTCGCGGATGAATCCCAGCGCGGCGGAAACCGGCGCGTAATAGATGTCGACCCGCCCGGTCATCACTTCGGTGATGACCTCGGGCGCGCCGCGGAAGGGAATCGCCTCGGCCGGGAATTTCGCGGCGAGACGGAACTTCTCGGTGGTGAGGTAGATCGGCGTGCCGACCCCGACCACGCCGAAGGTGATCGGCCGCTTGCGGGCGGCGGCGACGAGTTCCTGGACCGTATGGATGTTCTTGGCCGGAGCGATCACCAGCACGTTGGGCAGATTGCCGAGCGGCGCGACCGGCACGAAATCCTTGACCGGGTCGTAATGGGCGTTGGCAACCGTGAACGGCGAGATCACCAGGGCGGAGGAATGGGCGAGCAAGGTGTAGCCGTCGGGCGGCGCCGTCGCGGCGGCGCGGGTGCCGATGGTGCCGCTCGCGCCGGTGCGGTTGTCGACCACGATGGTCTGGCCGATCTGCGCCGCCACCTGCTCGAACACGATGCGCGGCACGATGTCGACCGCGCTGCCCGCGGTGAGCGGCACGATGGCGCGGATCGTCCGGGTCGGCCATTCCTGCGCGGCGGCGGGACCGATCGACAACGCGACGGCAGCGAAGCAGAAGCGGGCGAGGTGCGAGGCGGCCGGGAGACGGAACGCGCGAAACATCTTCAACTCCGATCGTCGACTCTGCAGCGTACCATTTCGGCGGCCCCTCTGCGGCGGATGCGGGGCGCCGGCGTCCCCCGCCGCAACTCCGCCACGACCGCCGCGGCACAAGGTACCGCTACGCGACAACCGTCACCCATCATTGGCGCGGACGCAAGGGTCCGCGGCCGCGTTGGGCGCGTCGTCAGCGGCCCGCCTTCACATCCTCGATCGCCTTGGCCGTCAGCTCTTCCATGGTGCGGCGGATCTGGTGGTCGGACTGTGCGACCGCCTTGGCGTCGAAGTCCTTGCGCACCTTGCCGAACACCACGTCGTCGCCGGGCTCTTCGAAATCGGCCATGACGACCTCTTTTGCATAAGCGTCGGCCGCCGCCCCGGCGAGGCCGAGCTTTTCGGCGGCCCACAGGCCGAGCAGCTTGTTGCGGCGCGCGCGGGCCTTGAACCGGACTTCCTCGTCGTGCGCGAACTTGTGTTCGAAACCTTCCTCGCGCTTGTCGAACGTGCTCATGTGATGACCCGTTGCGGCTTGAGAGGACTCTTCGCGTGAGACTGGTCGCTTGCATAACGAGCGCCTGCCGTCAAGGCAACAGCTGCGGCGGCGAAACTTACGCGTTGCAGGACTGTGCCTCGGTGTGATTATGTAATTTGTGCTCCGCACCAGGTTGCGCTAGCTTGCCGGCATGAAACGTCCGGCGCACAATTGTCGTTATCGAGTCGCGCCGAGTCATGCGTCGCCGCGTCGCTCGAAAACATCATGGAGCCACGGCCACACGATGGATTTCCTCAAGCCACGGTACACGCCGATGAGCCGCCGTCGCCGCATCTATGAAGGCAAGGCCAAGGTCCTCTACGAAGGACCCGAGCCGGGAACGCTGATTCAGCACTTCAAGGACGATGCCACCGCCTTCAATGCCAAGAAGCACCAGATCATCGAAGGCAAGGGCGTGCTCAACAATCGAATTTCCGAATACGTGTTCCAGCATCTCAACGACATCGGCGTGCCGACGCACTTCATCCGCCGGCTCAACATGCGCGAGCAGTTGATTCGCGAGGTGGAGATCGTTCCGCTCGAAGTCGTCGTGCGCAACGTCGCCGCCGGCTCGCTGTCGCAGCGGCTCGGCATCGAGGAGGGCACCCAGCTGCCGCGCTCGATCATCGAGTTCTATTACAAGAACGACGCGCTCGGCGATCCGATGGTGTCGGAGGAGCACATCACCGCGTTCGGCTGGGCGACGCCCCAGGAGATCGACGACATCATGGCGCTGGCGATCCGCGTCAACGATTTCCTGTCCGGCCTGTTCCTCGGCGTCGGCATCCGCCTGGTCGACTTCAAGATGGAATGCGGGCGGCTGTGGGAAAACGAGATGATGCGCATCGTCGTCGCCGACGAGATCTCGCCCGAACTCGTGCCGCCTGTGGGACATCAAGTCGAACGAGAAGCTCGACAAGGACCGCTTCCGCCGCGACCTCGGCGGGCTCCTGGAAGCCTACACCGAAGTGGCCAAGCGCCTCGGCATCATGAGCGAGGGCGAGCGTCCCCAGGGCAACGGCCCGGTGCTGGTGAAGAGCTAGACGCTCGTCGCACGGCTTGCGCTGGAACGGGAGCCGCAAGGCTCCCGTTTTGATTCCGGGGTGCCATGGGGGCGGCCAAGTCGGGGTCAGGTGCACCGCGCGTAGGGCGGGTTCGCTTTAACCCGCCGTTGGGCGGATCGGCCATCCCCGGGATCGGCGGATTACGCTGACGCTGATCCGCCCTACGGGGGCTACGGGTCATAGGCGGTCGGCGGCGGCGTGCCCGCGAATTGAGCCTGCCCCGCTTCCACACAGGTTGCTCTTCCGCACAGGCCGGGTTGCTAGCGCCCCAATTCGCCGCTATCGACTGTCTCACGAGGAGCGCGATGAAAGCCCGCGTCACAGTCACACTCAAGACCGGCATACTCGATCCGCAGGGCAAGGCGATCGAGGGCGCGCTCAAGTCGCTGGGCATCGCCGGCGTCGCCAGCGTGCGCCAGGGCAAGGTGTTCGACATCGAGATCGCCGACGGCGATCGCGCCGGTGCCGAGGCGCGCCTCAAGGACGCGGCGGAGAAGCTGCTGGCGAACACCGTGATCGAGAATTATGATATCGAGCTGATCGGCTGAGGATCGCCGGCGATGGCCGAAGTGACCAACGAGCTGATATACGAGGTGCTCAAGCAGCTTCAGTCGGATGTGGCTGGATTAAAGGATGCATGGCAGGAGAATACCGCGGCTTTGAACGCGATTCGAACCCACATGATTGCGCTCACCAGGACATCCAGAACATCTACGCCATCTTGGCGCGCCACGACGGACGCCTCGCGCGCATCGAGCGGCGGCTCGAAATCACCGAACCGGCATGAACTCCGCCGTCATCGTCTTTCCCGGCATCAATCGCGAGCGCGACATGGCGCGCACGCTGCGGCTGGTGTCCGGGCGCGAGCCGGCGATGGTGTGGCATGCCGAGACGGTGCTGCCGGCGCGGGACCGACCTCGTGGTGGTGCCCGGCGGCTTCAGCTATGGCGACTATCTGCGCTGCGGCGCCATTGCGGCGCGCGCCCCGGTCATGGACGCGGTGCGGGCGTTCGCCGCCGCAGGCGGGCTGGTGCTCGGCGTCTGCAACGGCTTCCAGATCCTGTGCGAGGCGGGCCTGCTGCCCGGCGTGCTGATGCGCAATGCGCAGCTCAAATTCATCTGCAAGGACGTCTATCTCAAGGTCGAGCGGTCCGGCACCGCCTTCACCCGCGGCTACAATGCGGGCCAGGTGATCCGGGTGCCGGTCGCCCATGGCGAGGGCAATTTCGTCGCCGATGCCGACACCATCGCGCGCATCGAGGGCGAGGGCCGGGTGGTGTTCCGCTATTGCGCGCCCGACGGCACGCTGTCGCCGGCCTGGAACATCAATGGCTCGACCAACGCCATCGCCGGCATCGTCTCCGACCGCGGCAACGTGCTCGGGATGATGCCGCATCCGGAGAACCACGTGGAGGCCGCCATGGGCTGCACCGACGGGCGCGGCCTGTTCGCGGGGCTCGTCGAGCATCTGAGCCGGGCGGCGTAATCGGCAGATTTGTCCGGCCTTTGTGGCCGGTGGCGGGCAGGACGAAGGGGACCGGTCCGGCGCTCGCTTTTTCCTTTGGAAATCCGCTGCAATTGCGCTCCGGTCCACGGGTTTACATATGCTAGACCGGTTCCACCGCGGTGGATTTCGAGGCGGAATGATTCCCGACCAGCCCGTTCCCAGAGAGCCTGACGTCACCCCCGAACTGGTCGCCGAACACGGCCTCGAGCCCGACGAGTATGCCCGCATCCTGAAGCTGATCGGCCGTACGCCGAGCTTCACCGAGCTCGGCATCTTCTCGGCGATGTGGAACGAACACTGCTCCTACAAGTCCTCCAAGGTGCATCTGCGCGGCCTGCCGACCACCGGCGCCTGCGTCATCCAGGGCCCCGGCGAGAATGCAGGGGTGATCGACATCGGCGACGGGCTCGCCTGCGTCTTCAAGATGGAGAGCCACAACCATCCGAGCTACATCGAGCCCTACCAGGGCGCCGCCACCGGCGTCGGCGGCATCCTGCGCGACGTCTTCACCATGGGTGCGCGGCCGATCGCCTGCCTCAATGCGCTGTCGTTCGGCGATCCCGCCCATCCCAACACCCGCCATCTCGTCTCCGGCGTGGTCGCCGGCATCGGCGGCTACGGCAATTCCTTCGGCGTGCCTACCGTGGGCGGCTCGGTGCGCTTCCACCGCCGCTATGACGGCAACTGCCTGGTCAACGCCATGGCGGTCGGCCTCGCCGCGACCGACCGGATCTTCTATGCCGCGGCCTCCGGCGTCGGCATGCCGATCGTCTATCTCGGCTCCAAGACCGGCCGCGACGGCATCCACGGCGCCACCATGGCGTCGGCCGAGTTCGGCGAGAATTCGCAGGAGAAGCGGCCGACCGTCCAGGTCGGCGATCCCTTCTCGGAAAAGCTGCTGCTGGAGGCCTGCCTGGAGATCATGGCCAAGGGCTGCGTCATCGCGATCCAGGACATGGGCGCGGCCGGTCTCACCTGCTCGGCGGTGGAGATGGGCGCCAAGGGCGATCTCGGCGTCACCCTCGAGCTCGACCGGGTGCCGTGCCGCGAAACCGGCATGTCGGCCTATGAGATGATGCTGTCGGAGAGCCAGGAGCGCATGCTCATGGTGCTCGAGCCGGACAAGGAGGCCGAGGCCGAGGCGATCTTCCGCAAATGGGGGCTCGATTTCGCGGTGGTCGGCGAAACCACGCCGACCCGGCGTTTCATCGTCAAGCATGGCGGCGTGGTGAAGGCGGACCTGCCGATCAAGGAGTTGGGCGACGAGGCGCCGGTCTACCGGCGGCCTTTCGTCGATGCGCCTGAGCCGGCAATGGTCGACGCCGCGATGGTCGCGCCGCCGATGCCGGTCGCCGACGCGCTCGAAAAGCTGATCGGCACGCCCGACCTGTGCTCGCGACGATGGGTGTGGGAGCAGTACGACCACGTCATCCTCGGCAACACGGTGCAGCGGCCGGGCGGCGATGCCGCCGTGGTCCGCGTCAATGACGGCCCGAAGGCGCTGGCGCTCACCACCGACGTGACGCCGCGCTATTGCGAGGCCGATCCGTTCGAAGGCGGCAAGCAGGCGGTGGCGGAAGCCTGGCGCAACCTGACCGCGGTCGGCGCGATGCCGCTCGCCGTCACCGACAACCTCAATTTCGGCAATCCCGAGCGGCCCGAGATCATGGGCCAGCTGGTCGGCTGCATCCGCGGCATCGCCGCCGCCTGCACCGCGCTCGACTTTCCCGTCGTGTCCGGCAACGTCTCGCTCTACAACGAGACCAATGGCAGGGCGATCCTGCCGACGCCGTCGATCGGCGGCGTCGGGCTGCTGGCGGATTTCACCGCGTCGGCGACGCTCGCCTTCAAGGCGCCCGGGGAGGCGATCCTGCTCGTCGGCGAGACCCGCGGCGCGCTCGGCCAGTCGCTCTATCTGCGCGACATCTGCGGGCGGGAGGAGGGCGCTCCGCCCGCGGTCGACCTCGCCGCGGAGCGGCGCAACGGCGACTTCGTGCGCGCCCTGATCGGCGACAGGACCGCGACCGCGGTCCACGACCTGTCCGATGGCGGCCTCCTGGTGGCGCTCGCCGAGATGGCGATGGCGTCCGGCATCGGCGCGCAACTTGCCGCCGCGCCCGCCGGGCTGGCGCCCCATGCCTTCTGGTTCGGCGAGGACCAGGCCCGCTACGTCGTCACCGTACGCGAAGACGATGCCCAAAAGGTGATCACCGCCGCCGCCGCGGCCGGCGTCGCGGTTTGCCGGCTCGGACATAGCGGCGATGCCGCCTTAACTATTTCCGGCGAACGGCCGATTCTGATAAGAAGCCTGACCGAGCGCTTCGAAAATTGGCTTCCCGACTACATGTCGGGCGCGAATCCCTGATGCCGGGCCCGCGATCGCGACAGGAGATGCGAAGGAGACGGCAATGGCGATGTTGGCGAGCGATATCGAGCGGCTGATCAAGGCCGGAATTCCCGATGCCAAGGTCACGATCCGAGATCTCGCCGGCGATGGCGACCATTATTCGGCCACGGTGATCTCCGAGGCCTTCCGGGGCAAGTCGCGGGTGCAGCAGCACCAACTCGTCTACGACGCCTTGAAGGGCGAGATGGGGGGCAAGCTGCATGCGCTGGCCCTGCAGACCGCCCCGCCGGCGGGCTGAAGGGTGGCGCCCACTTTATCGCGAACGCCCTTGCGCTCGGCATTGAATCGCACGATTTTCAAGGCTGAGAATATTCCGGCGCAGGCCGAAGCGACCGCAAGGCCGGCAGTTGCAACACACTTCCGGCGACAACCAGCAGAAGGACAGCCATGGGCATCGAGCAATTCATCGACAGCGAAGTGAAGGCCAACGACATCGTGCTGTTCATGAAGGGAACTCCGCAGTTCCCCATGTGCGGCTTCTCCGGCCAGGTGGTGCAGATCCTCGACCATCTCGGCGTGTCCTATAAAGGCCTGAACGTGCTGGATTCCGACGATCTGCGCAACGGTATCAAGAGCTATTCCAATTGGCCGACCATCCCGCAGCTCTATGTGAAGGGCGAGTTCGTCGGCGGCTGCGACATCATCCGCGAGATGTTCCAGGCCGGCGAACTGCAGGCGCTGATGAAGGAAAAGGGCCTCCCGGTGAAAGAGACCCAGGCCTGACGCCAGTACCGCAGCGGTAACGGGTAGGATGCAATGAGTTACCGGCTGATGGCGAGGTGGCGGGTCCTGCCCGCCGCGCGACGCAATTGCTCGCCTGTCCGATTTGGACAGGATGGGTCCGAAGCCGCCGTTCGGAACGGGGAGCCGGAGGAAGCGATGTTCAGGAGCGTCGTCGCGGCGGCGGTTGCCGCGGCCTTGTCCACCGCAGGTCCGGCCGGCCCAGCGCAGGCCCGCATCACCGAGATCAAGATCGATACGGTCGAGCCGTTCGCGGACGGTCAGCCGTTCGGCGACGCCGGCTCCTATGAGCGCGTGACCGGCATCGGCCAAGGGTGAACTCGATCCGCAGTCGCCGCAGAACCACGACGATCGCCGATCTCGACAAGGCGCCGCGGAACGCGCGCGGCCTCGTCGAATACGAGACCGATTTCTTCATTCTGCGACCGCTCGATCCGGGCCGCGGCAACGGCGTCATTTTCTACGAGGTGAACAATCGCGGCCGCAAGGAGCTGCTGCTCGCGCGGATCGATGAGGCGCCGGCGGGCAACAACGATCCCCGCACCATCCTCGATGCCGGCCTCGGCTTCACGCTCGGCCGCGGCTACACCGTCGTCTGGTCGGGCTGGGACCCCGATGCGCCGCAGGGCCAACGGCGGACTGACGGCGCGCTTTCCGGTCGCGACCGAGGACGGCAAGCCGATCGTGCGCCGCGTCCGCGAGGAGTTCCACTTCGGCACCCGCAGCAACGCCAGCGGCGAGCTGGCGAGGCTGCGCCTATCCGGCCGCGACCCTCGATAACGTCGCGGGCGCGGCTGACTTTCCGCGCCCGGGAAAGCGACGCCGCGAACCGAAATTCCGGGCAGCGACTGGAGCTTCGAGACCAACCGGGCGGTGCGCCTCGTGCCCGGCGGGAGGAAGTTCGAGCCGATCGCGATCTATGAATTGTGGTACGACGCGACGGCGCCGAAGGTGGTCGGCATCGGCTTCGCCGCCACCAGGGACTTGGTGTCGTTTCTGCGCTACGACCGCGTCGATCCCAAGGGCACCGTCGAACCCGGCGATGGGCGGGCGGCGGCGAGACCGCGCGGCCGCGCCATGCGCTCGATGCTTCGGCATTTCCCAGAGCGGCCGCTTCGTGCGCAGCTTCATCGAGCTCGGCATGAACAAGGACGAAAGCGGCCGGCGCGTGTTCGACGGCGCGCTTCGCGCACACCGCAGGCGCCGGGAAGGTGTTCGCCAACGACGGCTTTCGCCGAGCCAGTCGCACGGCGACCCAGCACGAGGACCGTCTCTATCCCGAAAACTGGTTCCCGTTCAGCGACCGTCGATCGGGACCGACCCCGCGAGCGGGCGCACCGGTGCGCTGTTTCGCGGCGACGGCAGCGATCCCCTGCTGATCGCGACCAACACCTCGACGGAGTACTGGCAGAAGGGCGCCTCGCTGATCCACATCGACGCCGACGGCAAGGCGGACCTTGCTTTGCCTCCGAATTCGCGCGTCTACCTGATCGCGGGGACCCAGCATGGCGGCGCTGCCGGCATCGCCGTCGACTGCGCGGGGCGCCTGCGCCAATCTGCGTAATCCGCACAATCCGGCGCCGGCGCTGCGAGCGCTTGATCGTGGCGCTGGAGGACTGGGTGGTCAAAGGAATCGCGCCGCCGCCGAGCCGGGTGCCGTCGCTGGCCCAGGGAACGGCGGTTCCGGCTGCCGGCGGTCGTCATGCCCGCGATGCAAGCGGCATGGTGCTGCCGCCCGGCGACAACCCGATCACCGAGCCGGTCGACTGGGTCAATCCGCCCGAGACCGACGGCGCGGGCGTCGGACGGCCGCTCGGTGTTCCGCTATGAAACGCGGGTGCCGGCCGTCGATGCCGACGGCAACGAGACCGCCGGTATCCGGTTGCCCCCGATCGCGGTGCCGCTCGCGACCTATACCGGCTGGAACGTCTACCGCGCCCAGCCGACCGAATTGTGCGATCGCAACGGCACCTATGCAGCCGTTTGCCAAGACCCGGGCCGAGCGCGAGCGGTCCGGCGATCCGCGGCCCTCGGTCGCCGAGCGGTACAGCTCACGCGCGGCCTATGTGGCGAAGGATAAAGGCGGCCGCCGACGCGCTGGTCGGCGAGCGGCTGCTGCTGCCCGCCGATGCCGCTCGCTATGTGCGCGAAGCCGAGCGCAGCGACCGCTTTTGAACTCGGTGGTTTCCGGGGCCGCCAAGAGCGCGCCCCGGAACGACGGGGCTACCGCGAGTAGTATTCCACCACCAAATGCGGCTCCATCTGCACGGGATAGGGCACCTCGGTGATCCCGGGGATACGTGCGAGCTTGGCGGTCAGCTTGCTGTGGTCGACCTCGATGTAGTCGGGCACGTCGCGCTCGGCGAGGCCGGTCGCCTCGAGAACCAGCGCCAGTTGCTTCGACTTGTCCTTCACCTCGACCACGTCATTGACCTTGAGGCGGAAGCTCGGGATGTTGACCCGGCGGCCGTTCACCTTGACGTGGCCGTGGTTGATGAACTGGCGCGACGCGAACATGGTGGGCACGAACTTGGCGCGGTAGATCACGGCGTCCAGCCGCCGCTCCAGCAGGCCGATCAGGTGCTGCCCGGAATCGCCCTTCATGCGGATGGCCTCCGCATAGATGCCGCGGAACTGCTTCTCCGAAATGTTGGCGTAGTAGCCCTTGAGCTTCTGCTTGGCGCGCAATTGGACGCCGAAGTCGGAGAGCTTGCCCTTGCGGCGCTGGCCGTGCTGGCCGGGGCCATATTCGCGGCGGTTGACGGGGCTCTTCGGGCGGCCCCAGATGTTCTGGCCCATGCGGCGATCGAGCTTGTGCTTTGCCGCTAATCGCTTGGTCATTCGCGTCCTCATTGCGGCGCTGCGCCGGAGGCGGCAGGCACGCGTCATGGTGGAGTGTGAGGATCGCGCCCTCCTCTGTCCCGGCATTGCCGGGGCCGACAGGTCCGTGCCTCAAGCGAAGCGGGACCACGGGTCGCGAAACGCCGTGCGGGCAGGCCCGCGCAGCCGGGGGTATCTAGGGGGAAACCGCCGGGGTGTCAAATGGGTGAGCATGCAAAACCGTTCAAGAAGCTGCTGCGGATCGTCGTCGCCCGCCTCACCCCGCCGCCTGCATCGTATCCCGCAGCCCGAACCGCGCCAGGGCCGTGGCCAGCGCGGCGGACGGACGCGCGCCCGAGGTGAAGATCGCCCGTGCCGTGCCGGTCGTCCCGCCCGCGGGCGCGCCGATGAGGTCGGTGACCCGGCGGGCGATGGCGGGAGCGGGGTCGATCCAATCCACCGGCCATGGAGCGAGCCGCCGGAAGCTGCCGAGCAGCAGCGGGTAGTGGGTGCAGGCGAGCACGATGGTGTCGGTGCGGCGGCCGCCCTCGTCGATGAAACAGGGTGCGATCTCGCGGGCGATGGCAGCGTCGTCGCTAGGCGTGTCGTGCAGCGCCGCTTCCGCGATGGAGGCGAGGTGCGCCGAGCCCACGAGGGTGACGTCGCAGCCGTGGCCGAAATCCCGGATCAGGGCGCGGGTGTATTCGCGCTTCACCGTCGCCTCGGTGCCGAGCACCGACACCCGCTTCGACCGCGACGTACTGCAGGCCGGCTTGATGGCGGGCACGGTGCCGACGAAGGGCACCGCGAAACGCGCCCGCAGCTGCGGCAGCACCAGGGTCGAAGCGGTGTTGCAGGCGATCACCACGATATCGGGGGCGTGCGCCGCGATCAGCTCCGCCATCAGCGGCACCACCCGCCCCACCAGCGCGTCCTCGCCATGGCGCCCATAGGGAAAGAAGGCGTCGTCGGCGACATAGACGTAACGGGCATCCGGCCGCGCCTTCGCCACTTCGCGGAACACGGTGAGGCCGCCGAGGCCGGAGTCGAATACGAGGATGGTGGCTGCCATGGTGCGGCAAGTTTCGCGGGATCAGTCGAAGGCCGGATCGAGACTGCGGCCAGCATAGAGGATTCGCAGGATGATGACGTCGTCCCCGTTGCGGTGAAAGCGATCGTCGCGCGCCGCTCAAATCCGAGGGTTCGCAGGCCGGGCCTGATGTCGTCGCGCGACGTGCCGCACTGCGGGAACGGCGTCATCTCGCGACAGAAGTGTTCGATTCTCCCGGTGTAAGCAAGCGCGACTTACACGGAGCACGATTTAATCCTACCGTCCCTGCTGGCTCGCCTCGCCGAACACCCGCGCGAAGATCGTGTCGACCGCCTTGAGATGGTAGCCGAGGTCGAAATTCGCGGCGAGCTCGGCGGCGCTGAGATACTTGGCGACCTCCGGGTCGGCCTTGAGCAGCGTGAGGAAATCGCCGCCCTCCTGCCAGACCTTCATGGCGTTGCGCTGGACCATGCGGTAGGCCTCCTCGCGCGGCGCCCCCCTCTGGGTCAGCGCCAGCAGCACGCGCTGGGAGTGGACGAGGCCGCCCAGGCGGTCGAGGTTCTTCTTCATGTTCTCGGGATACACCACGAGCTTGTCGACCAGACCGGCGAGGCGGTGCAGCGCGAAATCGAGCGTCACCGTGGCGTCGGGGCCGATCATCCGCTCCACCGAGGAGTGGGAGATGTCGCGCTCGTGCCACAGCGCCACGTTCTCCAGCGCCGGCGTCACATAGGCGCGCACCATGCGCGCGAGCCCGGTGAGGTTTTCCGACAGCACCGGATTGCGCTTGTGCGGCATTGCCGAGGAGCCCTTCTGGCCCGGCGAGAAGTACTCCTCCGCCTCCAGCACCTCGGTGCGCTGGAGGTGGCGGATTTCGGTCGCCAGGCGTTCGATCGAGGCGGCGACCACGGCCAGCGTGGCAAAATACATGGCGTGGCGGTCGCGCGGGATCACCTGGGTCGAGATCGGCTCGACGGCGAGGCCCATCGCCTTGGCGACGTGGGCTTCGACCGCCGGGTCGATCTGGGCGAAAGTGCCGACCGCGCCCGAAATGGCGCAGGTCGCGACCTCCTTGCGCGCCGCCACCAGGCGCTCGCGGGCGCGCGAGAATTCGGCATAGGCATAGGCGAGCTTGAGGCCGAAGGTGGTCGGCTCGGCATGGATGCCGTGGGAACGGCCGACCACCGGCGTCGTCTTGTATTCGAAGGCGCGGCGCTTGAGCGCGGCACGCACCTTGTCGACGCCCTCGATGAGGAGGTCGGCGGCGCGGACGAGCTGCACGTTGAGGCAGGTGTCGAGCACGTCCGAGGAGGTCATGCCCTGGTGCACGAAGCGCGCCTGCGGCCCGACGATCTCGGCGAGATGGGTCAGGAAGGCGATGACGTCGTGCTTGACCTCGCGCTCGATCTCGTCGATGCGGGCGATGTCGAATTTGGCGTCCTTGCCCTTGGCCCAGATCGCCTGCGCCGCTTCCTTGGGCACGATGCCGAGCGCGGCGAGCGCGTCGGTGGCGTGGGCCTCGATTTCGAACC
Source organism: uncultured Alphaproteobacteria bacterium (assembly GCA_963795865.1). Taxonomy (GTDB): domain Bacteria; phylum Pseudomonadota; class Alphaproteobacteria; order Rhizobiales; family Xanthobacteraceae; genus JAJPKK01. Next base: position 247,855 of record CAWCJX010000021.1, read on the forward strand.
AGATCCGGTAGCGCGTCTGCGGGTCCCAGATCGCGGCCATCTCGGGCCGGGAGTAGCGGGGGATCATGGCCGGGGCTCTATCAGACAAGGGCCGGCGCGGCAATGATCGGCTGCGCTCCAGGGGGGTGCCCTGTGCGATGTACCTGGCAGCCGCCTCACACGACCTCGCCGCGCGCCTGCGCTGCCGCGCTGCGGATCGCCGCGATGTTCGACCGGTAAGCGCCGGGACCGCCCTTGAACACGGCCGAGCCCGCGACCAGCACATTGGCGCCGGCGCGGACGATCTCTGCCGCATTGCCCGGCGTCACCCCGCCGTCGACCTCGATGTCGATCGGCCGCCCGGCCGCCATGGCCCGCAGCCGTGCGATCTTCTCGACCGCGCCGGGGATGAATTTCTGGCCGCCGAATCCGGGATTGACGGACATGACCAGGATGAGGTCGACGAGATCGATCACCGGCTCGATCATGCTCGCCGGGGTAGCCGGGTTGAGCGTCACCCCGGTCTTCTTGCCGAGCGCGCGGATCGCCTGCAGCGAGCGGTGCAGGTGCGGTCCGGCTTCCACATGCACGGTGATGACGTCCGCGCCCGCCTCGGCGAAGGCTGCGAGATAGGGATCGCACGGCGCGATCATGAGATGCACGTCGAACGGCTTCGTCGTGTGCGGCCGCAGCGCTTTCACCACGTCCGGCCCGATGGTGATGTTGGGCACGAAATGGCCGTCCATGACATCGACATGGATCCAATCGGCGCCCGCTGCGTCGATGGCGCGCACCTCCTCGCCGAGCCTGGCGAAGTCCGCCGAGAGGATGGATGGAGCAATGGCCAGCGCGCGATGCATCGGTGCCTCCGGTTCATGTCCGCCTAACACGGGTCACCCGAGAGGGACAATCACGGGACAAATCGCGGGACAAATTCGCGGCCGGATCGCAACGACGGTCGGTAGTGGTTTCGGCGCCCGATGCTCCTATATGTTGGCTGTTCCGCGTGTTCTCCCAGCCAGCCGATCCGGCGTTCTTCACAGGAATCTCCATGGCTCGCACCGATGCGATCGTGCTCGGCGCCGGTATCGTCGGCGTCTCGGTGGCGCTGCACCTGGCCAAGCGCGGCCTCGCCGTCGCCCTGGTCGACCGCGGCGATCCCGGGCAGGGCACCTCTTACGGCAATGCCGGCATCATCGAGGGCAACACGCTGTTTCCGGCGCGTTTTCCCGCCGGTCTCGGCGCGCTCATCCGCATCGCCCTCAAGCGGGCGCCGGAGGCCGATTACCACCTCGCGTTCCTCGCCCAGGTGGCTCCCTGGCTGCTGGCGTTCCGCCGCAATTCGTCGCCGCAGCGCCTGGTCGAGACCATGCAGGCGATGCGGCCGCTGTTTTCCCGCGCGGTCGGCGAGCATGCGGCGCTGATGGCGGAGGCGGACGCCGAGCGCTACCTGCGCCGCACCGGCTGGCTCAAGCTCTACCGCAGCGACGCCGGCCTTGCCGGCACGGCGCGCGAGCGCGGCATCGCTGCCGAGCTCGGCATGCCGCTGCGGGTGCTCGACGTCGAGGCGGCGCGCGCGCTCGAGCCTTCGCTTGCGCCGGTGTTCCGCCATGCGGTGTTCTGGGAGCAGGCAGCGAGCATCTCCAATCCGCTGGCGGTGACCCGCGCCTATGTGGCGCGGTTCGAGGCGCTGGGCGGCGTCGTGGTGACAGGAGACGCGATGCGCCTGCACCAGTCGGCGGGACGGTGGCGGATCGACACCGCGCAAGGGCCGGTCGACGCCGAGGCGGCGGTGGTCGCGCTCGGTCCGTGGGCGCCGGACCTGCTCTCCACGCTCGGGATCAGGCTGCCGCTCGGCATCAAGCGCGGCTATCACCGCCATTTCCGTCCGCGCGGCAATGCCGGCCTGGCACGGCCGATTCTCGACGCCGAGAACGGCTACTGCATCACGCCGATGGAGCAGGGCATCCGCCTCACCACCGGCGCCGAATTCGCCGCCCGCGACGCCGCGCCGACGCCGGTGCAGTTCGCGCGGCTGATGCCGGCGGCGACCGGCCTGTTTCCGCTCGGCGACGCCATCGAGGAGCAGCCATGGATGGGCGCGCGTCCCTGCTTTGCCGATTCCCGTCCGGTGATCGGCCGCGCGCCGGGGCAGCCCGGCCTGTGGCTCGCCTATGGACACGGCCATTCGGGGCTGACCCTCGGCCCCGTCACCGGACGGCTGATCGCACAGATGATGACCGGCGAGACGCCGTTCTGCGATCCGGCGCCGTTTCGGGCGGAGCGGTTCGGGCAGGCGTGAGATCGGCCGCGGTCCGCGTGGCTTGAACTATCGCGGCCATCCGCCGATGGCGGCGGATGGCTGCCTGGGCCAGGAGAGAAGGCCGGAAAGTTCCAGCCTATTGCGGCCCCGGTTGCGCTCCCGGCACCTCGCTGATTGTCCGCACCACGCTGGAGGTCGGGCGGGTGCTCAGGGTCGGCAGCTTCTGGTCCTTGAGCACGGCCTCGTCGAATTGCGGCAGCGTCGTCACCTGATCCTTCGGGACCATGTGGACGATCTTGAAGCCGTTGGCCTTGAGCTGGCCCAGCAGCTCGGGCAGGGCGGTCGCCGTGACCTTCTGGAAGTCGTGCATCAGGATGATGCCCTTGCCCAATTTGTTCAGCTTTCCCATCAGGCTCTTGATCAGCACGTCCGGCTTCTTGATCTTGAAGTCGAACGAGTCGATGTCGGTGGAGAAGATCGCGATGTTGCGCTGGCCGAGATAGGTGAGCATCTCCGGCGGGTGGCGCAGGTCCGGGAAGCGGAAGAACGGCGCGTCGCTGCGCCGGCATAGAAGTGCACGGCGCTGAGCCCCTTCTCGATCTCCTCCTTGGCCTCGTCGGGCGTCTTCTTCGACAGGTCCGCATGGGACCAGGTGTGGCTCCCGATCGTGTGGCCGGCGGCGACGTCCTGCTTGAGGATTTCAGGATAGTAGGTGGCGTGCTTGCCGATCGGGAAGAAGGTCGCGCGCAGGCACTGGTCGGCGAGCGCCTTGAGGACCGCCGGCGTGTTGTTGAGCCAGGGGCCGTCGTCGAAGGTGAGCACCACCTCGTGGTCGCGCAGGAAGTCGAGGGTCTTGAAGTGCTGCGAGCCGAAGCCGGGGCCGCCGGTGGTGTCGATCTCGACCACCCGGGAGACGCCCATGGCGTTCGGATTGGCGCAGGCGATGTTCGGGGCTTTGATGGCCGGAGGCGGCGGAGCCGCGGCGGCCTGCGGGGCGGCGGCCGCCGGGGCGGCTGCCGTGGGGGCGGCTACCGGAGCTGCCGCCGGAGCAGCCGCTGGAGCGGGCGGTGACCCGGCCGGTCGGATCGTCGGTGCAATCGGCGCCGGCGCGAGCTGAGCGACGACCACCGGTGGCGCCGCTGGAGCAGGGGCGGGAGCGGCCGGCACCGCGACCGGCGCGACGACCGGACGCACGGCCGGTGCAGCCGCGGGAGCGGCTGGCGGCGCGACCGGTGCGGCGGCCGCCGCGATGACTGGGCGCACCGCCGCTGCGGCCACCGGGGCGATGACCGGATTCGCGCTGACCGGAGCGGGGGCAATGACCGGATTGGCCGCCACCTCGGCCGGTGCAGCAATCGGATCGGCCGCGGCTTCGACCGGCGCCACATCGGCGCCACCGGACCCTTCGGCCGCAGCAGCCGGCGTTTCAGCCGCAGCAACGGGCGAGTCCAATTCGGTTGGAGATGTGGCCGCCGGTGCGGCGTCCAACGGGGCCACCGGCGGAATCGACAGCTCGGCGCGAGCCTCCTGTTGAACCGGCACCCGGGGCCACCAGCCCGCCTGCACGATGCCGTATGCCGCCAATGAGATGATTGCGATTATGCCACCCACAATAGCCGCGCGCATCAGATCAACTCCTTTGATGCTGCCGATGCCCTAAAGGTCCGGCAGGCAGCAGTGAGGTTGCTCGTCGCCCAGTCGTCGCGGAGCCCCCCGCGCACAGAATATCAAATTGGCCGGCGAATCCAACCTTGTTGGTTCGTCCGAGTCACAAATCAATGACACTGCGGCGCTTTTACCCGGCCGCCGGGTACCGTGCACGGTAGGATGGCACCGTCGCCGGCAGTGCCAGCGCCTCCGCCTCGAAAATGCCACGCGCAATCGCCCGCGCCGCCGCCTGGGCGGCCGCGCTGCCGAGCGCCGTCAGGTCGAACGGCGGATTGGCGAGCGGCCGCTCGCCGACCGATGCCGCGAACACGATGTCGCCGTCCAGCGGCGTATGGACGGGGTGGATGGCGCGGGCGAGGCCGTCCTGCGCCATCACTGCGAGGTGCCTCGCCTGGCCCTTGGTCAGGGCGGCATCGGTCGCGACCACGACCAGCGTGGTGTTCATCCGCGGTGCGCCCTTGGTGCGCGGCAGCAGGGCGGCCGGGGGCACCTTGGCGGGAAAGCCGTGGCCGCCGAATTCGCCGTTCTGCTCGAACGGGGCCGCCCAGAACCACGGTCCGTCCCCGACCACCACGCTGCCGGCCGCGTTGACGGCGGCCAGCGCCGCGACGGTGAAGCCGCTGGCGATCACCGCCGACGCCGATCCGATGCCGCCCTTCAGGTTGACCGTGGTGGCGCCGAGCCCGGCGCCGACGCTGCCGAGCGCGAAGTCCGCGCTCGCCGCCTGCGCCGCCGCAAACCCGAGCTCGCGATAGGGCGGGTAGCGGCCCCACTCCTTGTCGCCGCCGTTGAGGAGATCGAACAGGATCGCCGCCGGCACCAGCGGCACCCGTGCGGTTCCCACCGCATAGCCGCGCCCGATGCTGCGCAGCCAGGCCTGCAGCCCGCCGGCGGCATCGAGTCCGAACGCCGAGCCGCCCGACAGCGCGATGGCGTCGATGCGGTCCACGGTGCGGCCGGGATCGAGCAGGTCGGTCTCGCGGGTGCCGGGGCCGCCGCCGCCGATATCGACCGAGACGACGGCGGGCGCGTCGAACACGATGGCGGTCACCCCGGAGGCGATCCGCGCGTCGCCGGCATGGCCGACCCGGATGCCGGCGATGTCGGTCAGGAGGTTGCGCGGGCCTGGCGTCATGCTGTTTCGGGCTCGGGATGGTTGCGGATGCGGCGCGACCGGCCGCGACGTCACCGCCGCAGCGGAGGCGATTCCCGATGCAGGGTCAACTGCTTTCGGGCCGCGCTTTCGGGCCGCGCTGCCGCCCCGGAATGGGGGCCGTTCACGTTGCCGTGCGCGCACGGCGGCCGGGTTGCGCGGCGCGCCGCGATGGCGCATCAAGGCGCCCATGAGTGCCGACATCACCTTCGCCGCCGCCCTGTTCGCGGGCCTGTTGAGCTTTCTGTCGCCCTGCGTGCTGCCGCTGGTGCCGCCCTATCTCGTCTATCTCGCCGGCGCCTCGCTGGAGCGGCTCGCCGACGCCGAGCCCGAGCCGCAGGTGAAGCGCGAGGCGGTGTTCGCGGCGCTGCTGTTCGTCGCCGGTTTCTCGACCGTGTTCGTCGCGTTCGGGGCGAGCGCGAGCGCGATCGGCGCGCGGTCCAGACGTGGTCGCACGAGCTCAGCATCGTCGCGGGGATCGCGATCATCGTCATGGGGCTGCACTTCCTCGGGATCACGCGCTTTGCATTCCTGATGCGCGAGAAGCGCGCGCGCGATGTCGCGGCCGGTCGGGCTGTGGGGCGCCTATGTCATGGGGCTCGCCTTCGCGTTCGGCTGGACGCCGTGCATCGGGCCGATCCTCGCCGCCATCCTCGCCGTCGCGGCGTCGAAGGAGACCGTCGCCAAGGGCGCGGCGCTGCTCGCGGTCTATTCCGCCGGGCTCGGCATTCCGTTCCTGCTCGCCGCCTTCGCCGTCGAGCCCTGTGCGGCTTTCATCGCCCATTTCAAGCGCCACCTGGAGACTGGTCGAGAAGACGATGGGCGGGCTTCTCGTGCTCACCGGCATCGCATTCCTGACCGGCTTCGTGAGCGAGGCGAGCTTCTATCTGCTGGAATGGTTCCCGGCGCTCGGCCGCATCGGGTGACACGTTCGCGCGGTACGAGGCGCGGTGCTCGAAGCAAGTTCTTCCGTGGCGACCGAACTCAACCTCGAGACATTCGCAGTTTCACGATGCTGCAAGGCACTGGCGCTGCACGTATGTCAAATCGCTGCAACTTCGACCCGGATATGGCTCCCGGCGCACCGAGGCATGGGCATCTGTTGGTCGCATTTCTTGGTCGCATTTCTTGGCCATTTCTTGGCCGCACTCGAATTGCCGGCAATTTGGGTGTAATCTGCAGCTCGACCAATCCGTGTCGCAGAGGAAGGGCGCCTTGTATGGACAATGCAGGAAAATCTGCAGGAGGCGCTCTCGCCGGTGCGATTTACCTGGCCGGCAGCTTGAGCTTTTCAGCGATGGCTCAGGGTACGCCACCGAATTTCGCGCCTAATGCAAGTACCGGGTGGTATGCCTACAATCGCCAGTTCATCCCGCCTCCGAGCGGTCCCGGCCCGGTGCAACAGGACGCCGCGCGTCCGTACGTTTCGAATGACGAGTTCCGTGTGACTGGAAGGCAGCCGACCGAACAGCTGGCCGATCTCAACAATCCGATCCTCCGGCCCTGGGCAAGGGATGTCCTGCGCAAGCGCAACGAGCTGGTCCTCTCCGGAAAGCCGGCTAATCCCCCGCACGCGAGTTGCTGGCCCGTTGGTGTTCCCGGTTTCCTGCTCAGACCCATGACCCAGGCGATGTACTTCGTTCAGGCGCCGAAGGTCGTGGTGATGATCTTGTCCAGCAAGCAGGAGGTCCGCCACGTCTACCTGACGGACATGCATTCTCCGAACGTCAAGCCATCCTGGTATGGCGAATCCATCGGCCATTACGAAGGGGATTGGCTTGTCGTCGATACGATCGGAATCGATGAGAGGACGTGGGTGGACGGATTCGGGACACCGCACACCAAGCAGCTTCACGTAATCGAGCGCTTTCACCTGATCGAGGACGGCAAGGTGCTGGAAGCGAACCTGCGCGTCGAGGACCCGGGTGCCTTTACGATGCCCTGGGACGCCATCCAGCGGTTCCGGCAATATGAGGCTGCAGTGCGCAAGGTTCCCATCGAGCGCCTTGCGCAGTTGGCGAGCGCACCGGAAGGCCCGCTGACGGAGATGATCTGCGCCGAGAATCCGAGCTCCTTCTTTCCGGGCACGACCGCCCTGCCCATACCGCAGGCGGTCGCGCCCGATTTCTGATGCCTTTCGAATGAAGAACAAGAGCGGTGCCCTGGCCCCCTGCCACGGCGACCAGTTGCCGGGGAGCACTCGTCGCCGCCGGGCACGAAGGTCGGCGACGGAATTTGCCCCGCCCCTGGCATGCCGCCCAGAACGAGGATGCAGCGCAGCAATCGAACGATGTTCAGTACGGGGCCGAGGCGTCACCCTCGTGGTTGCCATGACCATGCAGGAGACCGCGACTGCATCCCCCGATCGGCGGTGGCCAACAACGCCTCGGGGATCGTGAGGCCGAGGGCCTTGGCGGTCTTGAAATTGGAGGAGTCAAGCGGTGTCCTCCACCAGCCGCATCACGCTGCGGGTGAGAATGCCATTGGGCGATCTAAGCTCCTCCAGAATCGTGAAGTGGTTGGCATTGGCGACCGGGATCAACGGACCCGGAAGATGAGATTGTGCGCGCTGCGCGTGATATTCTCGACTGTTGCGAACGAGGGCAGGCAATTCGGCGGTGCCATAGGCAATAGCAAGGGGCTTGTTGACGCCCGGCAAACGAAGTGGCGAAAGCGTTTTGATTTCCTCCTCGCTCAACTTGAGGGCTGTGTTGAGATAGGTGTCGCGGATGGGTCCAAGTTCATAAATTCCGGATATGGCCAGTCCCGCTTTGACACCGGGATGATCCAACACGAGCGAGGCGAGATGTCCGCCCGCCGACCACCCCGATATGATGATGGGACCCGTCATTCCGTGCGCACTCCCCTGCCCAGTGAGCCAGTCCAGCGCGTTGCGCATCTCTTGCGCGATCTGCGCCAAATTCGCGGCGGGAGCCAACGTGTAGCCAGGTAATGCCGCCGACCAACCCCGGGCGAGGACGCCTTCCGCCAGACAGGAAAAATCGTCGCGCTTGCGGGTCTGCCAGTAGCCGCCGTGAATATGCACCAGGATCGGAGCTTTGGGATTGTCACTTGGGAACAGGTCCCATCGGGCGCGCTCGCCGGCGCCGTAGGGCAGATCGAGGTGTTTAGGCCGTTGCCCGCGCAGCTTCGCAGATGCTTCGCTCATGCGTGCCATAATTTGCGTGCTGTCGGAGACCGCCGCGGCATTATTGTATGCAGCGTCGCGATCGGCGCGCGTCATCATGCCCCAATCGCCGTTGTTGCTGCCGAGTTGCCCTTGAGCGCGCGCCAATGCAGGCGCGAAGACCGTCGCTGCGGACGCGTTGACGAATTTGCGACGATGGATAGGCGCGGTAATGTTCGTTCGCGTCGGCATGGCATATCTCCCGAATTCTGCCGCGCGTTGTTGCAGCAGCAACGCTATTTCGCTCTCTGGTACCGGACATCAATTCTTGCACCGCTCGGCAGCGGCCTCACGGCGACGAGCCGGAGTTCATCGCCTGACAGGCTGATCCCGCTTCTGAAAAGGGTGCCTTCATTATCGGGCCTCAGCGCCGCCTCGAATTCTTGGACGAGAAGCTTCTCGGCCTCGCTGACCCTCCATGTGCCGGCGCTGGCCGCAAAGAAGTCCTCGGTTGCGGCAGCAAGTTCCTCGACGGTCGGCTCGCCTCGTGACTTGAATTTCGGACGATCACGACGTGCGATCACTTGCGCGTATCGCCCGCTGGGATCGAAGATGAGGAAGCCTTTTGGATTTGCCATCTGCCGCTTCGTGCCGTTGGGGGCGATACCCTCGAACGAGACGATCGTCCACGTCCCCACCAGCTGGTCTTTGAGGCTACCTTGCTGGGCGTCGAGATGGCTTGGCGATAGCGCGAGCCCCAGCGCGGCCGCTGCAGCCAAGGCGAGGATACCGCGTCGATTCATGACAATTCTCCTTGGGACAGAGCAGCATGAGAGGCGCTCCGCTCGCGGTATTCCCGCGAATACCGCGAGCGGAGATATTTTGAGCAAAACGCGCCGCCGACAGCGGGGTTTAGGTCCACTCCGACAAGGCTCGCTCAGTCGTAAAACGCGGGAGCGATCTTCCGCTTGATCCCGCCGGTGTAATCGTGCTGGATCCACAGCTGCGCGTGGTTCTGTTTCACGAAGTCTTCGATCTTCTCGCGGCTCTTCGCGGTCTGCTCCCTGTCGGTGTCGAAGTTCGGAACTTTCTTGTACGTGATCTCTTCGGGATAGTGATAGAGATCGCCCGACAACAGAACATTCCCGGTGTTGGCGAGCTTGAGAAACAGCGACTGGTGGCCGGGCGTATGGCCCGGCGAGGACTTGATGACCACGGTGCCGTCGCCGAACACGTCATGATCCTCACCGTTCAGCACAACCGTTTTGCTGTTGGCGAGGCCCTCGAAAAATTTCGGGTCCGGCACGCGGCTTCCTGCCGGCCGCGGGGCGAGGATCGCGTCCCGGTCGCCCTTCTGCACGATCCAGGTGGAACCGGCGAACAGGCTGGCGTTGGCGACGTGATCGCCATGGTAGTGGGAGAGCGCCAGATAAGTGATGTCGGCCGGGGTGTAGCCGATCGCGGCGAGTTGCGGGAGCAGCGGGCGATCGACCGTGTAGGCATTCAGCTTCTGGGGCGAGACGCCGTCCTTGAAGGCGCTGTCGGGAATTTCGCCGGTATCCCACATCAGGGTTCCGCGCGGGTGAACGATCAGGAAGCAGGGTGTCACCATTCTGGTGTCGGCCACTTCGCTCACCTTCAAGCCGTAATTGTCGACGTTGGCTGGCGTAATGATGCCGCAGTCGAGAACATAGAGACGCAGCGATTGCGGGGGCTGCGGCTTCTGGGGCTGTTGGGCGTTGGCCGGCGGGAAACCGAGGGCCACCGACACAGCCGCCGCCAGGATGGCGGGCACGATACGAATCGACATGGAATCCTCCCGAACAAGCCCGTTTCCTAAAAAGGGCGCCGGCCGCGGCGGCTGCCGGCGGGAACGGTAACCCGCCAGCTTTGCCTTCCCGGCCGTCGCTAATCTAGGCCATGCGTTGCGTACTGTCAGCCTTGGCGTTGTCGACACCTTGGTGTTGTCGATGCCGATGCCCGTCAGGCCAGCGTTGCCTTGAAGGCTTTTTGCAGGGCCACGCGTTACTCAATGCGTCGCAGGCGAGCGTTCCATCGCGAGCGTTCATGCCCTCGCCCGGCAGGAGGCTACATCAATTGTGCCGGTTCCGAGGCCGGATCGGATGACGGTTGGTAGAACCGGTCGTCCATCCGGCTGGCGACACCTTCGCGGGCGAGCGCCGCTTCGAATTCGCGGCGGATCGATCCGTCCTCCTCGTGATAGGGGATCGCGCTACCGCCCATTTTGAGGTCGATCGCGCCGTAGTCCATCAACTGCTCGCCGGGGCGACCCGGCTTGCGCGAACGCTGATTGTTCGGGCCGTGCCAGGCGGTGATGCGCAGGCCCTCCTTGCTCACTCCGAAATGCTGGTGAAACCAATCGCCGCTCATGGGCGCGGCCGAAACGAGACCGACCGGCTCGTAATCCTGGCGCAGGATCTGATCGGCCTTGCCGTCCTGCCACGGCGTGATGCCGAGCGACTCCGGCCACGTGTAGGTATAGCCCTTGCCCTTGACGCAGATGAGCACCGCAGCGGAAGCGTGCTTGTGCGCCTTCGAATAGCGCCCGGTTTCGTGCTGGCCGATCCACAGATAGAACCGGTTGCCGCCCATGGAAGGCTCGACCCGCCGGTAGCCCGGCGAGCGGCGATTGTCGAGCGGCAGGTCGCAATTGACGATATCCGGAATGAGGTTCGTGCGCCGCATGGCGAGACCGCGCACCGGGTCCGGCTCGATGTCGTCGCGCGGCTTGAAGTAATCGTCCGCGCCCGAGAAGCGTTCGTTGAACGCACGCGGGCAATTGAAGATGAATTCGGGGTTGTCGAACAGATTCATGACGTTCGGCGCGGTGGTTCCGCACAGCAGCAGGGCCGGATAACTGGCCGCATTCACCAGGCGATGCCACGCGTTCAGCGGTATGGTGAACAGCGATCCGGCCTGCCATTCGAACGCGTGCCGCCTGGTCTGGCCTTCCTGCCAGACCTCGGTGCTGCCGCGCCCCTCGACGACGAACACGACTTTTTCATAGAGGTGCCGCTCGACATTGAGCGCGCCGGCGGCCGGCACCTCGACCACATAGCAGCCCCACAGCCCTTCGGTGCCATAGAGCTGGATATAGCTGCCGCGCCCGCCGAGCCGGGCCCAGGGCGCCAGCGGCAAATCCTGGACCCGCCGCACGCCGATGCCACGATAGACCGGCACGCCTTCGGTCTCCATGAAGCGGTCGTAGGGCATGGGAGCGCGCTTGAACCGGCCCAGACCGGCGTTCTCGCCGGCTTTGGGTTCGTGCCAGTGGAGCTGGTGCGGAGTGTCGTGCATGTGATCCCTCATGGTCACGCAAGCCGGAAAAATACCACCGCCGCGCGATGTCGCAACGCTACGGACTTGTCCCCCAACAATCGATTCAGTTTTCGTCCCCTCTCCCGCTTGCGGGGGAGGGTCAGGGAGGGGGCAAGACTACGGCACAGACTTGCTGCGAGAGCCCCCTCCCCAACCCTCCCCCGCAAGCGGGAGAGGGAGCAAGAAAGGCCGTTCGATCACGCAAATCGGAGCGATAATTCACGGACGAGTCCTACGGCTTGGTCAGCAGCCGGCGGAGCCGGTCGAGGAGATTGCGAGGCGCATCGGCGATCCTGTCTATGGCCGACAGAACCGCCTCCGCTCCGATCGCGTCCACTTCGATCTTGAGCCGCGCCGCATCGGCCAGGAATTGTGGATCGCGATGCACCGCGAGAAAGGCCGCCTGCAATGCCGCCGCGCGATCCGCCGCGACGCCGGGCGGCGCGACGAAGGGGCGCGCCATCATATAGGGCAACTCCGCGAGTTCGATCAACGCCTGCGATGCCGGAGTGTCCGCCAGTTCTCGCGCGGTCGGAACGTCGGGGAAGTCGGGGTGGCGGGTGGCGCGCGCGAATTGAACGAGCCCGTGCATGCCGCCGTTCGGCTGCAGCCAGTCCGGGCGCAGCGACTTCATCGTGGTCAGGTCGACCGTGCGCCCGTTCACCTCGCCGCGGTCCACCGCCAGGAAAATGGCGCCATTGTCGGGATACCCGGCCACGAGCTTGATGTTGAGGCCGAGCGTATCGCGCAGCAGCGTCGGGACATCGTTGCCCGAAGTCCCCTCCGCGGTGCTGCCGAGCACCAGAGGCGGACCGCCGGCCCGGCGCGCGTCCGCGATCGACTTCACCGCCGCGTCGCCGCGCACCATCAGGATGTGCGCGTCATCGGCGAAATTGGAAGAGGAGCCGAGCCAGACGAATTTGCGCGGGTCGAAGCGCACGCCCGAGATATTGCCGAGCACGGCCAGGAGCGGCATGTCGCGGGCGAAGGTGCCGATCGTGGCGCCGTCGTTCGGCGCGACGGCGTAGAGATAGTTCGCCGCCCGCAGGCTGCCGGCCCCCGGCATGTTCTGCACCACGACGGCCGGATTGCCGGGAATGTAGCGGCCGATATGCCGTGCCACCAGCCGCGCGCACAGGTCATAGCCGCCGCCGGGGCCATAGCCGACGACCACGGTGACGGTCCTGCCGCGATAGAAATCGGCGACCGGGTCCGCATGCGCGGGCGCGGACAGCATGGCGACGAGCATCAGCACCATGGCCGCCGATCGCGTGAGCGACAGCAGGCTCACGACGCGCACCCGGGCAAGGCCGCTCGCGCCGCTTCGGCCCCTGTGATTTGCGAGACGGTCGGAAGGATGGCGGCACCCGCTGCCTGCTGCAGAGACCGGCGCCGGGGAATCTTCATCGCTGTCCTCTCGTTTCGACGACACATGGCACCCGCACGATCCCGGGAAAGGGGCTGCCGCGGCTGCGGAACTCCGTGGCCTCACGATGATGGCAGGGTGTCCGTTGGTTCGGCGACGCTTGTGTCGCGCTCCCATCCCTCGTTCTCAAGCTTGAGCGTCTGGATGGCGATCGCGTTGCCTGCGCCGTCGAGGTCGGGCATGGCCTGGAATTCCGAAACCCAGCAGCGGTAGACGTTATAGGCGATGACCTTCTGGCCTGCCTCATTGTACATCTCGATGGTAATGTCCTTGCGAAAATCCTCGAGCGAGACGATGTGGTCGGTGCCGGTCGAGTTGTGATAGTTCCACACTTTGTTGGCCCATTGCTCGAACGATACGTCATGGGTGACGCCGCGCTCGAGCGTGATCGGACCGAATGTCGACTGGCCCGGCGACATGCGGACGACACTCGGGTCGCCGCCCTCCCGGTGCTTGACGACTTCGGTGGTGCGCGTCAGGCCGCCGACCTTGCTGATCCCGGCGACGTAGTTGCCGTCCCATTTTACTTTGAAGCGGTAGTTTTTGTAGGGATCGTAACGATAGGTATTCGTCTTGAATTGCGGCGCAGGCATGTAGCGGGCCCCTTGCGATCCGAGTCTAAGCACGTTTCATGGTTTGCCCCGGATGCTACAGACTATCCCAATTCCATTGCCCGTGAAACGGGGTGCGACGGCAGGTCATCGCCCTGCTCGGGATGGCCGGCCGCTGCTCGGTGGGCCCGCTCTGTGGGGCAGACCTGGTACGACAAGACGATACACATTGCGGGCGCCGTGATCGGACCGCCGGCGCGACCGATGACCGGGATTTGCTGGCGCAAATCTAGCCCATCAGCCTTCCGACGAGCCCGCCGACGCGCTATTCTCCCCAGCGTGGGAAGGCGACCACGATCGTAGTCGCTATTTTGTCCGGCAGCACGATCCAGGAATATGACGGCCCCAGTGGCGTGGGCACCGGAGTGACGTGCCATGACGATAATCAGTTCCGGGTTCCTCCAGATTCTGCCGGGCCAGACGTCGAATGGCCTGGTCGTCGAAGATACGGGCGCGGTCGCTGTTTTCCCCGGCGCCACCATCATCGACATGACGGTCAGCGCTGGTGTCGGACTGGTCACCATGGGGGGGACGGCCACCAGCACCACGATCGACAGTGGCGGGCTGTACAGTGTGGTAGGCGGTGTGTACTCCGGTGTCACAGGCGGCGTCGACTCCGGATCGACCATCAACAGTGGCGGCACGGAGTATGTCGAAGGCTCCCTTCAGAGCGGTGTTCTTTATCAGGGCAGCGCTATCGGCGCGACGATCAACAGCGGCGGGTTCCAGGTCGTCCTCTCCGGCGGCGTCGTCATCGGTACGATCTTCAGCGGCGGCACGCAGTTGCTCGACGGTGCCGTGGTCATCGTCAGCAATGCCGATGTCACAAATGGCCAGCAGGTCCTTGAGGCCGGCCTCAGCGTGTCGACCACAATCGGCAGCGGCGCCTATCAGATCGTGTCCTCCGGCGGCACGGCGAGCGCCACCTACGTCAAGTCCGGCGGCACGCTGGAAGTGTTCGGCGGCGCCACGCTGAGTGGCTTCACCATCTACGACTCCGGCGGGAGCCTGGAACTGGGATCCGGCGCCACCGACAGCGGCGAAGTGGTCGACAGCGGCTTCATCCTGAAAGTGGCCTCCGGCGGCACCGCGACTGCTACCATTCTCGGCAGCGGCGGTCACCTGTATGTGCTGTCGGGCGCCACCGTCAGCGGCACGGTGTTCGGCGGCGGCAACGAGGATATCTTTTCCGGCGCCGGGGTCGACGGTGAGGTCGTCAGCAACGGCGTGCAGAACCTCCTCTCCGGCGGCTCCGCCGTGGGCACCACGGTCTCGAGCGGCAGCTTCCTGCTCGTGTCCGGCGGCACCGCCATCAATACGTTCCTGAGCGGCGGCCATCTGGACGTTTATTCCGGCGGCACGGCGCTCGCCACCAACATCCTGAGCGGCGGCACGCAGTTCATCTCCAGCGGCGGCTCGGCGGTCGGCACCGAGGTCCAGAGCGGTGGCCTGGAGAACGTCGTGATCGCCGGCACGGCCTCCGCCACGACGCTCAATTCCGGTGGCTCCCAGTATGTTTTCTCGGGCGGGACAGCATCCGGCACCGTGCTCGATTCCGGTGGTACCCAGTTCGTGTCCGGTTTGGCCATCTCCGCGGTGTTCAGCGGCGGCCGTCAGGACGTCTTTTCCGGCGCCACCGCTACAATGCGAACGTCAGCAGCGGCGTCCAGAACGTCTTCTCCGGCGGCTCTCACCCGAAACACGTCGGTCTTCAGCGGCGGCGTCGAGAACGTCGGTGCTTCAGCAGGCTTGTTTAGCTTCCTTTCCGGCGGCGGCGACGCCTTGTTTACGGTCTTGAGCGGCGGTGAGCAGGATGTCTTCTACAGGGGCTTGCCACGTTCGACCAGATCGACAGCGGCGGCGTCGAGAACGTGTCCTCCGGCGGAACGGACATTGGCGCGACCGTCAATCCCGGGGGCTTGCAGAACGTCTTGTTTGGCGGGCTGGCCAGCGGCGCGATGCTGATCGGCAGCGGCGTTCTCAGCGGCGGGCAATTCGTCTATGGCGGCGGCACTGCCATCGGCACATTCGTCAGCAGCGGCGGGTATGAAACCGTCCTCGACGGCGGCGCGGCGTCCGGCACGACCGTCAGCAGCGGCGGCATCGTAACGGTCTCCTCCGGCGGCGTGGCGATCGGCATCACCGTCAGCAGCGGCGGATCCGAATTCGTCTCGAACAGCGCGGTGGATTCCGGGTCCCTGGTCCTTGCGAACGGTACTCAAGTACTGGTGTCCGGCGGCGTTGCGGTCAGCGCGACCCTCAGCGGTTCCGACGCCAACGGCAGTGCCTCACAAATCGTATCGTCGGGAGCGACGGCCAGCGACACCGTCGTCTACTACAGCGGTGTGCTGAATTTGAGCGGCGGCACCGCCGTCAGCGCGGTGCTCTCGGGCGGCGGCATCGAGTACGTTCGATCCGCCGGCACCGACAGCGGCGCAACGCTCAGCGGCGGTAGCATTCAGGCGATTGAAGGCGGTACGGCATCGGCCGTGCAAGTGCTGAGCGACGGTTTCCAGCAGATCAGCGGCCATGTTGGCGACCTCGGTTACGCCATCAGCACCACGATCAGTTCCGGCGGCCGGGTGCTCGTTCTCAGCGGCGGCGTCGCCAGCGTCACGTCGCTCGGTGTCGGCGGGTCTGGCTCTGTGAAAGTCGCCAGCGGCGGTACGGCCATTGATACGGTCGTCAGCGCGTACGCAGGTATCGAGATCGAATCCGGTGGAACAACGTCACTGACCAAGCTTGACGGTCTGGCTGACTACGAAACCATTGATTACGGCGGCGTGGCGATCAGCACAACGGTCAGTAATGGCGAGCAGCTCGTATACGGGGTGTCCTCCGATGGGAACGTTCTGCGCCAGCGGCACTCAGTCGGTCGGTTCCGGCGGTTTCGCCATTACCACCCTAATCGCCGTCGGAGGGTACGAGCTCGTAGCGTCCGGTGGTACCGCCATCGCCACTCAAATAGGCGGCGGAACAGAGTACGTCGACGCCGGCGGCTCCGCTCTCTCCGCCACTGTCACATTCGACGGTAACCTCTATGTCCAAAGCGCCGGCACCGCCGATGTGATCAATATCGACGGCGGGTTCGTGGACCTCTTGTACAGTGCAGTAACCATCGACGCGATCAGACTTCGACATCGCCCCCACCAGCGGCATCCTGCAGATCGACAACACCACCATGCCGGCAGCCACCATCAGTGGCTTTGCGCCGGGAGATACGATCGACCTGACGGGGCTGAACCGCAGCGGTGCCACCTATACGCTGCGATCGGGCAATGTGCTCCACATCGTCGTCGCCGGGGGACAATCCTACGATCTCCACTTCGATCCGAGTCAGAACCTGACGCAAGGGCAGTTCGAGTTCAACCCGGGGGCTAGCGGCTCGATTCAAATCACCATCGCCGCGCAGACCACTGTCGGCAACGGCCAGCAGGTCACGGTGCAAAATGGCCAGACCGATGCCGGCATCACCGTGGCGGGCAACGGATTGCTGATGATCGATCCCGGAGGCACGGTGGATGGCACCAACGTGGACTCCGGCGGGACTGTGAACGATTCCGGCACCACATTGGAAACCATTGTGAGCGGTGGGCTGGAAGTGCTGTTCAGCGGCGGCACCGCGAGCGCCACGACAGTCAGTCGCGGCGGCGAAGAATATGTCGCCTCGGGCGCCAAAGCCGTGACCGCAACCATCAGCAGCGGCGGCACGCAGCTCGTCTACGGCACCGCGAGCGGCACCACGGTGTCCAGTGGCGGCCAGGAGTTCGTGCTGTCGGGCGGTGTCGCCAGCGGCACGGTGGTGAGCAGCGGCGGCGTCGCGGTGGTGGAGAGCGGCGGCATCGGCCGTAGCGCCGTCGTCAGTGCCGGCGGCACCCTCAACGTGCTGGTCGGCGGCACCGTGCTCGGCGATACCGTCAGCGGCCAGCAGACGGTCTACGGGTCGGCGAGCGGCACCGTTATTGCCGGCCGCGGCGAGGAACTGGTCGCCTCCGGCGCCACCGCGAGCGGGACCACGATATCCAGCGGCGGGCTCGACGTGGTGTTCGGGACCGCGAACGGCGCCACGGTGTCGAGCGGCAGCCAGGACTACATCCTGTCCGGCGGGGCGGCGAGCGGCACCAAGGTGATTGGCGGCACCTATGTGGTGTTCGGGACCGCGAGCGGGACCACGATCTCCAGCGGCGGGGTCGAATACGTCTATTCCGGCGGGACCGAGACCAATGCCACCATCACCAGCGGCCTGCAGGTGCTGTTCGGGGTGGTGAGCGGGACGACGGTATCGAGCGGCGGGCAGGACTACATCGTGTTGGGCGGCATCGCCAGCGGGGCCAAGGTCCTCTCCGGCGGCATCGAGACGGTGTTCGGCACCGCGAGCGGCACGACGCTCTCGGGCGGCGTGCAATACGACTACCGCATTGCCGTCGGCGGCACCGCATTGGGCGCCGGCGGCGAGCAGATCGTGGAAGCCGGCGCGGTGGCGAGCGGGCTCACCGCCTCGGGCGGCGGCGAGGAATACGTGGTGGCCGGGGGCACCGCGAGCGCGGCGATCATCGGCAGCGGCGGGCTGGAGGCGGTGTTCGGCATCGACCGCGGCGGCACCATCAGCCACGGCACCCAGTACGACTACGGCACGGTCTCGGGCGGCACCATCATCAGCGCCGGCGAACAGATCGTGGAGGCCGGCGCCGTGGCCAGCAACATGACTGTCGACAGCGGCGGCCTCGACTACCTCGTGTCCGGCGGAACGGCCGTGGGCACCACCATCAGCGGCGGCACCCTGGAGGTGACCAGCGGCGCCAATGGCGGCAACGTGACCTTCGCCAGCGGCGGCATCCTGCAGCTCAACTCGCTGGTGGCGTTCGGCGGCACCATCTCCGGCTTCCATCTCGGCGACGAGATCGACCTGCGCAGCCTCGCCTTCACCAGCGGTACGACCAAGCTCTCCTGGTCGCAACTCACCTCCGGCGCCAATGCCAGCGGCACGCTGACCGTGAGCAGCGGCGCGGCGGTCGAGAACCTGACATTGTTGGGGCAATATTCCCTGGCGAATTTCAGTGCCACCTCGGACAGCTTCGGCGGTACGCTGATCACCGATCCGCCGGTGTCCAACTCGGTGATACAGACGCCGTTCGCGGCGCACCATTGATCTGCGCGCAGAGGGAACGAGAGGCGACGCACCGCAAGCCGTCTTGCGGTGCGGGAGGCTACACTTGGCCTACCGGGAAGCCACTGCGGCCAAGCCGGCAGCTCCGGTTACCGGGGTGCTCCTGCCGCGCCAGCCTGTGGCCGCCGGGCGGTACGACCCGCGAGATGGATTCCGGGTTCGCCACGGGCGGCGCCACGCAATGCCGACACAGACGTTCGACCCGCAGGCGTCGCCGTCCCGCTCAGGCCGCGGCGTGCTTCGCCGCCACGATCTGGTCGGCCGGCTTGCCGGTCAATTCCGCCATGTGGTCGAACTTGTAGGTGAAGCTGCCGGCCCCGGCGGTGGCCGATCGCACCTCGATGATGAGGTCGCCGATCTCCGATTCCGGCATCATGGCGCGCACCACGTCCCAGCCGTCCCAGCCCTCGCGGGTGTCGAAGCCGAGGATCTGGCCGCGGCGGCCCGACAGGATGGCGTTGATCTTGGTGGCGGCGTCCGACGGGCAGACGATCTCGACGGTATGGATCGGCTCCAGCAGCACCGGCTGGCACTGCGGCAGCGCCTCGGTGATGCCGATGCGGCCGGCGATGCGGAACGCCATGTCGGAGGAGTCGACGCTGTGATAGGAGCCGTCGATCAGCGCCACCGCGACGTCGACGACCGGGAATCCCAGCGGGCCGTGCTTGAGCGCATCGATCACGCCTTCCTCGACCGACGGAATATAGTTGCGCGGCACCACCCCGCCGGTGATCTTCTCCTCGAACACGAAGCCGGAGCTGCGCGGCATCGGCTTGATGTCGAGCACGACGTCGCCGAACTGGCCGTGGCCGCCCGACTGCTTCTTGTGCCGGCCGCGCTGCACGATCGGCTTCTTGATGGTCTCGCGATAGCCGACGGTGGGCCGGCGCCGTTCGATGGCGACGCCGAACCGGTCGGCGAGCCGCTCGGTGGCGACCCGCAGATGCATTTCGCCCTGGCCCCACACCACCACTTCGTGGGTCTCGGGGTTGTGGAACACGGTGAGCGAAGGGTCTTCCTCGATCAGCTTGTTGAGCGCGAGGCCGAGCTTGACGTCGTCCTTGCGCTCCTTGGCCGAGATCGCGATGGCGAGCACGCCGGGATAGGGCTTCACCGCGGCGACCGCGGGGTGGGGCTGCTTGCCCGACGACAGCGTATCGCCGGTGCGGGCGTGGTCGAGCTTGCCGAACGCCACGGTTTCTCCCGCGGCGGCGGGGCCGCGCTTTTCCGTCATCTGTCCCATCATCTTGGAGACGCCGGAGACCCGGCCCGCCTCCTCGGTCGGGGAATTCAAGGTGACGCCGTCGCCGATCTGGCCGGCCAGCACGCGGGCGACCGAGAGCTTGCCGCCATGGGTGGTGTGGAAGGTCTTGAGCACCAGGCCGACCGCGTCGCCGCCCGCCTTGATGCCGAGCCGCTTGGCAGTCGCCGCGATGCCCGGCGCCTCGTGGCGCAAGGCCTTCATCAGCCGCAGCACGCCGTTGGTGCGGGTCGCGACCCCCATCAGGACCGGGCACACCAAGCCGTCTCGCAGCTCCTTGGCGAGATCGTCGAACACGCGGTCGCGCGGCGGCGGGATGTCCGCCAGCAGCTGCTCCATCAGCTCGTCGTCGTGATCGGCGAGCGTCTCCAGCATGGAGAAACGCGCATCCTTGCCGCGATCGAGGTCGTCGCCCTCGAGCTTGATCACTTCGGACGCGGTGTGCTCCTTGTAGACGAAGGCACGTTCCAGGGCGAGATCGACGAAGCCGCCGATGATGTCGTTCTTCCAGATCGGGATCTGGCGCAGCAGCAACGGAACGCGCGACGCCGGCTGCAGCAGCTTGAGGCTCTCGCGGACCTGCTTGTCCGCCTTGTCGATCTTGTTGAGGAACAGGAAGCGCGGAATCTTCAGGTCCTCGAGCTCGCGCAGGATGAGCTGGAGCTGGGGAACCTTGCGTTCGTCGGCCTCGCATACCACCACCGCCGCGTCGATCGCCGGCAGCACCGCCCGCATGTCGTGGACGAACTCGACCGAGCCCGGACAATCGATGAAGGTGTAGTTGTCGCCCATGAAGGTGGTCGAAGCGACGGCGAGCTCGACGCTCATCTTGTGGTGGCGGGCTTCCTTGCTGGCGTCGCCGACGGTGGTCCCGGCGTCCACGGTGCCCTGACGCTGCACCGCCCCGGTGCGGGCGAGTATCGCTTCGAGCAGCGTGGTCTTGCCGCTCTGGAACGGCCCGACCAGCGCGATGCACCGTGAGCCCGTTGGTACGCCTTCCTTGTCTCCCATCATCGCCTCCCCCGAGTTTCGAGATCGGCCCAAACGCCGGGTCCGTCCCGCTATCGTTTCAGGCGAATGGGGGCATTGGCAAGAGCCCATTTTGACGGATATGCGACACGATGGCGCCGGATCGCGCCGCAGACATTCGCGCCCGGAGGACGACCCGGTTCGCCCCTGCTGCGGGCGGCGGGAAGCGTCTGGCCTTCATCAAAGCATCTGCGTTCAAGAATGCGGGCGTTGAAATTTCGACCGAAAACGCCGAAGCCCCGGCACTGCCGGGGCTTCGCGCAACTCGCGGGATTGCGTTCAGCGCGCCGGGACGAGCGTCAGCCCGGCAATGCCGGCCGACACGTTGAAGCCGGACTGCGCCTGTCCGCTGAACGGTTGCAGCGCAAAGGAATTATAGGAGCCGCCGACCAGCGCATTGGCGCCGCCGCCGACCCCGAAGCTCGCATTGGCCTGCACGCCGCCATAGCTGCCGGCAAGGTCGCCGCGGCCGATATAGCGCGTGGGCGCGAACACCGACCAGCCCAGCCCGACGCCGGAATTGAAGCCGAGGTCGACACCGAGCCGTTGGATCGTCGCGTAATAGCGGTGCGGCCGGCCGCCATAGACGGGGAAGAACATGCAGCGGAACTGGACCACCGCGCCGATGACGAAGGTAGCGCCTCCGGCGCTGCGGCAGTCGAGGCGGCCGGCCTGGACCCAGGCCTTGGCGCTGCCGGGCAACAACGCCGTCATCATGACGGCGGCGGTCAGGGCGGGAACAAGCGAACAAATCTTCATGACAGGACTCCCAGGCGGCTTGGTTTCATCGGATGACGGATGACGGAAGGCGAAGGCAGGCGGCGGACGACGGCAGGGCTGTGCTAGATCACCGCACCCATCGCAACTCGATGCCGGCGACGCCGGCGGCGATGTTGAGCCCGGTCTGGCCCTGCACCGACAGCGGCTGCAGCTCGACGGTGCGGTTCGACCCGCCCACCAGGATATTTGCGCCGACGCCCGCCCCGACCGTGGCTTCTGCGGAAGCGCCCCCATAGCTGCCGGCAAGCGCGCCGGCGGCCCGCGAGGTCGGTGCATAGACCGACCACACCATGACGCCGCCGGCAGTGGCTCCGAGATCGATTCCGAGCTTGCTGAGCACGCCCGCATAGAATTCGGGCGGACCGGGAAGCGCCGGCACGAACGAGCAGTTGAGCGTCTTCTGCGACCCGATGATGAAACCGATGCCGCCGGAGATATCGCAGGTCAGCGTGCCGGCTTGGATGCGGTCGGCCGGCCGCTGCTGGGCGACCGCCGTTCCGGTTGCCCAACCGGCGACCCACGGCAAAGCCGTCACCGCGGCCAGGATTGCAAGTCTACGCATTTTGACTCCCCCTTGCGCTTCGACGCGGCGGTGCCCGCATTCTGCCGGGCATTGTTCGTGATCCGCCAGCGTCGGCCGGATTCCCACTACCATGATACGACATTATCAAGGACGTGTCGCTCAGCATAGAGCCGCCGGGGCGCGCCCGCCCCAAAAGGCGCCCCGACTGTGACACTTACTTACCGCAGGCCCGCGCAGAAGCGCTGGATACGCTCGCAGGCCTCCTGCAGCAGGGGCGTCGCGGTGGCGTAGGAGATGCGAAACGCCGGGCCGAGCCCGAACGGCGTCCCCTGGACCACCGCAACCCCTTCTGCGTCCAGCAATTCGGTCACGAAATCCTCGTCGGTGCCGATCTTCTGCCCGGACGGGGCCAGCTTGCCGATCGTGCCCGCACAGGACGGATAGACATAGAACGCCCCTTCCGGCTTGGGGCACTGGATCCCCTTCGCCTGGTTGAGCATGGCGACACAGAGGTCGCGGCGTTCCTTGAAAATCTTGTTGTGCCTGGGAATGAAGTCCTTGGGACCGTTGAGAGCCTCGACCGCGGCCCATTGCGACACCGCAGCCGGGTTCGAGGTCGACTGCGACTGGATTGCCGCCATCGCCTTGATCAGGGGTTCTGCACCCCCGGCAAATCCGATGCGCCAGCCGGTCATGCAATAGGCCTTGGACACCCCGTTTACGGTCAAGGTCCGTTCGTAAAGCCGGGGCTCGACCTGGGCGGGGGTGGTGAAGACGAAATCGTCGTAGACGAGATGCTCATACATGTCGTCGCTCATCACCCAAACCTGGGGATGCCGCAGCAGCACGTCGGTCAGCGCCTTCAGCTCGGCCCTCGTATAGGCCGATCCGGTCGGATTCGAGGGCGAATTGAGGATGAGCCATTTGGTCCGCGGCGTGATGGCCCGCTCGAGCTGCTCAGCCTTGATCTTGAAGCCGGATTCCGCGGTGGCGATGACCGCGACCGGCTCGCCGCCGGCGAGCATCACCATGTCCGGATAGCTCACCCAATAGGGCGCGGGGATGATGACCTCGTCGCCGGGATTGAGCGTCGCCACCAGGGCGTTGTAGAGCACCTGCTTGCCTCCGGTGCCTACGGAAATCTGGCTCGGCTTGTAGTCGAGCTCGTTTTCCCGCTTGAACTTGGCTGCAACCGCCGCCTTGAGCTCGGCGATGCCGTCCACATTGGTATATTTGGAGGACCGGCCGTCCCGGATCGCCTTGATGGCCGCTTCCTTGATGTTGTCGGGGGTGTCGAAATCCGGCTCGCCGGCCCCGAGACCGATGACGTCGCGACCCGCCAATTTGAGCGCGCGCGCCTTGTCCGTGACCGCGATTGTGGCGGACGGCTTGATGCGCTGCAGCGTGTCGGCGAGAAAGGCCATGCGATCGATCTCCATCGCCCGTCGAGGGCGCCCGTTTCCTAATGGGCGAAGGCGGGAACGGCAAGCCCAAACCGCGCCCTGGCGTGCCCTGCCGGGAGCGCTTCTGTCGCAGCCGCGGCTGCGATGCGACGTTTGTCGCGGTTGTCATCCGCGACCGGAAAGCGCTATTGCGGCTGCAGCAACAGACCGCCATGAGATGAGTGAATTGCTTCCCCGTCATCCGCTGCACCGCTTCCCCTTCGTCGACACCCGCGATCCCAACGAAGTCCGGCACCTGCTGCGCGAACATTTCGATGCCCGCTATTTCGATGTGCGGCAAGGCAGCCTGCCGTTCCACGTCGCCTGGAACTACACGAAGCTCGAGCACCTCGATTTGGGATATTCCCATTACAACAGCGCCGTCAGCGTCGGAATTGCCGGCGTCGACATGGTGCGGCAGATGTTTTCGCTGACCGGAAGCTCGACGGTCGCGTACGGCTCGCGGCAATTCACCGCCGATCCGGATCGCAGCAATCTCATTCCCTGCGGCGCCGAGGCGCGGATCGACCGCAGCGCCGGGCACAGCGAATTGCGGCTGAGGATCAATTCGAACGCGCTCCGGGCCAAGCTTGCTGCGGTGATCGGGACCCCGGTGGTGCGCGATATCGAATTTGAAGCTCCGGCGGGCGAGCCGGAATTGCACCGCTTGCGCCGCCTGTTGTTCTTTCTGGCCGGCCAGCTCGATTGCGAAGACACCATGATCCCGGACCAGGTGCTGGCGGAATATGAGCAGCTGGTGATGGTGTCGTTCCTGACTGCCAACCGGCACAATTTCAGTCACGTGCTGGAGCGCACCGAGCCGGCGCCGGGGCCGTGGCAGGTTCGCCTGGTCGAGGAATACATCGAGGCGAACTGGAAGATGCCGCTCAACATCGAGACGCTCGCCGCGGTCACCGGCGGCAGTGCGCGCAGCATCTTCAAGGCCTTCAAGCAGGCGCGCGGCGTTTCCCCCATGGCGTTCGTCAAGCGCGTGCGGCTCGCCCATGCGAAACGCATGCTGCAGGCCGCCGGCGACGTTTCGGTCATCGACGTGGCGTTCCAGTGCGGCTTTCTCAATCCCGGCCACTTCGCCAGGGATTACCGGCTGGCATTCGGGGAATTGCCGTCGCGGACGCTGCGCAGCGCCAGGCGCGGGGGCCGGCCGCCCAATTGAACGCCGCCGGCCGCCTGTCCTGACGGGAGGCGCGGTGTCATGATCCCGGTGCCGGCTGCCTGCCGGCCGAAAAGAGCGCGCGGGCCGATGACAGACGCGGTCGGCTCAGAGCTCCGCCACCGCCGCAAGCAGCCGTTCGATGTCTTCCGGCCGCGACAGGCGGTGATCGCCGTCCTTGACCAAAGTCAGCACGACATCATCCTGGGCCAGGCGCGACACCAGCTCGACCGCATGGTCCCAGGGTACGTCGGGGTCCCGAACGCCCTGCAGGATGCGCACCGGGCAGCCGGTCTCGATCAGCCCGCCGAGCATCAGATGCCGGCGACCGTCCTCGATCAGGCCTCTGGTGATGAGATAGGGCTGGTCGGAATATTGCGAAGGACGCTTCCAGACCCCGGCGGTCTCGATCTCCCGCCTGACCTCCGCAGGAAACCGCTTCCACATCAGCGCCTCGGTGAAATCCACCGCCGGCGCGATCAGCACCATCCCGGCGAGCGAGGCCCCCGGCCGCGGCGCCCGGCGCAGTTCGCGGGCCAGCAGAAGCGCGAGCCATCCCCCCATGGACGAACCCACCAATATCTGCGGCCCTTCGCAGCAGGCCTCGAACACGGCGAGGCTTTCCTCGAGCCACCGGGTAATGGTGCCGTCGGCAAATCGGCCGCCGGATTCGCCATGTCCGGAATAATCGAAGCGCAGGCAGGTGCGGCCGCCGACGTCGGCCCAATGGTCCAGCGCCACCGCCTTGGTGCCGCCCATGTCGGACATGAAGCCGCCGAGCCACATGATGCCGGGGCCGGCGCCCTTGCGCATCCGCACCGCGATCCGCCGCGATGCCTCGCCCCGCCCGACCTCGAGAAAAGCCGCCCCAGAGGTCATCGAGCGCCACCTCGCCACGCCTTCGGACGACCCGATTCCGGTTTTTTAATGTACATTGCTGCAAATTCTTATTTCGATGAACCGTTGCGCGAAAGCGCGAGCCGGCTGTATCATGCCTGCCGGGGATGGAAATCGGCATTGTCGCGTGACCGCGGTCGGCAGCTCCGGCGTCATGCGATCCAGTGAAACGCTCATTGGGCCGATCTTATACGGGGTGGGGAAGTGGCCGACATATCGACAGCAGCGCGCGCGTTGATCGACGAGCGTGCGGATTTCGCGGGGGCCTCGCCGGCCTCCTTCGCGCGGGCATCGGCCCGGCGTCCATTGACGGTGATGATCGCGGTTCCGACGCTCGAAATCGGCGCAGCCGATGAGGGTGCCGTCGAACTCGCCCGGACGCTTACGGGGGCGGGGCACCGTGCACTG
Source organism: uncultured Alphaproteobacteria bacterium (assembly GCA_963795865.1). GTDB lineage: Bacteria > Pseudomonadota > Alphaproteobacteria > Rhizobiales > Xanthobacteraceae > JAJPKK01. The sequence goes on from CAWCJX010000021.1 coordinate 274,099, forward strand.
GTGGTTTCCCGCGGCGGCCGGCTGGAGGGCGATCTCGCGCGCTGCGGCGCCCAGCTGGTGCGCCTCGACATGGCGAGCATCAACCCGGCCGTCATCGCGCGCAATGCATTCGCGCTGGCGCGGCTCATCCGCGAGCGCCATTGCGGCGTGGTTCATGCCCTCGCCCGGGGGCCTGGATGGAGCGGCTATGCCGCCGCCCGCATGACCGGGGTCCCCTTCCTCACCACCTGGTATACGGGATTTCGCGACCAGAACCTGTTCAAGCACGCCTATAATGGCGTGATGGCGCGCGGCGAGCAGGTGATCGCCATGAGCGACCAGATCGCCGACGTCATCTCCGAGCGCCATGGGGTCGCGGCGGAGCGGGTCGTCGTCATTCCCACCCATATCGATATCACGCGCTTCGATCCGGCGCGGATCGCTGCCGAGCGGGTCGAGGCGGCGCGCGCCGCCTGGGGCGTCGGCGCCGGCACCCGCGTCATCATGGTGGTGGGGCGCATCCTGCGCCGCAAGGGGCACCACGTCATCGTGCGCGCGGCGCGCCGCCTCAAGGACATGGGGCTGCGGGATTTCGCTTTCGTGCTGGTCGGCGAAGACCATGGCCGCTCCAGCTACAGCGGCGAATTGTGGGACCTGGTGATGGCGACCAGGACCTCCGACGTGATCCGCATCGCCGGACCGCCGGCGGATGCGCCGGCCGCCTATGTCGCCGGTGCCGCCGTGGTCTCCGCTGCGATCCAGCTCGAGAGCCCGCAGCGGACCCTGCTCGAAGCCATGGCGATGGCGCGACCGGTGATCGTTTCGGACCTCGCCGCCGGATCGGATACGGTGCTGTCGCCGCCCGCGGTCAGCGAAGACCGCATGACCGGCTGGCGGTTCCGCAGCGGCGACGACGCCGAGCTTGCCGCGATGCTGATCCGGCTGCTGTCGGCCTCCGAAAGCACCCGCATCGCCATCGGCCGGCGCGGGCGCGAACGGGTGAAGTCGCTGTTTGCAAGCCCGGCGGCGCCGGACCAGATGCTTGCCATCTATACCGAAATTGCACGGCCGCCGGCCTGATGGGGGTCGCGATGCGACCCCATTGCTGCGGCGCACCGCGAGGGCAACCGCGTTCAAATCTGTCTCCGCACCGTTGACTTGTCGGTCATTTATACCGATCTTCACAGACTTCCGAGTAGCGAGATCGTTCATGCCGAGCCTTGATCGGCGGTTCCCGTGAAAGGTCACCGCAACAGCAAAAGGAGAAGTCAGCCATTCGTCGCCCGATGAGAGCCACTGCGCCCGCCCCGAAGGACGGCCCGCGCATCAATGATGAAATCCGCGTCCGCGAGGTTCATCTGATCGACAAGGACGGTGCCAACCGAGGCAACGTTACGATTTCCGAGGCTTTGGCCATTGCCCAGGAGGCGGGCCTGGATCTCGTGGAGATCTCGCCCAACGCCACCCCGCCGGTCTGCAAGCTGCTCGATTTCGGAAAATACAAATTCCAGGAGCAGAAGAAGCAGGCGGAAGCGCGCAAGAAACAGAAGGTCGTCGAGGTCAAGGAAATCAAGTTCCGGCCGATGATCGACGACCATGACTACGACGTGAAGATGCGCGCGATGCAGCGCTTCTTCGAGGAAGGCGACAAGGTCAAGGTGACGCTGCGGTTCCGTGGCCGCGAAATGGCCCATCAGGAACTCGGCGCCCGGCTGCTGGAACGCGTCAAGGGCGATACCGAGAAGCTCGCCAAGATCGAGATGGACGCCCGTTTCGAAGGCCGGCAGATGATCATGATCCTGGCGCCGCGCTAGCGCTCGATCCCGAAAGGTTGCAGACTTTTCGGGCCAGATCATGCGCATTCGAACGGCGCTTGATCCCGAAAAGCTGCAGAGTTTTCGGGCCGGATTTCGGGTTCGTGGCGTAGCTGACGGAGCGGCGGGTGCCGATTGTTGTGCACCCGCCCGGCATAAAGTTCGTTTCGGGCCGGCCCGCGCTGCTCCATGCGCTCGGCATGACCATCGTGTTCGATGGCGGGCGTCGATCGGGCGTCGAGGTCCGCGCGTCGAGGTCCGCATTGACGCGACAAATGCCCTCCCTTATAAGCCGCGGCAACTGCGTGGTGCTGGTCGTGGTGTTTTGGCCGGGCGAGCCTCGCGTTTTTTCTCACCGTCATGTTCATCCGGCGGCATGCTGTAGGATGCAGAGAGGATAGCCGTGAAGCGGACCTATCAACCGAGCAAGCTGGTGCGCAAGCGCCGTCACGGCTTCCGGACCCGGATGGCGACCAAGGGTGGACGCAAGGTGCTCAATGCGCGCCGGGCGCGCGGCCGCAAGCGGCTCAGTGCGTGACCGGACGCCGCGCCGGCTCGCAATGTCGGTGCAAATGGAACGACTGAGGCAACGCCGAGATTTTCTCGCTGCCGCCGCCGGCGCCAAGGCCTCGACGGCGGGTTTTGTGCTGCAGGAGCGCCCGCGTGGCGACGGCGGTCCGGCCCGGGTCGGCTTCACGGTGTCGAAGAAGGTGGGCGGTGCGGTCGAGCGCAACCGTGTGCGCCGGCAATTGCGGGAAATCGTGCGGCTATCGGCCGCGGCGGAACCTGCACGGCCGGCAGCGACTATGTGCTGGTCGGCCGGCGGGCCGCGCTCGGAAATGTCGTTTTCGCGGCTGGCCGAGGATTTCGCCGGCGCGCTGTCGCGCCTAGATAGGGTGCGGCGGCCGGTCGACCGGCGCTGCCGGACCGCGCGCAAAGCAAAAGCGCGGCTTGCGCCAGCCGGCGATCAGAGCAGCTCATGAACGACCAGAAGAACACCATACTGGCTATCGTGCTGTCGGCGATCGTGCTGATCGGATGGCAATATTTCTTCGGCGATGCCGCAGATGGAGCGGCAGCGGCAAGAGGCGCTGCTCAAGCAGCAGCAGGCCCAGCAGGCGCAGCCGCCCCAGGCGGCGCCGAGCCGGCGCGCCGGCAGCGGCGCCGCGCCGCGCCCGCCCGGCCAGGCCGACGTGACGACGCCGGCCGAACAGAAGAGCCGCGAGGCGGCGCTGGCCGCAGCGCCGCGCATCCCGATCGAGACGCCGCGGTCAAGGGTTCGATCGCGCTCAAAGGCGGGCGCCTCGACGATCTTTCGCTGTCCCAGTATCGCGAGACGGTCGATCCGAACTCGCCGGCCATCGTGCTGCTGTCGCCGTCCGGGAAGCCCGCATCCGTTTTATGCCGAGTTCGGCTGGGTCGGGGCCGCCGGCACCAATGTGAAGGTGCCGGGGCCGGATACGGTGTGGCAGCGCGAGGGGGCCGGATCGCTCACGCCCGGAACGGCCGATCACGCTCGTCTATGACAATGGCGAGGGTCTGAAATTCCGCCGCACCATCAGCGTCGACGACAAGTACCTGTTCACCTTGAGGGACGAGGTGGCCAACAGCACCGCGCGCGCCGGTGACGCTTTATCCCTACGCGCTGATCTCGCGCCACGGCACTGCCGCAGACGTCCGGTTACTACATCCTGCATGAGGGCCTGATCGGCGTGATGGGCGATCAGGGCCTGCAGGAGGTCACCTACAAGACGATCGACGACAAGAAGAGCCTCGTCTTCAAGGCGACCAATGCCTGGATGGGCATCACCGACAAATACTGGGCCGCAACGCTGCTGCCGAACACCGATGCCCAGGTCCAGGCGCGATTTTTCCGCCGCCGATGACCGGCGGGATGAAGACCTATCAGACCGACTATCTGCTCGATGCGCAGACGATTGCGCCGGGCGCGACCGGAACCGCCGACGCGCGCCTGTTCGCCGGCGCCAAGGAGGTCGGGCTGGTCGGGATCAACTTCCCCTTGTCGACATCGGCGGCTACAACCAGCAGCTCGACCTCAACCATTTCGACCTGCTGATCGACTGGGGCTGGTTCTATTTCATCACCAAGCCGATGTTCCTGGCTGCTCGACCTCATCTTCCAGCTGGATCGGCAATTTCGGCGTCGCGATTCTCATCGTGACGGTGCTCGTCAAGACGCTGTTCTTCCCGCTCGCCAACAAGTCCTATGCCTCGATGGCGAAGATGAAGGCGGTGCAGCCGCAGATGCAGGCGCTGCGCGAGCGCTATCCCGACGACAAGGTCAAGCAGCAGCAGGAGCTGATGGAGCTCTACAAGCGCGAGAAGATCAATCCGGTCGCCGGCTGCCTGCCGATCGCGATCCAGATCCCGGTGTTCTTCTCGCTCTACAAGGTGCTGTTCGTCACCATCGAGATGCGCCATGCGCCGTTCTTCGGCTGGATCAAGGACCTGTCGGCGCCCGATCCGACCAACGTGTTCAACCTGTTCGGGCTCATCCCGTTCGATCCGACGCAGGTGCCGGTGATCGGCGCACTTCCTGTGCATCGGCGCCTGGCCGCTGATCATGGGCGTCACCATGTGGTTCCAGATGAAGCTCAATCCGGCGCCGCCCGATCCGGCGCAGAAGATGATCTTCGACTGGATGCCGGTGATCTTCACCTTCATGCTGGCGTCGTTCTCCTCCGGGCCTCGTGATCTACTGGGCCTGGAACAACACGCTGTCGGTGATCCAGCAGTCCGTCATCATGCGCCGCCACGGCGCCAAGATCGAATTGTTGGACAATCTCAGCGCACTGTCTCGCCGAAGAGAAAAGGCCGAGAAGCTTAGCCATGCCGCGGTGTCGCGGCACTCGTCTGGCGATCGTCCGCTCCGCGCGGAGCTGACGAGCCGTCGATCGCCGGGCCAGCTCCGGCCTTGCAGAGGCGCATGGCTGAAGATGCTGCAGCGCCTCGAGTCGCCGGCTCGTTTACGGCCGGCGAAATCGGGCCGGGCGCAGGCTGTTCGCCCGGAATGGCGGTTCGTCTCCGCCGCCGCTCGCCGGCCTCGCTGCCGCCGATGACGGGCATCGAGATCGCCTTCGCCGGGCCGCTCCAATGTCGGCAAATCGAGCCTGATCAACGCGCTCACCAACCGCAACGGGCTGGCGCGCACCTCGAACACGCCGGGCCGCACCCAGGAACTGATCTTCTTTGCCGCCGACGACCGCGTCACCCTGGTCGACATGCCCGGCTACGGCTACGCGGCGGCGCCCAAGGCCAAGGTCGCCGCCTGGACCGCACTGATCCACGCCTATCTCACGCGGGCGCGCCAATCTGTCGCGCGTCTATGTGCTGGTCGATGCGCGCCGTGGCCTCGGCGACGCCGACGATCGAGGTGCTCGCGCCGCTCGATGACGCCGCGGTGAGCTACCAGATCGTGCTCACCAAGGCCGATGCAGGTCGAAGGCCCGCCGAGCCTGGCGGCGACCGCGTGCCTCGCCAGCATCCCGCCGCGTTCCCGAGTGCTCGCCACGCGAACACGGCGCCGGCATTTCCGAGCTGCGCGCTCGTCGCCGTCGGCGAGAAGCGGCGAGGCGACGCGTCATTCCGGCGAGTTGCGCGCGCGCCGTCGGCGCCGGCAAATGCTGGCGCACCGAACGAACGCAGAGCATGACGCGGCCTGGAGGCTCGCGATGATCCGACCATGCTCATTGCCTCGCCGCCCTGATGGGCGCGGCCGGCGTCGTCCTCGCGGCGGCCGCAGCCCATGCGGCGCCGGGCGCCGGCCTCGACAGCGCGGCCTATCTGCTGCTGTTCCACGCGGTGGCCGTGCTCGGCGCCGCCGCGCTCGCGCAGCAAGGCCTGCTGTGGCCGCCGGCGGCGCTGGCGGCCATGGCGGGCTTCGTGCTCGGCGCGCGCGCTGTTTGCCGGCGACGTCTCGATGCGGGCCTTCGCCGGCCATCGGCTGTTTCCGATGGCGGCGCCGACCGGCGGGACCATCCTGATCGTGGCCTGGCTCGTGCTGGCGCTTGCGGCATTCGTCATAATCGTCCGCGGGCGCTGACGCCCCTTCCGCGCCTCCGGCATGAACGCTAAATAGCGCGGGCCCGATGCGCCGGAGCCCGATTGATGATGCCGTCCATGTCGCCGTTCGACATCGCCCGCGTCCTCTCGGAAGCGCTGCCGCACATGCAGCAGTACGACGACGAGATCGTCGTGGTGAAATACGGCGGCCACGCCATGGGCGAGGAGGACGCGGCGCGCAGCTTCGCCCGCGACATCGTGCTGCTGGAGCAGACCGCGATCAATCCGGTGGTGGTGCATGGCGGCGGCCCGCAGATCGGCGACATGCTCAAGCGGCTCGGCATCAAGTCCGAATTCGCCGCCGGGCTGCGCGTCACCGATGCCGCGACCATCGAGATCGTCGAGATGGTGCTCGCCGGCTCGATCAACAAGCAGATCGTCGGCTTCATCAACGAGGCCGGCGGCAAGGCGGTCGGCCTGTGCGGCAAGGACGGCAACATGGTGACGGCCCGCAAGGTCAACCGCACCGTGGTCGATCCCGGCTCGCAGCATCGAGCAGATCGTCGACCTCGGCTTCGTCGGCGAGCCCGACAAGGTCGACGTGACCGTGCTCACCCAGATCCTCGGCCGCGAGCTGATCCCGGTGCTGGCCCCGGTGGCGACGGCGGCCGCCGGCGGCACCTACAACGTCAATGCCGACACCTTTGCCGGCGCCATCGCCGGCGCCCTGAAGGCGAAGCGGCTGCTGCTGCTCACCGACGTGCCGGGCGTGCTCGACAAGTCGAAGAGCCTGATCAAGCAGCTGTCCATGGACGACGCCCGCCGCCTGATCGCCGACGGCACGATTTCCGGCGGCATGATCCCGAAGGTGGAGACCTGCATCTATGCCCTGGAGGCCGGCGTCGAAGGCGTGGTCATTCTCGACGGCAAGGTCGAGCACGCGGTGCTGCTGGAACTGCTGACCGATCTCGGCGCCGGCACGCTGCTCACGCGCTGAACGGCGGGATCGAAACGGCCGGACCACCGCGGCAGAGCGGAGATTTGTATTTCCCAATCCGGGAAATCCGCTCTAATCTGCGGGTTCCTTACCCGGTGAAGCCTCCATGTCCGGTCCATCCGCCCTGCGTCCTGCATCGCCTGTCCGCGATCTCGCGGCGTGGCTTTGGCGCCTCCGCCGCGGCTTTCATGCTCGCCGCCCCGCGCCGCGCGGCGGCGGCCGGAATCGAAGTCGACCTCCAGCTCGTGCTCGCGGTCGACGCTTCGGGCAGCGTCAGCCAGTATCGCTTCGAGCTGCAGAAGCGCGGCTATGCGGCGGCATTCCGCAATCCGCAGGTGCTCAAGGCGATCCTGTCGCTGATGACGCAGTCGATCGCCGTCACCATGCTGCAGTGGACCGGTCCGCGCCTGCAGGTCCATGTGGTGCCGTGGACGCTGGTCAAGGACGAGGCCTCCGCCGGCGCCTTTGCCGCCGCGATCGAGCAGGTGCCGCGGAAATTGTTCGGCGGCGGCACCTCCATCAGCGGTGCCATCGATTATTCGCGACTCGTCCTGGCGCAGAGCCCGTTCACCGCGAGCCGCCGCGTCATCGACGTGTCGGGCGACGGCGCCAACAATATCGGCCGCCCGGCGAGGTTTGCCCGCGACGAGGCCGTGCGCGACGGCGTCACCATCAACGGCCTGCCGATCCTTTCCGTCGAGCCCGATCTCGACACCTATTATTTCGAAAACGTCATCGGCGGCCCCGGGGCGATCATGGTTCCGGCCGAGAACTACGAGAGTTTCGCCGAGGCCATCCTCAAGAAGCTGATCATCGAGATCGCGGCCAACGACGTCGGCGCGGCCGAGGCCGCGCTGCCGTGATTGCGGCTGTGGTTGCGCGATGAGAGGGCCGACTTCGAGAGGAGGTGAGCGACGCCGTCACGGCATCGGGATGTCCTGCACCTTCTTGGGCACATCATAGCCCTTTTTCACCGCGGGCCGGTTGGCGATGGCCACATACCAGCGCTTGACGTTCGGATAGGCGTTCAAGTCGATGGTCTGCCACTCGTAGCGCGATATCCACGGCCAGATCGAGATATCGGCGATCGAATAATCTCCGGCGACGAATTCACGGTCGGCGAGGCGGCGATCGAGCACGCCGTAGAGCCGCAGCGCCTCCTTGAAGAAGCGTTCTTCCGCATAGGGCGCCTTGCCCTTGTTGTATTTCACGAAATGGTGGACCTGGCCGAGCATCGGGCCGATGCCGCCCATCTGCCACATCAGCCACTCGATGACGCGCATGCGCTCGAGCTTGTCGGACGGCAACAGCCTGCCCGCCTTCTCGGCGAGATAGATCAGGATCGCGCCGGATTCCATCAGGCTGAAACCGTTGTCGCGGTCGACGATCGCGGGAATACGGTTGTTGGGACTGATCTTGAGGAAGTCCGGCTTGAACTGCTCGTCCTTGCCGATGTCGACCGCATGCGCCTCGTAGGGGAGGGCGAGTTCTTCGAGCGCGATGGACGCCTTGCGGCCGTTGGGGGTGGTCCAGGTGTAGAGATCGATCACGGAGAAGGTCCTGGTTGAAGGGGGGCCGAAAGGCCGCGCGCCTGTTTAGTCGATGACCCCGCAGGAGTCATCCTCGGCGCCACGCAGAGTGGTCATGCATGGACGGCCCCGCTCCGGGCGCCTCGGCGTCACTGGTTCTCGAAATAGCTGATCCTGCCGTCCGGGCCCTTCTTCCAGGTATAGAGCACGTAGCGGTCCTTCGGCTTGCCGGCCACGGTGTATCCGGTCACGTCGCCCTTCTTGTCGAATGCGACGTCGCCGAGCACGGTGTCGAAGGTCTTGCCGGAGTGCATGACATCGGCGACCTTCTTGGGGTCGACGCGATTTCGCCTGCTCGGCCGCCTGCTTGATCATCTGCACGGCGGCGTAGCTGTAGAGCGTATAGGCCTGGGGTTCGAAGCCGCGCTTCTTGCGGAACAGCTCGACGATGTCCTTGTTCTTGGGGTTGGTGCGCGGGTCGGGCGAGAACGTCATCAGGGTGCCGTCCGCGCCCGGGCCGGCGATGGCGGCGAACTCGTCATCGGCCATGCCGTCGCCGCCCATCAGCGGCGCCTTCACGCCCTGGTCGCGCATCTGCCGCACGATCAGGCCGGCGGTGTCGTGCAGGCCGCCCCAGTAGATCAGGTCGGGATTGGCGCCCTTGAGCTTGGAGACCAGCGCCGTGAAGTCCTTGTCGTCCTTGTTGATGCCTTCGAACATGACCTCCTTGACGCCCTTGGCGTTCATCGCCTTGCGGGTCTCCTCGGCAAGGCCCTGTCCGTAGGTGGTCTTGTCGTGAACGATGGCGACGCGCTTGCCCTTGAACTGCTGCGCGATGATGGCGCCGGCGGCGCTGCCCTGCTGATCGTCGCGCCCGCACACGCGGAACACGTTCCACATGTTGCGGTCGGTCACCTTGGGATTGGTGGCGGCCGGCGTGATCACCAGCATGCCGTTTTCCATGTAGACGTCCGAGGCCGGTATGGTGATGCCGGAATTGAAATGTCCGACGACGAATTTCACGCCGTCGGCGGCGAACTTGTTGGCGACCGACACGCCCTCCTTGGGGTCGGCGCGGTCGTCTCCCGCGCTCAACACCAGCTTCTGGCCGAGAACGCCGCCGGCGGCGTTGATATCCTCGACCGCCTGCTCGACGCCGTTCTTGATCTGGGCGCCGAAGGCGGCGCTGCCGCCGGTCAGTGGCGAGCCCACCGCGATCTTGATCTGCGCCTGCGCCGCGGGCGAAAGCGCCAGCCCGAGTGCAAGCCCGAACACGGGGGCGAGAGCCCCGCCGATTGCAAAGTTTCTCGAAGTCATTGCCGCTGCTCCTCGAATGGCCGTCTCGCCGATGATCGGGATAAGACGCAAACCTGGGCCGAATGATGACGCCGCGACAGCGGGCCATGCCGCGCTTCGCCGTCGGGGCCGCTTTCAGGCCTTCGCGCGCAGGAAGCCGTATTGGCGCGCCATCTGCCGCGCCCGCATGGCGCGAAATCCGGCCGCGAAGAAGGCGATCACGACCGCGGTGTCGAGCCGCATAGGCGGCGATCGAGGCGAATGCACCGTCGAACAGCGCGAAGTGGATGAAGCGCACCGCTGCACCGAGAATGAGCATGTAGATGACGCCCTGCCGCCACGGCCGCCAGGTCTGGGCGACCGCGCGCCCGGCGATGAAGGCGGCGCCGCCGCCGAGGATGACGGTCACGAGCAGGAACGGGCCGGGATCGAACGCGAGATCGAACATGAGATCGAACATGGGCGCGGTTCAGCCTTTCGCCGGTTGCGGCGCGGCCGGCTCGATCCGCGCGCCGCCTTCCAGATAGGCGGCGCGCACCTCCGGCCGCTCCAGGAGCTCGCGGCCGCTGCCGGTGAGGGCGATCTCGCCATTGACCATGACGTAGCCGCGGTGGGCGAGCTTGAGCGCGTGATAGGCGTTCTGTTCGACCAGGAATACCGAGAGCCCGTCGCGGGTGTTGAGCGTCCTGATGATGTCGAAGATCTGCCGCGCGATCAGCGGCGCGAGCCCGAGCGAAGGCTCGTCGAGCAGCAGGAGCCGCGGCCGCCCCATCAAGGCGCGCGCGATGGCGAGCATCTGCTGCTCGCCGCCCGACAGCGTGCCGCCGCGCTGGCCGAGCCGCTCGGCGAGGCGCGGGAACAGTTCGAGGACGCGGGCGAGGTCGCCCTCTCCGGCGTTGGCGCCGGCCGCGAGGGCGCCCATCTGCAGGTTCTCGAGCACGCTCATGCGCGGAAAGATGCGCCGGCCCTCCGGGGACTGGGCGATGTGAAGCCGGGCGATTTCGTGGGTCGGCAGCTGCGTAATGTCGCGGCCGGCGAATTCGATGCGGCCCTCGCGGGCGCGCGGCTTGCCGAAGATGGTCATCATCAGGGTCGACTTGCCGGCGCCGTTGGCCCCGATCAAGGCGACGATCTCGCCCTGCGCGACGTCGAGATCGATGCCCTTGAGCGCGATGATGTTGCCGTAATAGGCCTTGACCCCGCGCAGGCTGAGGAGAGCGGTCATGGCGCGCCTCCGCACGCGGCCGCGGCGCGGCGGTTTTTTTGTTCCCGGGCCGTGTAGCGGAGGTGCTCCCTCTCCCGCTTGCGGGGGAGGGTTGGGGAGGGGGCGCTCGCCCCTCGCGCAGGCCTTTCAATGCGGCGAAGCGTCGAGGCGCGGAGCGCCTCGAGAAAACGCCGGTGCGGGTGGCGCGTCAGAGCTCCCCCTCCCCAACCCTCCCCCGCAAGCGGGGGAGGGGGCGCGCGTCTCATCGTGGGAGCGTACATCACAGCCCGACCTCGGCTTCGACTTTGCCGACCTCCTCGTCCTCGACGCCGAGATAGGCGGCGATGACCTTGGGATCATTGCGGATCGCGGCCGGCGCGCCGTCGGCGATCTTGACGCCGTAGTCGAGCACGACGATGTGGTCGGAAATGCTCATCACCACGCTCATGTCGTGCTCGATCAGCAGCACCGACACCTGGTGCTCGGCGCGTATCCTGAGGATCAGCTCGTTGAGCTCGGCGCTTTCGCGCGGATTGAGGCCGGCGGCCGGCTCGTCGAGGCACAGCAGCACCGGATCGGTGCACAGCGCGCGGGCGATCTCGAGCCGGCGCTGGGCGCCGTAGGGCAGGTCGCCGGCGGGGTCGTCGGCGCGCGCGACGAGGCCGGTAAGGGCGAGCCAGTAACGCGCCTTCTCGATCGCGGCGCGCTCGGCGCGGCCGTAGCCGCCGAGCCCGAAGATGCCGAGCGCGGTAAATCCGGAGGCCCGCATCAGCGGGTTGTGCTGGGCCACCAGCAGGTTTTCCAGCACCGTCATGCCCGAGAACAGGCGGATGTTCTGGAACGTGCGGGCGACCCGCGCGCGGTGGGCGACGAGATGGTCGGGCATGCGCTCGAGCAGGAACAGGGCCGCGTCGGGACGCGACAGGCTGCGGGCATCGCGCCAGGTGAGGGCATCGAGATCGTCCCACACCGCGGCGTCGCCATGGGCGAGCGCGATGCGGCCCTCGCTCGGCTTGTAGAAGCCGGTGATGCAGTTGAACACGGTGGTCTTGCCGGCGCCGTTCGGTCCGATCAGCGCGGTGATGTCGCCGCGGCGTGCGGTGAATGTCAGCCCGTTGACGGCGACGAGCCCGCCGAATCGCATGGTCAGGTGCTCGACCCGGAGCAGCGCGTCGCTCACCCGTGCCCCTCCTTGACGAGGGCGCCCGCGATCGCCTTGCGCTCGACGAGGTGCGCCGAGGCCTGCCGCGTCGAGATCAGCCCGCGCGGCCGCACCACCATGATCACCACCATGGCGAGGCCGAACACCAGCATGCGGTACTGGGTGGGGTCGAAGCCGTTGCCGAACACCTGCTTGAGCGCGTCGAGTTCGCGCAGCGCCTCGGTGCCGCCGATCATGGCGACGGCGGCGATGGCGACGCCCAGCTGGCTGCCCATGCCGCCGAGCACGACGATGGCGAGGATGGTCGCGGATTCCATGAAGGTGAAGGATTCCGGCGAGATGAAGCCCTGCCGTGCCGCGAAGAAGGCGCCGGCAAAGCCGCCGAAGCCGGCGCCGATCGAAAATGCGGTGAGCTTGGTGCTGGTGGTGTTGATCCCGAGCGAGCGGCAGGCGATCTCGTCCTCGCGCAGCGCCTCCCAGGCGCGCCCGACCGGCAGCCGGCGCAGCCTCATGGTGACGAAGGCGGTCAGCAGCGCCAGCGCGAGGATGATGTAGTAGAGGAAGATGGTGCGGTAGATCGGGCTGAAAGCGAGGCCGAACACCGCGGCGAAACCGTCATCGGAGGCGTTGAAGGGAATGCCGAAGAAGGTCGGCCGCGGAATGCCGGTGATCCCGGCATAGCCGTTGGTGACGGGCACCCAGTTGATCAGCACCAGGCGCATGATCTCGCCGAAGGCGAGCGTGACGATGGCGAGGTAGTCGCCGCGCAGCCGCAGCACCGGAAAGCCGAGCATGATGCCCCAGAACGCGGCGAGAATGCCGGCGAGCGGCAGCAGCATGAAGAACGACAGGCCGAAGGTCTGGGACAGCAGCGCATAGGAATAGGCGCCGACCGCATAGAAGGCGACGTAGCCGAGATCGAGCAGGCCGGCGAGCCCGACCACGATGTTGAGGCCGAGGCCGAGCATGACGTAGATCAGGATCTGGATGCCGAAATTGTCGACCCATTTCAGCGCGCCGCCGATCCCGGCGAGCCACACCGCGAGCAGCGGATAGACGATGATGAAGCCGGTCGCGGCCGGCGCCAGCAGCCGCGCCAGCGGCGCACCGGGCTTCGGCTTGGCGACATCGCGGGGGCGTGCGGCGGCGCGGCGCTCGCGCCACGGCGTAACGACGAGGCTGCCGAACAGCCGGGCGGCCATGGCGAGGAGGACGAAGGAAAACAGCAGCGGCCAGCGGGTTTCGAGCACGAGCTCGTTGCGGATGTCCTGGACGGCGCGGAATCCGATCAGCGGCAGGAACAGGCCGAACGCGATCAGTCCGGCCACCGCGGCGTCCTTGAGCGCATGCGCCAAGGTGGTCTCGGCGGAGGGGTGCGGCACGGCGCTTACCTCTCCCCGCGTGCGGGGAGAGGTCGGTCCTCGTCTTCGAGGACCGGGTGAGGGGGCCTCTCCGTCTGCAGAGCGTCGGCAATTGTCTCTAACACCCCGTCGATGTTCAGCATCACGTCATCGTTCCAGAAGCGCAGTACGCGATAGTGGTAATCGCGAAGCCATTGATCGCGAACGACATCGCGTTTGCTTTTTGCATGTTGTCCGCCATCGATTTCAACGATCAAGCGTTGCTCCCGGCAGATCAGATCGACGATATAGGGACCGATGGGTTCTTGGCGGACGAATTTCATTCCGCAGAGCGAGCGCGAGCGGACACGGTTCCACAGTCGCTGTTCCGCAATGGTGGCCGTGCGGCGAAGGTGTCGCGAGGAGCTTGTCTTTCCGCTTTTTGCGCCACGCATGAAGAGCACCTACGCGCGGTTCACGCCGACGATGGAAGGCCCGCCAAGTATCAACTGCTCAGAACTCGTGGAGAGGCCCCCTCACCCGGCGCGCAAAAGCGCGCCGACCTCTCCCCGCGCGCGGGGAGAGGTGAAGCGGCGAGGCCGTGCGCGGTATCGTTAAATCCGCGGCGCATCTGCTCCCTCTCCCCGTGCGCGGGGAGAGGGTCGGGGTAGGGGCCTCTCCGCGAGTTTGAGCGGTGGAGAATTGGCCTCGCCATCGCTCGCCGACCTCTCCCTGCAAGCGGCGAGACGTTATTGCGGAGGCCGTGCGCAGGGTTCATCACACCTTCTCCACGTCGGGGCGTCCGAGCAGGCCCTGGGGCAGGAAGATCAGGGTGATGGCGAGGATGGAGAAGGCGGCGACGTCCTTGTAGTCGATCGAAAAATACGCCGACCACATGGTCTCGACGAGGCCGATGAGCAGCCCGCCGATCACCGCGCCGGGCAGCGAGCCGATGCCGCCGAGCACCGCCGCGGTGAAGGCCTTCACCCCCGGGGTGAAGCCGTCGGCGAAGTTCACCACGCCATAATACATGAGATACATGGTGCCGGCGACGGCGGCGAGCGCGGCGCCGATCACGAAGGTGATCGAGATGGTGCGGTCGACGTCGACGCCGAGCAGCGCCGCCATCTTCTGGTCCTGTTCGCAGGCGCGTTGGGCGCGGCCGAGCGAGGTGCGGCTCACCACGTACCAGAACACCGCGAGCATGGCGGCGGTCACGCCCCAGATCAGCAATTGCCGGTACGACAGGGTGACCTGATAGTCCTCATGCGACATCAGCACGAAATCGCCCTGCAGCAGCGGCGGGATCGACTTGTTGCGCGGTCCCTGGGCGACCTGGACGAAATTCATCAGGAAGATCGACATGCCGATCGCCGAGATCAGCGGCGCCAGGCGGAACGATCCCCGCAGCGGCCGGTAGGCGAGCCGCTCGATGGTCCAGTTGACGAGCGAGGTCAGCACCATCGCCACCGCGAGCACGATCACGAGCGCCGCCACCACCGAGGAGATGCCGAGCCAGGTGGTGACGATCAGGAAGGTGATCAGTGCGATGAAGGCGGACACCATGAAGACGTCGCCATGGGCGAAGTTCACCATGCCGATGATGCCGAAGACCATGGTGTAGCCGATGGCGATCAGGCCGTAGATGGAGCCGAGCGTGATCCCGTTGATGAGTTGCTGGACGAAAACTTCCATGCGTCCGCCGTTCGTCTGTCAGGAAAAGGAATCCATGCCCACCCGGCGCGGCATCCCCTACAGGAACCTCTCGCCGCTACGGCGTCAAGCCGCGCCGCCGCCCCGGCGGGCCGAATTGTTCCAGCAATCCCCGCTTTCGTGCCTTTCGTTGGCACCGGCCGCGGGCCATTTTGCGGTCGGCGCTGCGGCTCTCCCTTTTCGCTCCCCGACTTAGGCTGTCGTATTCACGCATCGCCGCAGGGGTACGGAGCACCTCTCCCCGCGCGCGGGGAGAGGTAATTCCACCGGTCGCACGATGTGCGAATTCGCTAGCCGACTTCGGGGAGGGAGAAGAGGAGGAGACGCCCATGACCCGGACCAAGGCCGAGGATTTCACCGCGACCGACCGGCCCTTCACGGGCAAGGAATACCTCGAAAGCCTGCGCGACGGCCGCGAGATCTATATCTACGGAGAGCGTGTCGACGACGTTACCACCCACCCGGCATTCCGCAACGCCGCCCGCACCATCGCCAGGCTCTATGATTCGCTCCACGACCCAGCCACCAGGCCGGCACTGACCTGCCCGACCGACACCGGGAACGGCGGCTTCACCCACAAGTTCTTCCGCGTCGCGAAGTCGCGCGAGGACCTGATCGGCCAGCGCGACGCCATCGCCGCCTGGGCGCGGATGTCTTACGGCTGGATGGGGCGCACGCCCGATTACAAGGCGTCGCTGATGAATACGCTCGGCGCCAACAATGCCTTCTACGAAAAGTTCGCGGGCAATGCCATGAACTGGCACCGGCGCGCCCAGAACCACGTGCTGTTCATGAACCACGCCATCGTCAACCCGCCGGTCGATCGCGCCAAGGCGCCCGACCAGGTCAAGGACGTCTTCATCACCATCCAGAGGGAGACCGATGCCGGCATCTACGTGTCCGGCGCCAAGGTGGTGGCGACGTCGTCCGCGCTCACCCACTACAACTTCCTCGGCCAGAACGCGGCGATGCCGATCAACGATTCCGACCTCGCGGTGATGTTCATCGCGCCGATGAACGCGCCCGGCGTCAAGCTGTTCTGCCGCGCCTCCTACGAGCTGATGGCGAGCGTAATGGGCACGCCGTACGACTATCCGCTGTCGTCGCGGTTCGACGAGAACGACGCCATCTTCGTGTTCGACAACGTGCTGATCCCGTGGGAGGACGTGCTGCTCCACCGCGACATCGAGAAGATCAAGGTCTTCTATCCGCGCTCGGGCTTCCTCAACGGCTACCAGTTCCAGGGCTGCACCAGACTCGCGGTGAAGCTCGACTTCATGGTGGGCATCGTCGCCAAGGCGCTGCGCGCCACCGGCGCCGAGGAGTTCCGCGGCAACCAGGCGATGCTCGGCGAGGTGATCGCCTGGCGCAACCTGTTCTGGGCGATCTCCGACGCGATGGCGATGAATCCGGTGCCGTGGGTGGGCGACACCGTGCTGCCCAATGCGCAGTCGGGCGCGAGCTACCGGGTGTTCGCCGGCGACGCCTATGGCCGCATCAAGGAAATCATCGAGAAGATCGTCGCCTCGGCGCTGATCTACCTGCCGTCCTCGGCAAAGGATTTCGAGAATCCGGAGATCGACAAGTACCTCGCCAGATATGTGCGCGGCTCCCACGGCATCGGCTATCGCGAGCGCATCAAGATCATGAAGCTCTTGTGGGACGCGGTCGGCACCGAATTCGGCGGCCGCCATGAGCTCTACGAGATGAACTACGCCGGCAACCACGAGGATATCCGCATCCAGGCGATGTGGAATGCACGAAGCTCCGGCGCCCTCGATGGCATGATCGCGCTGGCCGAAGCCTGCATGGCCGACTACGACGAAAACGGCTGGACCGGCACCACCTGGGTCAATCCGGACGATGTCTCGCGGCTTCCCGCCGGGCGGGCGCGGGCGGCGGAGTAGGGCGTCGGCGCGACAAAGGCGCGCCTGCTGCAATTCGCGCCTCCCTGCCGGCGCCGCGATGGTCTAAATTCGCCCGATGAGCTGGAGCGACCAAAGACCTGACGACGCCATGGCCGGGGCCTTCGAGGCGATCGGGCCGGAGCCGGTGGCGACCGTGCCGGTGCCGATGTTCCGCGACGCGATGAGCCGGCTCGGCGCCGCCGTCCATGTGGTGACCACGGCGGGACCGGGAGGCAAGACCGGCTTCACCGCCACGGCGGTATGCTCGGTGTCGGATGCGCCGCCGACGCTGCTGGTATGCCTCAACCGCAGGAATCACAGCGGGCCCATCCTGCGCGACAACCAGGTGTTCTGCGTGAATACGCTGGGCGCCGAATGCGAGACCATCGCCGACATTTTTGCCGGCCGCACCGGCGCGGTGCGCGAGAGCCGGTTCGACACCGGAGCCTGGACGACCCTCAAGACCGGCGCTCCCGTCCTCGCCTCCGGCGTGGTGGCGTTCGATTGCCGGGTGGTGGAGATCAAGGCGGTGGCGAGCCATAACGTCATCTTCGGCGCCGTGGTCGACATCAGGCTCGGGCCGGCCGGCTCGGCGCTCGTATATCACCAGCGGAAGTTCAAGCTTATCGATTAGGATCGACGCCGCGTCGCGCTCAACCTTCGCGCGAACCCGGATCCATGCTGCGGTGCACGGCGGTACCGGTGGGCGAGGCCGGCCGCCGGCGGGATTCTACTTTGCATGGGGTTGTTTTTCATAAAATGAACCTGGCCCCCTGCGGTCCGCCCGCGCGCGCCGCCCACTGCCGGGCGGGTGCCGTCAAAAACGCGAGTTGGCCGGCCCGGCGCGAGTGGGAAAACCACGCGCAGACGCCCCGTGGGGATCGCGAGCAACGATCCGTCCGCGAATGATCGCTTCAAATCGCGCGATCGAACCGCTTTCTTACTCTCCCCCGTTTGTCGGTGGGTTGGGGAGGGGGCTCTCACGGCGAGTCTCCGCCGCGGAACTGCGGCGCGGCGCCGGCGCTTCTCCTCGCGCGGAACTCCTTGATCTGCCGCGGATATTGTCCAAAACCGCTGCAAACCCGCAGCCATTGCTCTACATTGGCCGCATGGCCCGCCGTTCCGCCCTGCCGCTGTTTCATCTCTACGGCGATCCGCCGGACGACGAGGCGTTCGATTTCATTCACATCGAGACGATCTCGTCGCGGTCCGCGATCCACGACTGGACCATCCGCGCCCATCGTCACCGCAACCTGTTCCAGATCCTCCTGATCGCGCGCGGCGGCGGCGAGATGACGTTCGAGGCGCAGGCGATCGCCTTCGATGCGCCCGCCGCGATCATCATTCCCGCCACCATCGCCCACGGCTTCCGGTTCCGCGCCGACGCCACCGAGGGCTGGGTGCTGACCTTCACCGAGGATGTGGCGCGCGGGCTCGGCGAGCGCTCCGGCGAGGCCTTGGCGGGCCTGCGCGCGCTTGCGGCCGATCCGGTGGTGCCGCTTCCCGGCGAAGCCGAGGTCGAGCGGATCGGCCGCCTGTGCGCCGATCTCCATGAGGAGCGCTTCCTCGCCCGCCAGGGCTGGCGCTTCGCCATGCGCGGCTATCTCGCGCTCATCGCCATCGCCGTGGTGCGGCTGGCCGCCAGCCGGGCGCGCACGGGGTCGGCGACGCTCAAGCCCGCCGATCCCACCGTGGATGCGCTGCGCTACCTGGTCGAGGAGCATTTCCGCCGGGAGCGCCAGCTTTCATTCTATGCCGGCAAGCTCGCCATGACGCCGGACCGGCTCAACGATCACGTCAAGCGCGCCGCCGGCGTCACCGCCGGGCACCTGATCCGGCAGCGCGTGCTCACCGAGGCCAAGCGCCAGCTGGTGTTCACCAATCAGCCGATCCACGAGATCGCCTATGATCTCACCTTCGCCGACCCCTCCCACTTCACCCGCTTCTTCCGCAAGCAGACGGGGACGACGCCGCAGGCGTTTCGCGAGCAGGGCGGGGGATAAGTCCGGCGGTCGGGCCGTGTCGGTGTCGGTGGACGGAAGTATTATGCGTGCAGCTGCGGCAGAAGCTGAGGCCGAGGCTCCCTCGCTTCGCCGACGAGGGTCGCTGGTTCCGGCCGACGCTGGTGGCGGAACGGATAGCTTGCCCGCGACCGTCCTCGTTCTACGGAGGGTCGGATTGCCCCCCTGAGAGGTCCCCGGCGGGGCCGTTCGCCTGGCTTTTCTGGGCGTCGTCTCGGGATGCGTGCGCCGGCGGCCGCCGCCCGATCTGAATGAACCCGCGTCGGATGAACCATGCGACCGTCAGCAGCACCATCAGGGCCGGCAACAGCACGCCAAGGGTGAGAAATGCTGCCTCGCTCCTGAGTGCAGCAGTCATCCAGCCGAAGTTCATCCCGAAAAAACCGGTCACCGCGGTGATCGGAAGAAAGATCAACGATACCAGCGTGAGCCGATTGATCTGCTCGCCCTGCCGCTGGGCAATCGCGTTTGCCGCGTCGTGCAATATGTCGGACATCCAGCGACGGCGCTCTTGCAGCTGTTCCTGGAAGTCGTCCACCTGATCCGCGTAATCGTTCAATTCCTCCGCGCCGCGCGGGTCCATCCCCGGCACGGCTTCAACGCCGACCATTGCCGAGCGCACGGCGCTGCCATATCGGTCGAAACCGATCCAGGTGGCCTGGAACTCCTGACGCTGGCTGGCCAATCGGGCGTAGTCCGTACCGCTCATGCCGTCGTCCAGCTGCGCTCGCAGATGATACAATTGGACGTCAAAAGCGCGGATCGCGTGGTCCAGCGTACCGAGCAGCAGCTGCAGAAGAATGCCGGTGGCCTGAAACGGGCTCTTCCCGACCTCGCCGATCCGATCGACGAACAGTTGACGAATATTGTCCAGGATCGACCCATCGCCTCGCCAGAAGGTCAGGATGCGTTGCCGGCTGCAAAGCAGGTGCACCTCGATGAACTTCCCGGCGGGGTCGGCCAGCCAGGTCATCGCGCGCAGCTTCTGCGGTCCGATCGCGAGGCGGCCGGCTTGCCCGAACCGCTGCAGCCAGGCGATATCGGTCTCTTCGAGGCCGATCCTGGTCAGCAGGTCTTTCCGCTCGGTATCGTCACCGCCGCAGACATCGAGCCAGCAGAATGCCGTGCCGGCCAGGCGCTCGCAAGCCAACTCTGCATTTGCCAGCGGCGATATCCCGTTGGCATCGACGATAACGGCAATCGGCCCTGCCGCTGGCACGATTGCTGCGCGCGGAGCATGCTCGGGGACATCAACGTTCATTGGCTGAAATCTGTTCAATGATTCGGTCAATCCAACGACGGGAAACGGACAGCTTGTGCCCCTCATGTAACTGAGATGTCGCCGGCAGTCCCATCCGGCGGGACGGCCTCGATCGGCATCATTTGCGACGGCCGGTCGAGTGTTCGCCGGCAAAAGCTGCCATCGCGCGGGCAGATCCCGGATGACCCGCTCAGCCCTGTCCCAGATCCTCCGGCGTGAAGCGCATGTCGAGGCTCTTCCATTCCTGGTATTTGTCCGCCGGCAGCATGTCGTAGGGCTGGCATTTCGTGAGTCCGCTGAGCAGGCTCTGCAGCAGGACCGGTCCTTTCGGAGATGCGGTCCCCTCGATCAAGGTCGGCGGCCCTGCCAGGGTGCCGTCGGCATTGAGTTTCACGCGGACCACGAGCGAGATCTTGTCGCCGGGAGAAACGCCGGTCGGCAGCGCCGCGCAGGTCCTCATGTGCGCCCGGAACGCTTCGACGCTGCTGCGATCGATCCTGGCGGTCTCGATGGCGGGCGCATCGAAGCCGCCGCCGAGCCGGCCGTCCGGCAGCGCGAGGGGCATGCCGAACAGATCGGCCACGCTGGTCGGCTGGTTGGCTTCCTTATTGATCTCTTTGTCGATCTCCTGCGCCGCTGGAGGTTGCATTGCTGCGGGTGGCGGCGGCGATGCCGCTGGTGGGGGCTTCGCCGCCCCCTGCGGTGCGGCTCCCCGGGGCGCGGCTGCCTGCGACGCGGCCGCTTGGGCAGCCGGCCGGCGGGCGCTTTGCTGCTCTTTGGCGCGTGGCTGGGCCGCCTGCTGCGCTGGCTTCGTTGTCGGCGAAGGCACTGGCGGCGTGGGCGGCTGCGGCGTCGTGCTCAGACCGAGCTCGAAATTGAACTCCAGGGGCGATTCTTTTGGCGGTGCCGGCAGTTTCTCGGGTGCGGCTGGTTCCGGCTGGTCGGGAGGCACGTCGCCCGACGAAATGATGTCGACCGCGATCGCCTCGGTGGCCACGGAATCGAAGGGGCTCGCGCTGGTGAACAGCACCGCCAGCAGCACGGCCGTCCCGTGAGCGACGGCGGATATGATCAGCCAAGGGCGCATGAGCGGCTCGGGTCCCACCCTCCTGCCTGGTGGCGCCATCTGGACGGATCGCTCCTTCGGTCCGGATCGGCTCCACACCCTAAAATTCAGCGGGTCGACAGCTCCCGGCATTCGGGTATCGATGTCGGGGCCGGGCCGCCGGACGTGCATTCAGCCGACACTATAGCAGATATCGCGCCGCGGCGCGTTCCATGCCCGCGGTCCCAAGCCCGGTCTCGTGGCCACGGTGTTCCATGATGGCGCCCGCGCCCTGCGGGGCTTGCCCCGCATGAACGCGACGAATCGCGCCATGCTTGCTCGAGCCGCCACCCGTGCTGGTCCGGCGGCCCCGGTCCACGGCGTGCGGGGGCGCGCGGGGCACACTTTCCATGATGCGCCCGACCCTATAAGTGCTAACCGGGGATTGGGCTGCGAGCGGAGAGCGCGCCATGGCAATGACGATGAACGGCGAGGTTCAACTCGCGGCGCCGCGCGCGGTGGTATGGGAAAAGCTCAACGATGCCGCCGTGCTCAAGCAGTGCATTCCCGGCTGCGAGGAGCTCGACAAGACATCCGAGACCGAATTCCAGGCGGTGGCGACGATCAAGATCGGCCCGGTGAAGGCCAGGTTCAAAGGCCGCGTGCAGCTGTCCGACATCGATCCTCCCAACGGCTACAAGATTTCCGGCGAGGGCGAGGGCGGCGTCGCCGGTTTCGCCAAGGGCGGCGCGGTGGTCAAGCTGACGGACAGGGATGGCGGCACGCTGCTGAGCTACGATGTCGAGTCCCAGATCGGCGGCAAGCTCGCGCAGCTCGGTCAGCGCCTGGTGCAGGGTACCGCCAAGAAGCTCGCCGATGATTTCTTCAACAAGTTTGCCGCGGCGGTCGCCGCGGGTTGAACACGTCCGACTTTCGGCCGCTGTGCGATGATGGATTCCGTCCGACTGCGCCCCGGGCAACCGACTTGACCGGGGCCGCCGTGCCGGGGCACATTCCGCTCCCGACGAGGCTGCGCCGCTGGCCGCTCGTTGGCTCGATCCGGAAATGAGGAGGATGCCATGCCTGCCGTTTCGCTGACGGTGAACGGCAAAGCCGTCAACGCCACCGTCGAAGCGCGCACGCTCCTGGTGCAGTTGCTGCGCGAGACCCTGCGGCTGACCGGCACCCATGTCGGCTGCGACACCTCGCAGTGCGGCTGCTGCGTCGTCCATGTGGACGGCAAGGCGATCAAGTCCTGCACCATGCTGGCGATGCAGGCCGACGGCGCCACCGTCCTGACCATCGAGGGGCTGGCGAACGGCGAGCAGCTGCATCCGATGCAGGAGGCGTTCCGCGAGAACCACGGGCTGCAATGCGGTTTCTGCACCCCCGGCATGATCATGACCGCGGTCGACATGGTCAACCGGCTCGGCCACTCGCTCGAAGAGAAAACCATTCGCGAAGAGCTGGAAGGCAATATCTGCCGGTGCACCGGCTACCACAATATCGTCAAATCGATTGCGGCGGGCGCCAGGGCCATGGGCACCGGCGGGCCATCGCAACAGGCGGCCGAGTAAGAGCCGCCGACGCAATAACCTCAGTCGAGGGAGGCGTCTTCATGAGTGCGACCGGGATCGGCGCCGCGGTGCGGCGCAAGGAGGATTTCCGTTTCATCACCGGGAAGGGACAATACACCGACGACATCGATCGTCCCGGGCAGTCCTATATCCACTTCCTGCGCTCGCCCCACGCCCACGCCAGGATCGAGGCGATCGACGCCAAGGCGGCCGCCGCCATGCCCGGCGTGCTCGCGGTTCTCACCGGAGCCGACCTCGCGGCCGACAAGATCGGCGGCCTCATCTGCGGCTGGATGATCCACTCCAAGGACGGCTCGCCCATGAAGGCGGCGCCGCATCCCGCCATCGCCCATGACAAGGCCTGCTTCGTCGGCGATCCCGTCGCCGTGGTGATCGCCACGACGCTGGAGGCAGCGCGCGACGCTGCCGAAAAAGTGAAGGTCGATTACCAGGTGCTGCCCGCGGTTGCCGATCCCGCCAAGGCGCAGGCCCAGGACGCGCCGCAGATTCACGCGGTCGCGCCGCGCAACACGATCTATCAATGGCATCTCGGCGACGCCAAGGCGGTGGACCAGGCGTTCAAGTCCGCCGCCCATGTGACCAGGCTCGAAATCGTCAACAACCGCCTGGTGCCGAACGCCATGGAGCCGCGCGCCGCGATCGGCGACTACGATTCCGGCACGTCGAGCTTCACGCTTTGGAACACCACCCAGAATCCGCATGTCGCGCGCCTCGTCATCTCGGCATTCGTCGGCATGGCGCCGGAGCACAAGCTGCGGGTGATCGCGCCCGATGTCGGCGGCGGCTTCGGCTCCAAGATCTTCATCTATCCGGAAGAGGTGGTGTGCCTGTGGGCGGCCAAGAAGGTCGGCCGCCCGGTCAAATGGGTGTCGGAGCGCAGCGAGGCCTTCCTGGCCGACGCCCATGGGCGCGATCATGTCACCCGCGCCGAGATGGCGCTCGGCGCCGACGGCAAGATCGCCGCCATCCGCGTCAAGACCATCGCCAATATCGGCGCCTACATGTCGACCTTCTCGTCGTCGGTGCCGACCTATCTCTACGCCACCCTGCTGTCGGGCCAGTACGACATCCCGCACATCTATTGCGAGGTCGACGCGGTCTATACCAACACCGCGCCGGTCGACGCCTATCGCGGCGCCGGGCGGCCGGAAGCCACCTTCGTGGTCGAGCGCCTGATCGAGGTCAGCGCCCGCCAGCTCGCGATCGCGCCGACGGAGCTGCGGCGCAGGAATTTCATCGACACGTTCCCGCACCAGACGCCGGTGATCATGAACTATGACGCCGGCGACTACGACGCCTCGCTTGCAAAGGCGCTGGAACTCGCCGACTTCAAGAATTTCGCCAGGCGCCGGCGCGAATCCGAGCGTCACGGCAAGCTGCGCGGGCTCGGCTTCTCCGCCTATATCGAGGCCTGCGGCATTGCGCCGAGCCAGGCGGTCGGCTCGCTCGGCGCCGGCGTCGGCCTGTGGGAATCCGCGGAGGTGCGGGTCAACCCGACCGGCAGCGTCGAGGTTCTCACCGGCTCCCACAGCCATGGCCAGGGCCACGAGACCACGTTCGCACAGGTCGTGGCCGAGCGGCTCGGCATTCCCGATCGAGAACATATCGGTGATTCACGGCGACACCGACAAGGTTCAGTTCGGGATGGGCACCTACGGCTCGCGCTCGGGCGCGGTCGGCATGTCGGCGATCGTCAAGGCGCTCGACAAGGTCGAGGCCAAGGCCAAGAAGGTCGCGTCCCATCTGTTGGAGGCGGCCGACACCGACATCGTGTTCAAGGACGGCCGCTTCACAGTGGCGGGCACCGACAAGTCCGTGGCGTGGAGCGATGTCTCGCTGCACGCCTACATCGCCCACAAGTTCACCGGGGCCGAGCTCGAGCCGGGCCTCAAGGAAGGGGCGTTCTACGACCCCACCAACTTCACCTTCCCGGCCGGCTGCCACATCTGCGAGGTCGAGATCGATCCCGACACCGGCCTCACCCGCATCGCCAACTGGGTGGCGGTCGACGATTTCGGCGTCATCGTCAATCCCATGATCGTCGAGGGGCAGGTGCATGGCGGCATCGCCCAGGGCATCGGGCAGGCCCTGCTCGAAGGCGCGGTCTATGACGGCGGCGGCCAGCTCGTCACCGGGTCGCTGATGGACTACACCATGCCGCGCGCCGACGATCTGCCGTCATTCACCGTCGGCACCACGGTGACGAAATGCCCGTCCAATCCGCTGGGCATCAAGGGTTGCGGCGAGGCCGGCGCCATCGCCGCGCCGGCCGCGGTGGTGAATGCGATCACCGACGCGATCGGCTCGGAAGACGTGGCGATGCCGGCCACCCCGCAGGTGGTATGGGCGGCGATCCGCAAGGCCAATGCCGCCCGCGCGGCGAAGTGACATTCGTAAAAGAGGATCGGAGACGGGCCATGTACAATTTCACCTTCCACCGCGCCAGCGGGCTGCGCCAGGCGACCAACATGCTCGGCAAGTTCGAGGAGGCGAAGCTCCTGGCCGGCGGCCAGACCCTGCTGCCGACCATGAAGCTGCGGCTGGCCTCGCCGTCCCACATCATCGATCTCAACAAGATCGAAGGCCTGTCCGACATCGAGATGAAGGGGCGTACGGTGGTGATCGGCGCGATGACCCGCCATGCCGATGTGGCGGCCTCGCCGGTGGTGCGCCAGGCGATTCCGGCGCTGGCCGACCTCGCCCACATGATCGGCGATCCCGCGGTGCGCCACCGCGGCACCATCGGCGGCTCGGTCGCCAACAATGATCCGAATGCGGATTATCCCGCCGCCTGCCTCGGTCTCGGCGCCACCATCATCACCACCAAGCGCAAGATCGTGGCCGACGAATTCTTCAAGGGCCTGTTCGAGACGGCGCTCGCGCCCGACGAGATCATCACCAAGGTGAGCTTCCCCATCCCGAAGAAGGCGGCCTACCAGAAATTCCGCAACCCGGCGTCGCGCTTCGCCCTGGTCGGGGTGTTCGTCGCCAAGCGGCCGTCGGAAGTCCGCGTCGCCGTGACCGGGGCGGGCGCCTCCGGCGTGTTCCGGGTTCCCGAATTCGAGGCGGCGTTGAAGAAGCGCTTCTCGCCGAAGTCGCTGGAGGGGCTGTCGATCCCGGCGGACGGGCTCGCCGGCGACATCCACGGCAGCGCCGAGTACCGCGCCCATCTGGTCGGCGTGCTGGCGAGGCGCGCCGTCGCCGCCGCGGTGGGGTGAACACTCTTCCCTCCCCGACTTCGGCTTTCGGACACACGCCCTTCCAATCCGGTTGGGAAATACCTTCCCCGCAAGCGGGTCGCAAGCGGGGTCAGGGAGAAGAGGCGCCGGACCGCATCAAATGGCGGTCGACTGAGATGTGTCAATCCGATAGCCGAAGGCGGGGAGGGAGAAGTGGCCGCGCCCTGGGATGACCGACTAAATGAGGCCTTCCATTTCTGGCGGCCGTCGACCAGATATGCCTTGTCGAAAGGCTGCTTCGTGACTGTCCCCAGAGCCGTCCCCAAATCCATCGACGACACGCTGGCGCTGCTGGCCTCGGCCGATTACCTCGCCGACCGCTCGCTGGCGACGGTGCTGTTTCTCGCGTTGCGCATGGGGCGGCCGATCTTTCTCGAGGGCGAGGCCGGCGTCGGCAAGACCGAGATCGCCAAGGTGCTGGCGTCGACGCTGGGGCGCCGGCTGATCCGGCTGCAATGCTATGAGGGCCTCGACGTCGCCGCCGCGGTCTACGAGTGGAACTATGCCGCGCAGATGATCGCAATCCGGCTCGCCGAGGCGGAAGGCGGCGTCGACCGCGATCGCCTCGGCCATGACGTGTTCTCGGAAAGCTACCTGATCAAGCGGCCGCTGCTGCAGGCGCTGGAGCCCGATCCGGCCGGCGCGCCGGTGCTGCTGATCGACGAGCTCGACCGCACCGACGAGGCGTTCGAGGCGTTCCTGCTCGAAGTGCTCGCCGATTTCCAGATCACCATCCCCGAGCTCGGCACGGTCAAGGCGGCCCATCCGCCGATCGTCGTCATCACCTCGAACCGCACCCGCGAGATCCACGACGCCCTCAAGCGGCGCTGCCTCTACCACTGGGTCGGCTATCCCAATGCCGAGCGCGAACTCGCCATCGTGCGCGCCAAGGTGCCGGGCATCGCCAAGCGCCTGTCGCTGGAGGTGGTCCATTTCGTCCAGGCGCTGCGGCGGCAGGATTTGTTCAAGTCGCCGGGCGTCGCCGAGACGCTCGACTGGGCCACCGCGCTGTCCGAGCTCGATGCCATCGCGCTCGATCCGGCGACGGTGTCGGACACGCTCGGCGTGCTCTTGAAGTACCAGGACGACATCGCGCGCATCGAAGGCTCCAGGGCCAAGGAGCTGATCGACGGGCTGCGCGCGGAATTGCGGGCGGCCGAGTGAGCACGGCACCTGCCGGCGAGGCGCGCGAGGGCCGGCTCGCCGAGAACATCGTCTATTTCGCCCGCGCGCTGCACGCGGCCGGCATTCCGGTCGGGCCCGGCGCGGTGCTCGATGCGCTCGAAGCGGTCAAGGCGGCGGGCGTCGGCGAGCGGGAAGACTTCTACTGGACGCTGCATGCGGTGTTCGTGAAGAAGCACGAGCATTCCGTGCTGTTCGACCAGGCCTTCAAGATCTTCTTCCGCAAGCGCGGCTATCTCGACCAGCTGATGGCGATGATGCTGCCGCAGGCCCGGAGCGTACCGCAAAAGCCGCAGCCGGGCTCCTCGCGCATCCAGGAGGCGCTGTTTTCCGGCCTCGAGGACAAGCTGCGGGAAGAGCAGCGCGAGATCGAGATCGATTCCCGCCTCACCGTCTCCGACCGGGAGGTGCTGCAGGGCAAGGACTTCGCCCAGATGTCGGCCGCCGAGATCGCGCAGGCCAGGGAGGCGATCCGGCGCATGGTGCTCGCCCTCGACGCGGTGCGCACGCGGCGGCTCGCGCCCGACCGCCGCGGCCACGCGGTCGACATGCGCCGCACCCTGCGCGCCAGCATGAAGGCGGGCGGCGCGCTGATCGACCTCAAATACCGTGGCCCGAAAACCCGGCTGCCGCCGATCGTGGCCTTGCTCGACATATCGGGGTCGATGGGGGAATACACCCGGCTGTTCCTGCATTTCCTCCATGCGGTGACCGATGCGCGAAAGCGCGTCCACTCGTTCCTGTTCGGCACCCGCCTCACCAACGTCACCCGCGCGCTGCGGGCCAAGGACCCCGACGAGGCGCTCGCCGCGGTGTCGGCGAGCGTCGCCGACTGGTCCGGCGGCACCCGCATCGCCACCTCGCTCCATGTCTTCAACAAGCAGTGGGCGCGCCGGGTGTTGACGCAAGGCGCGATCGTGCTGCTGATCACCGACGGGCTGGAACGCGACCCCGACGACCGCCTCGCCTTCGAGATCGATCGCCTGCACCGCTCCTGCGGGCGGTTGATCTGGCTCAATCCACTGCTGCGGTTCGAAGGCTTCGCCCCCAAGGCCCGCGGCGTGCAGGCCATGCTCCCCCATGTCGACGAGTTCCGCCCGGTCCACAATCTCCGCAGCATGGAAGAGCTGTGCCGCGCGCTGTCGGGCCGCGGCGCGGGGCAGGGCGATCCGAAGGCGTGGCTGCGAAGGGTGGCCTGATCTGAGCGGGCGATCTCTGGCGCCCTGTCTGCGACGCTTGAATTCCATTGTCGTCATCGCTGGCTTGACCGGGCGATCCAGTAACCACGGTATTTGATTTGGTCACGGCATATGAGTCCACGCGATAGTTCGGGGGTACTGGATGCCCGCTTTCGCGGGCAAGACATCGTAGATTGGGATCGAAGCCGGAGAACCGGAACACGAGTTGCATTCGGTATGTGGCGGCGCACCCGCGATCTCGCCTCTGGGGGCGGCACTGGCCTAAAGTGCCCAAAACCACCATATTCCCTCCCGGCAGCCCGGATCGGAGGAGACATTCCATGCTCGCGCGCGACGAAGACATTCTCAAAGCGGCGGAGGATTGGCGGCGCGCCGGGCGCGGCGTGGCGCTGGCCACCGTGGTGGAGACCTGGGGCTCGGCGCCGCGGCCGGTCGGCTCCAATCTCGTGATCGACACCGACGGCAACTTTCTCGGCTCGGTGTCGGGCGGCTGCGTCGAGGGCGCGGTGGTCACCGAAGCGCTCGACGTGATCGACTCGGGCAAGCCCAAGATGCTGGAATTCGGCGTCGCCGACGAGACCGCCTGGAAAGTCGGCCTCTCCTGCGGCGGCACCATCCGGGTGTATGTGGAGAAGGTGGAGTAAGGTCGTCGTTCCGGGGCGCCGCAGCAGCGCGAACCCGGAATCCAGACGGCATTGCTGCCGACGCCGCAGCCAGGATTCTGGTTCGCGCGAAGAGCGCGCCCCGGAATGACTGTCCAAAATTGAAGGGCTTGCTCTCCCATCGGCCGTTGACACCAGGACATCTGAATGCGTCTCGACATTCTCCATTCCCTCAACACCGACCGCGCCGCCCGCCGCGCCGCCGTCGTCGTGACCGATATCGCCACCGGCGCCCAGCGCTTCGTCGCCGCCGTCGCTGTCGCCGGCGATCCCCTGCGCGACGTGCTGGAGGCGCGTCTGCGCAGCGGCAAGAGCGGTATGGAGGAGACCGCCCAGGGTCGCGTGTTTCTCACCGTGTACGTGCCGCCGGCACGTCTCGTCATCACCGGCGCGGTGCACATCAGCCAGGCGCTGGCGCCGCTGGCGCGGATGCTCGGATATGACGTGACGGTCGTCGATCCGCGCACCGCATTTGCGAGCCCAGAGCGGTTTCCCGACGTCGAGGTGATCGCGGCGTGGCCCGACGCGGCGCTGCCGCCGCTCGGGGTCGACCGCTACACCGCCTTCGTCGCGCTTACCCACGATCCCAAGATCGACGACCCCGCGCTGCTCCATGCGCTCGGACGGGACTGCTTCTACATCGGCGCCCTCGGTTCCAAGAAGACCCATGCGCGGCGGCTCGAACGGCTCAAGGCGCAGGGCGTGACCGATGCGGCGCTAGCGCGCATTCACGCGCCCATCGGGCTGGCGATCGGGGCGGTGTCGCCGCCCGAGATTGCGGTTTCGATCATGGCGGAGATCACGGCGTCGCTGCGGCTTGCGGCGGAGCAGGCAAAATGAAATTCGGAGCGGTGACCCCCGCTGAGGCGAAGGGCGGCATTGTCGTTCATTCGGTCCGCAAGGCCGGGCTGGTTCTCCGCAAGGGCGCCGTGGTGGGCGATGCCGAGATCGCGGCGCTGAACGCCGCCGGCGTCGCTGCGATCACGGTGGCGCGACTGGAGCCCGGCGACGTGGCGGAAGACGTGGCGGCCGCGGAACTCGCGGCGGCGGTGGCGGGCGCCGGAGTGCGGGTCGACCGCGCCTTCACCGGACGCGCCAACCTGTTCGCGGAGAGCGCCGGCATCGTGGTGGTCGACACCGCCGGCGTCGACCGCCTCAACGAGGCCGACCCCGACATCACGCTGGCGACGCTCGCGGCCTTCGCCCCGGTGGTCGCCGGCTCGATGATCGCGACGGTGAAGATCATTCCGTTCGCGGTCGCCCGCGCCGGGCGCGACCGCGCGCTCGCGGTGGCGCGCGACGCCGCGCCGCTGGTGCGCGTCGCGCCTTATCGCATCCGCAAGGTCGGCGTCATCTCGACGGTGCTGCCCGGCCTCGCCGACAAGGTGATCGAGAAGACGCTGCGCATCACGGCGGACCGGCTGGCCCGCGCGGGCGCCGCGATCGTCGCCGAGCGGCGGGTCGCGCACGAGACCGCGCCGCTCGCCCGCGCGCTCGACGAGATCCTCGCGGCGGGGGCGGAGCTGGTGATCGTGTTCGGCGCCTCCGCCATTGCCGACCGGCGCGACGTCATTCCTGCCGCGGTCGAAGCCGTCGGTGGCGCCATCGAGCATTTCGGCATGCCGGTCGATCCCGGCAACCTGCTGCTGATCGCCTCCGCGCGCGGCCGCCCGGTGATCGGCGCGCCGGGCTGCGCGCGCAGCCCCAAGGAAAACGGCTTCGACTGGGTGCTGGTGCGGCTGCTGTGCGGCCTGGGGGTGCGCCGCGGCGACCTCACCGCCATGGGCGTCGGCGGCCTGCTGATGGAGATCGTGACGCGCCCGCAGCCGCGCGCCGTGGTGGAGAAGCCCGGGCGCAGCCTCGCCGCCCTCGTGCTCGCCGCCGGCCGCTCGACCCGCATGGGCGGTTCCAACAAGCTGCTCGCCGAGATCGGCGGCCGGCCGCTGGTGCGCATCGCGGTGGAGCAGGCGCTGGCCTCCCGTGCGCGGCCGGTGATCGTGGTCACCGGGCATCAGCGCGAGCGGGTCGAGGCGGCGCTGGCCGGCCTCGACGTGACGTTCGTGCACAACCCCGATTATGCCGACGGGATGTCGACCTCGGTGAAGGCCGGCATCGCCGCGGTGCCTGCGGACGCCGACGGCGCCATCGTCTGCCTCGGCGACATGCCCCAGGTCGACGCCACGCTGATCGACCGCCTGCTCGCCGCCTTCGATCCGGAACAGGGCGCGCTGGCGGTGGTGCCGACCATGGACGGCAAGCGCGGCAACCCGGTGGTGTGGTCGCGCCGCTTCTTCCCCGAACTTACGGCGCTCGGCGGCGATGTCGGCGCCAGGCACCTGATCGCGAGCTACCCGGAGGCGGTCGCCGAAGTGCCGGTCGCCGGACGCGGGGCGCTGGTCGATGTCGACACGCCGGACGCGCTGAAGGAGCTCAAGGCGGAGATCGAGCGGGCGTGAGGGGATGGCGACACCTCCGCTCTGCGTTCTTCGAAGCCCGCGCGAGGGCGCGAACGCTTCAAGGGGTGGCAAGCGCAGAATCGGTCCTCGCGTCCCGTTCGGCGATAATACTCCTTCGATGCCCTTTCAATTTGCCATCCTCGCTGATCAGTTTCACGATCTTTTCTGCGGGAACGACAAGGCCAATACCGATCGGAACGCGTGTGCCGCCGCGCAAGTTTCGATCAGCCTCCAAAATCGTGCCGGGTTCACCATCCCAGGAGCCGGAGTAGAGCCCGAGCAATTTCACTGCGCCGAACGCGCCTGGGTGGCGACCGTCGCTGAGCCTTGTGAACGATTCGAGGGCAACCGTCTCGTGAACAAATACCGGGGAACCGCTCAATCCATCGATGGTCTGCGCCTCAACAAGATATGCCTCGCATCGAGCGAGTTCTCTCGTGATCCTATCTCGCAACAGGATTTTTTCATTCGGGTCAGGCAACATCGCGATGTTGCCTGTGTGTACAATCGGCAAGCTACGCCTTGATCCTGAATGCAGTCGGAACAGTCCAATTATATTGATCAGATCGCCACAGCAGACCTGCGATCGGGACAGCCATTGGCTCTCAATCGGAAAGTAGAAATGATCAAATTTGTCCAAGTTGAAACGGACATTGGCGGCGGCAAGGTCGACGGCCGGATCATCAGGGTAGGCCCAGTCAAGTTTTTCGAGCGGGATGTTCTCTCAGCGTCCGTCGGTCGTGTTGAGGCGAACAAAGAACCCGCCACTTACGTAATGCCGCTCTAGCGCCTTCGCGACGTGGCGACAGGTGACCAGGTAACCGAAGACAAGGCCGTCTTCGTTAATCCTAATCAGGAATCCGGTACCCCCATAGTCAACGGGGGCACGCTCTGTCGGCACGCCCAAGAAGATTACACATCTCTTTGCGTCTTCGCTGATTTTCACCTGAGTACCCGCGCCATCCCGTGACTGGCTGTCCGAGGCGATAGTACGGTAGCTCCTCCGGTTTCCCCAACATGCGCGCAACCTCGGGGAAAGAGATTCTCCTACCCAAACGCCGGGCAGAGATTTCGCCAAATTTATTGACTGACCAGTCAGTCAGATTGCAAACGCAAGCGGCGGATGCCGTATATTTTGACTGACCAGTCAGTCATGACACGGTTGCGCGAGCGCCTTGAACGATTGGTGCGGATCGGCAGCGGCCGTCGCGTTCAGGCACAGGCAGACCGGAGAAGGCCCCAAATGGCGAAGAGCGAAACCAGCCACTACGAGCAAGGAAGTGCGCTCCGCCGGCTTGGCTTCGCCGCTGGGCAGCCGCGGTCCCGCCGCCCGCAAGACCGCCCCGCGCGGTAAGGCCAGCCGCGCCGACAAGACCGCGCTGCGCCACGATGCCATCCTGGCCGCCGCGCTGGAGGAGTTTTCCGCGCGCGGTTACGCGGCGGCGCGGCTGGAGGACGTGGCGCAGCGCGCCGGCGTCGGCAAGGGCACCATCTACCTGCATTTCCGCGACAAGGAGGCGCTGTTCCAGGAACTGGTGACGACCATGCTGGTTCCCTTCATCGCCAACATCGAGGCGCCGCCGCCCGTCGGCCTGCCGATCCGGCTGGTGCTGGAGCGGCTGCTCGACCTGTTCGTGCGCGAAATCTACGGTACCGAGCGGCGCCAGCTCATCCGCCTCGTCATGACGGAGGGGCCGCGGTTCCCGCAGCTCGCCGAGTTCCACTATCGCCACGTGGTCGCCCGCGCCATCGCGGGGATGCGCGCGCTGCTCGATGCCGCCCACCGGCGCGGCGAATTGCGCAACGATGCGCTGGTGCGGTTTCCCCAGCTCGTCATCGCCCCCGGCCTGATGGCGGTGGTCTGGAGCGGACTGTTCGACCGCTTCGCACCGCTCGATGTCGCCGCGCTGATGCGGGCGCATCTCGACCTGATCTTCGACACGGGAAATGTGCAATGACGGCGTCGGCGCGCGCCTTCGCGTTTTGCCTCGTGGTGGCGCTGGTCGCCGGGCTGCCCGGCTGCACCGATCCGCCGGCGCCGAGCTACCAGGGCTGGATCGAGGCCAATCTCATCTTCGTCGGCCCCGACGAAGTCGGACGCGTCGAGACCCTGAGCGCCCGCGAGGGCGACAAGGTCGAGGCCGGCGCGCCACTGTTTACCGTCGATGTCGACCTGCAGCAGGCCGACGTGATGCTCAACGAGGCCTTTGTGAAGAACGCCCAGCAGGCCTATGACCGCGCGGCGAAGCTCTTCAAATCTGCCGCCGGCACCGAGAAGACCGTCGAGGACGCGGAATCGGCGCTGCGCACGTCCCAGGCCCGGCTCAACTCCGCCAAGACCCGGCTCGCCCGCCGCAACATGGCGAGCCCGGTCGGCGGCACCGTGCAGCAGGTCTATTACCGGCCCGGCGAGCTGGTCCCGGCCGGCCGGCCCATTGTCGCCCTGCTGCCGCCCGGCAACCTCAAGGTCCGCTTCTACGTGCCGGAAGCGGCGCTGCCGCGGCTCGCTTACGGCGATGTCGTCACCGTCCATTGCGACGGCTGCGCGGCCGATATCACCGCACACATCAGCTTCATCGCCAGCGCTTCCGAGTTCACGCCGCCGGTGATCTACAGCCGCGAGGAGCGCTCGAAGCTCGTGTTTCTCATCGAGGCGCTACCGAACAAGCCCGAGGCGCTGCGCGTCGGACAGCCGATCGACGTCGCCCTGGGCCAGCCCCAGCCGGGCAGGGAGGCCAGGCAGTGACCGCCGGCGACCTTTCGATAACCGCGACCACTGGGGTCGCAACCGACGAGGTCGCGCCCGCCGATGTCGCGACGGCCGGCGTCGCGCCTTCCGACGACATCGCGATCGAGGTCGAAGGTCTAACCAAGTCCTTCGCCGGCAAGGTCGCGGTGCGCAATCTCACCATGAAGGTGCGGCGCGGCCTGATCTACGGCTTTCTCGGCCCCAACGGCTCCGGCAAGACCACCACGATCCGGATGCTGTGCGGCCTGCTGACGCCGGATTCCGGCCGCGGCACCTGTCTCGGCTACGACATCCTCACCCAGTCCGATCAGATCAAGAGCCGGGTCGGCTACATGACCCAGCGCTTCAGTCTCTACCAGGACCTGTCGGTGCGCGAGAACCTGGAGTTCATCGCCCGCATCTACGGCATCAGGGACCCGCGCGGCTCAGCGCGCGCCGCCATTGCCCGGCTCGGCCTCGGCGGACGCGAGGAGCAGATCGCCGGATCGCTGTCGGGCGGCTGGAAGCAGCGCCTCGCGCTCGGCGCCTGCACGCTGCCCGATCCCCAGCTGCTGCTGCTCGACGAGCCGACCGCGGGCGTCGACCCCAAGGCGCGCCGCGAGTTCTGGGACGAGATCCATGCGCTTGCCGCCGACGGCCTCACCGTGCTGGTTTCGACCCACTACATGGACGAGGCCGAGCGCTGTCACGAGATCGCCTACATCGCCTATGGCGAATTGCTGGCCCAGGGCACCGTCCAGGAGGTCGTGGGCAATTCCCACCTCTCCACCTTTGTCGTGACCGGCTCCGGATTGGCGGGGCTCGCCGACGGGCTGCGCCATCGCGACGGTGTCATCATGGTGGCGCCGTTCGGGGCGAGCCTGCACGTCTGCGGCCGCGACGCGGCAAGGCTCGAAGCGGCGATCGCGCCGTGGCGCGAAGATCCCGCGCTCGCCTGGCAGCACGCCGCGCCGTCGCTGGAGGACGTCTTCATCGAATTGATGGGCCGCGGCCGGGACAACTTCCGATGAACGCGCGTTCGACGAGCGCAGTCCGGTGAGCGTGATGCGATGAGCACACCGAGGATGGCCGGTTTCGGGTTCTGGCGGCGCACCGGCGCCATGCTGCTCAAGGAATTCCTGCAGCTGCGCCGCGACCGCGTCACCCTCGCCACCATGATCACCATCCCGCTGATGCAGCTCCTCCTGTTCGGCTACGCCATCAACACCATGCCGCGCGACCTGCCGACCGCTGTGCTGCTGCAGGAGAACAGCGACGTCGGCCGCGTCATCCTCAAAGCGCTGGAGAACTCGCGCTTCTTCAAGGTCACCCGCCAGGTCCGCGACGAGGCGGAGTTCGACCAGGTGCTCCAGTCGGGCGCGGTGCTGTTCGGCGTCGAAATCCCGGCGGAGTTCGAACGCGCGCTGCGGCGCGGCGACCGTCCGGCGCTCCTGGTCGCGGCCGACGCCACCGATCCCGTCGCCTCCGGCACCGCGCTGGGCGCGCTCTCGCAGATCGTGCAGACCGCGCTCGCCTATGAGCATGCCATTCCCGACAGCACCGCGGCGTCGTTCGAGATCCGCCAGCACGCCCGCTACAATCCGGCCCAGGTCAGCGCCTTCAACATCGTGCCGGGGCTGCTCGGCACCATCCTCACGCTGACCATGTTGATCTTCACCGCGCTCTCGGTGACCCGCGAGACCGAGCGCGGCACCATGGAAAACCTGCTGTCGATGCCGATCGATCCGCTCGAAATCATGCTCGGCAAGATCGCGCCCTACATCGTCATCGGCTTCCTGCAGGCGACCTTGATCGTCGCTGCAGCGGTGTTCCTGTTCGGGGTGCCGATGTCGGGCGATTTCGGGCTGCTGGCGGCCCTCACCACGCTGTTCATCGCCACCAATCTCTCGGTCGGCTACACCTTTTCGACGCTCGCCCAGAACCAGCTCCAGGCCATCCAGATGGCGATGAT
The DNA here is from genome assembly GCA_963795865.1 of uncultured Alphaproteobacteria bacterium. Classification (GTDB taxonomy): domain Bacteria; phylum Pseudomonadota; class Alphaproteobacteria; order Rhizobiales; family Xanthobacteraceae; genus JAJPKK01. Next base: position 310,425 of record CAWCJX010000021.1, read on the forward strand.
GTATTTCCTCCCCAACCTGCTGCTGTCGGGGTTCCTGTTTCCCTTTGCAGGCATGCCGGCCTGGGCGCGATGGGTCGGCGAGACCCTGCCGCTCACCCATTTCGTCCGCATCGTGCGCGCCATCATGCTCAAGGGCGCGTCGCTGCCCCTCCTGCAGATCGACGTCGCCGCGCTGGCCGGCCTGATGCTGATCGCCATGACCATCGCGGTGCTGCGGTTCCGCCGGACTTTGGATTGAGGCGTGGAAATCCTGATCCCTCCCCGCCTTCGGGGATTCCACTGCGCCATCCACATCCCGCGAATTGCAGGCCCGCGCAAATCCGCATAGCCGATCGGGGCCGTAGCAAGGTATAAGGCCCCGAAATTGTTTCCCCGGAAGGTTTCATGTCCGCCGTTTCACCAGACAGCGCCAGGCAGCGTGCGATCGCATTCCTCAACCTCGCCCATGCGCTCGATCACTTCGTGCTGCTGATCTTCCCCACCGTCGTGATCGGGCTCGAAGTGGTGTTCCACCGGCCCTATGCGGAGATGATTGCGCTGTCGACCGCGGCTTTCGTCGCGTTCGGGCTGTTCTCGCTGCCCGCCGGCTGGCTTGCCGACCGCTGGAGCCGGCGCAACATGATGGCGCTGTTCTACTTCGGCTGCGGCGTCGCGCTCGCCGGCGCGGCCTTCGCGCCGACGCCGTTCCTGCTGGCCGCCGCCCTGTTCGTGCTCGGCATGTTCGCGGCGATCTATCATCCGGTCGGCATGGCGATGCTGATCGACGTGTCGCAGGCCCGCGGCCGCACGCTGGCCTTCAACGGCGTGTGCGGCAATCTCGGCGTGGCGCTGGCGGCGGGCATCTCGGCGGCGCTCGCGGCGTGGTGGGGCTGGCGCGCGGCGTTCCTCGCCCCGGCCGTGATCTGCCTCGTCGCCGGGTTCGCCTTTCTCGCCCTCGTCGCCGACGACCGCCATCACGCCGGCAAGCGCAAGACCACGGCCCAGGTCGTGCTGGCACCGCGGGCGATGGCCATGATGTTCGGTTGCTACATCGTCATCTCGCTCGCCGGCGGGCTCACCTTCAACACCGCTCTGATCGCGCTGCCCAAGCTCATCGACGAGCGGGTCGGGCAGGGGATGACGCTGGTCCTGATCGGCGGCCTCGCCACCGCGATCTTCCTGTGCGGCGCGCTGGCGCAACTTGCGGTCGGGCGGCTGATCGAGCGTTTTCCGCCGCACCTGCTGTTCGTCTGCGTGGCGACCATCCAGTTGGCCGGCATCGTCGCCGCCGCCTATGCCAGCGGCGCGGCGCTGGTCGCCGCGCTCGCGGTGGCGATGGGCGGCATCTACGCCCAGGCGACGGTCGGCGACATCGTGATCGCGCGCTACACCGCGGACGCCTGGCGCGGTCGCGTCTACGCGGTGCGCTATTTCCTCACCTTCATCACCTCGGGCATTGCGGTCCAGCTCATCGCGCGGCTCTATGACCGCGGCGGGTTCGACCTGGTGCTGAGCGCGATCGCGGCCACCGGCTTTGCGATGCTGGTGGCGGTCTATGCCATGGCCTTCGTCGTCGACGGCGCCGAGCACACCCACCGCGCCGCGCAGCCGGCGGAGTAGGGGCATCGAGCGCGGTGCCGCCTCTCCCTCTCATCCTGCGATCTCTCCGGCTAAACAGCCCGCTTGCGGGGGGGGGTCACGCCGGCGCGCAGAACAAGTTCTCCACCCTGACTCCGAGCCGCTCGCGCAGTTCCTCAGCGAGGCGCTGGCGGTGGCAGTGGGCGGGGTCGCGCTCGTAGCACAGCAGGCACAGCGGCCGGCCGGATTTCGCCAGCGCGGTCAGTTCGTCCAATTCGTGCTGCGCCTCGGGCGTCGCCAAATGGCGCTCGTAGATGCGCAGCATTTCCTCGGCCTTGCCGCTGCGGGCGGCGAGCCGGCCCTGCTTCGGCGTGCCGAGCTTCTGCAGGTGCAGATAGGACATGCCATGGGAGTCGAGCCCGGCGGCGAGCTGGCGCTTGGAAAACCCCGGTCGGCGCGAGCCCGCGACGGCGCGCACGTCGACCAGGGTGGCGACCTTGGCGTCCAGCAGCGCGGCGAAGAAGTCCTTCTGGTTCGCGTGCTCGTAGCCGATGGTGAAGAGCTTCTTCATGGCGCGAGCCGCTCGATCAGCGCCATGGCGGCGGCGGGGGCGCGGACCTTGCCTTCATGGATGACGTAGGCGAACACGTCGCGCGGTCGCGCCGGCGCCGGAACGGCGTCGACGCGCGGGAGATCGTCCGGCTGCGTCCCCTGCGCCCAGGCGCGCAGCCGTCCGGCCCAGGCGTCGAGCGCAGCCGGCGGATAGGCGGTCTCGACGGAATCCTCGCCCTTCTGCAGGCGCAGATAGACGAAATCGGCGGTGGCGTCGGCGATGGCGGGATAGGTGTCGTGCTCGGAAAACACCACCGCGATCCCCGTCTTGCGCAGCAGCGCGATGAATTCCGGCGCGACGAAGCTCGCATGGCGGACCTCGACCACATGGCGCAACGCCCGTCCGCCATATGCGCCGGGCAGCAAGGCGAGAAAGGCGCCGAAATCCTCCGCCTCGAATTTCTTGGTCGGCGGGAACTGCCACAGCAGCGGCCCCAGATGGTCGCCGAGTTCGGTGACGCCGGAATCGAGGAAGCGCGTCAGCGACTCCCCGGCTTCGCCGAGGATGCGGCGGTGGGTCACGAAGCGCGGCCCCTTCACCGCGAAGACGAAGCCGTCGGGCACCTCGCCCGCCCACTTGCGGTAGGTCGCGGGGGTCTGGGTGCGATAGAAGGTGCCGTTGATCTCGATCGAGGTGAGGCGGCTCGCCGCATAGCTGAGTTCCTGCGCATGGGGCAGCCCGTCCGGATAAAACACGCCGCGCCACGGCGCGAAGGTCCAGCCGCCGATGCCGATGAAGATACGTCCGGTTGTTTTTGTCACGGGGAGCCCCTTGCGATGCTGGTTCCGCTCCCCATATTAGGTTGGAAGGCGGGCTTGTCGCCGCAAGGCGCGCCCTCCCGCGGCCACGATTTTGAGACGGTGACGCCGGATGTACGCGCACCCCTCGATTCGTGGTCGTTTCGGTTTCAGAACCCCGCAAAGACCGTGACCCCTCGGCGTCTTGCGTTCAGCCCGTCTTGATGCCGGCGTAGATCTCCGCCAGCGGCAGCTCGAGTTGCAATGCGGGGATGCGAATGATCGCCTCAGTCTCCGCGATGACCGCGGGCCCCGGGGCGAATTCGCCGGTTGCACGTGCCCACACCCAGGCCTTCGGCGCGTCCTGCGACAGCACGATGTAGGCGAGGAGGCTTGGTATCTCCAGATACTCCGCCGCCTTGTCGCCGAGGTCGGTTGCTGCCGTCGAAGGCGACAGCACCTCGACCAGGAGCACCGGCGCGGTTGCGGTGTAGTCCTTGGCGCCGCCGCCGGCGCGGTCGACCACGATATCGGGGTAACGCAAGGTCTCCGGCCCGGCGTCCAGTCCGAATTCCGCAATGACAGTCCATTGCTGCGGATCAAGCCGGGCGCGCAGAAGACGACCAGACTTGGTCACGAGCATTCCATGCGCGCGCGATACGCCGGGCATCATCACGACACGACCTCCGGCGAGTTCATAGCGTCCCTCGTTTGCCTGCATCCAGGCAATGAAGGCGGCCTTGTCCATGCGCAGGTCGGGTTGAACGTTCATGGGGTGGCCTCGCCGCCTCACATTGTAAAGCAAGCCGCAGGCGGAAAGAAGAGTGCGGTCGACCGTCCCACCCGCGGTGGGCGGCGACCATCGCTGCCCACCGATTCGCCGACGCGCACTTCTATTGACAACGCCCCAACCGACGCCTCACGCTCGCACGGTATGCTGCTTCAATTCGGCTACGCACATATGGCAGCAGGGAGGAAACCATGAACCACGCTTCGCGCCTTGTCTGCACGCTGCTGCCCGCGCTCGCCTGCGCGCCGGCGGTTCGCGCCGAGCCGCCCAAGCTGCCGGTGCCGGCGGTCGACCAGTCCGCCGTCGCCCAGCGCGGCTATTTCTACGTCGGCGGCAAGTATGTGGGCGAGCCCGGCAAGGAGATCATGCAGGGCCAGATCTATGTGGAGGTGCTGGCGCCGAAGGACGTGCGCCGGCCCTATCCGCTGGTGCTGATCCACGGCGCCGCCCAGACCGCGACCAACTGGATGGGGACGCCGGACGGGCGCAAGGGCTGGGCGGAGTATTTCGTCGAGCAGGGCTACGTCGTCTACATGATCGATCAGCCGATGCGCGGCCGCTCCGCGGAGCATCCCTCCGACGGCCCGACCCGCATGTTCACGGTGGCGAACGAGGAATGGCAGTTCACCGCCAGCGAATCGAGCGAAGGGACCTGGCCGCAGGCCAAGAAGCATACGCAATGGCCGGGCGATGGGCCCAACAAGGGCAAGAAGGGCGATCCGATCTTCGACGCCTTCTACGCCACCCAGGTCGAGACCGTCATCTCCAACGAGGAGACCCAGAGCCGCAACCGCGATGCCGGCGCCGCGCTGCTCGACAAGATCGGGCCGGCGATCGTGCTGACCCATTCGCAGTCCGGATCGTTCGGCTGGCTGATCGCCGACGCGCGGCCGCGCCTCGTCAAGGCGATCGTCGCCATCGAGCCGGCAGGACCGCCGTTCGAAAACACCATCAACGGCACCGGCAAGGGACGCGCCTGGGGGCCGACCGATATCGCCATCACCTACGATCCGCCGGTCGCCGATCCTGGCGAGATCGCGGTCGAGCGCGAGGCCAAGGCCGACGGCCCGGACCTGTTCGTGTGCTGGATGCAGAAGGCGCCGGCGCGCCGGCTCGTCAACCTCGCGAGCATCCCGGTGATGGTGATGTCGGCGGAGGCCTCCTATCACCAGGTCTACGACCACTGCACCGCGAAATACCTCGCCCAGGCCGGCGTCAAGACCGAGCACATCCGCCTGCAGGACAAGGGCATCCACGGCAACGGCCACATGGTGATGATCGAGAAGAACAATCTCGACATCGCCCGGGTGGTGGACGATTGGGTGGTGAAGAACGTGAAGTGAGAGCGATTGAACCTTCACCAAAAGAAGGCCCGGGCATTGCCCGGGCCTTCTCAGCTCAGTTCGATGCCAACGTCGATATTTTTTGACGGGCTGGCTCAGTAGTCCATGCCGCCGCCGGGCGGCATCTGGGGGGCGGGGCTCTGCTTCTTGGGGGCCTCGGCGACCATCGCCTCGGTGGTGATCAGGAGGCCGGCGATGGAGGCCGCATCCTGCAGGGCGCAGCGCACGACCTTGGTGGGGTCGATGATGCCCTTGGTGACGAGGTTGCCGTATTCGCCGCTCTGGGCGTCGAAGCCGTAGTTGTACTGGTCCTTGTCGAGGATCTTGCCGACCACGACCGAGCCGTCCTCGCCGGCGTTGAACGCGATCTGGCGGGCCGGCCAGGACAGCGCCTTGCGGACGATGTCGATGCCGGTCTTCTGGTCGCTGTTGGCGGTGCGCAGCTTCTCCAGCGCCTTGATCGAGCGCAGCAGCGCGACGCCGCCGCCGGGCAGCACGCCTTCCTCGACCGCGGCGCGGGTCGCATGCATCGCGTCGTCGACGCGATCCTTGCGCTCCTTCACCTCGACCTCGGTGGCGCCGCCGACGCGGATCACCGCGACGCCGCCGGCCAGCTTGGCGAGGCGCTCCTGGAGCTTCTCGCGGTCGTAGTCCGACGTGGTCTCCTCGATCTGGGCCTTGATCTGGTTGATCCGGGCCTCGATGTCGACCTTCTTGCCGGCGCCGTTGACGATCGTGGTGTTCTCCTTCTCGATCATCACCTTCTTGGCGCGGCCGAGCATGGCGAGCGTCACGTTCTCGAGCTTGATGCCGAGGTCTTCCGAGATCGCCTGGCCGCCGGTCAGGATCGCGATGTCCTGCAGCATGGCCTTGCGGCGATCGCCGAAGCCCGGCGCCTTCACCGCCGCGACCTTGAGGCCGCCGCGCAGCTTGTTGACGACCAGGGTGGCGAGCGCTTCGCCTTCCACGTCCTCGGCGATGATGACGAGCGGCTTGCCGGTCTGCACCACGGCCTCGAGCAGCGGGAGCAGCTCCTGGAGGCCCGACAGCTTCTTCTCGTTGATCAGGATGTAGGCGTCGTCCATCTCGACGCGCATCTTGTCGATGTTGGTGACGAAATAGGGCGAGATGTAGCCGCGGTCGAACTGCATGCCCTCGACGACGTCGAGCTCGGTCTCGAGCGACTTCGCCTCTTCGACGGTGATCACGCCCTCGTTGCCGACCTTCTTCATCGCCTCGGCGAGGAAGCGGCCGATCTCGGCGTCGCCGTTGGCGGAGATGGTGCCGACCTGGGCGATCTCGTCGTTGGAGGTGACCTTCTTGGAGTTGGCCTGGAGGTCCTTCACGATCGCCTCGACCGCGAGGTCGATGCCGCGCTTGAGGTCCATCGGGTTCATGCCGGCGGCGACCGCCTTGGCGCCTTCCTTCACGATCGCCTGGGCGAGCACCGTCGCGGTGGTGGTGCCGTCACCGGCGAGATCGGAGGTCTTGGACGCGACCTCGCGCACCATCTGGGCGCCCATGTTCTCGAACTTGTCCTCGAGCTCGATCTCCTTGGCGACGGTCACGCCGTCCTTGGTGATGCGCGGCGCGCCGAACGACTTGTCGAGCACGACGTTGCGGCCCTTGGGGCCGAGCGTCACCCGCACCGCATTGGCGAGAATGTCGACGCCGCGCAGCATCCGGTCGCGCGCATCGACGGAAAATTTTACGTCCTTGGCAGCCATGTCACATTGCTCCTGAAAGATTGCGTTCTGCCACACCTGGCGAGAGCCACGGGGCCGGACTTCATCCCGCCCCTTCTCGTTCAGGTACGTTGGAACGGGTTGATTGCTTGCGGATCAGGCGGCCTTCTTCTTGGCCTGGGTCTCTTCGAGGATTCCCATGATGTCGCTTTCCTTCATGATGAGGTATTCGACACCATCGATCTTGACCTCGGTGCCCGACCACTTGCCGAACAGGATCCGATCGCCGGCCTTCACATCGAGCGGGACCAGCTTGCCGGCCTCGTCGCGGCCACCCGGGCCGACGGCGATGATCTCGCCCTGGGAGGGCTTCTCTTTGGCGGTATCCGGGATGATGATGCCGCCGGCGCTCTTCTCCTCGGCATCGATGCGCTTGACGACGACACGGTCGTGAAGCGGGCGGAATTTCATGGTGTCCTCCTAAGTTATTGAAGCTGCGATGTTTTCGGAAAAAGCGATCGAACGGGCAAAGCCCCTTCGATCCCCGACAGCGATTTAGGCTGCGGCGGTGACGGAGACAAGAGGGGCAAGCAGAAAAATTAGCACTCGACTGGCAGGACTGCTAGCAGCCCCGAATGCGGCGATTACCGGCGAGTGTGGCTTGGCGGCAACCAACACCGATGGCTCGGCTTGCGGACCGGATAGCGCGCATGTTTCGCTCCCATCGCGATTTTTGCATTGTTAGCAGACTTTCATCGATGCTGCTAACGCATTGATTAAGCAACACTTGTTGAATTTTTATGCTTGCAAATCATTGTCGAGGCGAAACACACTTCCCATGTCGGGGTGGAGGTGCAGAATGGTCATCGAAAGACTTCCAAAAGCAGCTCTCTGGCTATGGCCTGACGACCGCCAACATCCTTTACCGTCGTCCGGATCATCCCTGGTTGCTGCAGACCTATGTGTGGCAGGCCTACGACCTGTGCCCGGACTTCCCGGAGCTTCAGCGCTTCCTCGATTTCTGGCGGAAATCGCTCGAGGGCGACCTGCATACGGTGACCGTCGCGCATTCCAAGATGATCAAGCCGGCGGAGCTGCGCGCGATCGACGGGGTGTTCCGGCTGCATTGAAGGGCGTGTGAGTTCGAGCCTGGGTCGGAGCCGTCCGAGCCAAGCTCGGCGCGACGGGTTGGTTTTGCTCACGTCACCACGCCGACGATGGCGCCGATCAGGCAGGTCGACAGCGTGCCCGACACGATCGACTTGAAGCCGAGCGACACCACGTCGTCGCGCCGCTCCGGGGCCATGGTGGCGAGGCCGCCGATCATGATGCCGAGGCTGCCGAAGTTGGCGAAGCCGCACATCGCATAGAGCATGATCAGGCGCGACCGCGCGGCTGAGCGCATCGGCCGGAAGCGCCGCGAGCTTGAGGTAGGCGACGAACTCGTTGAGGATCGTCTTCAGGCCCATCAGCGCGCCGGCGGTGACCGCTTCGCTCCACGGGATGCCCATCAGCCAGCACACCGGCGCCATCACGACGCCGAGCATGCGCTCGAGCGTCACCGGCGCGCCGGCGATCGCGGGCAGGAGGCCGAGCATCGCGTTGACGAGATGCACGAGCGCGATCAGCACGATCAGCATGGCGCAGATGTTGAGCAGCAGTTCGAGGCCCGGCGCTGGTGCCGCGCACGATGGCGTCCATGGTGCTCGACGCCACCGGATCGAGCCCTCCGAGTTCGCCGAGCGCACGGCTCTGCGGCTTTTCCGGCACCATGATCAGGCTGATCAGGATCGCCGCCGGCGCGCCGAGCACGGAGGCGACCACGAGGTGGCCGGCGGCGTCGGGGATCAGCGGGTGCCGAGCACCGTGGCGTAGAGCACGAGCACGGTGCCGGCGATGCCGGCCATGCCGCCGGTCATCACCACGAACAATTCGCTGCGGGTGAGCCGGCCGAGATAGGGCTTGATGCACAGCGGCGCCTCGACCATGCCGAGGAAGATGTTGGCGGCGGTCGAGAGCCCGACGGCGCCGCCGACGCCGAGCGTGCGTTCGAGCGCGACCGCGAAGCCGCGCACGATCGGCGGCAGGATGCCCCAGTGGAACATCAGCGTGGTCAGCACGCTCATCACCAGCACCACCGGCAGCGCCTGCAGCGCGAAGATGAAGTCGGCGCCCGGCGTCTTCGAGCTCGTGAAGGGCAGCGGGCCGCCGCCGAGATAGCCGAACACGAACGAGGTGCCGGCCCGGGTCGCCGACGGCGATGGCGTCGACCGCATCGCCGATCACGGCGAACGCCGCCTGCAGCTGCGGGATCTTGAGCATCAGCACCGCGAAGTACGAAGGTGACCGCAAGCCCGATGGCGGCCTGCCGCCACGACACCAGGCGGCGGTCCTCGCTGACGACGAAGGCGAGCGCCAGCAGAGCGAATATGCCGACGACCGATTGAATGTTCTGCATGCTGCCCCCGTGCCCGGCCCGCGATCATAGTACCGGGCGGATCGCCTTGTCGTCGGGGATCGCCGCGACCGCCGGTCGCCATGGGGCCCCGTGGATTGGCCCCGACGGCCGGTCCGGGCCCCGTTCCCGATTGCGGCGACCGGCCCGATGCCGTGATAGTATCCCGCCGTCCCGCGTTCAATTGATGGAGGAAGCGAACATGGCAGGTTTCATTCACACCCTGAGGCGCGTTGCAGGCGGCGTCGCGATCGCCGGTCTCATGTGCTGTGCCGTCCAGGCGGAAGAGCGATTCTCCCAGCTGCGCCTCGACCAGTTGACGCCAGAGCAGCAGAAGATGGCGACGATGCTCACGACACCGCCGCGCAACAGCGGGCTCAATACCGGTCCGTTCAACGCCTATGCCCGCAGCCCCGGTCTCGGTCTTCTGCTCCTCCAGGTCAGCGACTACGTCCGCTTCAACAGTTCGCTGCCGCCCCGGTTGAGCGAATTCGCCATCATGATCGCGGCCCGGCAGTGGTCGCAGGCCTATGAATGGCGGGCGCATTATCCGCTGGCGATCAAGGGCGGCCTCGATCGCCAGATTCTCGTCGATCTCGGCGCCGGCAACAAACCGCAGGGCATGAAGGAAGACGAGGCCGCGCTCTACGAATTCTGCACCCAGCTCTACCGCGACAAGAACGTCACCGACGCCGCGTTCAAGGCGGCAGCCGGCAAGTTCGGCGAGCGCGGCATCATGGACCTGATCGGGATCATCGGCTACTACGACCTCGTCTCGATGGCCCTGATCGTGCAGCAGACGACCGGCACACCCGGCGACGAGGCACCGCTATTGCCGCTGACGCGTTGATAGCCCGCTGTCGCGTTGCGGCCCGTCGCGGCGGGCCTATCCGCGTCCGACGAACGGCATCTGGTTCGCCATGACCGTCATGAACAGCACGTTGGTCGAGAGCGGCAGGCCCGCCATGTAGACGACGGCGTCGCCCACATGGGCGGCGTCCATGCGCGCCTCCTGCATCATGCGGCCGTCGGGCTGCATGACGCCGGCGCCCTGCACCATGCGGTCGGTGAGCGGGGTCGCGGCATTGCCGATGTCGATCTGGCCGCAGCAGATGTCGAACGGGCGACCGTCGAGCGCGGTCTGCTTGGTGAGCCCGGTGATGGCGTGCTTGGTCGAGGTGTAGGCGGCGGCCATCGGGCGCGGCGTGTGCGCCGAGATCGAGCCGTTGTTGATGATGCGGCCGCCGCGCGGCGTCTGCGCCTTCATCATGCGGAACGCTTCCTGGGTGCAGACGAACGGCCCGGTCAGGTTGGTGTCGACCACGGCGCGCCATTTGTCGAGCGGCAGGTCCTCGATCGGCATCGCCGGAGCGCCGATGCCGGCATTGTTGAACAGCACGTCGAGCCGGCCGAACCGTGTCCTTGACCGCAGCGAACAGCGCCTTGATCGAAGCGGGATCGGCGACGTCGGTCGGCACCACCAGGCTCTGGCCCTGGACGGCTGCGCCTTCCGCCGCGACCTCGTCGAGCTTGTCCTTGCGGCGGCCGGCGAGCGCGACTGCATAGCCGGCCTTCATCAGGGCGAGCGCCGCGGCGCGGCCGACGCCGGTGCCGGCGCCGGTGACGATGGCGACCTTCTCGGTGCTGTTCACGGTGTCCTCCCCACGCTTCGGCGCTGTCTCGTACTTCAGTGCATTCTTGTACGGCACGCGCGGAATGCTGGCATGGGCGGCCCGCAGCGCCGCCGACCAGCGCTCGCGCAGATCGGTGAAATACGGCTCGCCGGGCTCGATGCGGTAGGTCAGCTCCGCCGCGCAGACGTCGCGCCGCACCACCAGCACGTCGATCGGCATGCCGACGCTCAGATTGGAGCGCATGGTCGAATCGACCGAGACCAGGCCGACCTTGAGCGCGTCATAGAGGTCCATGTTGTAGATGATGGCGCGGTCGAGCACCGGCTTGCCGTATTTGTGCTCGCCGATCTGCAGATAGGGCGTGTCGGTGGTGCATTCGATGAAGTTGCCGGCGGAATAGATCATGTAGAGCCGCGGCCGCTCGCCCTTGATCTGGCCGCCGAACAGGAACGACACGTCGAACTTGACGTCGGCGGCTTCGAGCGCGCTGTCCTCCTCCTGGTGCACCGGCGGATCGCGCGGCCGATGCGCTGGGCCGCCTGGAACATGGTCGGCGCGTTCATCAGCGTCTCGCGCTCGCCGGTCGCCGGGTTTTCCAGGCCCTCGCGCAGGATACTGAGACACCGACTGGGTGAGCGACAGGTTGCCGGCCGACGCGATCGCCATGATGCGCTCGCCGGGCTCGGCGAAGGTGTGCAGCTTGCGGAACACCGAGATGTTGTCGAGGCCCGCATTGGTGCGGGTGTCGGCGATCATCACCAGTCCCTCGTGGACGAGTATGCCACAGCAATAGGTCATGGCGTGCGCCTGCTCCCTGGTCGTCGACGATTTGGCATATAACGATGGAGAGCCGCCGGGCGGCAATGGACGACACCCGCTCAGCCCTGGGTCTGCCAGGCGGCCTGGGCGACCACCAGCTTGACCGCGAGGGCCTCGCGGCCGCCGCCGTAATGGGCGCCGCGCACCGGCGCGGCGCCGAGATAGTCGAGCCCGATGGCGACGCGGATGTGCTGGTCGGTGACGCAGATCTCGTTGGCGGGATCGAAGCCGATCCAGCCGAGGTCGGGCACATGGGCTTCGGCCCAGGCGTGGCCGACGTCCGGGCCGGCGGCGCCTTCGTCGCGGCGGAAATAGCCGGCCACGTAGCGGGCCGGCACCCCGGCGCAGCCGCGCCGCCGTGATGAAGATGTGGGCTGAGGTCGCGGCAGTCGGCGCGCTCGCGCGGCGAAGGCTTCGGCGGCGGTCTGCCGGCACCCGGGGCATCGGCGTCGCAGGCGACGTCCTCATGCACGCGGGCCAGCAGGCGGTGCAGCAGGTCGAGCGTGCCGCCGCTCCGGTGACCGGAAACTCGGCGGCGTAGGCGGCGAGTGCCGCGTCGGCGCGGGTCAAGCGCGGTCTCGCGCAGGAACAGGCTCGGCGGAAACCGCTCCACCGCGCCGCGCACGACCCCGGCGGTGTCCTGGGTCTCGACCTCGCCCTCGACCATGACGCGCAGCTCGGAGATCGGGCCGGCCGCCGAGAACGCATGGGTGACGTTGCCGAACGCGTCCTCCTGCGGCTCGAGCCGGCAGTCTGCGGAGATGTCGATGCGCCAGTCGACCACGTACTGGCCGGCGTGGTTGCGCGGCGTCAGGCGCAGCGTCTGGATCACGCCGGAGCACGGCGTTTCGTAGCGGTAGACGGTTTCGTGCGCGACGCAGATGCGCATGGCGATTTCCTCGAATCGGCGGCGAACGCAGATCGCCGGTGCCGCGCAGCTTACATCAAATATTGCGAGCTGACCGCGGCTCCGAGCGCGTTGTTGTCGGAGACGAATTCGCTGATGAACTCGTGCAGGCCGGTCTGGAAGATCTCCTCCATCCGGCTGTTCTGGAGCCGGGTGCGGATGGTGCGCGCCTGGCGCTGGGCCGGACCCTGGCGGCCATAGGTGGTGGCGATGGAGTCGCAGAAACGCACCAGGTTCTCGTAGCAGCTCGCGAGCGAGCGCGGCATCTGCTCGTTGAGGATCAGGAGGTCGGCGACCAGCCACGGCTTGAGGCTCTCGCGGTAGACCCAGTGATAGGCGGTGAGCGCGGAGACCGTGCGCAGGATCGCGGCCCATTGGTAATAGTCGAGCGGACCGCCGACATGCTCGTCGGCCGGCAGCAGCATGTGGTACTTGACGTCGAGGATGCGCGCGGTGTTGTCGGCGCGCTCGATGTAGAGGCCGAGCCGGGAGAACCAGTAGACGTCGTTGCGCAGCATGGTGCGGTAGGCCGAGCCGTCGAAGCGCAGCGAGGTCTCCTGCACCCAGTGCAGGAAGCGCAGGAACTCCTCGCGCGAGGTCGGGCCGTTGCCGAAGCGCTTGAGCTCGAGCCAGGCGCCGTTGATGGTTTCCCAGGTCTCGGTGGTGAGCGCGGTGCGCACCGCGCGCGCATTGGTGCGGGCGATCTCGATGCAGTTGCGGATCGAGGACGGATTGTCGATCGAGAAGGCGAGGAATTCGGAGACGTTCTCCTCGTTCGCCTCGGTGTAGCGGGCAAAGAAGGCCTTGCGGCAGCCGGCGGTCGCGACCGCGCTCTCCCATTCGTTGGTCGAGCCGACATAGGCGAGCGGCAGCGCGGTGAGCCGCAGCGTCGCTTCGAGCACCCGGGCGAGATATTCGGCGCGCTCGACGTAGCGGGCGAGCCAGTAGAGATTGTCGGCGGTGCGGGAGAGCATCTAGTCCTCCCCGGTCGTCGGCGAGACCGGTCGCATCCCATGCCCGCACTCGTTTCCTGCGCTCGCTGCCCCGCTCATTGATCCAGCACCCAGGTGTCCTTGGTTCCGCCGCCCTGGCTCGAATTGACCACCAGCGATCCGCGCTTGAGCGCCACCCGCGTCAGCCCGCCGGGAACGATGCCGGATGCGGTCGCGCCCGGTGAGCACGAACGGGCGCAGGTCGACATGGCGCGGCGCGACGCCCTCCTCGACGCAGGTCGGGCAGGTCGAGAGCGCGAGCGTCGGCTGCGCGATGAAGTTCTTCGGGTCGGCCTTGAGCTTGGCGCGGAACGCCGCGATCGTCGCCTGGTCGGATTTCGGGCCGATCAGCATGCCGTAGCCGCCGGAGCCGTGGACCTCCTTGACCACGAGCTCCTCGAGCTGGTCGAGCACATAGGAGAGGTGCTCGGGCTCGCGGCAGCGCCAGGTCGGGACGTTCTTGAGGATCGGCTCCTCGCCGAGAAAGAATTTCACGATCTCCGGCATGTAGCTGTAGACCGCCTTGTCGTCGGCGATGCCGGTGCCGACCGCATTGGCGAGCGTCAAGTTGCCGGCCTGGTAGACCGACATCAGGCCCGGAACCCCGAGCGCGGAATCGGGACGGAACGCCAGCGGGTCGAGGAAGTCGTCGTCGATGCGCCGGTAGATGACGTCGATGCGCTTGAGCCCCTCGGTGGTGCGCATGTAGGCGACCTGGCCCTTGACCACGACATCGCGCCCCTCGACCAGCTCGATGCCGAGCTTGTCGGCGAGGAACGAGTGCTCGTAATAGGCGGAATTGTAGATGCCGGGCGTGAGCAGCACCACCGTCGGGTCGGCCGAGGCGGACTTGGGCGCCACCGACTTCAGGGTCGCCAGCAGTTCGTCGGGATAGTTCTCCACCGGCGCCACGCGGTGTCGCGAGAACAGCTCGGGGAACAGCCGCATCATGATCTCGCGGTTCTCCAGCATGTAGGAGACCCCGGAGGGCGTGCGCGCATTGTCCTCCAGCACGTAGAAGGTGTCGGGATCGACCCGCACGATGTCGATGCCGGCGACATGGACGTAGATGTCGTGGGGGACCTTGAGGCCGTTCATCTCCGGGCGGAACACCGGGTTCTGAAAGACCAGGTCCTCCGGCACGATGCCGGCCTTGAGCACCTCGCGGCGGCCGTAGACGTCCTTGATGTAGAGGTTGATCGCCTTGACGCGCTGCTCGAGACCGAGGCGCAGCTTCGCCCATTCGTCCGACGACAGGATGCGCGGCAGCACGTCGAACGGGATCAGCCGCTCGGTCGAATCGGCGTCGCCATAGACCGCGAAGGTGATGCCGATGCGCCGGAACAGGAATTCGGCCTCGCGGCGGCGATGCTCCAGCACGTCGGGCGGCAGTTCGCGCAGCCAGTTCTCGAGGCCAGCATAGACCGGCCGCACCCGGCCGTCCTGCTTCCGTCATCTCGTCGAATGCAACTGCCATTCCTGCCCCTGCGGCCGCACCAACCGCGAGCCCCGCGCTTTCGCGCAACGTAGCAAGCTTCGCGCCAAAAGCATCCGATTCACGTCATTCAGGCCGTTGACAAACCAGATGGGCGATGCCGGCGCCGATATCGCCGGACGCTGGCGATTTTGCCTTCCCGTGGAAATCCGGTTTCTGACCAAAAAATAGGCAGAAACTGGGACGGGCTTAGCGCATGCGCAGGCAAACCATACGCCCGAATCGGAAACCAGCCGTCCGCCAAACGTCGGATTGAACGACCTGGCAAGAAAACGTCGGCAAAACGTCGGCGCGACGAGTGTTGTCCCTGCCGGGGCGATCGGTCTATGACGGTGGGGCTCCAGGGACGGCAGCGAGGCGATGATATCCTTCGTCGACACGACAATTCGGGGGCCGGCGTTATGAATGACACCGGCCCGTCATCCGGGATCGTGACGGCGGCCATACTCGTCATCGGCGACGAGATCCTGTCGGGCCGCACCAAGGACAAGAACATCGGCTATATCGCTGAATACCTGACGAAAATCGGGATCGACCTGCGCGAGGTCCGGGTCGTCGCCGACGATGAGGCGGCGATCGTCGAGGCGCTCAACGCGCTGCGGGGACGCTATACGCTATGTGTTCACCACCGGCGGCATCGGTCCGACCCATGACGACATCACCGCCGACTGTGTCGCCAAGGCGTTCGGGGTCCCGATCGATTACGATCCGCGCGCGGTCGCGATCATGAAGGAGCGCTATGCCGCGCTGGGCACCGAGATGAACGAGGCGCGCATGCGGATGACCCGCGTTCCCAAGGGCGCCGACCTCGTCCCCAACAGGGTGTCGGCGGCGCCGGGCTTCTGGATCGGCAATGTCATCGTGATGGCGGGCGTGCCGTCGATCATGCAGGCGATGCTCGACGAGGTCGCGCCCAAGCTCGCGACCGGGGCCAGGATGCTGTCGGAGACCGTGCGGGCGGATTGCCGCGAGGGCGACATCGGCACCGAGCTCGGCGAGATCGCCAAGGCCCATCCGGAGGTCATCGATCGGCAGCTATCCCTTCGTCGACGAGGTGCGCGGCCCGAACACCAATATCGTGGTGCGGGCTCGCGATCCCGCACGTCTCGCGGCGGCCAAGGCGGCGGTGGAAGCCATGCTGACGCAGGTGCGCGTCCGTCTCGCAAGAGCTTGAGCGGCGATGGGGCCGCAGGATGAAGAGGCGCCGATGAAGATGGGCGGGGTACCGCTGGGCGGCCGCCATGCCGCAAACCGCCGCGGCCAAGGTCGCACGGCTCATGATACGGCTGATGCTGCTTGCCTTCGTCATCGTCGCGGCCGCGCCGCTTCAGGCGGCGAGCCTGCAGGGCACCGGCGTCGTGTTCCTGCACGGCAAGGGCGTATGGCCGGGCGCTTTCGACGGCGGCATTCCCGGCGCGCTCGAGGCCGAGGGGGCCCAGGTCGAGAGCCCGGAAATGCCGTGGTCGTTCCGGCGCATGTATGGGGCGACCTTCGATCAGGCGATGACCGAGATCGACGCCGCCGTCGCCGGCCTCAAGGCCAGGGGCGCCAACCGCATCGTCATCGTCGGGCACAGCCTCGGCGCCAATGCGGCGATCGGCTATGCGGCGCGCCGCAGCGTGGTCGCTGCGGTGGTCGCGATCGCGCCGGGCCACTTGCCGGAGACCGCGGAAATGCGCGCCCGCACCCACGACGCGCTGGCCGAGGCGCGGCAGATGTATGCGGCGGGGAAGCAGGACCGGCGCGCCTGGCCGGACCTGGTGCAGGGCATCCCGACCATCGCGTTGGCGACTCCGGCGGTCTATCTCAGCATGTTCGATCCCGAACGGGCCGGCGGTGATCCCCAAGAATGCCGCGGCGCTACGTGCGATTCCGTTTCTATGGGTGGTGGGCAACAGCGACCCGATCCACGAGCGCGGCCGCGATTATGCGTTCACGCGCGGCGCCAGGAATCCGGCCAGTCGCTATATCGAGGTCGCGGCCGGCCATCTCACCACGGCGTGGCAGGCGCGTGCGCAGGTCGTCGAATGGCTGAAGGCATTGTAGGCGCGCGCGCGGCAGGGGGAGCAGTTCATGGGTTCAGATGACGATCGTCCCGACGACCCGGATGTCCAGGAGTTCATGGACGAGGTGGAGCAGCACAGCAGCGCCATCTACGAGCTCGTCTCCGATTACATGGACGATCTCGAAGTCCCGGAGGCGATCATCTCCCACGTCCTGCTCAGCATGGCGTTCAACATGCGCATGGTCGCCTATGTGATGGATACGGAAAAGCCGTCGGCCGGCGGCCTCAAGCTCGACCTCGACCGGATGCGCAATGAGATCGAGCAGATTCTGCGCGAGTCCAAGAAGGGCGCCGAGGCCTTCATCAAGTCGGCGAAGAGCGGCCATTGCCGAGGCGGAGGCCGAGCACGAGCCCGACGAAGAATAGCTTCGAACGCGGGGACAGGCAAGCGATGACGCGGTCGAAAATACCGGAAAAGGCCTTTCCGGTTTCATGGGATCAATTCCACCGCGACGCCCGGGCGCTCGCCTGGCGATTGAACGGCGCCGGGCCGTTCCGGGCGATCGTCACGGTGACGCGCGGCGGCCTGGTGCCGGCGGCGATCGTGGCGCGCGAACTCGACGTCCGCCTGATCGAGACGATCTGCGTGGCGAGCTACGACCACACCAGGCAGGGCGAATTGCGGGTGCTCAAGGGGGTCGCCGACGAGATAATGCGGATGAACGGCGACGGCCAGGACGTGCTCATCGTCGACGACCTCGTCGACACCGGCGCGACCGCGAAGGTGGTGCGCGACCTCCTGCCGCGGGCGCATTTCGCCACCGTCTATGCCAAGCCGATGGGACGCCCGCTGGTCGACACCTTCGTCACCGAAGTGTCCCAGGACACCTGGATCTTCTTTCCCTGGGACACCGGGCTCGCCTTCCAGCCGCCGATCCGCGGCGAAGAGAGGTAGGCGCAGGCGCACGGATTTGCTATCCTGGCCGGCGAACCGAGAGGCAGCCGCAAGGAGCATGGCATGGATGCACCGACCCCGAGCACCGTCGCGCACGATTTGCGCTCCCATCACGTCCGCGTCGGCGAACTGGAATGGCAGCAGACGCGTTTTCCCGGCTGCGAGGTGAAGACCCTGCTGTTCGACCGCGACAGCGGCCTCGTCACGGCGCTGATGCGCTTTGCCCCCGGCGCGGTCTTGCCCGACCATGAGCACGTCAAGATCGAGCAGACCCTGGTGCTGGAAGGCAAGCTGGTCGACCGCGAAGGACCCGACGCCGGCCTCGAAGTCGGCAAGGGCGATTTCGTCTGGCGTCCGGCCGGCAGCCGCCATTCGGCTTGGTGTCCCGAGGGCGGGCTGATGCTGGCGATGTTCCAGGTGCCCAACAAGTTCTTCGAGCGCGACGGGCGCGTCACCGATATCTCGGGCGCCGACTGGGCCTCGATCTGGGGGCATGCGGAGGAGTGATTGGCGGCATTCGCCTCTCCGCGCTCGCGGCCGCTTGCGGGGAGAGGTCGGATCGCGCAGTGATCCGGGCGGGAGGACCTTCCGCGAGTTCTGAGCTCGTAGAAGCGCCCCTCACCCCGACCCCTTCCCCGCAAGTGGGGCGAGGGAGAAGATGAACTCCCACCGCCGCGAAGGGGGCGGCCAGAATTTGGACCACGCGGGCGTGGCGGAACGGTAGACGCAACGGACTTGAAGATCATTTGGGTGCGCCCGCGGGAAACCCGGGACGCAGAACTGCTCAAATTCGGGGAAACCTGTCAGATGGCAATCCCGAGCCAAGCCCGAAAGGGAAGGTGTAGAGACTAGACGGGCAGCACCTAAAGCGGATCGCTCCGCCACGGTGAAGGTATAGTCCAGACCACAAACGCCGGTGTGGCGGCGGCGAAAGCCGTAGCTGGTATGAAAATCCGTTGGGGGTAACCCCGTGAGGGTTCGAGTCCCTCCGCCCGCACCACATGCTTCCAACCGCCTGTCGGAGAACCTCCCTCGACAAGGCCCCGAAGCGGCTGCGCAGAGATTACAACGCTCCGATCATTGCCTTTCGGTAATGAGACTGTAAGTAAAACGTAACTTGTATTCTTGCCTGGTCGGATATGACATGGCTCACCTGAATATCCACAGGAGGTTTACAATGATGAGGAAGGTTGTGGTCGGCGCCACAGCGGTGATGCTGCTCGCTTCGGTCTATGCCTATGCTCAGCAGCCTGGGGGTGGGCGCGACGGCGGACGGCGCTGGCAGCCACGCGCCGAGGATCGCGCGGCTTTTCTCGACGCGCGCATGGCCGGGCTCCATGCGGGGCTCAAATTGACTCCGGATCAGGAGAAATCGTGGCCGGCCTTCGAGCAGGCCTATCGCGACCTCGCCGCTCAGCGGGGCGAAGAGATCAATGTGCTCCGCAATGATGGGGACCGGTCTGGCGATCCGATCCAGCGCGCGCAGCGGCGGGCCGATGCCCTGACCAGGAGCGGGGCGGCGCTGAAGCGCTATGCCGATGCGGCAGCCCCGCTCTATCAGAGCCTCGACGACAGCCAGAAGCAGCGTTTCGAGGTGTTGTCGCGAGTCGGAACGCCGCGTTTTCACCGCTTCGCCTTCTGGCGCGGCGGAGATCGCGCCGAGTCCCGAGAACGGTTCAGATGACGAAGATCGGAGCGCTGTCCGATTGACGTCGAACCGCAGCGCTCTTCGCCACCAAGTTCTTGGCCACAAGTCGCGCGCGCTCCTTGCGCGCGCTGCAACGAGCCGTCGAGGCCATCCCCCGGCGGCTCGTTTGCTTTTCCAGGGTTGATTTTCTCGTCTGCTCTCAACGCGCGGCCGCGGCGAAGGCGGCAAAGCCGCGTTCGAGATCGGCGATCAGGTCGCTCACATCCTCGAGACCGATGTGGAAGCGCACCGTCGGGCCGCCTGGCGCCCAGGGATTGGCCGTTCTGATCGGGGCGCAGTCGAACGGGATGGCGAGGCTTTCGAAGCCGCCCCAGGAGGCGCCGATGCCGAACAGCGCTGAGCGCGTCGAGGAAGGTATTGACGGCGGCCCGGGGCGCCGGCTTGAAGACGACGCTGAAGAGGCCGCAGGCGCCGCTGAAATCGCGCTTCCAGATGGCGTGTCCCGGATGGCTTTCGAGGGCGGGATGCAGCACGCGCAGCACCTCCGGCCGCGCCTCCAGCCAGCGCGCGACCTCCATTCCAGACGCCTGGTGCTGGGCGAGCCGCACCCCCATGGTGCGCAGGCCGCGCATGCCGAGAAACATGTCGTCGGGACCGACGCACAGGCCCATCTCGTAGACGGTTTCCTTCAGCCGGTTCCAGGTCGCCTTGTTGGCGGCGACGGTGCCGAGCATGAGATCGGAATGCCCGCCGATATACTTGGTGCCGGACTGGATCGAGAGGTCGACGCCTTTTTCCAGCGCGCGGAAATAAAGCGGGCTCGCCCAGGTATTGTCCATCAGGACCACCGCATCGCGCGCGTGCGCCACGGCGGCGATGGCCGGAATATCTTGGATTTCGAAGGTCAGCGAGCCCGGGCTCTCGACGAACACGGCGCGGGTG
This sequence comes from uncultured Alphaproteobacteria bacterium, assembly GCA_963795865.1. Classification (GTDB taxonomy): domain Bacteria; phylum Pseudomonadota; class Alphaproteobacteria; order Rhizobiales; family Xanthobacteraceae; genus JAJPKK01. The sequence goes on from CAWCJX010000021.1 coordinate 331,002, forward strand.
TTGGCCTGCAGCAGCGACGCGATCGCGGACCCGGCCGCCGGGTCGTAATAGGTCGTGGCGATGCCATAACGGGTGAGGATGGTGTCGCACAGCTTGCGGGTCGGGAAATAGGCGCTGTCGGTGACGAGAACGTGATCGCCGGCGCGCAGCACCGAGAGCAGCGCCGTGGAGATGGCGGCGAGCCCGGACGGCAGCAGCGCCACCCCTTCGCATTGCCGGCCCTCGATGTCCCTGAGCGCCTCCTGGAACGCCTCCGATGTCGGGGTGCCGCGCCGGCCATATTGATAGCGGCTGCGATGGGCGAGGTAGGCCTCGGCGCTCGGATAGAGCATGGTCGAGGCGTGGTAGACCGGGGTGTTGACATAGCCGTGATGGGCCGCCGGTTCGCGGCCGGCATGGGTGAGCCGCGTCGCGATCTCATGGTTGCGACCGCCGTCGCCGTCGCCGCTCTTGCTGGTCATGGAGGGGTTCCGCACCGGGCACCACGTGCATATTGCCCGCTGCTCGATCACGCGTGCAATCGGCGCCATTTACCGCGGCATCGGGTGCGGCAGTCAACCCCTTGACCTCGATTGCCAACCGATCTCTAGATACAACGAAGAATCCGAATATGGGGGAATGGCCGCATCGGCCACGAGCGGTCGGGTGCGGCCGTCGGCATTGAAGGTGTTCGATCCGCGAGTGCTCGATCCGCAAGGTCCGATCGACAAGCCGGTGGATTCGTCCATACGGCAATGAGGATCCGGCACCGGAGCGGGCGAGGTCATATGGTCGGCACCGTCGTCTTGGGAGGCTCAAAAATGAAGCGTTTTGCCCATGCGTTGTTCGCTGCCGCAGCGGCGGTGATGGTGGCCGGCCTGGCCCATGCTGCGACCCTCGACACGGTCAAGCAGCGGGGCTCGCTCAATTGCGGCGCCAACGGGCAATTGCCGGGCTTCGGCCTGCCCGATGCCCAGGGCAACTGGACCGGCCTCGATGTCGATCTTTGCCGTGCCATCGCGGCTGCGATCTTCAACGACGCGAACAAGGTGAAGTTCGTCCCCCTGACCGCCAAGGACCGCTTCACCGCGCTGCAGACCGGCGATGTCGACGTCCTCGTGCGAAACACGACCTGGTCGCTCCTGCGCGACACCCAACTCGGACTCAATGCGACCGGCGTCAATTATTACGACGGGCAGGGGTTCATCATCCGCAAGTCCGCCAAGGTGAATTCGGCGCTGGAGCTCAACGACGCCACGATCTGCGTGCAGCAGGGCACGACGACGGAGCTCAATCTGGCCGATTATTTCCGCTCCAACCGGATGCGTCTGAGGTCCGTCACCTTCGCGTCTCTCGACGAGGCGGTCAGGGCCTACGAGACCGATCGCTGCAATGCATTCACCACCGACGCCTCGGGTCTCTATGCCACCCGGCTCAAGTTCGCGAGGCCGGACGATCATGTCGTGTTGCCGGAGATCATCTCCAAGGAGCCGCTCGGACCATTCGTCCGCCACGGCGACGACCAGTGGTTCGATCTGGTCAAATGGGTTCATTTTGCCATGCTCAATGCGGAAGAGCTCAACGTCAACAAGGCGAATGTCGACGAGCAGATGAAGTCGGACAATCCCGAGATCAGACGCTTGCTCGGCGTCGAAGATAATTTCGGTGAGCGTCTTGGGCTCACCAAGGACTGGGCCTTCCGCATCGTCAAGCTGGTGGGAAATTACGGCGACGTGTTCGACCGCAATGTCGGCCAGGGGTCCCCGCTCAAGATCGTGCGCGGCCTCAATGCGTTATGGACCAAGGGGGGCATTCAATACGCGCCGCCGATCCGCTGACTCCGTTGCAGCCGGGCAGGGCGATGCCGCGATCATCGCAGGCGATGCCGAAGGTCCCGATCTACCGCAATCCGAAGCTACGGGCGACGGCGTACCAGGTCATGCTGTGCGCCGGGCTCGGCGTCCTCGCCTATGCGGCGGTTCGCAATGCGGCAGAGAACCTCGCTCACGCCAAGATCGCGTCGGGCTTCGGTTTCTGGAACGTCGTCGCCGGTTTCGACATCAGCCAGACGCTGATCGAATACTCCTCACAGTCCTCCACCTTCGGCCGCGCCTTCTGGGTCGGCCTCACCAATACGTTGCTGGTCGCCGGCCTCGGCATCATATTTGCCACGCTGCTCGGAACCGCCATCGGCGTCGCCAGGCTCTCCAAGAACTTTCTGGTGCAACGGTTGGCGTCCAGCTATGTCGAGCTCGTCCGCAACGTGCCGCTGCTGCTCCAGCTCCTGTTCTGGTACAATGCCGTCCTCAAGGCGCTGCCGGATTTCGCCAACGGCTTCGTGCTTCCCGGCGGCCTGCTCCTCAACAACCGCGGCCTCTACATGCCGCGTCCGCTCGGGGTCGACGGCTGGCACGTCGCCGTCGTGCTGGTCGCGGCGGCGCTCCTCGGTTACGCCTTCAACACGCTGGCTGGAAGGAGCGCAGGGGCGTGGCGATCGACCGCGGTGCGCTTTCTCGTCACGCTGCTGATCGTGATCGGGGCTCCCGTCGCCGCCTTTCTCGCGATGGGGGCGCCGCTGGAATTCGACTATCCGCAGGCCGGCCGCTTCAACGTCAGCGGCGGCCTCGAAGTTCTGCCGGAGCTCGTCGCTCTGTTGTTCGGCCTCGTAATCTACACCGCCGCCTTCATTGCCGAGGTGGTCCGCGCCGGCCTGATGTCGGTTTCGCACGGTCAGACCGAGGCGGCCCAGGCGCTCGGGCTGCGCCGCATGCAGACGCTGCGGCTCATCGTCATTCCGCAGGCCATGCGGGTCATCATTCCGCCCCTGACCAGCCAGTATCTCAATCTGACCAAGAACTCTTCGCTCGCCGTCGCGATCGGGTATCCGGACCTCGTGCAGATCTTCACCGGCACGGTGCTCAACATTACCGGGCAGGCGATCGAGGTCGTCGTCATCACCATGGCGGTCTATCTGAGCTTCAGCCTGATCACCTCGCTGGTGATGAATGCCTACAACGCCCGCGTCGCCGTGGTGGAGCGATGAAGGCGGTCGATGCTCCGATCGCGGCGCGGCCGCCCGCGACCGCCGGGACGCCGACCTATGTGCGCACGGCGCCGGCGCCCCCGCTCGCGCCTCCGCTCGCGAGCGTCGGGTGGCTCGGCTGGGCCAGGGCCAACCTGTTCGGGAGCACCGTGAGCACGGTGCTGACTTTGCTGATCATCCTGCTGCTCGCGGTGATCGTACCGCCGGCGATCGATTTTCTGTTCGTCGACGCGGTATGGAGCGGCTCGGATCGCGAGGCATGTCTGCCGACGCCGGCGCGGCCGGAGGTCGGCGCCTGCTGGGCCTATATCGGTGACCGGTTCGCCTACACCATGTACGGTTCCTATCCGATCGCCGCGCGCTGGCGCGTCGATCTGTTTTTCGGCCTGCTGGCGTTCGGGACCGGGTGGCTGCTGTGGCTCGAGGCGCCGCGCCGCGACCTCGGCTCGATTTATTTCTTCGCCGTGCTGCCGGTGCTGAGCTTCGTGCTGCTGCACGGCGCTTCAGCGATCGGCCTGGCGGTGGTGGACACGGCGCTGTGGGGCGGCATGCTCGTGACCATCGTCGTCGCGGCCGTAGGCATCGTGGTGTCGCTGCCGATCGGGATCGTGCTGGCGCTGGGACGGCGCTCGCAGATGCCGGCGATCCGGCTGCTGTCGACGCTGTTCATCGAATTCGTCCGCGGCGTCCCGCTGATCACCGTGCTGTTCATGGCGAGCGTCATGCTGCCGCTGTTCCTGCCGGAAACCTGGTCGCCCGACAAGCTGGTGCGGGCGCTGGTTGGCGTCGCGCTGTTCTCCTCGGCCTATATGGCCGAGGTGGTGCGCGCCGGCCTGCAGTCCATGCAAAAAGGCCAATATGATGCCGCCAATGCCCTCGCGCTGAGCTACTGGCAGTCGCTGCGCCACATCATCCTGCCGCAGGCGCTCAAGGTGACCATACCGAATATCGTCAACAGCTTCATTGCGCTCTTCAAGGATACCACGCTGGTGTTTTTCGTCGGCATTTTCGATTTCCTCAAGACCATCGAAGTGGCGAGAGCCGACCCCAAATGGTCGACGCCGGTGACGAGCGCGACCGGGTACATTTTCGCGGCGCTGGTGTACTTCGTTTTCTGCTATGCGATGTCGCGCTATGCCGCACGTATCGAAAGGCGGCTGGCGGTGGGTGACAGACGGTGAGCATCGGCGACACGGTGAAACCGGATGGGTCGGGGCGGGGCGCGCCCGCAGGCCCCGCGGTGAGGATTGCCGGGCTGCACAAATGGTTCGGCGAGTTCCGCGTGCTGGCCGACATCAATCTGGAGGTCGCGCGCGGCGAGCGCATCGTGATTTGCGGTCCGTCGGGGTCCGGAAAATCGACCCTGCTGCGCTGCGTCAACGCGCTCGAGGAATTTCAACGCGGGGAAATCGTCGTCGACGGCCTGGCGCTGACCAAGGACGTCAAGCGCGTCGAGGCGATCAGGCGCGACGTCGGCATGGTGTTCCAGCATTTCAACCTGTTTCCGCACCTGACCGTGCTGGAGAACTGCACGCTGGCGCCCATTGTGGTGCGCGGCACGCCGAAGCGGCAGGCCGAAGAGACCGCGATGGCGCTGCTGGCGCGGGTGAAAATTCCCGAGCAGGCGGCCAAATATCCCAATCAGCTTTCCGGCGGCCAGCAGCAGCGCGTCGCCATCGCGCGGGCGCTGTGCATGAACCCGAAGCTGATGATGTTCGACGAGCCGACCTCGGCGCTCGACCCGGAAATGGTCAAGGAGGTGCTCGACACCATGGTCGAACTCGCCCTCGACGGCATGACGATGCTGGTGGTCACTCACGAGATGATGTTCGCGCGACAGGTCGCCAGCCGGATCGTGTTCATGGATGCCGGGGCAGATCGTCGAGATCAACGCGCCGGAGCCGTTTTTCGGGCAGCCCCGGCACGAACGCACCAAGCTGTTTCTCAGCCAGATATTGCGATGAGGCGTCAGGTGGTTTTTGCCGCGCCGGTCGCCACCGGCAGGTCCGTCCGTGCGCCCCATTCCGCCCAAGAGCCGTCATAGAGCGCGGCCGGCTCCTTGCCCAGGGCGTCGAGCGCGAGCCACAGGATCGCCGCTGATACGCCGGAGCCGCAACTCGTCAGCACTGGCTTGTCGAGGTCCACGCCGCCGGCGGCAAAGGCCGCGCGCAGCCGGTCGTGCGGCAGCAGCGACCCGTTTTCGACCACGGTGGTGGACGGCACGTTGAAGGAGCCGGGGATGTGGCCGGACCGCAGGCCGGGACGAGGTTCCGGCGCTTCGCCGCGGAAGCGGTCGGCGGGCCTTGCGTCGACGACTTGCGCGTTGCCGACGGCGAGGGCGTCGCGGACCCGGTCGAGCGTCGCCACGGCGTTCGTGTTTTTGTGCGCAGTGAAGGTCGTGGCGGGTCGCGTCACCGCACCGGATTCCACCGGCCGGCCCTCCGCCTTCCATTTCGGCAGACCGCCGTCGAGAATGTAGACGTTCGTTGCCCCGAACAGGCGGAACGTGAACCATACCCGCGGCGAGGCGAAAATCCCGTGGCCGTCATAGGCGACGATGGTGTCGCTGTCGCCGATGCCGAGCCGCCCCGCGGCGGCCGCGAACGCCGGCGCCGATGGCAGCATGTGCGGCAGCGCGCTGGAATGGTCGGCGACCTCGTCGATATCGAAGCGCAGGGCGCCCGGGATATGTCCGGCGAGATACTCGGCCGCGGCATCGCGCTTCATCGCCGGCAGATAATAGGAGCCGTCGAGGACGACGAGGCCGGGAGCGCCGAGATTGGCGGCGAGCCACTCGGTGGCGACCAGCCATCTGCTGCGCGGATGTGGCGGCGGCTGCACCATGTGCGGCTCTCCTGCGGCCGCGGCATCGCGGCGAGCATCACGAAATAAGACGTGATGGCGCAAAACACAACGGCTGCAGCACGCTCGCGATGCCCAACCCGATTGCGTCCGGCGGATCCAGGGCCGCCGGGTGGCGCGTTCGTCAAACTTTCTCGAGCGGCACCGTGATGGCCGCACGGCGCTCCATCCATGTCGGCACCGGTAATCCCTTGGAACGAAGGAATTCCGGATTGAACAGCTTGGTCTGGTAGCGCGTGCCGTAGTCGCAAAGCACGGTGACGATGGTATGGCCGGGCCCGAGCTCGCGGGCAAGGCGGATCGCGCCACCGACATTGATGCCGGACGAGCCGCCGAGGCAGAGGCCTTCGTGTTCCAGCAAATCGAACAGGATCGGGAGCGCTTCTTCGTCGGGAATCTGGAAGGCGATGTCGACCGGCGCGCCTTCCAGATTCTTGGTGATACGCCCTTGGCCGATGCCTTCGGTGATGGAGGAGCCCGCGGACTTGAGCACGCCGGTGGTGTAATAGCTGTAGAGCGCGGCGCCGAGGGGATCGGCAAGCCCGATCTTCACGTTTTTGTTGCGTTCCTTGAGCGCGATGCCGATGCCGGCCAGCGTGCCGCCGGTGCCGACCGCGCAGATGAAGCCGTCGACCTTGCCGGCCGTCTGCTCCCAGATTTCAGGTCCGGTGGTGTGGATGTGGCCGTCGCGATTGGCGATATTGTCGAACTGGTTCGCCCAGATCGCGCCGTTCGGCTCGGACCTTGCGAGCTGCGCGGCCAGCCGTCCGGACACCTTGACGTAGTTGTTCGGATTCGAATAGGGCACCGCGGGCACCTCGACGAGGTCGGCGCCGCACAGCCGCAGCATGTCCTTCTTTTCCTGGCTCTGCGTGTCGGGGATGACGATCACGCTGCGGAACCCCAGCGCGTTACCCACCAGTGCCAGGCCGATGCCGGTATTTCCCGCGGTTCCCTCGACGATCACGCCGCCGGGCGCGCAGGCGGGCATTCTTGACGGCATCCTCGATGATGAACAGCGCTGCGCGATCCTTGACCGACTGGCCGGGATTCATGAACTCGGCCTTGCCGAGGATGGTGCAGCCGGTCGCTTCCGATGCGTGCTTCAGCTTGATCAGGGGGGTGTGGCCGATGGCATCGACAATTCCACGGTGAATGTGCATTCGATCTGCGATCCCATCGGCGGTCGACGATGATACGCGAACCTATCGGGGAAGCGCCGCCGCTACAAGTTCGTGACCCTCCCGCTTTTCAGCCGGCCTTGGCGAAAATCATCTGCCGGACGTCGATGTTGCGGGACAGAAAGCCGGCCTCGCAATAGGCGAGGTAGTACTCCCACAGCCGGCGGAACCGCTCGTCGAATCCGAGCGGCGCGAGGTTCGGCCAGGCCGAGCGGAAACGGTCGCGCCATGCTGCCAGCGTACGCGGATAGTCGTCGCCGAACACCTTTTCTGCCATCAGCGGCAGGCCGAAGCGGTCGCCGAGATCCCTGAGAATGCCGGGCGAGGGCAGCATGCCGCCGGGGAAGACGTAGCGGCGGATGAAATCGATTTCGCGCCGGTAGGAGTCGAAAAAGCGATCCTGGATGGTGATCGCCTGGATGCCGGCGACGCCGCCCGGCGCCAGCCGGTCGCGCAACTGGCCAAAATAGGTCGGCCAGTATTCCGCGCCGACGGCCTCGATCATCTCGATCGAGGCGATCCGGTCATAGGTGCCGCGCTCGTCGCGATAATCCTGCAGCCTGATGTCGACCTTGTCGCCCAGTCCGGCGGCGAAGATGCGCTCCTTCGCATAGTCGAACTGCTTGCGGCTGATGGTCAGGCCGACGACGCGCACGTCGTAGTTTCGTGCGGCGAATTCCGCGAAGCCGCCCCACCCGCACCCGATCTCGAGCACGCTTTGCCCGCACCCCAGGGTGATTTCGCGGGCGAGGCTTTCATACTTGCACCGCTGCGCGGTCGCGAGATCGTTGCTGCCCTGGGTAAACAGCGCCGAGGAATAGGTCATGGTCTCGTCGAGCCAGCTCTCGTAGAAGCGGTTCCCGAGGTCGTAATGGGCGTAGATGTTGCGCTTGGCGCGTTGCCTGGTGTTGCGGTTCATCAGGTGGCGCAGACGCTGCCACAGCCGCACGAACGGGCGGTGCTCCAGCATCGTCTCGCTGAGGTCGTGATTGATGCAGAACAGCAACAGGAACTGGGTCAGATCCGGGGTCTCCCATTCGCCGCGCAGATAGGCCTCGGCGATGCCGATATCGCCGCCGCTGATGAAGCGGCGGCCGAACCCGAGATCGTTGATGATCATGACGGCGGCCGGGCCCGGCTCGATCCCGCCGAAGCGCAGGCGCCGGCCGTTCGGCAAGCTCACCTCCAGCGTGCCGCGCCGCAATCGGGCTACGAACAAAAGCGTCAGGCGCGCGGTCAGCGGCAAGCCGGCGAGGGCCTTGCCCGCGGTTGAGGCGGTCACGGGAATGGCTTCGCTCATGTCGCGATCCCGCTCACTAGGCTGCGATCATGGTTTCACAAGTTCGCGCAACGTCAAGGGGGTAGGGCAAAAATGCGCAAAAACTCCTGTCCAGCCTGGTGCCTTTGGTTTCCAATTACCTCCGGCAAAGCCGAAGCCCCGGTATCGGCTGCAATTTTTCGTTCGCAAGGCCCGGTGCAGGCGGGCTCATGGCGCGATGATTGGCTCATCGATGCGCGGCCGCCGCGTCCGGATAGCCGACATTTGAATGATTTCGGTCATCGATGATGCACCTTGCAAGCCGAGCGGCTCGGCCGGTCGAGATCGCATTCAGACATTGTTTGGACGCAGCGGGCTAGTCATTGCCTTCGCAGCGAGAACTCCACATTCACATGGTCATGGTGGGCGTTCATGTCAGACGAGGTCAGCACCTTGTTTTCGGTATCGATTTCCGTCGAATCGATGCTTGGACTGCTGCTGTTTTTCATGTGGGCGCAGAACTTCGAAATCCGCGCGGTGGCCTGGTGGGGAAGCGCGCATCTGCTTCGTGCTGCCTCGATCTCGCTGTTGGGCCTGTATGGTCGGGTGAACGATCTGATCACCATCGATTTCGCAAATGTCGTCCTGTTGACCTCGTTCGCCGCGACCTGGACCGGGACGCGTATCTATGCCGGAAGAAAGTTCGAGCCGCTGCTGTTGTGCGCCGGCGGCATTATCTGGTTGCTCGCAAACCAAATCCCGGCCTTCCAGCAGTCGATCCCGCTGCGATCCCTGCTGAGCGCCTTCATCATCGCCGGCTACACCTGGGGCGCGGCGGCGGAACTCTGGTGCTGCCCCAACTGCCAGTCGGTCTCGCGTTTGCCGGCGGTCTTTCTGCTGTTCGCCCATGGCGCGCTGTTCCTGCTTCGCACCCCCCTCATCATGTTGCTGCCGCACCCTGCCGGGACCGAACGGGTGTTCGCCAGCATCTGGTTCACGGTATTGAGTTCGGAGGCGCTGCTCTTCACCATCTCCATCGCCTTCATCCTGATGGCGATGGCCAAGGAGCGCGCCGCCTTCATCCACAAAGCGGCGGCCCTGCTCGACCCGCTGACCGGCGTCTGGAACCGGCGTGGCCTCCTGGCCGAGAACGAACGGTTGTTTCAACAGCCTCGAAAGCAGGCTCCGGAAGTCGCCGTGCTCTTGGTCGACCTCGACAATTTCAAATCGATCAATGATCGCTTCGGCCATGCGTTCGGCGATCGCGTGCTGCAGATGTTCGCGGCGACGGCGCGCAGCGCAGTTCGCGGCTCCGATTTCGTCGGCCGCCTGGGCGGCGAAGAGTTTGCGGTCGTGCTGTACGGGCTCGCGGACGAGCGCGCGATTGCGGTCGCGGAGCGGATCAGGAATGTGTTCGCCGAACAGGCGGAGGTGATCGACGGCGAGAAGGTCGGTGCGACCGTCAGCATCGGGCTCGCGCTTCACGACGGCTCGACAATGGCCTTCACCGAACTGTTGTGGAGGGCCGACCGCGCGCTCTACCGCGCCAAGGAAAGCGGGCGCAATCGCGTCGAATGGGCGGCGCCGGATTTCTATGCGCGCGGCCAGGATGGCAAGCTCCCGCTCGGCGCGGAGCTGCCGGCGGCCCGACACGTCGCTTGACCCTGCAAGGTTGTCGCGGACACGCAGTTGGGCCGGGGCTCCTCGCTACCGGCTGGCCGTAGCCATGCGGCGGCGCCTACTCGCGGCTTGATCGATGTCGGCCTATCGTTCACCCTGAAGCGGCAGCGGCTGGTCTTCCAGCATCGCCTTGATGGATCGGCGGGCATCGTCGTCGCGGATGCCGTGATGGGTGAGGAGATCGCGGCATTCCGCCACGATCAGGTCGACGTCCTGCCGGATCTTGAGCCGCTTGTAGTGGTCGGGATAGGCGATGCCCATGCTCGCGCCGATCACCTCCAGGAGATTGATCACCACGAACGGCCAGTCGCGCTCGTGGGCGCACAGTTCGCGATGGTCGGCGTGATAGACCGCGACCAGCGCATCTACCCCGGCGTCGCGGGCGGCCTCGAGCTCCTGCAGCTGGAGCTGCCGCTTGTAATCCGGCAGGGTGCGCAGCGCGTTGCTCATGAGCCCGACTTGCGGCAGCCCGAGGTCCACCACATCCACGCCGGGCACGGCGGTGAGGAGCCGGAGCGCCGCCTCGACCACGCCGGGAATGCCGGGATGGCGGTGCAGGGCGACCCGCAGCGGCACCGCATGGCGTAACAGCGGCCGCAACTCGTCGGTCCGCGCGCCGAGGAAACGCATGAACGGCGTCATCTCGAACGGCCGGCTGCCGGTGCTGCGCTCATAGGCCGGCATCATCACTTCGGAAAACTGGAGGTGGCAGCTCGGGCACCACGACAGCACCTGCCCGGCTTGCGCCAGCTTGGCCATGGTGTTCGCGGCCATGTTGGCGGATGTGGCGGTGTCGCCGGTGCGCAGCTGGATCACGCCGCAGCAATGGGTGGGCCCGCCCATCACCTTGTAGGTGACGCCGAGCGCATCCATGATGTCGAGGGCCAGCAAGGCGATGTGCGGCGTCTTGAGGAGATTGCAGCCGGTATAGAAGACGAAGTCCGGCGCCACGTCGCTGGCGGTGGCGCCGGCCGCGACTTTCTGGCCGAGCCGCACCAGCACGTCGTCGCCCGCCTGCATGCGCGACTGCACGGTGACGTCGAGATTGAGCTTGCGGAAACCCTCGACGCCCTCGCGGCGACACTCGCGCGGCCGGCCATCGCTTTGGCCATGGCAAGCCGCGCCATGGCTAGCAGGAACCGCGGGTTGACGCCCTCCTCGCAGGCCTTGATGCAGTCGCCGGTGAGCATGCAGGTCGAAGCCCAACGGCGCGCGGCCGTAGGCCCTTCGCCGCCGCGCAGGATATCGATCACGCCGGTGATAACCTCCTGGGCGGGGGCCGCGACCCCGGCCGGTGTCTTGACCGGGCATGCTTCGACGCATTTGCCGCACCGCGTGCAGGCGTCCAGCATCGCGTCGATGCGGCCGCCCAACGCCTCTTCGAAATAATTATCCATGGGCATGACCGCTCCAACGGCATGGTAGGGCGGCCCTTTTAGCATGCCGGGCGTCGCGCCGCACGGCGCTGCGATGCGCTACAACGCGCTACTCGTCGGCGACGAAGCCGGACGCCTTGACCACCGGGCCCCAGCGTGCGGTGTCGGCCTTGACGGTGGCGGCGAACGCATCCGGCGGCTGGAACCTGGGCTCGCTGCCGAACTTGGCGAGATTATCGACCATCTCCGGCGACTTGACCGCATCGGCGATCGCCGCGCTGAGCGCCCGCACGATCTCGGGCGGCGCTCTGACCGGAAGAAATACGCCGAGCCAAGTGTCGACCACGACATCGTAGCCGGCTTCGCGAATGGTCGGCACATCGGGCAGGAATTGCGAACGCCGCGTGCTCGACACCGCGAGAATGCGCAGCCGCCCTGAGTTGGCGAGCGGCAGGGCCTCGCTCATGGGATTGATGCTCGCCGGGACGTGGCCGCCGACCAGATCCTGCAGCGCCGGCGCGCCGCCGCGGTAGTGGACCGGCGTCATCTTCAGGCCGGCGGCGGCCGCGAACATCACGCCGATGAAATGAGGCGTGCCGCCGGCCGCGGTGGTCGCGTAGAGCGCCTTGTCGGGGTTGGCCTTGCACCATTCCACGAAGGTGGCGAGGGTGGTGACGCGGTCCGGCACCGCCGGACCGATATTGTAGGTCAGCGGTCCCGACGCCACCGGCGCGACCGGCACGAGATCGCGCAGCGGATCGTAACTCAGCGAGCGAAAGCTGTGGGGATAGATAGTGATGGGAAAATCCGGGGTGAACAGGATCTCGCTGCCGTCCGGCTCGGCGCTCTTGATGGCGTCGATGGCGACGCGGGCCGCGCCGCCCGGCTTGTTCTCCACGATCACCGTCGCCGCATAGGCGCCGCGCAGCCGCTCGGCCAGGATGCGGGCGATCACGTCGGTGCCGCCGCCGGCCGGGAAGCCCACGATGATGTGCACCGGCTTCCTGACGACCTGCGCCCGCGCGGCCGGGATCAGCGGTGCGACCGCCGCCATGCCGCAGCCGGCAACGATCGTGCGGCGCGTCAGCATCGATGCATTCTCCGCCGGGGATGGGGCGACAAATCGACCGCTCCACCGTTATCAAGTCCGGCGCCGGGTGGAAAGCCGGCACGAGGCGGAGCCGAGTGGTGCCGTTTGCCGCGGCAGCGGATGGCGATCGGCCGCCCAGGCCCCTTTTCGTTACTGGCAAGCTGATGTAGCGGGCGCAATAGCCGCAGCGCATTGCTTTTCCGCGCTGACCGGAGCGCGTTCTGCTTGATTGCAGCGCCTCGCTTCTTGGTCGCGTTGGCCTGGCCTTCACCCAGACACCACGCGCAATCACTCCGGGGGCGCGCGTTTGCGCGAACCCGGAATGACGATTTGAAATGAGCGAACTCCAACTCGTGTTTCAGGTGTGCGGAGCAGCTCAGTCGAGCGGCTCGACCTTGACGATGGCGCTGCCGTGATTGTTGCCGACCCACAGCACCGGGCGCGGTCCGCTCTCCTGGACGAAGACGCGGCGGATGTTGGTGGTGTGCGGCAGCAGGTATTCGACGATCTCGTCGGTCTTCGGGTTGAGCCGCGCGACCTGGTCGGTCAGCATCGAGCCGGTCCACACTTCCGCGGCGCCCTTGCTCGGCACCACGTCGTAGGGCTGCGCTCCAGGCGGTCGGCAGCTTCCATTCCTTGATCTGTTCGGTGGTGGGGTCGAACATCGCGATGCGGTTCGCCGCATATTCGGCGAACCACAGCCGGTTCTGGTCGTCGAACCGGCCGCGGCGCGGCCGCGACCGGGCGAACGCCGTGCTCCAGATCTGGGCGACGTTGGTCTTGGCATCGAGCTTGCCGATCCGGGTGTCGCCGAACGACATCAGATAGAGATTGTTGTCCTTGTCCGCCGGCACCCCGTAGCCGCGGATGGTCTCGCCCTTCGCGGTGGTGGCGACGCCGCGGTCCTCCCACTTGCCGGAGGTGAGGTCGAGGCGGAACACGCGGCCGTTTTCGGTGTCTTCCATCCACACCTTGCCGTCGACGTTCATGTGGGTCGGCGTCACCATGTTGGTCTGGCTGGTGATGCCTTGCCACTCCTTCGGCAGCGGATAGGTGGTGACCTGCTTGGTCTTGCGGTCGATCTTCGAGGCGCCGGCCTGATAGGACATGCCGACCCAGATGTTGCCCTCGGGATCGAATTCGAGGCCGAGCGGGCCCTTGGGCTGATCCTGGCGCAGCGTCTCCAGCGCATAGTCCTGCACCTTGCCGGTCTTGGGATCGAGCTCGCCGACGAACTGGTTGCCGAAATCGGAATACCAGGCATGGCCGTCGGCATCGACGATCACGTCATGGGGCAGCGCTTCCTTGCGCGGCAGATCGTATTCGGTGACGATCACGTGGGTGGCGCTTGCCCTTCGGGCGCGGCAGCGTCTTGAAATTAAATCCCTCATTGTCGGGATTGTTGATGCTGGCGCCCGACAGGAAATTCGCGGCGGCGTCCATCATGTTGGCGGGAACGCGCGGCCGCTCGCTGCGCGGACCGCCCGGCGAGGAGAAGCTGCGGGCGCGTCGGCACGCTTTCCGGCGCATAGCGGCCCATGCGCGCGAACACCTGCTTCCATTCCTCCGGGCTGTGCATGGCGGAGAACACGCGCTGCAGCGTGTGGCAGCCGACGCAATCCGGCAGGAACGACTTGATCTGGTCGCTGCCCGGCGCACTCACCAGCCATTCGCGCGTTGGAGAGCTGCCCCGGCAGGTTCTTGCGTCTTGGCGAGCTTGAGATCGGCGATCGCCGCGGCGCCGCCGGCGACGTCGACCTGCTTCGGGCCGACCAGCTTGTAGCCGGCGGCGCGGATGGTGATGTTGTAGTGCCCGGGCGCGAGCCGGTCCGGCCGGGAAGCTGTATTGGCCCTTGTCGTTGGTCACCACGGTCGTGGTGATGGTGGAGCCGTCCTTCTTGGCGCTGACGAGCACGCCTTCCATGGCGCCCTCTTCGGCCGAGGAGACCTGGCCGCTGAGCGCCGCCGCCGTCTGCGCGTTGGCGCCCACGACCATCAGCCCGGCCAATACGCCCGCCACGCTCGCATACAAGAACGGCTTGCTGATTCGCATGAATCGTCTCCCCTGGATGAAGTAACCGACGCTGTTGTTTCGCCCGCATCGGCAGCGGCCGATGCCTATCCGGATCGATGCGAGGAAGGTTAGGCTCGCAGATTGGGCGTGCGCAAACACAGCACTAGCAAATTTCCCTTGTGCGGGGAAGGGTTGGGGCAATTCCGAACGCAAAAAAGCCCCCGCCGGCCGAACCGGCCAGCGGGGGATGTGCGCGCGGAAAAAGGGATGGTCAGCGGGCAGGGTTCGATCGTGCGGAGGCCTCGCGGTCTGTAGGGGACGGTGCGGGATTCGGGTCGCGGCCGGACGATTTACGGCCGCCCATCCATGCGCCGGCTCACCAGCGTCTTGATCTCGGCCAGGCTGCCGGTGATGCCGTCGACCTTGGTTTCGAGCCGGATGATGCGTTCGGCCTGGGGAGCGGCGATCTCGACCTTGTGCTCGAGCTCGCCGACGCGGGTCCAGATGTTGGAGGCGGCCCAGGCGGCGATGATGGTCTGGGCGATGATGGTGACGATGAGGGCGAGCGGCACCTTGCGGTCGAGATGCCATTGCCTTTCGTCGTCACGCTCGCGCGGCGGCATCGGCGCGCCTCACGCGGCCTGCTTGAAACCGCCGAGATCGGCGTCGAGTGCGGCCCAGTCAAAGCCGCTCGGCGCCTTGGCTGCCGCCCAGTCCCTGCTCAGGCAGGCATAGGCCTCGTCGCAATAGGCGTCCCAGAACGCCCAGGTCATCCGCTTGAGCGCACCCCAGGTGATGCAGGTGAGGCCTCCGGCGTCATAGGCGATGACCGGCACCGCATGGCCGCCCCACGAGCCGGACGCGCCGTCGCCGGCCGGCCCGCCGGGCGGCACATCCCACACCTGCTGCGACTGCGCCGACAGCGGCAGGGCGATGCCGATGTAGGCGCCGCCGAATAGCCAGACGGCGTCCTTGACGTCGGCATGATGGCGCCGCGACACCGCGGCGAAGGCATGGAGGCCGTGGCCGTCCACCCCGTTCCTGCGCCAGTAGTTCAGCACGTCGATCTCGACGCCACCCTGGTCGCTGTCTGGGTCCGACGGGTCATAGCCGCAGGCGCGCTCATAGAGCCCGACGATATCCGCGTCGGGAATGATGGCCTGCCCGGTGGTCTGCGAGGTCCAGGTCTGGATCATGTGGCCGACCGCGGCGCAGGTGCAGTCTCCGAGCGTATCGTTCTTCATCATGCCGAGATGGTCGAGCTTCTTCAGCCCGTGCTTCTTGAGCAGCCATTCGACCGATCCCGGCGACTTGCCGAGAAGCGCGGCGACCGCATTGACAGAGGCGCCGTTCCTGAAGGCGGAAATGGCGGCGGCCTGTTCGTGTGGCGAGCAGGTCTCGTCCGCCGCGGGGACCACAACGTTGTCCAAGGTGATGTCCAAGACGATGTCCTCCTGGTTTTCTGGCGCACCTGCGTCGCGTGGGGTCGGCGCCAATCCTTGCGGGATGCGTCGGCGGGCGCCGGATCGCGGGGGTTCACCCCGCCGGGAATGGCGGCGGGGACTTTTCTTGCTCCTGTTCCGCGCGACCGGAGCGCACAGGGGAATCCTTCGCGAGCGAAGCCGCGGGCGGCTGCCGGCACACACGGCGATCGGGGGCGGGCGCCAAGCCCGGGCGAGGCGCGGCCGCCGGGGCGGGAGCAGGCAGGTCTGGAATCGGCGGCCGCACGATTTGACATGCCGCGATGATAGGACTATTCATGTCGCTGACAAGAGGAAAAATCCTACTTCGCCGCGACGGAGCCGGTTTTGTACAGTCACGCCATGGATTCGGTGCGCAATCTCATCGTCGCCAGGGTCGCGGAGCTCGGCCTGTCGCTTGCGGAACTGTCGCTGCGGGCGGGGAAAAACCACGCCTATTTCCAGCAATTCATCAAGCGCGGCATTCCCGATCGCCTGCCGGAGGAGGTGCGGGCCGTGGTCGCGCAGATTTTGCGGGTCGACGAATTGCAGCTCAAGTCGGCAGGAAAAAAAGCCTCCGCACCCATCATTCCTCCGAACGCCGAAGTGTCAGGCGAGGTGCAGATCGCAACGCGGATTCCCGTATACGGACAGGCTGTGGGCGGTCGGGACGGCGAATTCATCCTCAATGGCAACAGGGTAGCCGATATCCTGGCGCCGCCCAGCCTGTCGCGGGTGGCCGACGCCTATGCCGTCTATGTGGTCGGGGACTCCATGGAGCCGCGTTATTTTGCCGGCGAGATGGTGTTCGTGAATCCGCGGCTGCCGATCAGCAGAGGCGCATTCGTGGTCGCCCAGATCGCCATGGGTGACGATGATATGCCCCATGCCTACGTGAAACGGTTCGTGTCGAGCGACGCCAAGCGCCTGCGGCTCGAGCAGTACAATCCCGCCAAGATCCTGGAATTTCCCGCCGCCAGCGTGGTGTCGGTGCATCGCGTCATCATGGGCGGCGAGCGGTAGGACGACCGGGCGGCCGTTGCGCCGCGCCTTGCTGTAGGAATCGTTTCTTGACAAGAATAGGAATAGGCCTATTATCGAGGGATGGCTCAGTTTCCTTCAGGGCCGCCCATGGCCGCCTCTCGCGTCGATCGGGATCATGCACGGGGCCGGCGCGCGGCCGCGGCTGTCCGCGCCCGCGGCGACGGAGCGCTGGCGGCGGCGCTGGCCGCGATCGAAGCGACGTTCTCGCCTGCAATCCGGCATTCTACCTTCAAGCGACGCGTCGCCGCGTTGATGATGCTCGGGGCGGACCATCCCGAGGTGCGGTTTCGCTATCAGAGCCTCGCCGAACGCTATGCCGGCGCCAATCTCGATACCGCCGTGGTGATCGTCGAACGACTTTATCGCTCCGAAATCGACGTGCGCGAGAGCGCAGTGCGCCTGTGGGGCCGCTGCAGCCGTCCGCGCATCGCTCTCATGCGGCTTGCAGGAACTGCGTCTGGTCCTCCGCATGCTGCGTCGCCATGCGCCGGCGCGCTATCCCGGCCTCGTCGCCGCGGTCATCGCGGACGACGGCAGGGAATGTTTCGCTGAACTCGTGGCGGAGGCGGCGGAGTGAACGGCGCCCGGTCGCTGAAGCCGCACTTTCATGCGTCCGGCGGCGTTGGTCGTCGTCGCAGCGCTACGCCGACATCGGCAAGTTGATCAGCACCGCCGAGCCGAGCCATCGCGGGCGGCGTCAGAACGGGCCGACGCCGAAATGCAGGCGCTGGGTGATGTCGTAGCTCGCCTTGCTGGTGGGATAGGCATAGTCGACGCGCAGCGCGCCGAACGGGGAGTCCCAGATCAGGCCGGCGCCGATCGAGGAACGGACCGTGCGGGAAGCGGCGACGTTCAGCGACTGGGACAGCGTCGGAAAAGATGTCTGTCCGCGATAGCCCCACACCGTTCCTGCATCGGAGAACACCGCGGCCTTGAGCGCAAAGTCGGGCGGCAGCCAGGGGATCGGCGATTGCAGCTCCGCGGTCGTCGCCCAGTACCGGCTGCCGCCGACATTGTCCGCGGTGGTGCCGGGCGTGAGGTCGCGCGGGCCGAAGCCGTTGGGCGCAAAGCCGCGCACGAATTGCGGGCCGCCGAAAAACCCGTCAGCAAAGGGCAGCGGCTGGCCGCCATAGGGCATGACATAGCCGCCCTGGGCGCGAGCCATGCCGACGAGGTCGTCGCCGAAGTCGTGGTAGTAGCGAGCGTCCTGCGTGCTCCGGTAGAAATCGACGTCGCCTCCGAGTCCGGCGACATCCTGCTTGACCTCGACGCGCAGGCCGTCGTGCGGATTCTTGGCGTTGTCGAGGGTGGAATAGAGGAATGTCGTTCCGGCGTCGGAAACCCAGGCCGGCCCGTTGAGCACGGCCTGCTTCACCGCGGCGGAGGCCGCAACGCAGTCGTGCGGCGGCAGGCAGTCCATCAAGGCAGGGGCGAGCGACAGGCTCTGGTTGACCAGCGAATAGCGCGCTTCCGTGCTCACGGTATCGGTGATGGGAGCGCCGAGCTTGATGCTCGCGCCATAATTCGCGTTGCCGTAGGATTGATTGGAATTGGTCAGGGTCTCGTTGCCGAAGAGGTCGAGGCCCAGCGTCGCCCGCGTGTCCAGGAAATACGGCTGGGCGAGGCTCAGCTGGCCGGCGCGCACATATTGTCCGACGGTGGCGGAAACCTTCACATATTGTCCGAGCCCGAGGAAATTTCGCTCTGACACGCTCACCTCGGCGAGCAAGCCATAGGTGGTCGAGTAGCCGCCCGACACCATGAAGTCGCCGGTCTGCTGTTCTTCGATATCGACATCGAGCACCACGCGGTCGGGCGCCGACCCCGCTTCGGTCGAGGTCTTCACGGATTTGAACAGTCCGAGCGCCTTCAGCCGCCGCTCGGCACGGTCGACGAGAGCCGGGTTGTAGGCATCGCCTTCGGCAATATCGAATTCGCGCCGGACCACGTAATCGCGGGTAAAGCTGTTGCCGCGGATGACGATCCGCTCGATGTAGGTATGCGGGCCTTCCTCGATCGCGAATACGAGATTGAGGAGCTTCGCCTTGCGATCGCGTCGGGCGTGCGGACGCACCGCGACGAACGGAAATCCCTGCCTGCCGTACGCGAAAGTCAGCGCTTCGACGGTCTTGTCGACGGCCTGGGCGTTGTAGACGTCGCCGCTCGCCATCTTCAATTCGGCGCGCAGACGCCGCCGTGTCGGCTGCGGCGACATGCGATTGGATATCGATGGCGCCGAGCCGGTAGCGGTCGCCTTCGTCCACGGTGAAGGTGACGATGAAGCCTTTCCGCGCCGGATCATACGCGCCGGTTGCGGCGACGACCTGGGCGTCGGCAAAGCCGTTCTTGAGGTAGAAGGTGCGCAGCAGGTCGCGGTCGGCTTCGATCCGGTCGGCGTCGTAGACATCGGTGGTCTTGAGGAAAGCCAACCAGCCGGACTCGGTCGTCTTGATGACGCCTTTCAGCCACCGGTCGGAAAAGGCGCGGTTGCCGATGAAGACGATCTTCTTGATTCCGGTCTTCGGGCCCTCCTTGATCTCGAAGACGAGGTCGGCGCGGCCTTCTCCCCTGTCGATCGTCTTCGGCGTGACCTGGGCGTCGTAGCGGCCGGTGCGGCGATAGGTGTCCTGAATGCGCGAGACGTCGTCCTGGACGGCGGCTTTGGTCAGGGGCGTGTGCGCTTTGGACCGGATCTCGCCGGCGAGATCCTTGTCCTTGATCTGCTTGTTGCCCTCGAACTGCACGCGGTCGATGATCGGCGCTTCTGTCACGGTGACGATGAGGTGGGACCCGGACCAGGCGATCGCGACGTCTTCAAACCGGCCGGTCGCGAACAGGGACTTGATACCGTCGTTGACAGCCGCCGCATCCAGCCGGCCGTCGCGCGCCGGATGAAAATGTCCGCGGATCGCTGCCAGCATCGACAATGCGATTGCCGCGCACGACGATGGAGGCGTCGGCGGCCTCTGCGGAATGTTCGAAAGCAAACGCGAGAAGCGCCACGGCGCAGATCGCCGGCGCCCAAAACCGCCGGTCCCGCCAGCCCGACCACATCCGCGATAGCATTCATGCCTCCGCCATCGGTACGATTTAACCGGGCTTCCGGGGCGAAAGCATGAAGTTTTGAAGCAGGTGGCTAGGCATTGTTAGGGCGCGCGACCCCTGACCGCAGCGGTGCACGAAGCCTTCCGGGCCCCGGATCGAACGGCATAGGGGCCGCGTCGAAGGTATCCGCGCACGGCCACTCCGAGCCCCGAGGCCACAAAAAGACCGGGGCCGCCAACCGTGGCGACCCCGGCCTTTTGTTACGTAAAATTTAATGTCTTTGTCCCGCGAGGGTAGTATAATCACTGCGCTCTTCCCCAAAGAGCAGGTCCCGGCCTCAACCCCCAATCCCCCCCGCGAGGTCGGGACCATTTCTTTAAGCTCAATCGTGGCTATTCCGTGGGCTCAATCGACAACGCCGTGGCGATTGTCGTCGGCTGTTGCATTTGGGCGACGATACCGGGATGGCGGTACGACGGAAGGGCACTTCTGTCCAGGCCGGGCCAATCGAGATAATGTGTTGAAATTTCTTAGCAATATTTGACCTTCCGCGCCGCGGCGACGGTCCGTCAGACGACAGGCAGCGCCGATCGGTGACCCCAATGGCCGGCGGGAAGCGGCGCCCGATCAGTGGCTGCGGTTCGGAATCGAAACGTTGGGCTTCGGTGCATCACGGTGCCCGCTTCCCGTAGATGTCCGAGGTCACCCGGAGTTCTCGCCGCGACTCACTCCCGGAGTTCAGACCATTCGTTCGACCGTGGCAGCCTCTTGCCGGTCATTACGTCGCCGTCCAATCAATCCGACGCTGGCGGCAACTTTTCGAATGCCGTATCGAGATCGACTGATATCGGCACCTTGTCATCCAGCGCCCCGGTCTGCTTCCAGGTGGTGGCGACCAAGGTGTGCGGGCCGGAGAACTTGAATTCGGCCGACAGCGTCGGAGCGCCGCCGATCATGTCGCTGAACGGGGCGATACGCTTCTGCTTGCGGCTATAGACCATGATCGGGAACGACCATGGCGAGTGTCCGCCCGACGACGTCATGCTGTAGACGAAGAATTGCGAGTCTGGCGACCATTTCCCGCTCTCCACGTAATAACCGTTCGCGCCGCGCGGCGAGGAATAGTCCCGGGACGTCACCGTATCCCCGGCGCTCGAGCGGATCACCACGCGGCTTTCCATATCGGGCGTGGCATCGAGGCTGATATCGGAGGGAAGCACCAGCGCGCGCAGGGTCCTGTCGGGCGATACGAAAATCTCCGGCACGACGTTGCGGCAACTCGCCTCCGGTCGCGGCTTCGCCAGGAGCTTGTGTCCGCTGCACAGGGAATCGGCGAGGGCGTTCGCCGGAAGCAGCATTGCGGCTGTCGCCGCCGCGATTGAAATCGGACGCCACCTCGGCAATCTCACGATGCGGGTGCGCTCCGCGCCGGCCCGCGACCGCCTTCCGCGGTTCCTCATGGTCTGGTCTCGGGCAGGTCGCCCGCCTTGCGAACCGGCGCGCTGCCGCCTCGCCCGACATTCGCCACGGCGTCAAGCGCACGCAGCAGGGCGCGGGTATTCTCCTCCAATACCTCACGATTGATATTCTCTGTCGTGTCGCAGGCGCGGTGATAGCAGGGATCGAAGGGTCGGCCGGCCGCGCCGCCGAACAAACCGGCCTCGGCCTCCGTCTTCGGCCCGCCTGCGCCCGCAAAAAGACCGACCGTCGGGATGTCCTTGCGGGAGAACGAGGCGTCGTCGGTTCCATAACGGCCTCCCGCGCGCTCCTCGACCGGCCGGTCGTGCTCGCGAAAATCTGCCACCAGTGCGCTTCGGGCAATGGCCGCCGGTCCGTCGCCGGCCGCCGCCGAGGTTTGGATGAAGCGCCCGAAATTGGGCGAGCCCACCATGTCGAGATTGATATAAAGCGAGATGTCGCGACGTTCCTGCTCGGACAGCGATTCGACATGATGGCGCGAGCCGACGAGCCCACGCTCCTCCGCGCTCCAGAAGGCGAAGCGCACGCGGCGGCGGGACTGGACTGGCTGCCGGGCCAATTGCAGCGCCGCTTCGAGCACTGCGGCCGAGCCGCTGCCATTGTCGTTGATGCCGGGCCCCTCCGGTACGCTGTCGAGGTGCGCGCCGACGACGATCAGCGGGCCGTCGCCGCCCGACGCCGGGTCCGCCAGCACGTTGCGGGTCGAACGCGTCCCGGTCACGGCGTCGACCGCGACGCGCACGGTGACGGCGCCGTCGCCGCGCGCCGCGCTGTCGAGCGAGCGGCCGCGCTCGTATGACACGCCGACCACCGGAATGGCGGCCGGCTTGCTCAGCAGGCCCGAAAAGGCGTTGGTCCGGCCCTGCGTGCCCTCGTTCATGATCACGACGCCGGCGGCGCCCGCCGCCACGGCATTCTCGACCTTCGCTTGGAACGGGCAGGTCCCGCGGCGGATCAGCGCCACCGCGCCGCGCTCGAAATCCTTGAAGTCGGCGGCTTCGCAGCCGCTGGTCGACGCGGCCGGCGGTCCTTCGCCGAGCCCGAGATTGACCGCGCGCAGCCGCGCCGTCACGTCGCCCGAGCCGGAATTGGTCAGGGTGCGCACCGCGCCGGCGGGCGCCGTCTCCGGCCGCCGCCAGGCTTGCCGGCGGCGAGGACCGGAGGCGTGCGATCCTCGAAGAAGGGGAATTCGAATTCCTCCAGGCGAACGGTATAGCCCGCCTCTCTCAGCCTCTGCGCCACGTACTCCGCGGAACGATCAAAGCCCGGCGTGCCGGCAGCGCGGGTGCCGCCGTTCGCGGACGCGATCTCCTGCAACGCCCGCAGATGCCGGAACGCGCCCTCGCTCGGCGCCGGCTCGACCCGGGCGGCCGCGCGCCCGTCACCGGCGATGTTCTGCGCCCACGCGCCGCCGCCGCCCGGAACCGAGGCGAGCAGCACCATGGCGACACTCCAGCTTGCACGAACAGCGGTCGGAAAGGACATCGCGTGGCACCTGTGGCTGGAATCCCCGTGGCGGCATGCAAGGGCACGCCGCATTCGGGTCCTCCCGTATGTCGGGACGCCTGCGAACGCTATACGCCGCGGAAGCGCTTGAAAAGCCATATCGGGGCTGGCTGGGCGCGCTGCCAAGTCGCGGCCCGATCAACCTTCGCAACGGCAGGTCTCGGGTGCACAAGCCTTGCACCGCGGTGGGGCAACTTGTCCTCATCATTGCAGGGCCGGAATTTTGCGCCCGCCGCCGTCTCCCGCCATGGCATTTCATGCGTGACGCGCCTTCATCCTTCGGGCGACTGCTCAGTTGATTCCGAGACGGTCCCCCAACGCATGGGCCCGGCCCACGGGCATCCAGTCCAACAGCCGACCGGGGGTGGCGCCATTTCCTCGCTTGAGCGGAATGTCCACCGCCGGAATGAGCTTTACGCCGGTGATTTTTTCCTCCCGAAGGATGTTCGCGAGGCGCTCGCTGGCAAAGCGAAAGAGCGGCAGCGGCCACACGATGAAGAGATCGCTGCCGTCCCACGCCGCCGGGTCGATCAATCGACTTGGCTCAGCGATCGCATAAGTCCGGTGATTGCAGGCTGGACATGATTTCGCCACTGTCAGGCCGGCAGCCGAAGAGGGCATGCCGCCCCATCCGGTAATGATGAGCTCGTACAGAGTGGGTGGTTTCGCGGGGCTTCGCTTGGAATATGTAACCGTGGCCGGCCGGATCTCGTACCCGGTGATGCGATGCTTCAAGAAAACATCCAACAGCCGCTCGGATGCCAATATGTCTTGCGACCAAGTCCAGGTGAAGTCCTTGACGCCGGCAGGATCGGTCGTGACCCGCAAATCACCCAATCGTCGCCCAGGGCGTAAATGACGGTCGCCGGGCGAACAGGTGATTTGTTCGAACTTGGTATCACCAGCCACTATGGCGCGGTGCTGATTGCGGGGCGGCTCCAGAAGCCAAAATTGTGCGTTCATCGTTCTATCCGTTCCAACTGCTCGGTCCGTACGGAGGCCGGGCGGCTAGCGCATGCGCGGCACGCCCGGCGACGGCTCAGTTGATTCCGAGACGGTCCCCCAACGCGTGGGCTCTACTGGCCGGCATCCAGTTCAACAGGCGACCGGGGGTGGCGCCATTTCCTCGCTTGAGCGGAATGTCCACCGCCGGAGTGAGCTTTACGCCGGTGATTTTTTCCTCCCGAAGGATGTTCGCGAGGCGCTCGCTGGCAAAACGAAAGAGCGGCAGCGGCCACACGATGAAGAGATCGCTGCCGTCCCACGCCGCCGGGTCGATCAATCGACTTGGCTCAGCGATCGCATAAGTCCTGTGATTGCAGGCCGGACATGATTTCGCCACCGTCAGGCCGGCTGCCGACGAGGGCATGCCGCCCCATCCGGTAATGATGAGTTCGTACATTGCGGCCGGCTTCGCTGGGCCTCGCTTGGAATATGTAACCGTGGCCGGCCGGATTTCGTACCCGGTGATGCGATGCTTCAAGAAAACGTCCAACAGCCGCTCGGATGCCAGTATGTCCCGCGACCAGGTCCAGGTGAAGTCCTTGACGCCGGCAGGATCAATCGTGGCTCGCAAATCACCCAACCTTCGCCCAGCGCGTATATGACCGTCGCTGGACGGACAGGTGATTTGTTCGAACTTGGTATCACCAGCCACTATGGCTCGGTGTTGATTGCGGGGCGGCTCCAGAAGCCAAAATTTTGCGTTCATCGTTCTATCCGTTCCAACTGTTCGGTCCGTACGGAGGCCGGGCGGCTAGCGCATGCGCGGCGCGCCTGGCGACGGCTCAGTTGATTCCGAGACGGTCCCCCAACGCGCGGGCTCGACTGGCGGGCATCCAGTTCAACAGGCGACCGGGCGTGGCGTGATTGCCACGCTTGAAGGGAATGTCCAGCGCCGGTATGAGCTTTACTCCCGTGATTTTTTCCTCCCGAAGGATATTCGCCAGGCGCTCGCTGGCAAAGGGGAATCGCGGCAGTGGCCACACGATAAATAGGTCGCTTCCGTCCCACGCGGTCGGGTCGATCAATCGACTTGGCTCTGCAATAGCGTAAGTCGTATAATTGCAAACTGGGCAGGATTCCGCCACTGTCAGCTTGGCTGCCGTGGAAGCTACCCCACCCCATCCGGTAATGACGAGTTCGTTCATTGCGGGCGGCTTCGCCGGGCCTCGCTTGGAATATGTAAGCGTGGCCGGTCGGATTTCAAATCCGGTGATGCGGTGCTTCAAGAAAACATCAAACAGTCGCTCAGACGCCAACATATCGTGTGACCAAGTCCATGTGATGTCCTTGAATCCGGCGGGGTCGACAGTCACCCGCAGATCACCCAATCGTCGCCCTGCGCGTAGATGACCGTCATCTGACGGACAGGTTATTTCTTCGAACTTGGTATCACCGGCCACTATGGCGCGCTGCTGGTTTCGAGGCGGGGAAAGAAGCCAGAATGCTGCGTTCATCGTTCTAACCACGGTATTGGTTTCCACATGTTGTGAAGCTGTTTTAGCAACTCCTCAGGTTCCGCCTTCGGGTACTCCTTCAGAAAGTTGTTCCATTGTGCGTTCCAATTGTTCGGTCCCGTATGCAGCCCGTCTGGCTTCAGACGATGGGAAGATCTCGGCAAGAACGTCAGATAGTCCTCCGGTTCGATGCGGCAAGCCCGGAATTGGTGCGCGAATTGGAGAGGGAAATTGTGATGCGGCTCTAGCTCCGACAGTCCGCGCCCGGCCTTTATTCGCGCAATCGCCTCGTTCAAGCGGCTGGTATCCCGGAACGTTGGTACCCAGGTCGATGTGCTCATGGACTGCAGCTGTGGATGATTGGGTTCCAATTCCTTGAGCGTCCTGAAGGCGCTATCATACAGCATCACGCGGATTCCCTCCACCGGTGAGAGCTCTCGCCACTGCAGGCCGCCGCCCGCCGCGGCGGGCCGAGTATTGGGCGTATTGCGCGCCCGGAATCCAGGGCTCCGGGTCGGCATCGGAGAGAACCGTCGATGCGTCGGCCGGCCGGCCCGGATCGCCTTGATCGGGCGCAAGAGCCTTCTCTTGTTTCGGCCCCCCGGCGTCACTCTCTTGGGAAGCCGTGTCCTTCGTTTGCGGCGCGCCAAATCCATTGGCTGCACCCAAATCGGAGGAAGCACGTGGAGTGATCGGGTTGCTGGCGACAGAAGTATCGTCGTCATATGGAAGCAGGTTTGTTCGGTCGCCGACGAACTGACGCGCTGCCGTGGGCATGCGGCTTGCGGGACTGTCGGGTCCCGGCGATTTGAAGAGTGCGGTCATGGGACGAGGTCCGTCTGCAAGCGCTCTCCGCTCCGAACCGCACACGGTGGCCCGCAGGCGGCGGCGTGTGCGCGAATTGACCCGCCGCCGCGATGCAGGACCGCGGCGGTGATCAATCCGGCTGGGAGGCTGGAGAGGGGGAGATGAGTTCAGCAAACCACGCGAATCAAAGCGTGGAGCCGCGAAGACGATGGGCAGCCGGCTGCCGGCGGCGCCGCCAATCCCTTAATTCGAGTTGCCGTGGCTCAATCGTGGCGCGCGCAAAAAACAGGCGACGTCGCTGCGATCCGCGGTGTTTGAAACGCAGAACGCCCGGGCGAGCATTCGTCCGGGCGCGACATTCGATCGTAATTCCTTTTTCTCATAAATTCGCCCGCCGTCAAGGCGGAAAAAATGGGTCGGCAAAGGGATGGACGAACGCGCGTCAATCGGACATATGGCGCGCGAAGAGTAATTCCGTCGGCGAGCATACATGGCGATACTTATTGCAATTTCTCGATGGGGCACGAAATACACATCATGAACGCTGGAGCCTCCGCCTCCGGGACGATAGGCTGTCTGAATTTAACGCACCTCTGCAATTGATCGGGACGACGATAGCCGGCAGCAACATCGAGCTTCGCTTTCGTCGAACCGAGGGGAAACTCGGTGATGCTCACAGCTTGCGGCGCATTGCGCAGAACACCGAATGGCGCAACGCGTCAATTTCATCGAGGCGACGGGCATTCACGACTGCGCAGCCACTCCCATGAGCCCGCGCATGTCGAACATGCCGATGTGCCGGAACGCCCACGCAAGGGGCGTGCCCGTCATCCGATGCCGGTCACGCTGGCCGCGCGTCCGGGCGTCGACCGCTCAGGGCAGGCCGTGGCGTCGCCATGCGTCTGGAAGGCCAGTTGGAGTAGGCCCCAACCCCAAGGGGTCAGGGTTGGGGCCACGACCAGAATGGGCCGGTCCCCTGTGCCGGGAGTGGGGACTAACCCAGCGCAATCACAAGCACAATCCGTACCAGCAAAGGCGCGGGCTGAGCTGTTGGCTTCGTACCTATGTCGTACCTTGAGGGGAGTTTGGCGCCAATGCCGCTTGGCTAAGTACTTGATATACTTGGCTCCCCGGCCGGATTCGAACCAGCGACCAACCGGTTAACAGCCGGTTGCTCTACCACTGAGCTACCGGGGAACAGACCGAAGCAGCGTGGGCTGAGCCCTATAGCAAACAGGTCGGGCTTTGGCCAGCGGCAATTCCCCGGGGCAGGGGCGCCCGGCGGCAGTTCCCCGAGCCGCCCGGACGGCAACTCCCTCTGGCAAGTCCCACGCGGGTACGCGATCGCCGCGTCCGGTTCCTCGAGCGAATGGCTCTTTTGTGACCTCTTTTGCGCCGGGCCGGTTCGTCGATCCGGGCCCATGCTCATGCAGGCGAGGGCAGGGGGGAGACGATCCTGGGGGGGAGACCGACCCTTCCGCGAAGCGGGATGGCCATCATCCCATCGGGCGCCGCAGACCGCCGCCGCGAGCCCGTCCGTCCGTCGTTGATTAACTATATGCTGACAAGTTGTAGGGGGCTACCTTCAGGCCCGCGGACGACGGCCTATAACGGCTGCGGAGCGCGAGTCATGTCATCTAAACGCAGTTCGGTGGCTGCCCTGCAACGGGAATTGTTGATTGCCGCCGTCAAGGACCACAACAGCCGGCTCAAGTTCGACCGCAGTTCGGTCGAGACGCTTGCAACCACTTATGCGGCGTTGCTCAGTCTTCAGAGGAAGAAGCTGATCGAACCGGACAAGGCGGCCGACCCCGCCCATTTGAGTTGGAAGGTCACCAAGGCGGGCAAGGCCGCGATCACGGAAAAGCCGGGCCGGCCCAGATAAAGTGCGCCGCGCCGGGCACTCTGAATGAAGCATGCATGTCACGGCGCCCGCGGCGCTTCCGCGGCCTGCTTCGGCCGCCAACCGGACCTGCTTCTGGGCAAGGCGAATTGTTCGGTCCGGTTCTCCCCGCTGCGGTGGCCGGCCGGCAGAGATGGATTTGAGCGACATCAATGAAGCCATTTGCGAAAGCCGTGAAATAGCGGTGAAGCCGGGACGGCAAATCGAGGTGCTCATCATGACAGTGCGGCTTGCGTCGGCTTGGCTCGTGGTTTTCTGTGTCGCTGGCGGGTCGGTCCGGGCGCAGGACGCCGGCACGGACGATGTTCAGCAAGGCCACCGTCTGGCGACGCTCATCTGCTCCGCCTGCCATGTCGCTGCGCCTGATCAGCCGTTCGAACCGATCCTGCGTCCTCCGGCGCCCTCGTTCGAGTCGATTGCCCAGCGCGGTTCCATCACCAACAATTCCGTGCAGACGTTCCTGACCACGACCCATCGCGACATCGGCAATCCCCAGGGGATGCCGAACCCGCAATTGCTCGACTATCAGGTCAAGCAATTGGCGGCCTATCTCTTGAGCCTGCGAAAGCATTCCTGATCCGAGGCCGCTAGGCTCCGATCGAGAGCGGAGGCGCGCTGGAACACCACGGCGCCGTCCTCGTCGGTGTGCTCATTGAACGCGATGCCGGCCGGCACCCGCGCAAGCTTGGTCTTGCCGTCGCCGAGCGGCAGCAGCCACAGATCCTCGCCGTTGAACTCCAGGAGATCGAACGCGTACAGCATCGCGTCGGCGGCTTTCTGCCGGCGCTGCAGCGCATCGAATACGGCGACCCCCGTCGGCGCCGGTGACCACGTAGCTAGGCGGCGGCCGCGGCGATGGCGGGATAGCGGTCGGTCCCGTCGTAGCCGCGGCGGTGGAGGCGCACAGCTTTGCCGTCCCGGCGCATGATCAGCCGGTATCCATCGTGCTTGATCTCATGCACCCAACCCGGTCCGGTGGTCGGCTTGGCGGCGAGGGTCGGGATACAGGGCTCGACAAAGCCATCGGTGCGGATGCGGCACGTCGCGATTGCGAACAGTGCGGTCTCGGGTCGATCCAGTATAGCCCTATGCCGGATCGACCCGCCTGCGCGTGGTCCTCGTCAAGATCAGGTGTCGCCACGTCAGGGAACCGTCTCGGCAAAAAATAAACCCACCTCGGCGCGCGAGGCAACCACATGTGGGCGCAGCGCATACCAGACCGTACTTTTTCGAGCCCCTCTCGGCGCCGCTAAAAAGATACGCGCGAGCAACGGTCATTAGGCGGCGCACACAACGCGTGGAATCACAAATTTCAAAACCTCATCCGCGTTTCCCGGCACAGCCCGCGTTAAATCCGCATATCTAAGATATTTCTCAATACCGTCTTTAAGTGCTGCGCGGGCCTTGCACGAATCGAGGTCCACGCTTCGAATCTCGTTTGCGATGGGCGGGGGCCGAGGGGAAATTATTACGCCGATGAGTGAATTTGATGCCGTCGACTGGACGGCTATGAGCCGCAGCGCCCAGGACCTCGAACGCCTCAGCACGCAGTACGCCGGCATCATGGCGCTCGCCAAGACCGTCGGGAAGATCGCGAGCATCGAAGCGACCGCACGCGCGATCGAGCAACGCCTTGCCAAGCTGAGGCAAGACGAGGCCACCGCTATGAGCCGCGTTGCTGCGATGACCTCCAGCATCGAGCGGATGGAGCGGGATCGCATCGCGATCGAGTCCGCAATCAGCGCCGGCCGCGCCACCATCGCCAGGCTGGACATCGAGATCGACCAGAAGCGCGCAGTGGTCACCGACCACGAGAGGCGCCTGCTTGATCTGCAACGGACCGTGGCCGAGGCCGAAGTAGCGGAGCGGCAGCAAAAATCGTGCACCTGACCTCGCCGCAGATGGCAGCGCCTATCCTCTCTTGCCTCCGCGTTCTTGGGTAGGCGGGCGGCCCTGCGGCTCGCTTTTTTGGGCCGCGAAGAGCTGCGTCCTCATCGCTATTTTGCGCCTCCACACCTGCTGGGACCAGGCTCTGGCTGTTGCGGGCCGTGGCGCCGCGGTGTGCAATTTGATAGGGTCAACGTCGGGTTAGGGGCGACTCGGGAGGCTTCGATGCGCCCGCCAATGCTTTCGTTTTTCCTGATCGCCGCGGCGCTGCTTGGCGAAATACAGGCGGGGTCAGCGCAATCGGCGTACTCCTACCCATGGTGTTCCAAGAGCCCATGGGGCGGTTCAATCGCCTGCCGTTACAGCAGTTATGAGCAGTGCAGAGAGTGCAACTATCGCGGTATTTGCGTCAAAAGCCCGTATTACCAAGGGGAGCCCGCCGAGGCGGTGGTTCAGCCTCGCCGTCGGGAACATCTGACAACCCGCCATCTCACCACCATGGGACGCGCCGCATCCTGGGGCCACCGCTCAGGGCTGCTATACTGGCGAGCGCCTCCCGCCCGACGTCGGTGATCGTCAGCCGCAGCATGCTGAGCGTCCAGCCGCCCGCCTTCACGACCTCCGGCTTCGCGACGGCGAGTCCGGCGCGCACGATCCTGGCAAGCAGCCTGACCGTGGACCCGTGCGCCTGCAATGTCACCTCCGCCCACCCATGCGGACTGCCGGCCGGGAATTCGAGCGCGCGCTCGTGATCGCGGCGAAGACCCTCCTGCGCAATGCCCCGACCCTGGCTCTATCGAACCCGACGCCGCTCGTGGCGGACGCCCTGGCCAAGGCGGGCCTCCGAACCATTTTGCCTATTGCCCACACCGAACAAGAAGCGCAGGTCGCGCTAAGTCGGTAACAGCAGGCCATGCGGTCGCGATGTCGTCGCGCTCGAGGTGGAAGACATTGCAGCGCGCGGATAACCCACACTGGCGACCTGCGTGCTGGCGGCTTGTCATCGCATTTTCTGGTCGGCGAGGGTGGCGCGCCGGGGGAGATCGCGCCTGACCGTGCGCGTCGTGGGGTCGCTGCGGAGGGCGTCGCCAGCGTCGCAGGCCGGCACCATCGCGGTAAGCTCGCGGCCCTTGAGGAAGATGAACCGCCCGGACAGGCCACCACGGCGAGCAATCCAGTCGCGCACATCCGCCGGATAAAGCTCGTACATGGCCTGGGTAGCGGCTGAACTTGTGACCTTGCCGCCGTTCACGGTCGGCCGCCAAGCGGTGTGAAAGCCGAGTACTGCGTTCGGTGTGGCGCAAACCTGCCCGGGCGGCAGCATGCCGATTGCCAGCGTGCAGGCCGACAGGCAGACTCCGTCGATGATGACCCGTTCCCCGCTGGCACGCGCCGCTTCGAACCGCTCCGCATAGACGGTGAGCCGGCCGCCCCGATCGTTGGTGATCCGCATGGTCGCGCTGGCGGGCCAAACCGAGATTGCGGCGGCGGCGCCGGCAAACACCAAGATTGTGTAGCGCATCTTCGTGTCCTCCCGCTGACAGCGAGCAACTTTCATGCTCATAAGCTGGTCTAGTGGCAAGCGACCGCCTGGCGCGGTCTGCGCCGAAGTCTTGACTTGCGGGAACGTACGACGCCAGCTCTGCATTGTGCCACCACTGTATAACGAATTCGTTTCGGCCAAATTTGAGACGCTTTATATCGAGGGGGGCGGATGCGCATTGCGATCGTTGCGACTGCCCCTGATCTGCGGCGGTCGACGCGATCGCGCAGCCGGGGATGGTGCGGCCTGTCTTCCATACGACCGGAAATCGCGGCCCGATAAAGGTGTAGCGTTCGCGGCAAAGCGCCAACCAGATGGATTGATGCGCCCGAAGCCGTTGTCACTCTTTCAGCGCTGCTATTTGGGTATCGACCCAGGTGAAGTCCTGTTTCAATTTCGCCTGTTGCGGAAATTGCGTGACCAATCGCGCCATGATCACGCGGGCGGCAGCAAGCGCCGCGCGCGCCTTCGAACTTCGCCCTGTCTTACGATATAAATCGGCAAGTCTCGTGTAGGTGACCGCCAGATCGCGCCGCCAGCCGCCGTCGACCGGATCGGCCTTGGTCAAGCGTTCCATGATGGCGAGGCTCGCCTGATAGGATCTCAGCGCGTCGGCCAGCTTGCCCTGCGCCTTGAACACGTCGCCGATACCGCTATATGTGACCGCCATATCGCGCCGCCAGCCGGCATTACTGGGATCGGCCTTGGCCAAGCGGCCCATGATGGCGAGGCTCGCCTGATAGGATTTCAGCGCTTCCGTTAGATCCCCCTGGAACCTACGCACGTCGCCGACCTTGCTGTTGGTCCCGGCGAGATCGCGCTGCCAGCCGACATTGGAAGGATCGGACTTGGTCAGTTGCTCCGCGATGTCGAGACTCGCAGAAAAGGATTTGAGCGCCTGAGGAAGTTTGCCAAGGACCTCGAGCATGTCGCCGATCCTGCTGTACATTACCGCCAGATCGTGCTGCGGGCCCGCATTGGCCGGATCGACCTTGGCCAGCCGCTCCGCAATTGCGAGACTCGCCTGATAAGATTTCACCGCCTCGGGTAAATTGCCTAGCGCCTTGAACACATCGCCGATCGTGTCGTGCATTTCAGACAACTGGTTCTGCAAACGGGAATTACGGGGTTCGGTCTCGGCCAGTCGCTCCACGATGGCGAGGCTGGCCTGATGGGATCTCAGCGCGTCGGGCAGCTTGTGGAGCTCCGAGAGCGCATCCCCAACCTTGCTGTACATCGCCGACAACTCGCGCTGCCAGCGGGCGTTACTTGGGTCGGCCTCAGCCAGCTGCGCTGCGATGGCGAGGCTAGTCCGATAGGACTTCAGCGCTTCGGGCAGATTATCCTGCTGTGCGAGCAAATCACCAACATTGTTGTAGATCGCCGACAACTCGGCCTGCCAACGGGCGTTGCCGGGATTAGCCTCAATCAGTCGCTCCGTGATGGCGAGGCTGGTCCGATATGACTGCAGCGCGCCGGGGAGATTGTCCTGTTGCGCCAGCACATTTGCGATCTTGCTATATGTTGCCGACAACTCTTGCTGCCAGCGACCGTTGCCCGGATCGGTCCTGGCTAGGCGATCGGCGATGGCGAGGCTTGCCTGATAGGATTTCAGCGCATTTACTGGATCGTATTGCTCCGCCAGCACGTCGCCGATCATGGCGTGCGACACGGCAAGATCGTGCTGCCACCCGCCATAGCCCGGATCGACCCGGGCAAGCCGGTCCAGGATGGCGAGGCTCGCAGAAAAGGATTTCAGCGCCTCGGGCATATTGTCCTGCCGAGCCAGCAGTTTACCGACCTTTTCATATGACATCGCGAGATCGCGCTGCCAGCCCGCATTGGCAAGATTAGCTTCGGCCAGACGCTTCATATTGGCGAGGTCCGCCTGAAGAGTTGTCAGCACCTCGGACAGATAGTCCTGCGCCGCCGACCCGTTATCGACCGTGATCTGCGACGGTGCTGGATTGCGCTGCTCATCGGCGCCGCTGCGATTGCCCTCGTCCAGGCCGGCGAGGACCTCCTGCTGGGCCCGATAATATTTCAGTGCCTGGGCATAATCGCCTCGCGCGATCAGCACATCTCCAATACGTTCATTGCTGATCCCGAGGTCATATTGCCACCAGATGTTGCCGGGATTCGCATTGGTAAGATTTTCCGCTATGTCGCGGGCTTCGCGGTAGGCCTCGACTGCCTCTTCGAGATGGCCGCGCTCTCGCTCAAGGTCGCCCATGCCGAACTGCGCCCAGAGAACCCATTCATTATTGCTCGCCGTGGCCGATGCGATCGCCCTGCGATAGGACGCTTCCGCCAAGTCGAATTGTCCCGCCTCCTGTTGAAACCAACCGTTCCGAAACATGCCCGCGATGTCGGAAGAGTCCCGCCGCGCCGCCTCCGCGTAATCCTCCCGCGCCCGGCCCGGATCGGAGATGGCGGCGATCGCCGCCAGGTGCCGAAAGGCCTGAGCTGCGTCCTTTGCATTTCGCTTCGCCTCGTCCTCCGCCACGGCATTCAACACTGCCTCCGCCTCTGTGAGATTACCGGCCTCGAGAAGCTGCAGGGCCTCGGAATATCTGGAGTTCATGGCGGCGCGTTCCGCTATGACGGTAATCGCTTGGGTCAGGCTTTCCCTGGCGCCGGGATTGGCCGCTTGTGTTGGGCTTCTCAGCTCGTATCTTTCCACGAGCGCAGCCGCTTCGGCCCACGCCACCTTCCTTTGGTGCGATTGCCAGAGGACTCCGCTTGTGGTTGCAAGCAGGACTATCGCGGCCGTGACCGCAGTGCGTATCCGGCCTTGCGGACGCCCGCAGCGCTCGGCGTGCTTGCAAACATGCTGTCGGTCAATCCCGGTCAGCTGGCCAACCACCTTGGTGATCGCGATTTCGAACCCGTCACTCTCGTACAGATCGGGCGGTATTGCGTCAGCGGGGCTTTCGACCGAATCCGGGGCCACGGCAAATCTCAAGGCCGGTAGAAAGCTTGTTTTCTGCAAATCATCAGGCGTGCGTTCGACAATCAACACAATCACCGGGCGCTCGGGGTGACGCAATTTGAAAAGCCCCACTTGTTTGTTGAAATAGTTGCATTGTGCCGAATAGGGTGAAGCGAGAATGATGAGCGCAGCGGAGTCGGCGAGAGCTGCAATCGTCGCGGCTCCAAGCGAGGGCCTGGTGAAGAAATCATATTGCTCGCAAAAGATCGGCCCGATCCCTGAAGACCGGCCAACAAGCTTCCGACCAAAGCGGAACCTCTCAAGGCTCCGACCTACCCGCAGCGCCACGCCGGCATCGGCGCGGCTGTAGGAAAGAAACGCACGGTACTTGAAGGTTTCTGGCACGCTCGCCCCCGGGGGTGGCACAACAAGGACCCGGATCGATGACAGCATCATAAAGCTTCATTGGGTCGTGAGAAATGTTTTTTGTTGGCGGGGGCAGGGCATGGAACAGCCACGACACCTGCCAAAATAATGTGCCGGACGCACGATCCAGGTGGGTGGCGGGCAACAGCTCGCTACGCGTCCGCGGTCAGCCGATTAAACTCGTCGCGACCGCGCGGGTCCGCTGGGTGAAAATCCATGCCGCAGCAGGGCGGCGCTCTCGCTGGTTGTGTCGCGCTGTCCTACTTGAACGGTTGCGGGAAAAGCGGCCGCGCCCTTGGAATTGATGGGATACGATTCCCACTCGCCAGCCCGCGAAGCACGCTGGCGCCGATCGCCACCGGCTCCCCGCCGGGATTGAAGCCGGGGCCCGCGCTCCGCCTCTTCTCGAAAAGGCGCGGCCCCATACCCGCAGGAAAATTTGGCCGGTTCTCGGCTCAGGGCGCTCCGGCCGCGCGCATCGCCCCTCCAAAAAACTTGAGTGCGAAAAAATTGAAAAATTGGAAAGCAATAACCGCGCCCCGCTGCAGTGTCGGCTGCCTACGGTCGTCACTGCACCTAAATTCTGACATGATAGTCGGCCGTGATTTGGTCGGGCGTTGGGGGTCGTTGATTGGGGCCGCCTGCGCTCCCCTGCAGCCGTGGTTTTGGGAGCGTGCTATGTGTGAGCCCAGAATGCAATATCCCTTGAGGAGAGCGGACCTATACCAAAAAGTCTCGGCAGAATGCGCCGGCTATGCCAATACTGCTTCCTCACTTTTTCTTAGCACCTATTATCAGCGCCGCGCTGAGGAGTACCGGGTGCGGGCAGAGGGCGAACTGAAAGGTTTGGAGAGAGAACCCGTTCCACTCTTCGAGCGCGCGGAAAGTTGTCGAGCGTGTCGCCCGTCGGTTCAAAGCCGCCGATGAACCTTTTGTTTCTCCGATTGTCGTGAAAGGTCATCGGCGATTTGGATCCAGAGCCGGACGCCGTTGATGTCATTGACTCGCCGCAGCTTCTCGATTTCGCGCCTATAACGCGCCGCGCCCCGGGGCCACACCAAGCCCGACATAGCCGTGCATAAATGATGGCGGCATTCGCTCGTAACTCTCAAGACACCTCGCTTGCGTTGTTCGCCTACGTGGAGCGTGAACGGATATAACATTGATGAAGCAGTGTCACACTTGATCCTGCCGCCATAATCAATATTGCTACGAACGCGGCCGTCTGGTGCGCTGGCGCCTCGGCCCGCCATCGACCCCGCACACCACCCGGCCGAAACGAGACGAAGGCTGAGCATCCGGCATCAGGCATTCAACCCATTGAGCTGGTTGGAGACAATCGGGCGGCGCACCCATCGACGGGCTGGCAGAAGCCCCCGAAATCCACAGAGGCGGTTGTGCAGGGCGCAGACCGCCTTGCGATTTGTGGCGGCCGCTCGCGGCGATGAAGGGCTTCTCCGTCTTCCTGATGCTCAGGCGGCGCGTATCGGACGTCCTCCTGCCGCTTCGGCCGCGCCGAACCACGTGGCGACCTCGGCTTCCCGTTCCGTTGCGCGCCTTTCCATGCGCTCGCTATCGCCGAGTTTTTGGTGATGGAAGAGATCAGGCGGCAGCTCGAGCATGCGATGTGACGACCTCGATTCCGTCGGCGAACTTTACACCGAGGATGACCTTCGGCAACTGGTTGTGACCATCGAGGCGACTCCAGCTCCTCTCGGCGGCCTTACGGGGAATGATGGAACGCGCCAGAAATAATCCCAGCTCGTTGGGACCGAACGCCTGCTCGTCCGTACTGGCCACGGCGCCTGCTATCGCGTTCGCGTGAATGCGGCGAAATTGGCCAAGCGATTTCGATAAATGATCACATTCCGGTCAAACGTTCGTACGACCCATTCAGGAATCATCGACACCAAGCGCACCAGCGAAGAAGCAACATGAAGTGCGCGGTACACGGCGGAGCTACCATCAAATCCAAATGTGTATGCGCGACTGCCGCGCCATTGAGGCTGGGGGTTCGTTGCCTGCGTCGATGTTCTGCTTGTAATAAGCCGTCGCGCTGAAGGCGACCGGTTTTGTGCTTGTGAGTGGATGTAGCGTAAAGCGTAGCGTTGGAGGGGCGACATGAGTACGCGGGAGCGCGAGCCCGAACAATCAGGTCTATTGAAATATGCGCCGGAACGGGCGCTAGCGTCTGCACCGGAATTGGCGCCCAGTAGCGACCGGCCCGGCGAACCGCGGTCGGGGGGCGCCCGCCCGCCAGAGCGCAGGCCGCCGCCGGTGCCACGAACTCGCGAACCAGCCCCGCCACGGAAAGTGTCCAAGCAAAAGGGCAGTCTCGAAGGTGACGTGGCGATCGAGGGGGTTTGCGAGCGCATAACACGGGCGCCCGACCTGCCGCCGGCCCCCCCGATGGGCGATGATGGCGGGTGGGTGTTCGGCATCATCGGGAGACTCGCCGGTTGCGTCGCTATGGCTGCGGTCGCCGCTTATGGCTTCGTGCGGATTTCGGCGCCGCGCCAGCCCGCCGACAATGGTTTCGCCCACGCCGGCTACGCCCCGGCGACCGATGCGCAGCCGGATACGGAACCCGCGCTCGACCGCGCCCGCATCCATGCTGCAAGACCGGCCGATGGCAGCTTCAGGCCGGCGGCTTTGCGGTTTTCTCCCTTGCCCGCGGCCGGCGTCGAGGCCGACACGCTGCGGCCTCGCAATGAGCCAACACCGCTGAATCGGCCGCTGCTGCTCGCAGCCGTGCCATCGCCAACGCTGGACCCGAGTTCGCAATCTCGCGGACGGGTCCCGCGAAGGTCCGACCAGCGGCATCGCGGTGCCTTCGATTTCGCCCGTCCTTGCGAATCCCAGCGTCACTGCAGCGCCTTCGGCTGTCCGAGGCCGAGATTCAGACCGCTCCGCGAATATCGTCTGCACCGCGGACCGCCGTGGGGGAAATTGCACTCTCCTCGTGCGAGGCCGCAGCTATCTCGCCAAGAAACCTGGTGACGGGCTCGCGCGATTGGGCCCGGCGAGGCGCAGTTCATGACACCTCGCCAGGCGAAATCAGCGCGGCGAGAGTGCGATGATATGCAGCAACAAAGAGTCGTCATCTGTCAAGGATGGTACGATTTGCATGCGTCCCCATTTTTGACCACGATACATCGGCTCGAACGAAAATCATGACGGCTAACAAGCTAAAAATACGATTTCAAAACCCGATGTGGCTCACGCAGCACTGGAAGCGATGTGGGACTCGCTAAATTCCGAGGTTGCGGCCAGCTTTACAGATCACTCGCCAAACTTATTTAGGATCAACTTGACCACCATGTCGCCCGTCCACAGCGCGAACGTAAACTTCAATTAGAACAAATTATTCTTTGTCATGATCTTGTAGCTCATTGCATAGTTCATAGTCTGAACGGTTTCCCAAACGACGGCCTCGCGCTCTCCGTATATCCTCCGGCGTTGAATTGAGCACGAATTCTGTTGGTCGTTTGCGGGCGCAACTCGGCATCACTTGCCACTCGCCCTTGCGCAGTTGCGCGAGAGTGCGAAGAGGTGCTGGTCGGGCAATGGCGCAAGAAGGAATGCTCAAGATCAAAGCTCCTGCGTAGCAGGAACATGAGCTTCCTCGCGGCGATATCGGCAAAAACCAAAGCACTTGCCGGAAGCCT
The DNA here is from genome assembly GCA_963795865.1 of uncultured Alphaproteobacteria bacterium. Taxonomy (GTDB): domain Bacteria; phylum Pseudomonadota; class Alphaproteobacteria; order Rhizobiales; family Xanthobacteraceae; genus JAJPKK01. The sequence goes on from CAWCJX010000021.1 coordinate 369,644, forward strand.
GCACGGCAGGTTGCGGTTATTTTTCGTCCACCGTACTCGACACTTAGAAGCCGAAACGATCGGCGAATAGCGGTCGCCGACAAATCGAATTTTTGCACCGACATCGGTGCCTCCATGCGCAAATGTCAAAAGACCCCGACAAAATCGCTGCTTCCTTCAAAATCCATTCTTCAAATACGTCTCGTGAAAATGACCACGCTTACGGGCTGATCAATACGTTCATTGCGCGGAGCGCCCACGCAGCTTCGATCCAAGATGAATGAGGTTGCGTCGATCGCCTTCATATTGAAACTGCCGGAATAGTGCCCTCACGAAGCCGCAGAAAAAACAACACGATTCGGATATTTCGCCATACTCAATTTATAAGCTTTTCCATGCCCAGCCAATAGGTTTGGCGGCAGATGCATAAATCGTACGAGTTAACGGCGCCAGTTGAAGGGGGACACGCATGGTGACACGTCGCAGCCTGCTAAAAAAGGCGGGCACCGGAGCTTTACTGGCCGGTGCAGGCCACGCCATCTCGCAATCTTTTGGGACCGCCGAGGCTAAAGCTGGCGCGCTGAATCTGCCGGTGCAGCTGCCGGAGGGCACGCGAGCCGAGGCCGCGCTCGACGCATTGCCAGGTAAGAAGCCGCTCATCAAGCTCTCCTACTTGCCGCCGAACTACGAGACGCCTATCAAGCATCTGCGCAGCGCAATCACACCCAACGACGTCTTCTTCGTTCGCTACCATCTGGCGGATGTTCCTGAGGTGAATGCCGATAACTGGAGGCTTTCCGTCGGCGGGGATGGCGCCAGCGGCGAGATCCAGTTCGGTCTCGCCGAATTGAAGCAATTGCCGGCGACTGAAGTGGCCGCCGTGTGCCAGTGCTCCGGCAACCGCCGCGGCTTGTTCGAGCCCCATGTGCCGGGCGTCCAATGGGGCTATGGCGCGATGGGCTGTGCACGCTGGAAAGGCGCGCGCCTGAAGGACGTGCTCGAAAAGGCCGGCCTCAAGGGACAGGCGCTCGAAATCGTGCTCGCTGGCAGCGACAGTGGCGCCGTCGAAAAGACGCCCAATTTCATGAAAAGCATTCCGGTGTGGAAGGCGATCGAGGACACGACCCTCGTTGCTTACGAGATGAACGGCAATCCGCTGCCTCACTGGAACGGCTTTCCGGCGCGCATCATCGTTCCGGGATGGACGGCGACCTACTGGATGAAGCACGTGACCTCGATTAGCGCAACCACCAAACCGTTCGACGGTTTCTGGATGAAGTCGGCCTACCGGATTCCGCTCGGCAAGTTCCCGGTGGCGGCGCGCTTTGCCTCTCAGGAAACTGCGATCAACACCCCGATCACCGAAATGGTGGTCAACTCGCTGCTGACGAGCCATGCCGACGGCGCCTCCGTGAAGGCAGGCGACAAGGTCACGGTCAGCGGCCTCGCGTGGGACGCGGGTTACGGTATCGACTTTGTTGAGATATCGCTCGACGGCGGCAACCGCTGGGTTGCGGCAACGCTCGGCTCGGATCTCGGCCGCTTCGCGTTTCGCGCTTTCAGCTACAGTGTGGTACTGCCGACAAAAGGCAACTACAAGATCATGGCGCGCGCCGCCAACAAGATCGGCCAGAGGCAAGCCTCGACGCTCATCGCGAATCCAGCCGGCTACCACCACAACGTCGTTCAATCCCTCACCCTCGTTGCGGCCTGAAGGAATGCGCCATGAGATCAACCACCATCGCGATACTGTCCGCTGCCATGACGGTTGCCGCCGCGGCCGCCGAGAAGCCGGTGCACCTCAAGCGTGCGCCGGGCATCGACAAGGTCGAGGTCAATTGTGCCGCCTGCCATACGCTCGATTACATTCTCATGAATTCGACGTTTCTCAATGCCGCAGGCTGGGACGCAGAGGTGACCAAGATGATCAACGCCTTCGGGGCGCCGATCGATCCGGCAGACGCGAAGATCATCGGCGATTATCTGAAGGCGAATTACGGGCTGTGACGGAACGCGCGGCATGCGGTCCAGTCGCTTCGGTTACACGATTGTCGCACGAAAAGGGCGACGACGGCACAGCAAAGCTCGGACATGCATCACATTACCGGGCGAAGTTTAAGCGGCGTATCAAATGGGAGTGCACAATGCGTATGTCCAACTCAACGGTCAGGACTTTATCCGCTACAGTCTGCCTGTTTCTCGCCGTGCCGATGCAGTTGGCACGGACGGAGACGTTATCGAGGTCGGTGATTTCGAACTACGAGGACAAGAAGCGTCAAACCAATGACATCGCGGTAACGATCGTGGTATCCGGGCTTTCGTGCACCTGCGCGCGATTTGCCGAGGATATACGCAATGTGGTGAACGATCTGCGGCCCGACGGCCTGCGCGTGTTGCCGATGCTCGGCGTCGGTGGGTTGCAGAATCTTCAGGATGTTCTGTTCCTCAAGAACGCCGACATGGCGGTGATCGACGAGGACAATCTGCGGCTTCTGAAGAAGCGCGATTCGTCGCTGTACGCCAACATCGAGCAGCGCGTGCAATATATCACAAAGCTGTATAATTCCGAGTTTCAGGTCATTGCGCGCAACGAAATCAAGAGCTTCGCGGATTTGCGCGGCAAAAAGGTGAACTTCAACCTCAAGGACAGCCAGACCGAAGTTACGGCCGATATCGTATTCAATACATTGAAGCTCGATACGGTGCGGTCGTATTACGATAACGACTTGGCCATTAAGAAGGTCATCGACGGCGAGATCGCGGCTATGATCATCCTCACGGGGGCTCCCCAGGCAATGTTCGCCAAGCTGAAGAAGGAGGACGGCGTCCACTTCCTGCCGTTCGACGAGCGCTCGTTGCCGAGCCCAAACGTCAAGCAGGTCCTGGCCGACTACATTCCGGCGGAGCTGACCCATGAGCAGTATCCGGATTTGATTCCGGAAGGTCGGTCGGTACCGACATTTGCGAACCGAGCACTGCTGGTAGCGTATGCATGGCCCGAGAATTCCGCGCGTTACAGCAGACTTGCCAAGTTCGTGCAGGAGTTCTTTGGCAGGATTGATCAGTTCCGTGAAGGCGCCCGGCACCCAAAGTGGAGTGAGATCAATATCGCAGCCAATATGCCCGGTTGGACCCGATTCAAGCCCGCAGCAGTTTGGCTGGCTGAGCATCAGCAGCGGATAGCCAGCGGTGACAGTGGTGCCGACCTCAAGGTCGCCTTCAATCAGTTCATCGATGAATATGCGGTGGCGCAGGGATTGAAGACCATCTCCAGCAGCGAACGGGAAATGCTGTTCGTCAAGTTCCAACAGTTTCTGCATCCGCAGAACAGTGCCGCGATTCGGTCGCGCTGACGCGCGACACCGAGAAAGGCGGCGCATCGCAGCTCGGCTGCGGTGCGCGTTGTCGCAGTGACGCTTTCGCGATCAGCACGTCTCGTCGGCGGCCACGAGGTCGGCGATGGAAATTGAGCGTGCAGCGAGGCTACGGCCGTCCCAGCGAGTGAGAGTCCAGCCATCAGGAGGAGTTCGTGATAACCAGCAGCGGGCAGGGTGACCAATCCGTTGAAACAGGATGGCGGGCATCCTGGCAGGCCATGGCGGAAGCGAACCATTCCAGCCACGAAATTCTCGGCCCGCGTGGAACGGATTGCCCGACACCGGCCTCGCCGCAAACGACTCCGAAGCAGCTGAAGGAGGGCGCCGATGATCCGTCGGCAGGGAGTATCGAGCCATGAATATCCCTTTGAGGGCAGCGTGCGATCAATCCGATCTGCTTCGGGAGCCCGGCGATGCCATCGCCGATGTTGCGCAGCGCGACCTGTTCGAGTATTTCGCGCCGCCGCTGACCGAAGCGGGCTCGCCGCCGCTTGCCGCGGATCATCTCCCGCCGGCCGCGTCGCCGAACGAAGTGACCGCGGTGGGGGACGAAGACGTCGCCTGGCACGACCAGATACTGCGCCGGCACGAGGAGATACAGGACGACGCGATTTCGCGTCACGAACCGCAATCGCCGGACGAACCCGATGAAACCGCTGCATACGATCGCATTGCGTCCGCAACGCGCTCCGAAGCGGCGGCGTTGGATGAGGCGAGCAAAGCCGATCTGAGCCGCCTCGAAGCGACCCTGAGCTGGCTGCAGAGCGAGGTGGAGGCTTGCCGCCTGCCGCCTGCTCCCGCGCTGCCACGGGTTTCCGGACTGCCGGTCGTGGAACCGATCTTCGACCGCGACGCACTCGACCGGACCCCGCTGCAGCGGACGCCGCCGCTCCCGGCCTGGCTCAGGGAGGTACCGCCGGCGCCACAGCTTGCGCCGCCGCGCTCCGGTGGCGCGTCCTGGCCGGGCGCGATCAGGTTCCTGGTGGCGAGCGCGATTGCGGCGCCGCTGTCGTATTATTTCGCGGTGGCGACCGCCCCGGTGCACAAGCGGCTGGCCGAGATTGTCGGATTGGCTTCGTCCGACGCTCCGCTGGCGGGTCCGCCCGAGCTGCGAGACGGATGGCGAATGAGCATGGCTGCACCGCAATCGGTGCCGACGGCGCAAGCGCCCGCGCTTGCGTCCGAACGGATCGTCGAAGCGTCCGCGTCGGTTGATCTGCCCCGGGCGGATGCCGCGATCCGGCCAAGCACCGATTTACCCGTGGCCGAAGCTCCGGCGATTCCGGGTCCGGCAGTTCCAGCCCAGGCGGTCCAGTTCGAATTGGCCCAGTCCGAAACACGTCGAGCCGACCCGCCTCGAGCCGAAACGGCCAGAGCCCAGGTCATTACCGGGCCTTCTGCGACCGTGGTTGCCGAAGGCGAGGCGCCATCCGCTCCGCCGCCGGCGGTTCGGGCTCCGGTCCCGGTGACCGCGACGACAGGGCCGCAGGACGTGAAACTTCTGATCGACCGGGGCAAGCAGCTCTTCGACGCCGGCGATCTCACCGCCGCGCGGATCCTGTTCCTTCGTGCCGCCAATGCCGGCGATGCCGGCGCTGCGGTGGCGATGGGCGCCACCTACGATCCCGTCGTTCTGGCTGACCGCGGTTACCGCCCCGTTGCCGCCGACCTCGACAAGGCCCGCGGCTGGTACGAAAGAGCCAAGGAAATGGGCTCGCCCGAGGGCCCGCGCCGCCTCGAGATGCTGGCGAACCGATGAGACGTGGGGGTCGCCGCGGGTTGCTGAGTCTCTCGCGTCTGTCGCCACTCGGTCCTTGGGACGGCACTTGCGAGCCCGAATGCTTGGGCTCGTCTCATTTAGCCATGGCGGGGGTCATGGTCGTCAGGGAACAGGAGATTTTGCAATGCCGAAATGTCATTGGTGGTTGCTGGCGACCACTGCGATATTCGCCGCAGGTGCGGCCAACGCCCAAACACCTGCACCTGACTTGGATAAGGTCGAGCGCATGCAGCGCCAGATGGAGCAGCTGCAGGAGCAGATGAAGCAGGTCAAGAGCGATCTCGTCGAGGCCAAGAAGAAGGCAGCGGAGGCGAAAGCGGAGATTCCGGCGGCTTTCAACGGAGCCTATGGCGCCGACCTGAAACCGTTCCCCGCCAAGGCGCCGAGCATCGTCGATCGCGTCAAGCTGACTTGGGGGGGCTTCCTGGCGGCGGAAACCGTGTACCGGCAGCACAACGCGGAATCGGATCTGGGCACACCTTTTACCAGCATTCCTTATCCATTCTCGCCCCTGTTCGGCGAAAACGAATTCCACGGCAGCGCCCGGCAGAGCCGGATCTCGCTTCTGGTCGAAGGTGCCTTGGATCCGGTGCAAAAACTCTCCGGATATTACGAGATGGACTTCCTCGGCGTCGGCGTGACGTCGAACTACAACCAAAGCAACAGTTGGGCGCCGCGTCTGCGCCAAGGCTTCTTCGCTTATGACAATACCGATTGGGGCTTCCACGTCCTTGCCGGTCAAGCCTGGAGCATGCTCACCCAAAACAAGGTCGGGATCACGGCGCGCCAAGAGAACATCCCGCTGACCATCGACCCGAACTACGTCGTCGGATTTGATTTCACGCGCAACTGGCAGCTGCGTGTGGTCAAGGATTTCGGGTCCTGGGCGGCCTTTGGTCTCTCGATCGAGAACCCCGCCGAGCTCGTTTACAACAGTACCGGCGCCGTCGCGAATGGCGGCAATGTCGGCGGCTGGCTGGTCAATTATGCCAATGCCGGCAATTCCTTCCTGGGCAGCGGCGGATACGCCAATAACTTCGCCCCCGATGTTGCCCCTGATATCATCGGCAAGGCCGCGTTCGATCCGGGTTGGGGCCACTATGAAGCGTTCGGCATCGCGCGCTTCTTCAACGACAACACGTTCGGCTGCGTCGTGTCGCCAGTTACCACCGCGGGGCCTCCGGCTCAGACAGAAGGCTTATGTTCTGCGACCACTGCCCTCACCCTCGTCCCCGGCCAGCAAAGCCAGAGGACCAAGAGCGGCGAGGGCGTCGGCGGTTCGGTGCTGTTGCCCTCTCACCAAGTACGTCGACGTCCAGGCCTCGACCTTGTACGGCAGCGGCATCGGCCGCTACGGCGCCGCGAATTTGTCCGATGTCGTCGTCGCGCCCGATGGTTCCTTGTCGCCCATCAAAGCGTTCCATGCATTGGGCGGGGTTGTTTTGCACCCCTGGGCCGGGCTCGACATCTACGGCTATGCCGGAACGGAAAAGGCGCAGCCCAACTATTGGAGCGTCGTCTCCACCGGCTCCATCAAAGGTCTGACGGGCTTTGGTGTTCCGAGCGCAGTCAACACCGGATGCAACATTACCACCGCTGCCTCGTTCACCGGCGGGACCTCGAACTGCGCGGCCATCAACAAGTCGGTGAGCGATGTCACCATCGGCTTCTGGCAGGACTTCTACAAAGGCAATTACGGTCGGCTCGCCGGCGGGTTCGAATGGGAATACGTCCGCCGCTCTGCGTTTCCAGGGTTTAATGG